>NZ_JBAZOS010000035.1:0-33062 GCF_041648615.1 Brevundimonas sp.
CGAGGCCGCGCCCTTGGGGAAGACCGCCTCGATCCGCGCCAGATCGTCGGCTGTCAGTTCGAGATCCACCGCCGCCGCATTCTCTTCCAGCGTGCGGATGCGTCGCGTTCCGGGGATCGGAACCAGATGCGGCCCCTGCGCCAGCACCCAGGCCAGGGCCAGCTGCGCCGCCGTCACGCCCTTGTCCGCCGCGATCCCGGCCACAGCCTTCACCAGGTCGATGTTCTTCTGGAAATTCTCGCCCTGGAAGCGCGGGTTCGAGCGCCGGAAATCGTCCTCGGCCAGGTCGTCGACCGATTTGATCTCGCCCGACAGGAAGCCCCGCCCCAGCGGGCTGTAGGGCACGAAGCCGATGCCCAGGTCCTCGCAGGTCGCGAACAATTCGTCCTCGGGCTCGCGGCTCCACAGCGAATATTCGGTCTGCAGGGCGGTGATCGGATGGGTCGCATGACCCCGGCGCAGCGTCTCCGGCGAGGCCTCCGACAGGCCGAGGAAGCGCACCTTGCCCTCCTTCACCAGCTCGCCCATCGCCCCGACCGTCTCCTCGATCGGCGTGTTCGGATCGACGCGGTGCAGATAGTAGAGATCGACGTGGTCCATCCCCAGCCGCTTCAGGCTGCCCTCGATGGCGCGGCGCACGTTCGCCGGCGAACCGTCGACCGCCAGGGCGGTGCGGTCGGCGTTGTAGCCGATGCCGAATTTGGTCGCCACGAAGGCGCGGTCGCGCCGGTCGGCCAGGGCCTTGCCGACCTGGATCTCATTGGTGTGCGGGCCGTACATCTCGGCCGTGTCGAGGAAGGTGACGCCGAGGTCGAGCGCGCGGTGGATCACCGCCGTCGCCTGCCCCTCGTCGGACGGCTGACCATAGAAGGCGGCCATGCCCATGCAGCCCAGGCCGATGGCCGAAACTTCAGGACCCGAACGGCCCAGCGTGCGCGTCTTCATGAGCGCTCTCCTTGAAATGCGGGGGGCCGGCGACGCTGCCGCCGACCCGCCGGAGATGGGCGCCGTTCGGCCTTATTTCAAGGGGGCCGCCTGCGCCTTCAGCCAGTCCAGCGCCGCCCCGTCGAGCAGCGGCCCGACCTTGGCCAGCACCTCCGCATGATAGGCGTCGACATAGGCCCGCTCGTCCGGGGTCAGCAGGGCGACGTCGATCAGCTTGCGGTCCAGCGGGGCCAGGGTCAGCTGTTCGAAGCCGTGCATCGGCCGCTCGCCGCCGGGGATGGGCTCGGGCGGCGTCACCACCTGCAGGGTCTCGATACGGATGCCCCAGTGGCCTTCGCGGTAATAGCCGGGCTCGTTGGACAGGATCATGCCGGTCAGCAGCGGCTGGGTATTCACCGCCTTGGCGATCCGCTGCGGCCCCTCGTGGACGCCCAGATACGAGCCGACGCCGTGGCCGGTGCCGTGGTCGTAGTCGAAGCCCTGCATCCACATCGGCAGCCGCGCCAGGGCGTCGAGCTGGTGCCCCGTGGTGCCGGCCGGGAAGCGCACCACGGCCATGGCCACATGGCCCTTCAGCACCAGGGTGAACATGCGGCGCTGGTCGGCCGTCGGCTCGCCCACGGCGACGGTGCGGGTGACGTCCGTGGTGCCGTCCAGATACTGGCCGCCGCCGTCCACCAGCAGCAGGCTGCCCTTCTCCATCCGGCGCAGGGTGCCGGTCACGGGCTTGTAGTGCGGCAGGGCGCCGTTGGGGCCGGCCCCCGCGATGGTGTCGAAGGACAGGTCCTTCAGCGCGCCTGTGGCCTCGCGGAAACCCTCCAGCGCCTCGGCCACCTGACGCTCGTCGGGCAGGGTCTCCTGCCCGACCGTGTCGATCCAGTGCAGGAAGCGGGTCAGGGCGGCGCCGTCGCGGATATGGGCCTGACGACTGCCCTCGATCTCGACCGGATTCTTGGTCGCGCGCGGCAGGGTGCAGGGGTCCATGCCGCGCACCACGGTCGCGCCGGCGGCCGCCAGACGGTCGAAATACCAGGCGGAGGACTGGCCCGGATCGATCAGCACCTTCTGGCCCGACAGGGCGTCCAGAGCGCCGTCCAGCGCCTCGGGCGCCTCGATCGTCACGGCGTCGCCCAGCCAGGCGGGCAGTTCGTTGGTGACCTTGCGCGGGTCGAGGAACAGCTTCGCCGTGCCGTCGGCCTTCACCACCGCCTGCCCCAGCGGCAGGGGCGTGCGGATCACGTCGCCGCCGCGGATGTTGAACAGCCAGGCCAGCGACGCGGGCGCCGTCAGCACCGCCGCATCGGCTCCGGCCTTCGCCACCGCCTCGCCGATGCGCGCGCGCTTCGAGGCGCTGCTCTCGCCGGCGTAGCGGTCCTCGTGCGGCGCGACGGGCGCGCTCGGCTGCCCGGGACGTTCGTCCCCCCAGGCCAGATCCAGCGGATTGGGTTCGACGGGCTTCAGCTCGGCCCCGGCCTTGGCCGCCGCCCGCTTCAGCCGCGCCAGGGCGTCGGGACTGTGCAGCCGCGGATCGTAGCCGATCACCGAACCCGTCGGCGCGCGCTCGAGGTATCTGGCCACGCCGCCGTCGTCGAGGTCGAGAATCTCGAACTGGCCCGCATCGACCTGGGCCCGGACCTGGACCGTATAGCGCCCGTCGGCGAAGACGGCGGCGCGGTCTTTCATCACCACGCCCGCCCCGGCCGAGCCGGTGAATCCGGTCAGCCAGGCCAGCCGGTCGTTGGCCGCGGGCAGATATTCGTTCTGGTGTTCGTCCTCGTGCGGGACCAGCAGGCCGTCGAGGCCCTGCTCGGCCATCTTCGCGCGGACGCGGGGAAGGTGTTTCGCCCCGAAGGACGGATCGGTGGTTTCGTCGAAGGACTGGCGCATGGGCGAGGCATAGCACCGGCGCGCCGGTGAAGGGGAGAGGCCGCAAAAACCTTCTCCCTCCCCCTCGGGGAGGGTGGTCGCGCAGCGACCGGGTGGGGGCGGCTCGGCAGATCATCGAGCCGTCCCCACCCTGTCGTCGCTTCGCGCCGACATCCCTCCCCACAAGGGGGAGGGAGAGGCGACTGCGCCCTAGTTCTGCGGCGCGGTCGGCGTGACCACGGCGACGCCGCCCGAGGGGGCCGGCGCCTGGACCTGACGCTCGATGATCACCGGCGTGGACGAACGCGCCTCGGCGGCGCGGGCGTCGCTGGCGGCGCGGACGGCCTCGGCCTGCGAGCGGGCGGCGTCGGCGCGGGCGATGTCGACGCTGGCCTGGGCGCCCGCGACCTGACCCTGGATCAGGGCCGAATCGGCCTGGGCCTGGGCCGCCGCGGCGTCCGCCTGGGCCTGCAGCAGCGCCTCGTCCGTCTGCGGCTCGCCGCGCGAGAACAGGATGAACAGCACGGCGATGATGACGAGGCCGCCGAGGATGCCGGCGATCCACCATCCGGTGTTGTTGGCCTCGCGCACCACCGTGGTCTCCACGGTTTCAGTGTGGGTCGGCGTGCCGGTGGTCACGGTCTCGGTATAGACCGGCGTGCCGGGCGGTATGCGGTTCGGGTCGTTCGGATCGTACTGGGTCACAAGGCAGTCCTCCAATGAACTGCCGCAACGGCTGCACTTCGCCTCCGTTCCCGTTAACCCACCCGTCTCAGAACCAGGGCGCTCCAGGCGTCGCGATGGATGCGCCGCTCCAGAATGAAGCCGCGCGACAGATAGGCCGCCGACACGCGCCGTTCCTGGGTCCGCAGCAGGCCCGACAGGATGGCCACCCCGCCCAGGCTCAGCGCCTCCTTGATGTCCTGCGACAGGCTCACCAGCGGCGGGGCCAGGATGTTGGCGAAGACCAGATCATAGGGCCCCTGCCCCCGCACCTTGCGGTCGTTCAGGCCGAAGGCGTGGACGAAGCGGGCGTTGGCCTGGTTGAGTTTGGCGTTCTCGTTGGCGATGCGCACCGAAGGCTGGTCGATATCGGTGCCGACCGCGACCTTCGAACCCGTCTTCGCCGCCGCGATCGCCAGCACGCCCGTGCCGCAGCCGACGTCCAGCACCCGCTCGAACCGCTCGCGCTTCAGCAGTTCGTCGAAGGCGACCAGACAGCCCACCGTCGTGCCGTGGTGGCCGGTGCCGAAGGCGGCGCCGGCGTCGATCTTCAGATTGACGGTGTTGCTCGGCACGATGCCCTGATCGTGGGCGCCGTAGACGAAGAACCGCCCGGCCCGAACGGGCGGCAGGCCCGACAGCGACATGGCCAGCCAGTCGGCGTCGGCCAGCTTCTCGACCACGACAGACAGGCCGTCATGCGCCTTCAGCCGCGCCTCGATGCCGCGCGCGTCGTCGGCGTCATTCGGGAAGGCGTCGATGCGCCAGATGCCCCGATCCTCGTCTTCCTCGAGAATCGAATAGGTCGCGCCTTCCAGCAGCGGATCGGAATCCAGCGAGGCGGCGGCGGCTTCGGCGATGTCGCGGGGACCGCGCGCGATTATTTGAACTGCGGACTCGGACATTTCTCAAACACCGCTATCATATCGAATCGAGGCGCGCGCTGGCGTGCGCTCCGCCGCCAGCATCAACCAACTGAACCGAGGGGTCGGGGAATCCATGGCTAAAGCACCATCCAAGCCGAGTACCGCCAAACCGAAGGCGGCCGTCGCCGCTTCCAAGCCGAAACCGGCGACAAAGTCGAGCGCCGCGCCGAAAGCCGCTGCGAAACCCGCCGCCAGGGGCGCTGCGCCCAAGGCCGCCGTCAAGCCGGCTGTGAAGGCTGCGCCGAAGGCCGCCGCCAGGCCGGCGACGAAGACGGTGGCTCCCGCCAAGGCCGCCGCGCCCAAGCCCGCTGCGGCGAAGAAGCCCCCGGTGAAGAAGGTCGCCGCCAAACCGGCCGTGAAGGCCGCGCCGAAAGCCGCCGCCAAACCCGCCGCGAAGAAGCCGGTCGCCAAGCCGGTTGCCGCGCCCAAGCCCGTCGCCGCGAAGCCGGCGGCTGCTCCGGCCGGAGCGCCGAAGCCGGTGGCCGCCGCCGCTGCACCCGCGCCCAGGCCCGTCGTCGCCGCGCCGGCCGCGACTCCCGCTCCGAAACCGGCCGCCAGGCCCGCCGAGAAGGGTTTCCTGTCCGGCCTGCTCGACGCGATCTTCGGCAAGAAGTAGTCGCGGACGTCTGAACGACGAAGCGCCGGTGGATCGCTCCACCGGCGCTTTTTCGTGCCCGGCTCGCGCCGGAGAAACTCAGTCCTGCGGCAGGTCTTCGGCCAGGATCGCCATCTCGAACATGAAGCTGCCGGCCTCGTCCTCGTCCTCGAAGACGACGCCGATGAACTCGTCGCCGACATAGACCTCGCAGGAGTCATTGGGCTTGCCGCGCGGCTTCAGGATGATGCCGCCCGTGTTGAAGGTGCGCTTCAGGTGCGTCTCGACGCGCTTCATGTCGGCGGTGTTCATGGTCGGCCTCGGGGATCACTCTTGAAGCCGCGGACCCTAGAGAAACCCGTCCGGCAGGGAAACCCCGGATTGCTGTCTCCTCCCCATCGCAGATGGGGAGGTGGATCGGAGGCGAAGCCGACGAGACGGAGGGGGCGACTCGATGACGGGAATCGGCGATCCACCGGCCCGGCCGGCGTCGCCCCCTCCGTCACGACGCGAAGCCGCGTCGCGCCACCTCCCCATTTATGGGGAGGAGACCGGTCAGATGACGAAGTCGTAGACGATGTCCGCCAGCGTGTGGTCCATCGTCCGCGCCGGCGTCGCCTCGGTCGGGCAGTTGACCAGCCGGGCCGGGACCCCGGCCACCGTGCATCCGGCCGGCACGTCCTTCAGCACCACCGAGCCCGAGGCCACCTTGGCGTAGTCGCCGACGGTGATGTTGCCCAGCACCTTGGCCCCCGCGCCCAGCAACACGCCCTTGCCGATCTTGGGATGTCGGTCGCCGCGTTCGGCGCCGGTGCCGCCCAGGGTGACGGCGTGCAGCATCGACACCTCGTCCCCGACCACCGCCGTCTCGCCGATGACGATGCCCGTGCCATGATCGAGGAACAGGCCCGAGCCCATCCGGGCGGCGGGGTGGATATCGACCTGGAACAGCTCCGAGATGCGGCTCTGGAAGTGGAACGCCAGCGCCTCGCGCCCCTGCCTCCACAGCCAGTGGGCCACGCGGTGGGCCTGCAGCGCCTGGAAGCCCTTGAAGTAGAGGAAGGGCTGCAACAGCGTCTTGATCGCCGGATCGCGCTCGGCCACGGCCTGAAGATCGGCCTCCGCCGAGGCGACGATCGCCGGTTCGGCGTCGAAGGCGTCGCGGCAGATCTCGCGCACCGACATGGCGCCCAGTTCGCTGTCGCCCAGCTTGCGCGCGATCTGGAAGCTGAGGGCCGAGGCCAGGTCGCTGTGCGACAGGATCACCGCGTTCAACTGCGACGCCAGATGCGGCTCGGCGCGCACGGTGTCCTCGGCCGCGGCGCGCAACAGCGCCCAGGGCTCATTGCGCGCGGCCACGACTTCCAGCTTGGGCATCGGAGTCTCCATCGGCTGCATCATACGCTCGCCAGCATGGCCTTCGCCAGTTCGGGCGGCAGTTCGCCTTCCCGCGCCATATGGTAGGCCCTGAGCGTCGTCGCCAGGGTGAACATGTCCCGGATCGCGCCGGTCCCGATCTCGCGCAGAAGGTCCCCGAACGGCACGCGCACGATGCGGATGATCTCGGTCGGGTCCGGCGCGACCGGCACGGGCGTCAGGCCCCATGCGATCCAGGCCATGGCCCGCTCGTCGGTGATCGAATTGCTCATCTCGGCCTTGTAGGCGGGGATCCACGTCGCCGCCTCAAGCCCCGCCTCCTCCATCAGCTCGCGGCGCGCGCCCGCGATCGGATCCTCGTCGAACGGCGCGCCGCCCTCGGGCATTTCCCACGACCAGTTCATCAGGGCGAAGCGCTGCTGGCCGACCAGGGTCACCGTGCCGTCCTCGTGCACCGGCAGCACCCCGACCGACAGATTGCCCGGCCGCATGACCGCATAGCTCGCCCTGAACCCGGTCGGCGCCGTCGCCTCGTGCTGCGTCAGCCGCATCCAGGGACTTTCGAACAGGGTGGTCGAGCCATGATCCCGCCACGGCGGCGGCCGGTCGCTTCCGTCGTCCCAGGCGGGCAGCGGGCGGTCGTCATCGAAGGCGGCGCGGGAATCGGTCATGGCGTGCGTATGGCGAGGGTCCGCCGATCCCGCAACGGCGTCCGGCGTTTGACGTCGCGCCCGGCCGACGCCATGTCATCCGCATGACCCGCCCCGCCCTGCCGATTTTCGCCCTTGGCGACCCTGTTCCTCCCGCCACGGCCTCGGACGAGATGCGCCTCAGGCTGGCGACCCGCCGGTCCGCGCCCGCCCAGGCCCTGACCGATCCCGGCCCCTCGAAAGCCGAGATCGAGGAGATCCTGACCCTCGGCGCCCGCACGCCGGACCACGGCAAGCTGTTCCCCTGGCGGTTCGTCGTCCTCGGCCGCCAGACCCGCGCCGCCCTCGCCGAGGCGCTCACGCCCCTGGCCGCCTTCCAGCCCCAGCCCGATCAGGCCCGCGCCGTCCTGGGCAAGCTGATCGCCGCGCCGGTCACCCTCATGGTCGTGTCCGCCCCGGTCCCCAGCGCCAAGGTCCCCGAGTGGGAACAGCAGATGTCGGCCGGCGCCGTCTGCATGAATCTCGAACACGCCGCCAACGCCCTCGGCTACGCCGCCAGCTGGATCACCGACTGGTACAGCTACGATCCCCAGGCGCTGGACGTCCTCGACGTCGGCGGCGGCGAACGGGTCGCGGGCTTCATCCACATCGGGACCCTGACGGAGCCGCCGCTGGAACGGCCGCGTCCCGACCTGGCCGACAAGGTGATCTGGCGGACCTGAGCGGCGGGTTCAGCCCGTCACGGACCGGGTCAACAGGACGGCGGCCAGGCCAAGCAGCCCCGTCGTCGCCACCAGGGCGGCGATCAGCAGGCATTCGATGGCGTCCGGACGTCGGCTCATGAGGGTCTCCGGCGTCCGTCATAGAGGGATTCGCGGCCGTCAGCGCGCCTCGCCCGCCACATAGACCCGGTCCAGCAGCGGCTTGCCCAGCCAATAGGCCAGTTCCGCCGGCCGGGTGATGTCCCAGACCGCCAGATCCGCCGCCTTGCCCGCCGCCAGCGTGCCGATCTCGTGCCCCAGCCCCAGAGCCTTCGCCGCATGCCGCGTCGCCCCCGCCAGCGCCTCCTCGGGCGTCAGCCGGAACTGCACGCAGGCCAGGGTGATCGCCGCCGTCATCGAGGCCACCGGCGAGGTGCCCGGATTGCAGTCCGTCGCCACCGCCATGGCGACCCCGTGCGCCCGGAACAGCGCGATCGGCGGCGGCGTCGTCTCGCGCAGCATCAGATAGGCCCCCGGCAGCAGCACCGCGACCACGCCCCCCTCGGCCATGGCCCGCACCCCCGCCTCGGTCGTGTGCTCCACATGGTCCGCCGACAGGGCCTGATACCGCCCCGCCAGCGCCGCCCCGCCGCCGTCGGACAGCTGGTCCGCATGCAGCTTGACCGGCAGGCCCAGCGCCCGCGCCCGATCGAACAGCCGCGCTGTCTCCTCGATCGTGAAGGCGATGGGCTCGCAATAGGCGTCCACCGCGTCCACCAGCCCCTCGGCCTGCGCCGCCGGCAGGATCCCGTCGATGGCCAGATCGACATAGGCCGCCCGGTCCGCCCGGTGTTCCGGCGGCACGGCGTGCAGGCCCAGATAGCTGGTCCGCACCCTGACCCCCGCCTCGCGGCCGATCCGCCGCGCCACCCGCAGCATCTTCAGCTCGGTGTCGCGGTCCAGCCCGTAGCCGGACTTGATCTCGACGGTCGTGACGCCCGTCGCCTTCAGCCCCGCCAGCCGCGTCAGGGCGCTCGCATAAAGCTCATCCTCCGACGCCGCCCGCGTCGCCGCCATGGTCGAGACGATGCCGCCGCCCGCGCGGGCGATCTCCTCGTAGGTCGCGCCGTTCAGCCGCTGTTCGAACTCTCCCGAGCGGTCGCCGCCGAAGACCAGATGGGTGTGGCAGTCGATCAGCCCCGGCGTGACCCAGCGTCCGTCCAGCCGATCGATCCGGACCGCCTCATGCGCCGGCAAATCAGTCCGCGCCCCCACCCAGGCGATCCGCCCGTCGCGGATCAGGATCGCCCCGTCCTCGATCGCACCGTACGGCTCCCCGCCCTCGACCATGGTCGCAAGGCGGCAGTCGGTGATGAGCCTGTCCGCGCGGATCATCGCGCCTCGAACCCCGCCAGCAGTTCGCAGAACCACCGCCCCGCCGTCAGCGCGCCGAGGTCGCCGATCTCCAGAGACGGATCGTATTCCGTCAGGTCCACCGCCTTCACCTTCGGATGCGCCCCGATGACCCGTGTGGCGTCGAAGAAGTCCTGCGCTGAAACCCCGCCCGGCCGCGCCCCCGGAGACGCCGGCCACTGGCTGCGGTCGATCACGTCGATGTCGAAATCGACGAAGATCACCTCGCACAGCGCCGACAGCCGCCACAGCTCCTGCCCGACCACGGTCGCCAGCCCCTGATCGCGGCAGTCCCGCGCCGTCCGCACGGATATCCCCGCGGCCTTCGCCTTCTCATGCGCCCGCCGCGTGTTGGCGAAGGGCGCCAGCCCGACCTGACTGATGCGTTCGCCGCGGAGTCCGTCCTCCAGCAGCGCCTGGATCGGATTGCCGTTGGTCAGGCCCTGATCGGTGTCGCGCAGGTCGAAATGGGCGTCCAGCGTCAACACCCCGACCTGATCGAGCCCCAGCGCATGCACGCCCGGCCGGGTGATCGCATTGTTGCCCCCGACCAGCACCGTGAGCCCGCGCGCCGCCTGCGTCCTCACCGCGTCCCGCACCGGCGCGAAGGCGTCCGCCGGCGACACGCCCTTCAGCGCCACGTCGCCCGCATCGTGCACCCGCGTCGTCAGTTCGGCCCCCGTCTCCACGTCATAGGTCGAGAACCGCGGCAGCACGGCCCGGAACGCCTTCGGCCCGAGGTCGCACCGCCCCGGCGTCAGCGAGCGCTCGTTCAGGCCCGCGCCGATCACGGCGACGGGGGCGTCCGGGTGGTTTCCCACGAGGTCGGCGACGGAACGCCACGACAGGGCTTCGGATTCGGTCATCCATCCACATAACCCCTTCTCCCCTCAGGGGAGAAGGCCGAGGCCCCGGCCTCTCTTCGACGACTGAAGCGGCCCCTTGTCATCCCGGCCGAAGCGAAGCGGAGAGCCGGGACGGGACGGACGCGCACTCCCCCCTCCCGGACAGCCCGTCAGGGCTGAGCCGGGAGACAGCCGGACGCGACCCGCCTGTCTCCCGGATAGCCGCTACGCGACTTCCGGGAGCGCTCATCTGACGTCAGAGGCCGTCCCGGATATCGCCTCCGGCGATTCCGGGATGACAAGGGGCCGGTGCTTCTCCCCCGGGGGAAGAAGGCGCTAGAACCCCCTCATGACGACTCAAACCACCCCGAACACCCGCGTCATCCGCAGCCCGCGCGGCCTGGAGATGACCGCGAAGACCTGGGCCGCCGAGGCCGCCCTGCGCATGCTGATGAACAACCTCGATCCCGAGGTGGCCGAACGCCCCGAGGACCTCGTCGTCTACGGCGGCATCGGCAAGGCCGCGCGCGACTGGCCGTCGTTCGACCGCATCGTCACCGAGCTGCGCAACCTCGAACCCGACCAGACACTGCTGGTCCAGTCGGGCAAGCCGGTCGGCGTCTTCCGCACCCATGCCGACGCCCCCCGGGTCCTGATCGCCAACTCCAACCTGGTGCCCAGATGGGCGACGTGGGAGCATTTCAACGAGCTCGATCGCAAGGGGCTGATGATGTACGGCCAGATGACGGCCGGCTCGTGGATCTACATCGGCACCCAGGGCATCGTTCAGGGCACCTGGGAGACCTTCATGGAGGCCGGACGCCAGCACTATGGCGGCGACTGGTCGGGTCGGTGGATCCTGACCGCCGGCCTCGGCGGCATGGGCGGGGCCCAACCCCTGGCCGCGACCATGGCGGGCGCCTCCTGCCTCGCGGTGGAATGCCAACGCAGCCGCATCGAGATGCGTCTCAGGACCCGCTACCTCGACCTCATGGCCGAGACCCTGGATGAGGCCCTGGCCCTGATCGAACAGGCGAAGACGGACGGAAAAGCCATATCCGTCGGCCTCTTGGGCAATGCGGCGGATGTTCTGACTGAACTCGTCAAACGCGGCGTGCGCCCCGATCTCGTCACCGACCAGACCAGCGCCCACGACCTGATCAACGGCTATCTGCCGCAGGGCTGGACCGTCGCCGAGTGGGAAGACAGGCGCGTCTCCGACCCCGCCGCCGTCGAGGCCGCCGCCCGCGCCTCCTGCGCGGTCCACGTCCAGGCCATGCTCGACTTCCAGTCCGCCGGCGTGCCCGTCACCGACTACGGCAACAACATCCGCCAGGTCGCCTTCGACGCGGGCGTGGCCAGCGCCTTCAACTTCCCCGGCTTCGTCCCCGCCTACATCCGCCCGCTGTTCTGCCGCGGCATAGGCCCCTTCCGCTGGGCCGCCCTGACCGGCGACCCGGACGACATCCGCAAGACCGACGCGGCGATGAAAAAGCTGTTCCCCGACAACGCCGGCCTGCATCGCTGGCTCGACATGGCCGCAGAGCGGATCGCCTTCCAGGGTCTGCCCGCCCGGATCTGCTGGATCGGCCTCGGCGACCGCCACCGCGCCGGCCTGATGTTCAACGACATGGTCGCCTCGGGCGAGCTCAGCGGCCCGATCGTCATCGGCCGCGACCATCTCGACTCCGGCTCGGTCGCCAGCCCCAACCGCGAGACGGAATCAATGATTGACGGGTCGGACGCCGTCTCCGACTGGCCCCTGCTGAACGCCCTGCTCAACACCGCCTCGGGCGCCAGCTGGGTCTCGCTGCATCATGGCGGCGGCGTCGGCATGGGCTACAGCCAGCACTCCGGCGTGGTCATCGTCGCCGACGGCACGCCCGAGGCCGCGAAACGCCTCGAACGCGTCCTCTGGAACGACCCCGCCACCGGCGTCATGCGCCATGCGGATGCGGGATATGAAATCGCCAAAGACGCCGCCCGCGAACACGGCCTCAACCTGCCGAGCATCATGTGACCCTCTCCCGGCGGGAGAGGGAGATCGCGCACGGCGGCGCAGCCGTCGTCCTGGCGCGGTCGGGTGAGGGGTCACGGCGCCCCCCATCCCGCACCTCAGCCCCTCACCCTTTCGCGCAAGAACGATCGCTTCGCGCTCGTGCGCTCAAGCCCTCTCCCGCCGGGAGAGGGATCTGATGTTGGACCACCCCATGACCCTCACCCTCGGCCAATCCCCCCTCACCCTCGCCCAGCTTCGCGCCGTTCTCGACGGCCCCGGCGCCGTCGTCCTCGCCCCCGCCGCCTGGACGGCCGTCGAACGCGGCGCCGCCGTGGTCGCCGCCATCGTGGCCGAAGGGCGCACCGTCTATGGCGTCAACACCGGCTTCGGCCTGCTGGCCAACACCTCCATCGCCACGGAGGACCTCGAGACGCTGCAGAAGAACCTCGTCCTCAGCCACGCCTGCGGCGTCGGGGCCCTGCTGCCCGACAACGTCGTCCGCCTGCTGATGGTGCTGAAGATCGCCAGCCTGTCGAAGGGCGCCTCGGGCATCCGCCGCGAAACGCTCGAGGCCCTGATCGCCATGGTCAACGCCGACGTCCTGCCCTGCATCCCGTCCAAGGGCTCGGTCGGCGCCTCGGGCGACCTCGCCCCCCTGGCCCATATGTCCTGCGTCCTGATCGGCGTCGGCGAGGCCCGTCATAAGGGCGAAACCCTGTCCGCCGAGGCCGCCCTCGCCCGCGTGGGCCTGACCCCCCTCACCCTCGGCCCCAAGGAAGGCCTCGCCCTCCTCAACGGCACCCAGTGCTCCACCGCCCTCGCCCTCGCCGGCCTGTTCGCCGCCGAGGCCGCCTTCGCCGCCGGCCTCGCCGCCGGGGCCCTGTCGGTCGATGCGCTGAAGGGCTCCGACGCCCCGTTCGACGCCCGCATCCACGCCCTGCGCGGCCAGCCCGGCCAGATCGCCGTCGCCGCCCGCCTGCGCGAACTGATGGCCGGCTCTGCCATCCGCGACAGCCACCGCGAGCATTGCCACAAGGTGCAGGACCCCTACTCCCTGCGCTGCCAGCCCCAGGTCATGGGCGCCGTGCTCGACGTGCTGACCAACGCCGCCGCGACCCTGGAGCGCGAGGCCAATGCCGTCACCGACAATCCGCTGGTCTTCATCGAAGAGGGCGACGTCATCTCCGGTGGAAACTTCCACGCCGAACCCGTTGCTTTCGCAGCCGATATGCTCGCCATGGCCCTGTGCGAGATCGGCAATATCTCCGAACGCCGCACCTCCATCCTGGTCGACCCCAAGATGAGCGAACTGCCGGCCTTCCTGGTGAAGGAGAGCGGGCTGAACTCCGGCTTCATGATCGCCCAGGTCACCGCCGCCGCCCTCGTCGCCGAGAACCGGATGGTCGCCCACCCCTGCAGTATCGACACCGTGCCCACCTCGGCCAATCAGGAGGACCACGTCTCCATGGCCACCCACGGCGCCCGCCGCCTGCTGGACATGGCCGAGAACACGGCCGCCGTGGTCGGCATCGAACTGCTGGCCGCCGCCCAGGGAATCGAGTTCCACCGCCCGCTGACCACCTCGCCCGATCTGGAAAAGGTCTGGGCCATCGTCCGCGAGGCCGCCGCCGCCTACGGCTCGGATCATTATTTCGCGCCCGACATCGCCCGCGCCACGGACGGCGTCCGGGCGGGCCGCTACCGGGCCTTCGCCGGGGGCCTTCTGCCGTCGGCGTGAATGAAGACTCCCGCCCCCTCCGACCCGCTACTCTCGCCCCCGGAATCCGCGACTTCCGCCCCTTCGGAAAGCGGAAATCGAGCGCCCCAGGGCCCGTGCGACCGCTTTTGACGCGTGCCCGTGGTGTAGTCCTCCAACGCCCGCCGGGCGGGGTCTTTGACAATCTCCAACACAGGCCGCGCCGCTTCGTCAGGCCCGGTTTCCGGCCCCACGGCCGGTTCAGCCGCGACTGCAGATTTGCGCAGAATTTTTTGCAGGAAGTACGGGACTCTCGCCCCCTCGCTCAGTCCTGCAGCGGCGCCCTGCGCAACGCCGTCAGATTGGCCGAGCCGGTGCAGAAACAGACGGTCCGCATCTGCCGGATCACGGTCTGGAAATGTTCGACCACCGCCTCGGTCGAAACGGTCGCCGCCGCCAGCACCCCCGCCGCCTGCCCGACCATGTCGGCCCCCAGCCGGATCGCCTTGGCCGCGTCCACCCCGTCGCGGACCCCGCCCGAGCCGATGATGGTCGCCTTCGGGCAGGCTGCCCGCACCTCGGCGATCGACCGCGCCGTCGGTATGCCCCAGTCGGCGAAGGCCGCGGCATGGGCCTTGTCCGCCGCGCCCGTCGACCGCTCCCCCTCGACCGTGGCCCAGTTGGAGCCGCCGGCCCCGGCCACATCGACCGCCGCCACCCCCATGGCCAGCAGCCGCCGCGCCGTCGCCGCCGACAGGCCCGCGCCCGTCTCCTTGACCACCACGGGCGCGTCCAGCGCCTTGACCAGGGCCTCCAGCGCCGCCCCGACGCCCCACCAGTCGCGGTCGCCCTCCGGCTGGCAGGCCTCCTGCAGCGGGTTCAGGTGCACGATCAGGGCGTCGGCGGCGATCATGTCCAGCACCCGCCGCGCCTCGTCGACGCCGAAGCCGCGCGTCAGCTGCGCCGCGCCGATATTGGCCAGGATCGGCGTGTCGGGCGCCTTCAGACGCAGGGCCATGTCCAGTCCCGGGGCCCCGCCGCTCTCCAGCGCCGCGCGCTGCGAGCCGACGGCCAGGGCGATACCCAGCTGCTGCGCCGCCTCCGCCAGCCGGGCGTTGATGGCCTCGGCCCGCGCCGGCCCCCCGGTCATCGAACTGATCAGCAGCGGCGCCTTCAGCCGCCGCCCGAGAAAGTCGGCGCCCAGATCGATCTTGCCGTGATCCAGATCGGGCAGCGCCTCATGCACGAAGCGCACGTCGGCGAAGCCGCTGTCCAGCCCATGGCGCGCCCGGCCGGACAGGATCACGTCCAGATGCTGGTCCTTGCGGGCGGTGATGTCGGTCACGCGGCTTCACTCCGGTCTCCCTGCGACCCTAGCGGCGTCGAGGCCCGGTTGGAACGCCCCGCGGCGCGGCGTATCCTCCCGCCATGATCCCCGTCGCCTTCATCGCCGTCGCCCTCGGCGTCTTCATCCTGATGGAGGGCGTCGCCTGGTGGTCGCACCGCCATGTCATGCACGGCTGGGGCTGGGTCTGGCATCGCAGCCACCACGAGCCCCGCACGGGGACCTTCGAGGCCAACGACCTGTACGCCGTCGTCGGTTCGATCGCCGGCGTCAGCCTCTTCGCCCTCGGCTGGTGGACCGGATCCTGGCTGATCTACGCCGTGGCCACGGGCGTGACCCTGTACGGCGCGGCCTACGCCCTCTTCCACGACGGCCTCGTGCACCAGCGCTGGCCGTTCCGCTGGGTCCCGCGCCACGGCTATCTGCGGCGCCTGATCCAGGCCCACCGGCTGCACCACGCGGTGATGAGCCGGGGCGGCGCGGTCTCGTTCGGCTTCCTGGTGGCGCCGGACCCCAGGGCCCTGCACGCCGAGCTCAAGCGGCTGCGCGCGACGCGCTCAGACCCGGGTCCAGAGGACGGCGCGCGGCGGCGGGACCCGGCCCTTGTCCAGCGCCTGGGTCCAGATCGCGATCAGGAAGCCGCGGCCGAACAGCCATAGCTTCATCGGCTTGCGCACCACGACCCGCTGGCCCCAGACCCCGGGCCCGCGCCGGCGCACCTTGCGGCCGATCTCGCGATAGACGCCGCGCGCCGCCGCGATCGCCAACGACGACCGGAAAGGCAATCCCCGCAGGCCGTCGCGGGCGCTGTCGTAATAGGGCTCGGCAAGCGTCAGCAGTCGCGTCGTGACGGCGTGGACCCGGGCCCGGTTGGCCGGATCAGCCACCGCCTCGGCCGTCGGCTCCATCCCGGCCTCGACCAGCCAGTCGGCCGGCAGATAGACCCGCCCGTTCTCCGCGTCCTCGACCACGTCGCGGGCGATATTGGTCAGCTGGAAGGCCAGCCCCAGATCCTGCGCCCGCCGCAGCACCTCGGGGTCCGACGCCCCCATGACCCGCGCCATCATCACCCCGACCACGCCCGCCACATGCCAGCAATAGGCCATGACGTCGTCGATGGTCCGGTACTGGCGATGATCCACGTCCATGGCGAAGCCGTCGATCAGATCCAGCGGCCAGCGCTCGGGCAGATGATGGCGCTGCGCCACGCGCTGGAAGGCGGCGAAGGTCGGGTCCGCCATCGGCTCCCCCGCCAGCGCCCGCCGCGTCTGGTCGTAGAGGGTCTCCAATCGACGGCGCTGTTCCTCCGGCGTCATCTCCTCGTGACCGTGGCCGTGGTCCTGTCCGTCGATGGCGTCGTCGCAGGCCCGGCACCAGGCGTACAGCAGCCAGGCGTCCTCTCGCACCTCCGGGTCGAACAGCCGCGACGCCGAACGGAAGCTCTTGGAACCCTTGACGATGGACTCCCGCGAAGCTTCCAGAATGGCGTCGGCCGTGGCCATCAGGCCCCCTCTTCCAGCATCAGGCCCGCGGTCGCCTTGGCCGAGCCGACGACGCCGGGAATGCCCGCGCCGGGATGGGTCCCGGCCCCGACAACATACAGGTTCGGGATGCGGTCGTCGCGGTTGTGCGTCCGGAACCAGGCGCTCTGGGTCAGGAGCGGCTCCAGCGAGAAGGCGCTGCCCAGATGGGCGTTCAGATCGCCCTTGAAGTCCGCCGGCGTGAAGATGCGGCTGGTGACCAGATCGCGCTTCAGGTTCGGGATGTAGCGCGCCTCCAGATAGTCGAGGATCCTGTCGCGATAGCGCGGCCCTTCGATCTCCCAGTCGATGTCCGCCGCGCCCAGATGCGGCACCGGCGACAGCACATAGTGGGTCGAACATCCGGGCGGCGCCATGCCGGGGTCGGTGGCGCAGGGGCTGTGCAGATAAAGGGAGAAGTCGTCGGGCAGCGTCGGCCCCCTGAAGATCTCGCCGATCAGGTCCCGGTAGCGCGGGCCGAAACAGATCGAATGATGCGCCAGCTGCGGCTGCGGCGTCTTCAGTCCGAAATGGCAGACGAACAGCGACATCGAGAACCGCTTGGCCTTCAGCGACTTCGCCTTGGCCTTGCCGCGCGGCGTATGGCCCAGCAACCGCTCATAGGTGTGCACCACGTCGGCGTTGGACCCGACCATGTCCGCCGGAATGACCTCGCCGCCCTCCAGGGTGACGCCGGTCGTCCGTCCGTCGGCCATGTCGATCGAATGCACCGGCGCATTCAGCCTCAGATCACCGCCCAGATCGGTGAAGAACCGCGCCAGCCCCGCGATCAGGGCGCCGGTGCCGCCCTTGGCGAACCAGACGCCGCCACGCCGCTCCAGCGCATGGATCAGGGCATAGACCGAACTGGTCTTGAACGGATCGCCCCCCACCAGAAGGGTGTGAAAGCTGAAGGCCTGCCGCAGCTGCGGGTCCTTGATGTACCGCGACACCATGGTGTGGACGCTGTTCCAGCTCTCCAGCCGCGCCAGCTCGGGCGCCGCCTTGATCATCGACCAGAAGCTCTGGAACGGCACCGCTCCCAACTTGACGTAGCCTTCCTGGAACAGCTCCTCCGAATAGGCGTGGAAACGACGATAGCCCTCGACATCGGCCGGATTAAATTTGGCGATCTCGGTGTCCAGCACGGCCTGATCGTTCGCATAGTTGAAGCTGCGTCCGTCCTCCCACAGCAGTCGATAGAAGGGATCGACCGGCAGCAGCTCGACGTAGTCGGACAGCCGGCTGCCCGTGCCTTCGAACAGTTCTTCCAGACAGCCGGGATCGGTGATCACCGTCGGGCCGGCGTCGAAGACGAACCCCTGATCGTTCCAGACGTAGGCGCGGCCGCCGGGCTTGTCGCGCTTCTCGACCAGGGTCGTCTTCACGCCCGCCCGCTGCAGCCGGATGGCGAGGGCCAGTCCGCCGAAGCCCGCGCCGATCACCACCGCCCGTTTCGCCGCCCGGTCTCTCACGCTGATGATCCTCGTCCGGATTCGCGCAACTGCCGCAGGGCGGCCGCGACCGGCACGGGGGGTTTTCCCGCGAGAATGCGCGCCTTGTCGAGCGTCGTGCTGCGACCTGCGTAGAAGCGCCGCACCACGCCTTCAGAGAGGCCGTAGAAGCGCTGGAACACCCGCCAGCGCCGGCCGGGATCGGCGGCCCGGAACAGCATCCGGTTCAGCAGGCGATAGAACCCGCGCTCGCGCCACAGCCGCTTCGACCGCGCCTCGGTCAAGGCCCGCAGCGAGGCCGAGCCGAGATCGGTCGCCGCCGAAATCTCGCGCGCCAGACCCACAGCGTCGGGCAGTGAATAGCCGGTGACGGGATGAAACAGGGCGGCCATCAGGCCAGCCCGGGCCACGGGCGGCCCCCCGGCCCAGAAGGCGTCGATGTCGCCGTCGAGAGCGATGGGCAAGACGCCCGCCTCTTCCCCCGTGACGGCCTCGACGGTCCAGCCGCGGGAGCGGATGTAGGCGTCGATGCGGGTCCCCAGCGCGGCCCGGTCCAGGGTCGCGCTATCGCTGTAGTATGTATCCTCGATCATCACCGTCCGCGCGTCGAACGGCAGCAGGTAGACGAAGCGATACCCGCCTGTCTGGACCACGGTGGCGTCCATGATGGTCGGGCGAACGAGACCATGGGGTTCGCTGAGTCGCACCGTCCGGCCGAGGAAGACCTGCCAGCCCAGGTCCAGATGGGCCGTGGCCTGCGGCCCCCTCGCGTCGATCACGCCCCGCGCCGACAGTCTGCGGCCATCGGTCAGGACGACGCCGTCCTGATCCACCGAGGTCGCCTCGCCAGCGATCAGCCGACCGGCCAGGAGCCGCGCGACAGCCGCGTGCAGGCCCTCCGACGTCAGGCTGTTGTAGGGCGTGGCGAGCACCCGGCTGCGGCCGGGGAAATAGACCTCATGCCCGCCGGGCCAGCGATGCGCCACGGCCGGAGCCAGCCAGGCGCGATCCGCCTCATCCATGTCGCTGTCGAAGAAGGACCAGGTGTGCCGCCCCCCCAGCCGGCCGTCCCGCTCGACGACCGCCACTCGCACCTCCGGCCGGTCCAGCGCCAGCCGCCACACGATCAGGCAGGCCGCCAGCCCGCCGCCAATGAGGATCAGGTCGAAATCATCAGCCGGCCGCATCATCCCCCGGGTCTAGCACGTCCCGCCAGGGGCCTAGGGCTGCTTCTCGACGTTCAGCGCATAGGCCCCGGTCTGCCCCTGCTGGAAGGTCCCCGCCCGGATCTCGTAGGTTCCGTCCGCCGGCGCCGTCCATTCGAGTTTGGCGTGGGTGTCCGACAGGCTGTCGTCGTCCGATCCCAGCACCTCGAAGGCGCCGTCCTTGTCGCTGCCCACCACCACGAAGCTGTCGACCTCATTCGAGACCATGGTGATCAGCAGCTTCTCGTCTTCCTTCAGTGTGACCCGGTAGGCGTCGTAGAAGCTGTTGTCCTCGGCCGTGGCGTCCGCCTCGGTCAGGGTCCCGCGCGCGGTCGCGCCGATCAGCAGACTGCCCGGTTGCGGCTGCGGACCCCGGTCGACCAGCTCCAGCGAATAGAGACCCTTGCCGTCCGTTCCCAACGGCAGGGCGCGCAGCACATAGTCGCCATCCTCGGGCAGGGTGTAGCTGAGCCGCGAATCCGTCCCTTCGCCAAGTCCGTCGTCGTCGGACGCCAGGGCTTCGAACTCCGCCCCGGCGCGGCCGATCTGCAGGAAGGTGTCGAAGTCGCCCGAGCGCATGATCCCCTGGATCCGCTGACCCGCCTGACCGGTCAGGGCATAGGCGTCGAAACCCCGATCCTCGTTGTCGATCGAATCACCTTCGCCGATTTCACCCTGAAGCGTTTCGCCGAAGGCCAGCGTGCGGGGCGGCTGCTCAGGCTCGATCTCGGTGATGGTCAGCGCATAGGCGCCAGCGCCTTCGGCGAAAGCACGCGCCTCGACGACATAGGCGCCCGTGCGCGGCAGGGTGAATGTCAAACGGGAGTCCGTCCCTTCGGACCCCCCGTCGTCGTCCTCGGCCAGACTGACGCGGTTGTCATCGAACAGCTGCAGATAGGTGTCGAAGTCCGACGAGCTCATGTCGATCCGGACCCGCTGTCCCTCGCGGCCCGAGAACCGGTAGGCGTCGGCGGCCCCGCCGGACTCGCTCTTGCCGTCGCTGGCGGTCAGCTCGCCTTCAACGGTCACGCCGATCTCGATGGCCTCCGTCGGCGCCGGTGCGGGCCCTTCGGTCACGGTGAGAGCGTAAGCGCCGTCGCCGGCCCCGTTCAGCGCCGTCGCGCGGATGATGTACTCTCCGGCCTCCGGTGCGGTGAAGACCAGTCTGGAATTCAGGCCGGTGTCGGGGCCGTCGTCATTCATGGCCAGTTCGGCGAAGACGCCATTCTCCATCCGGCCGACGCGCAATACCGGATCGAAGTCTTCGGAGGTCAGGTCGATGGCGACCCGTTCTCCGGAGCGGGCGCGGATGATGAAGGCGTCGTAGTTTCCGCCGTCGTCCGTCTCCGGATCGGTCGAAGCCAGCCGGCCCTGCTGGGTCTGCCCCGGCCGGATGCGGGCAGGGCGCGGCGCGGGCCGGGCCTGCGGCCGCTCGCTCAGGCCCAGGGTGTAGGCGCCGCCTTCAAGGCCCGACAGGGTTCTGGCGCGCAGCACATAGACGCCGTCGCGATCCGCCGTGAAGCGGAGCCGCGAATCGGTCCCCTCGCCCAGCCCGTCATCGTCGGTGAAGAGCGGTTCCGCACCTTCGACGGGGCCGTAAACCTCGAGATAGGTATCGAACGCGGCCGAGCGCATCACCGCCTCCAGCCGCTGACCTGCACGGGCGGCGACGGCGTAGCTGTCGTAACGGTATGCATCCTCGGGGCCGGTCGCATCGCCTTCGGCGATCTGACCGTTGACGCTGCGGCCAGGCTGAAGCTGGGCCGGCGTCTGGGCGAGGGCCGGAGCCGCGATCGACAGCGTCAGCGCGCTGACGGCGGTCAGGATGGTGTGACGGCGCATGAAAGTCCCCCGGTTGCGGCCACGATCATAGACGCCGAACCGCGCCCTCTGTAAATCGCGGCGAGCCCGCCTTCCCTTAAACGGAGCCGAAATCCATGACGGTCGACCCCGCCCCCGCGACCCTCATCGACGGCAAGGCCTTCGCCGCCGGCCTGGTCGACCGGGTGGCCGCCGCTTCAGCGCGCCTTCAACAGACCCACGGCGTCACGCCGGGGCTGGCCGTCGTCATCGTCGGCGAGGACCCGGCCAGCCAGATCTATGTCCGCAACAAGGGCGAAACGACCCTCCGCGCAGGCATGCGATCCGACACCCACCGCCTGTCAGATACGACAACCCAGGCCGAACTTCTGGCCCTGATCGCCGATCTGAACGCAGACGCCGGCATCCACGGCATTCTGGTTCAGCTGCCCCTGCCCTCCCACATCGATTCCGCCGCGGTGCTGGGCGCCATCGACCCGGACAAGGACGTGGACGGGTTTCATGTCGTCAACGCGGGGCGGCTGGCGGTCGGCCTGCCGGGGCTGGTTCCATGCACGCCGCTGGGCTGCCTGATGCTGCTCAAGGCCGAACTGGGCGACCTGTCCGGACTGAACGCCGTGATCGTCGGGCGGTCCAACATCGTCGGCAAGCCGATGGCCCAGCTGCTGCTGGGCGAGAGCTGCACGGTGACGATCGCCCATTCGCGCACCCGCGACCTGCCGGCCTTATGCCGGACCGCCGACATCCTCGTGGCGGCGGTGGGCCGGGCCGAGATGGTGCGGGGCGACTGGATAAAGCCGGGCGCGACCGTCATCGATGTGGGCATCAACCGCGTGCCGTCGCGGGATCCGGTCAAGGCGGCCGAGGGCAAGACCCGGGTCGTCGGCGATGTCGCCCTCGACGAGGCCCGCGCGGTCGCCGGGCGGATCACGCCCGTGCCCGGCGGCGTCGGCCCGATGACGATCGCCTGCCTGCTGGCCAACACCTATACAGCCGCGTGCCGTTCGGTCGGCGCCGCACCTGAATCGCTGGACGCTTGAACCGCCGCCGTTCAGCCCTGATACTCGGACTCTGGTCTGTCAGGAGATATCCATGATCCGGTTTTCGCCCCGCATTTCGGCCCTCGCCGCCGTCGTGGTCCTGACGCCCGCGGTCGCGGGTTGCGGCATCAACGCCATTCCCACCAAGGAAGAGGCCGCCAAGGCGCGCTGGGCTGACGTCCAGTCGCAGTATCAGCGCCGCTCCGACCTGGTCCCCAACCTGGTGGCCACTGTCCAGGGCGCAGCGATCGCCGAACGCACCACCCTGACGCAGGTGATTGAGGCCCGCGCCCAGGCCACCGGCGTGACGGTGACGCCCGACACCCTCAGCGACCCGGCCGCCTTCCAGCGCTATCAGGCCGCCCAGGGCCAGCTGTCGCAGGCTCTGTCGCGACTGTTGCTGGTGGTCGAGCGCTATCCGGAGATCAAGTCGAACCAGAATTTCATCGCCCTGCAGTCGCAGCTTGAAGGCACCGAGAACCGCATCGCGGTGGCGCGGCGCGACTACAACGAGGCCGTTCGAGACTACAACACCAGCCTGCGGACCTTCCCGACGGTGATCTGGGCCAAGACCATTCACGGCGGGTCCGAGCCGATGCAGCTGTTCACGGCCACGGAGGCCGCCCAGTCCGCGCCCAACGTCAATTTTGACGCGCTGAATCCGGCGGCGCAACCGGGCGGAACATCCCCCGCCGTCGCCCCGGGCGCGACACCGCCCGCGGCGCCGACGGCCCGGTGAGCTCCACCGCTCCGGCGACGTCGATCAGCCGGGCCGTCGCCTTCCTGACGGTCCTGCTGGCCGCGGTCTGGTTGATCGCGGCCCCGGCGCCGGCCCGGGCCGGACCGACGTTTCCCGCGTTGGATGGCCGGGTCATCGACCACGGAGACCTGATCTCCCCCGCGAAGGAACAGGCGCTTTCCGACAAGCTGGCGGCGCTGGAGCGCGACACCACCGACCAGCTTGTTGTCGTGACCGTGCCGGACCTTCAGGGCTACGAGATCGAGGACTACGGCTATCAGCTGGGCCGCGCCTGGGGGATCGGCCAGGCGGGCAAGAACAACGGCGTGCTGCTGATCATCGCGCCGAACGAACGCAAGGTCAGGATCGAGGTCGGCTATGGCCTCGAGGGGGTGCTGACCGACGCCTTGTCGGCCCTGATCATCCAGAACGAGATCCTGCCGTCGTTCAAGGAAGGCTTCTACGAGCGCGGCATCGAACAGGGCGTGGACGCCATTGACCGGCAGCTGCGGCTGGATCCCGCCGAAGCCCAGGTCCGGGCGGCGGCGGCCGAACGCCCGAAGTCGAAACCACCGATCGGCATCGCCATCGTGATCACCCTGATCTTCGTCATGCTGCTGCTGCGGATGATCGGCGGCGGCGGGCGGGGACGACGGCGGCGCGGAGGCGGCGTCGCCCCCGTGTTGATCTGGGCGGCGTCCGAGGCCATGCGAAACAGCGGTCGCGGCGGTCGCGGCGGCGGCGGCTTCGGCGGCGGGTTTGGCGGCGGTGGAGGCAGTTTCGGCGGCGGGGGCGCTTCGGGCGGATGGTGATGAAACTGACTCCCGATGGGCACGAGCGCGTCGCCGAGGCGATCCGGGTGGCGGAACTCCGCACCTCGGGCGAAATCTACTGCGTGATGGCGGGGCGTGTGTCGTCCTACCGCGACGTCTCCCTGGGCTGGGCGGCGGCGGCGGCCCTGATCCTGCCGCTGGGCCTGATCCCGTTCGGCTTCGACCCCGCCTGGGTGCCGGGCCTCGGCGGAAGCTGGGAGGCTGCGCATCTCGCGTCGCGCGATGTGACCGTGGGTGCGGCGCTGGGCGCCTACGCCCTGATCCAGGCGACGCTCTTCCTGATCGTCTTCCTGCTGACCTCCATTCCCCTGGTGTCGCGGATCGTCACGCCGCGCAGCATACGCCAGACCCGCGTGCGTGAGGCCGCATTGCAGCAGTTCCTGGCCCACGGGCTGCATGTCACCGAGGCGCGGACCGGCGTTCTGATCTTCGCCGCCCTCGGCGATCATCAGGTCGAGGTGGTGGCGGACGAAGGCATTTACAGCAAGGTCGACCAGACCGTCTGGGCGGACGCGGTCGAGGTCATGGCCAGGGGTCTGCGACGCGGCGACCCCGCCGGAGGCTTCGTCGACGCCATCGGACTTTGCGGCGCCGTACTGGCCGAACATTTCCCGCCGGGCGCGCGCAATCGGAATGAGGTCCAGGACAAGCTGGTTGTGATCTGACCCAAACGCCGTCCGCCGCGTTGGTGTCGCATTCGATGTGGTATGGGCTGGCCCCGCCACGACTCCCGTAGGACCCGCTCCTCACGCCATGCCCCGCCTGCTGACCTACAATGTACACCGCTGCGTCGGCGTCGATCGCAAACTCGACGTCGCGCGGATCGCGGGCGTCATCGCCGAGCATGAGCCCGACATCGTCTGCCTGCAGGAGCTGGACGTCGGGCGGGCCCGCACAGGCTTCGTCGATCAGGCGCAGTCCATCGCCGACCATCTCGCCATGACCTTCCATTTTCACGCCGCCATGCTTGTGGAAGCCGAGCAGTACGGCGACGCCATTCTGACCGCGCGGCCCGAGCGGCTGGTGAAGTCCGGGCCCCTGCCGACGATCCGCGGAATCCCGGGTCTGGAGCCGCGCGGCGCGCTATGGTCGGCGATCGATCTCGACGGCGCGACGCTGAACGTCTTCAATACTCATCTGGGCCTGGTCCCGCGCGAGCAAAGACTTCAGGCGGCCGCCCTTGCGGGCGCGGACTGGCTGGGCCATCCGGACTGCACCGGTCCCACCCTGCTGACCGGCGACTTCAACGCCACCTCCGTGACCCGCCCCTACCAGACGCTGGCGGCGAAGCTTTCGGATTGCCAGCGCAGCCTCGGTCTGAAGCCGTCGGTCAAGACCTTCCCCTCCAGCTTCCCCGCGATCCGCATCGACCACTGCTTCACCAGCCCCGAGGTGGTGGTGACCGCCGTGAAGGCGCCGTTCTCACCTTTGGCCCGAATGGCTTCGGACCATCTGCCTCTGATCATCGATTTCGAGATCAGGCCGGCCTAGGCGGCGGCAAGGTCCGGTGTGACCGGGTGCGCCTCTTCCAGGGCCGGAAGGCGTCGCGGGTCGAGGTCGGATCGCCCAGCTGGAATTCGGCGATGATTCGTTCGGCGCGCGAGGGCGGTTCGGCGCCCAGCCTGTGCATCCGGCCGGTGTCGAACCGCTGGATGGCCTCGCCCACGGTCCCGGCCGTCGCCTCGGCCGCCGCAAACTCCGCCCCTCCGATGCCGATCCAGTGGCCGATCGTGCGATGCCGGAAGGCCCGGATGGCGTCGCGGCCGGCCTGGTCGCGCGGCTCGGCCGCGACGTCGCATTCGGTGTCGAAGCCGAAGGAGCGGTTGTTCAGATTGGTCGAACCGATACGCAGGACGGCGTCGTCATAGATCGACACCTTGGCGTGGACGATGATCCGCTCGCCACCCTCGGTATAGGGCGTGAAGGCGAAGAAGCGGTTGTGCCGGTCCGCCTGCTCCAACCGGAACAGGATTTCCGACCGGGCGGTGTCCATGGTGATGCGGTCGAACCAGCTGGGGCTGCTCCCCGTCGAGACCAGGACGATTTCCGGCCCGTCCTCCTCCGCCAAACGCTCGGCGAGCGCCGTCGCGATCACGGGCGAGGTGAAATACTGGTTCTCGAAATAGATCAGCTTTCTGGCCCCGCGAATCGCGTCGAGGTGCAGCGCCTCGTTCTCGCGCACCTCGGCGCGCCCGCCTGTGGCGGGCTCGGTGCGCGCGATCGCCACCGGCACGTCACGCATGTCGGGCTCGACGCCGTCCGGCCAGGGGTCCGTATCGACATGGTCCGGCACCGTCCGCTCCCACGTCGAGCGGAACCAGCGTTCGCGCGCCAGATCCCCGAGAGCCCGCGCGGCTGCGCCGTCCATGACCGTCATCACCTCGTGGCGCGGCGACGGGATCTCTCCCGATGGCTGGCAACGCCTCGGGTCTCCGTCCAGATGCTCTTCGGAATCCCAACGGTCGGTCGAGATGTCTCCTCCGCCGCAGAAGGCCACGGCGTCGTCGATGATGACCGCCTTCTGGTGATGGCAGGCTCCGATCGGGCCGGGTGCGTCGAGCCTGAACTCGACCATCCGCTTGCGGAACCAGCCCTGGGCTTTGTGGGGGTAGAAGCCCTGTGACGCCGCGATCAGCAGGGGCGACTTCCAGATCAACAACCTGACGTCCAGCTCGGGATTCGACTTCACCAGCATGCGCAGCTGATGCCCGATCTGGGCCTGGTGATCGTTGTGGGCGCTCTCGGGATCCAGCCGGGTACGCGGATCGAACTGCCAGCCGAGGATGACGATGGAGCGGCGCGCCTTGGCGAGGGCCGACCGCAAGGCTTCGAAATAGGCGGCGTTCTCCATCAGGATGGCGAAGCGGTCCGCCGTCTCCACCCGCCAGCAATTAGAGCCTGGCCTCAGTAGCTCCTGACCGTGGTCATCCCCGAAATCCGTCATGCGCAGGTTGGCCCATTCACGTGGCGGGCGCCGAACGCCTCAAGCTCTACAGGACGCGCGCCGACCATTTCCGTTCCACCTTGCGTCGCAGATGGTCAACGGTGAAGCTTTGTTCATGTCCTGCCCGATTGTCCGAACGTCGTTTTGGGCGCATAAGATTGCTCGCAGTCGGGACAGGGAGATCGGCGATGCAGGCGCTGATCGAGTTTATCGCAGGATTCGTCGCCATTCTGGCCGCTGCGGCTCTGTCGCAGTTCGGCCTGGACCTCGGCCCGCCGCAGAAGGCGGAGCGCGAGATTCACCGGGTGCGCGACTGTGGCGACGGTCCGTCGACCGCCATGTTCGCCGCCCCGTCCGAGCGCAAGCAGGACTGCTGATCCGCCGCGTGTGGACTGTCCAGGGATTCGGCCGCCGTCGCCTTTGCGGGCCGCGATTGACTCGTTAGGGTCGCAACGTCCTTTCGCGCGTTGGTCGCCGACGCCGCTCCGTGACGAGATCGCCGCACCATGAAACCAACCCGCCAACGGCCCCCGCTGAACCTGACCGATCCGGATCCGGAGCCCGGAACGGCCGACTCCGCCCCGGAGACGGCCGGGCCGACGGCCGAGTCCGCGGTCGAGCGCCCCATGTCCGAACGCCGCAGACGCCGGCTCGCCGAGGAACAGCGCCGCACCGAGGAGCGGGCCGTCGCGGACGCCGCCCGCGCGGCGGCCACCCCTGCCGCGGCCGCGCCGGAACTGGTCGCTTCGGCCGAGGCCCCGCCGGTCGCATACGAACCCGCGCCCATGCCCGTGCCGGTAGGCCGGCGCGAGCTGGCCGCGCCCTCGGGCCGCCACGCCTATCTGGTCGCCGGCGTCGCCTCGGCCCTGTGGATCGGCGGCGTCGCGGCGGCTTTCATGTACGAATTCGGCGCGGGCGCCGTGGAACTCGAGCCCCTGCGTCTCGCGGTCTATGCATTGATCGCCCTGGCCCCGGCGGGGATGGCGATCATGCTGGCCCACGCCGTCCGTCAGGGCGCGGGCCTGGCCATGGAGACCCGGCGCGCCCGTGAATTGTCCGAAGCCCTGATCGCCCCGACCGCGCTCGCAGCCCAGCGGACCGGCGAGGTCCTCCAGTCTCTCCGGGACGACATCGACCAGGCGTCTCTCGCGGCGGAGCGGGCCCGCAATGACATGGCGCTGCTGCGCGAGGCGCTGTCCCAGGAAACCACCCGCCTGAACGAGGCCGCGGAGACCGCGAGCCGCACCGCCCGCAAACTGGCTGAGCAATTGGGCGGAGAACGCACCCAGATGGCCGCGCTGGGGACGCAACTGGATTCCCAGGCGGCCGGGGTGATCGACGCCGTCGAGCGTCAATCCCGCATGGTGGTCGACGCCTCCGACCTGGCCCAGACGCAGCTTCGTGAAGCCGAGGCGGCGCTGGCCGCCCGCGCCGCGGACCTGGCCGCCGCCGCCGGCGAGGCGCAGGACGCGGCCCGCGTCGCCGCCGACGATCTGGCCCGCCAGACCCTGAGGCTGGAGAACGCCGGTTCCGGCGTCGCCGAACAGATCCAGTCGGTCGAGGAAGGCCTTGGCCAGCAGCGCGCAGCCCTCGTCACCGCCGCCTACGCCCTGCGGACCGATCAGGAGGATTTCTCCGCCCAGGTCGAAAGCCAGCGCGCCCAGCTGACGGAGCAGCTGTCGGCCAGCCGCACGGCCGCCGGCGAACTGGGCGACACCTCGACCCGCACGGCCGAGACCATCCGGGATCTGGTCGAGGCCGCGACGGATCAGTTCCGCGCCCTGGTCGAGATGTCCCAGCGCGAGGCCGATGGCTTCGACGCCGCCACCAAGCTGGCGCTGGACCGGTTCGAGGCCCTGGCCGCCGAGGCCCGCGACGCCCTGGTCGAGGAAACCCGTCTGGCGCTGTCCGCGCTGCAGGCCACCGCGGAGCAGTCCCGCGCCGCCGCAGCCGACGCGGCCGAACAGGCCCGGATGCGCGCGGATCGTCTGGGGGAAACCCTGTTCGAGGCGGCGCAGAAGGCCGATCAGGCCGCCGACGCCCGCGTCGACAGCGCCCGCAAGATCGTGGCCGAGACCGGGGGACTGGTCGACCAGGCCGGCGAACGCGCCCTCGAGCGTCTGGAATCCACGCTCGAGCGCATGAACGCCGCCCTCGTCCAGATCGACGAGACGATCGGCGATCTGGACGAACGCGCCGCCCGCCTGCCCGAAGAGGCGCAGAAGCGGGTCGACGCCGTCAGGACGACGGTCGAGGAAGGCCTCGCCGCCCTGTCCGCCGCCTCGCAGAAGGCCGCGGCCGACACCGAGGCGCTGGACTCGGGCTTCCAGGAGCGGGTGCGCCGCAACTACGACATGCTGACCGAGGCCGTCCGTCTGATGGGCGTGGTGTCCGGCGATTCGCCGGCCCTCCGTCGCCGCGAGCCGGCGTCGGTCCCGCCGCCCGTCGAGTCGGCCGCCGCCCCCGAGCGTCCCGCCAATGCCGAGGGCTCGCGCGGCTTCGGTCTGCGGGGACGGCTGAAACTGGAGCCCATGCCCGGATCGACGCCGCCCGCGACGCCCGCGGCCGACCGCCTGGGCTGGAGCGATCTGGTCGACGACGGGCCGGGCGAGGCGCCGCTGGATCTGGACACGCCGATCATGCCGGTCGCCGACATCGAAGGGCTGGAGGAGCGCGTCACCGCCGCCATCCGGCGCATGGGCGTCGATCCCAACGCCCTGCTTCCCCGGTCCCGCATCGAGGAGGCCGCGCAGGCCGTCGCCGACCGGGATCCGGATCGGGCGCGCCAGATCGTCCGCCGCGTGGCTCCGGCCGCCGTGCGGAGCGTCTCGCGCCGTGTTCTGACGGATCCGGACCTGCGGGCGGACGCCGAGGCGTTTGTCCGGGCCGTCGTCCGGGACCTGACGGTCCGCGCCGCCGCGGGGGACGCCGCGGGCATCCAGGGACGGCTGACCTCTGACGGCGGACGGGCCTATATGCTGCTGGACGCCGCCATCGGCGATCTCGCCTGACACGGGAATCGACGGGTACGGACGGGCTCCGTCGCCGATTTCGTCTTGACGGCGGTTGCGGGATGGCGACACCGTCCGGCCCGTCACGCATCCGTCACGCGTAAGCAGGGTTCATGCTCGACACAGCCGCCGAGACCGCGCCGGATCATCGCCCCGCGATCGTGATCTGCGCCTATGACGCCGACGAGGCCGGCTGGGACCCTGTCGAGGACCTGTCCGGCGAGCCGTGGAGCCCGACGGGCGCCCGCACCGTCGC
The DNA here is from genome assembly GCF_041648615.1 of Brevundimonas sp. Lineage (GTDB taxonomy): Bacteria > Pseudomonadota > Alphaproteobacteria > Caulobacterales > Caulobacteraceae > Brevundimonas. Next base: position 29,905 of record NZ_JBAZOS010000035.1, read on the forward strand.
CGTGCCGGGTGGAGAGCCGGACGCCCTTGCCGAAATCCTGATCGCGCACCTCGGCGATCCGCGCTGCCGGGGCCTGCTGCTGATCGGCCGGACGCGCCGGAGCACGACGTTCAGATTGCAGATCCGGGCCGAGAATCGTTCGCTGGACGGGGTGCATCGGCTGACCAGCGTGGGCCCCGCCATCGCCCGGGCCACGGCCCCGGCGGCGGACATCGTCCGTGCGCTGAACGAGGCCGGTCTGTCCGTCGACACCAGTTCGGACGCCGAAGACGATGCGGGCAGCTATCTGCTGTACCGGGTGCTTTCAAGCCTGCCCGAGGGGTTCGATACGCCGGCGGTCGGGCTGCTACGCGCGCCGGAGAACGAGCCTGACGCCGAGGTCCAGCGGGCGGTGAAGGTCGCCGCCGAAGCCATGGCGCGTCACCTGGCGCCGTTGCCCCGCTCGCGGGCCAGCTGACGTCTCAGCGGAAGCGCCGCCAGCAGGCCGGCCGCCGCCATCGCCGCCATCGCCCAATAGCCGCTCGCGCCATAGCGGTCGAAGAGCGTGCCTGACGCGGCCGTGGCCAGACCGATCAGCACCCCGGCCGAGAGCACCGAGCTGAGCATCTGCCCCGCCGTCTGGCTGTCCCGGGGGGCCAGGCGTTCGACGATCTGGATCCCCGCCAGGAAGGTGGCGGCGAAGGTCAGGGCGTGCAGCCCCTGCAGGGGCCACAGCATCCACAACGGCGGGGCCAGGGCCATGGCGCTCCAGCGCAGGACGGCGGCGGCGGCGCCGACGACCAGCATGCTCCAGGGGCTGACGCCCACACGGCGGCGCCAGGGTTCGAACAGCCACATCAGGGCGATCTCGGCCACGACGCCGAAGGCCCAGAGCTGGCCGGTGACGGCCTCGCTGATCCCCTCCGCCTTCCACAGGATGGCGGAGAAGCCATACTGGTAGGCGTGGGCCGCCTGGACCGCGCCGATGGCGAAGATGGCGGTCATGAAGGTCGGGTCCCTGACCAGCCGGCCGAGACCGCGGAAGCGCTCGCGGCCCCGCAAGGGCGCCCCCTCGCCCACCGGCTCGGGCGGCAGGGCCAGGACCGCGACCACGGCCAGGCCGAGGGAGGCGACGACCAGCCAGATGATGATCGCGTCGGCCGGCAGGGTCAGCAGCATCGCGCCCATGGCCATGTTGGCGGCGACGAAGGCCACGGAGCCGAAGGCGCGCGGCAGGGCGAAGGTATAGCCGAGCCGGCCGGCGAGCCGCAGGTTCAGCACGTCGGTCAGGGGCACCAGAACGCCCATGGCGGTCGCGCCGACGAACCAGCAGACCGCCCAGGCCAGGTAACCGTCAACCAGCCCCGCCGCGCCGTAGCCGAGCGTCATGACCACGCCCAGCAAGGCGATGGGCGTGCGCCGCAGTCTGAATCCGTCAGCCCAGACCCCGAGCAGCGGCCCGGTGACGATTCGGGCCAGCATGGGGATGGCCAGCAGGGTTCCGATCTGGGCGCCGCTCAACCCTCGCGAGCTTAACCATAAGCCTGCAAATGGAAGGCTGACCCCGGTGGCGCCGAAGAGCAACACATACTGCAAAGCCAGGCGTCGGGCGGCGGTCATGAGGCGGGCAATAGCAGACTCGCGGGATTCTGTCGGCTAGCGTTCCGGGTATGAGAGTGATGCGTAGTCTGGCGGTCTTCGCCGCCCTGAACGGGGCCCTTGCGGTGGCCATCGGCGCCTTCGCCGCCCATGGGGCGGGACCGCAGATCAAGACCCTGCTGACGACGGGCGGCCACTATCAGATGGTTCACGCCGTGCTGGCCCTGGTTTGCGCGGTCTGGCCGGCCCGGTCCCGCCTGGTCGTGATCGCCGGCTGGCTGGCGGCCGCGGGCGGACTGGTGTTCTGCCTCGCCCTGTCCGCCATCGCCCTTTTGAGCCTGCCCGCCATGGGAGCGGTCGCCCCCATCGGCGGCGTACTGATGATCTCGGCTTGGCTTTTGCTCGCCGTTGCCGCATTGCGGTCACAAACCGTCACCGCCTGACCGGCGAACAGAGACCTGAGTCCGCATGGCTTTCCCAGTACCCGAAACGGCCCGTCGTGAACTGTTCCCGGAGATCGAGCCCTACGCCACCGGCTATATGCCGACCGGCGGCGTGCACGAGATCTGGTACGAGGAATGCGGCAATCCGCAGGGCCTGCCGGTCGTCGTGCTGCACGGCGGCCCCGGCGGCGCGGTCAACCCGGGCATGCGGCGCTATTTCGATCCGGCGAAATACCGGATCGTGCTGTTCGACCAGCGCGGCTGCGGCAAGAGCCGGCCCAATGCGTCGCTGGACGAAAACACGACCTGGACCCTGATCGAGGACATCGAACGGCTGCGCGAGCTGCTGGGCATCGACAAATGGGTGGTGTTCGGCGGCAGCTGGGGCTCGACCCTGTCCATGGCCTACGCCATCACCCATCCCGAGCGGGCTGAAGCGCTGGTGCTGCGAGGCATCTTCCTGCTGACCAGGCCGGAGCTGCACTGGTTCTATCAGGACGGCGCGTCGAACATTTTCCCGGACGCCTGGGAGCGGTTCCTGGCCCCCATTCCCGAGGATGAGCGGCACGACCTGATGGGCGCCTACTACAAGCGGCTGACCGGCGACGACAAGGCCGAGCGCGAGCGTTGCGCCATCGCCTGGTCGAGCTGGGAAGGCGAGACCGTCAGCGTCGAGGGCCCGGACGCGCGTCCGGACAAGTTCGCCGAGCCGGAATTCGCCGTCGCCTTCGCCCGCATCGAATGCTGGTATTTCGTCAACGGCGGCTTCTTCCCGGAAGAAGGCTGGCTGCTGAAGAACATCGGCCGGATCAAGCACATCCCCTGCTGGATCGCCCAGGGACGGTTCGATGTGGTGACGCCGATCGCCAGCGCCTGGGCCCTGCACCGCGCCTGGCCCGAGGCGAAGCTGGACATCGTCAAGGACGCGGGACACGCCTCGACCGAACCGGGCATCATCGACAGCCTGGTGCGCGGCACGGACTGGGCCGCGGGGGTTTAGTTTTCAAAGACCGGAACGGCGTTCTCCCTCCCCTTCATGGGGAGGGATGTCGGCGCGAAGCGACGACAGGGTGGGGGGAGTGTGAAGCCGGGCGCGATCCGTGCGGGACTGGCGTTCCCCACCCGGGCTCCGCTGCG
>NZ_JBAZOS010000036.1:0-32216 GCF_041648615.1 Brevundimonas sp.
CGGTCTGGCGGGCAAGGCGCGTGGCGGCGGGCGCCGGGGCGGCCCCGGCGTTTGCGGCGCCGGCTCCGGCGAGGAGGGCGCCCGCGGGCAAGGTCGAAAGGAAGGTGCGGCGGCGCATGGACGGCTCCCTGGACTGAGGGAAGGGACCCTAGCGCGTTCGGCGACGGTGTGAAGCGTCGGGACTTCTTCGTCGTCTACTTGCGCTGTAGGAAGCGAGTATGACCGTCGTCGCCGCCTATCTCTACGCCCACGGAAAACGCGTCCGGCCCGTGGCGATCGACGAACGCGTCCACTGTCCGGAGGACAAGTCCCAATTCGTCTGGATCGGGGTCACCGACCCCACGCCGGAGGAGCTGCGAACCCTGCAGACGACCTACGGCCTGCATCCGCTGGCGGTCGAGGACGCCGCCAAGGGTGACCAGCTGCCCAAGCTCGACATCTACGGCGACCAGCTGTTCATCGTCGCCCGCACCGCCTGGCTTGCCGAGGGCCAGATTCACTACGGCGAGACCGCCGTGTTCGTCGGCCACAGCCACATCATCAGCGTCCGACACGCGTCCAGCCGCGGGCATACCGCCCTGCGCGCGCATCTCGAGGCGTCGCCGGCGCTGTTGGGCCAGGGGGTCGACTATGTGCTGCACGCCATCCTCGACTTCGTGGTCGACGGCTACATCCCCATCGGCGAAGCGCTGGAAGAAGAGGTGCTGGCCATGGAGCATCGGACGCTGGACCATTTTCTGGCCCGCAGCGAGATCAACCGCATCTTCGAGATTCGTCGCGAATTGATCCGTTTCCAGCGCGTGCTGATCCCGACAACGGAGGTGGTGGGGAAATTCATCCGCCTCGACCTGCCGTGCATCGACGCCGAGGCGCGGCCCTATTTCAACGACGTTCTCGACCATGTCCGGCGGGTGCAGGCCATGGTCGACAGCCTGCGCGAGGTCCTGACCTCGGTGTTCGAATTCAGCAATCTGCTGGAACAGCAGCGCACCGGCGCCATCACCCGGCAACTGGCCGCCTGGGCGGCGATTCTGGCCGTGCCAACGGCGATCGCCGGCGTCTACGGGATGAATTTCGACTATATGCCGGAGCTGCGCAGCCCCTACGGCTATCCCGCCGTTCTCGGCGGCATCGCCTTGATCTGCGGCCTGTTGTACCGGCGGTTCAAGCGGGCGCGCTGGCTTTGATCATCCCCCCAGATCCAGCGAATAGCCCGCCGAGCGCACTGTGCGGATCGGGTTGACCGTGCCCTCGACGTTCAGGGCCTTGCGCAGGCGGCCGACGTGGACGTCGACGGTGCGGGCCTCGACATAGACGTCCGAGCCCCAGACCGCGTCCAGCAGCTGTTCGCGGCTGAACACCCGGCCCGGGTGCTGCATCAGATGATCCAGCAGGCGGAATTCGGTGGGGCCGAGGTGGATTTCGTTGCCGGCGCGGCGGACGCGGTGGGCGACGCGGTCGATGACGATGTCGCCGTGGTTGATGCGGTCGTCGGCCAGACCCGGGCGGATGCGGCGCAGAACGGCGCGGATGCGGGCGATCAGCTCGCTCATCGAGAAGGGCTTGGTCAGATAGTCGTCGGCGCCGGTGTCGAGGCCGCGGATGCGGTCGCTCTCCTCGCCGCGGGCGGTCAGCATGATGATCGGCAGGTTGCGGGTCTCGGCCCGGCCGCGGATGCGGCGGCAGACCTCGATGCCGGACAGTTTGGGCAGCATCCAGTCCAGCAGGACCAGGTCGGGCAGGCGCTCGTCGATCTGGAGCATGCCCTCCTCGCCGTCGGCGGCGACGACGACGCGATAGCCCTCCTTTTCGAGATTGTACGAGAGCAAGGTCGCCAGGGCGTCCTCGTCTTCCATCACCAGGATATAAGGCTGCACGTCGAACTCTCCGGTCAGGCGGTCGTCGTCGGGTCAGTGTCGGCGGTCGGCGCGAGCGGGTCGGGATTCCAGCGGGGGCGTTCGCCGGTGAATTCCTGGCCCGTGATCTCGTAGTAGATGGTTTCGGCGATGTTGGTGGCGTGGTCCCCGATGCGCTCGAGGTTCTTGGCCATGAACAGCAGGTGGGTGCCCGCCGTGATCGTGCGCGGGTCGCCCATCATGTAGGTCAGCAGTTCGCGGAACAGGGCGTTGTAGTGCTCGTCGACCTCGTCGTCGGTGTTCCAGACGGCGATGGCGCCGTCGACCTCGGCGGCGGCATAGGCGTCCAGCACGTCGCGCAGGCGCATCGACACCAGCTTGCCCATGCGTTCGATCGACCGGGTCAGGGGCGGCATGGGGTCGCCCTCGGCCAGGATCAGGCCGCGCTTGGCGATGTTCTTGGCCAGATCGCCGGTGCGCTCCAGATCGACCGCCAGCTTCATCGAGGCGAGGGCGCGGCGCAGGTCGGAGGCGACGGGCTGGCGCAGGGCGATCAGGCGGATGGCCTTGCGCTCGATGTCGCGATGCATGGCGTCGAGCTTGGCGTCGCGATCGACCACGGCGCGGGCCAGGGCGATGTCGCGGCGGGCGACGCTGTCGACGGCGTCGGCGACCTGGGCCTCGGCCAGACCACCCATGCGGGCGACCTCGGCGGTCAGCTGGTTCAGTTCGTCGCCATAGGCCTTGACGGTGTGCTGGTTCATCAGCCGAATCGTCCGGTGATGTAGTCCAGCGTGCGCCGCTCGCGCGGGTTGGTGAAGATGTCTTCGGTGTCGCCCGTCTCGATCAGGCGGCCCATGTGGAAGAAGGCGGTGCGCTGGCTGACCCGCGCGGCCTGGGCCATCGAATGGGTGACGATGACGATGCAGTAGCGCTCGCGCAGCTCGTCGATCAGCTCCTCGATCTTGGCGGTGGCGATCGGGTCCAGGGCCGAGCAGGGCTCGTCCATCAGGATGACCTCGGGCTCGACGGCGATGGCGCGGGCGATGACGAGGCGCTGCTGCTGGCCGCCCGACAGGCCGGTGCCCGGCGAATGCAGGCGGTCGGCGACCTCTTCCCACAGGCCGGCGCGCTTCAGCGAGGCCTCGACCACGACGTCGAGTTCGGCCCTCGACGTGGCCAGGCCATGGATGCGGGGGCCGTAGGCGACGTTCTCGTAGATGGTCTTGGGGAAGGGGTTGGGCTTCTGGAACACCATGCCGACGCGGGCGCGCAGCAGCACGGGATCGACAGACTTCGCATTGATGTCCTCGCCGTCCATTTCGATGCGGCCTGTGACCTTGCAGCCCGGAATGGTGTCGTTCATGCGGTTCATGGTCCGCAGGAAGGTGGACTTGCCGCAGCCGGACGGGCCGATCAGGGCGGTGACGGTCTTGTCCGGGATGTCCAGCGAGACGTCATGGAGCGCCTGTTTGCCGCTGTAGAAGACCGAGACGTCGCGCGCGGCGATCTTGGTCGGGCCGACCGGGCCCGAGCTGTGCACCACCGGCGGCGCGGCCATGAGCGGCGTTTCGGCGGGCGCGCCGCCCTCGACGCCGTCAGGGGCGCGGAAGAGGTTGAATTTCATCGGGCTACCACCGGCGTTCGAAGCGCCGGCGCAGGAAGATGGCGGCGGCGTTCATGACGATCATGAAGGCGAGAAGGACAAGGATGGCCGCGGCCGTGCGCTCGTGGAAGGCGCGCTCGGAGGCGTTTTCCCAGATGTAGACGAGCGAGGGCAGGGCGCCGGTCGGCTCGCCCAGGCCGTGCGGAATGCCCGGAATGAAGCTGACCATGCCGATCAGCAGCAGGGGGGCGGTCTCGCCGAGGGCGTGGGCCATGGAGATGATGGCGCCGGTCATGACGCCCGGCATGGCCAGCGGCAGGGTGTGATGGAAGACCGTCTGGGTCTTCGACGCGCCCATGGCCAGGGCGGCTTCGCGGATCGAGGGCGGCACCGCCTTCAGCGACGACCGCGTGGCGATGATGATGGTGGGCAGGGCCATCAGGGCCAGGACCAGGCCGCCGACCAGCGGGCTGGCGCGCGGCAGATGCATCCAGTTGATGAACAGGGCCAGACCCAGCAGGCCGTAGATGATCGACGGCACGGCGGCGAGGTTGTTGATATTGACCTCGATCAGGTCGGTGATCCGGCCGCGCGGGGCGAATTCTTCCAGATACAGGGCCGCGCCCACGCCCAGCGGGATGGCGATGAAGGCGGTCACCAGCAGCATCAGGGCCGAGCCGACCACGGCGCCCAGCACCCCGGCCAGTTCGGGTTCGGTGGAGTCGCCCCGGGTGAACAGGCCGCTGTTGAAGTGGGCGGCGACGAGGCCCGAAGTCTTCATCCGGTCCAGCCAGCCGATCTGTTCGTCGCTGAGGCGGCGCTGGTCGGCGGGGGTGTCGAGCGAAATCTCGCCCTTGAAATACAGGTCGGCGTCGTCGGACGCCGGCGCGGCGATCGGCACGGTCTGGCCGATCAGGTTCGGATTGGCCTGGATGCGGGCGGCGGCGGCGAACTTCAATTCGGACGAGAACAGGCCGCGCATGGCGGCGGCTTTCAAGCCCTGGGCGTCGTCGGCGACGCCCATGCGCGCCAGCTGCTGCTCGGCGACCAGCAGTTCGAAATTCGTGCCCTGCGGATAGGCGCGGTCGACGCGGGCCGGGTCCATGTAGACGGGCACGGTGACGGTGTGGGTGTAGAAGGCCGTGTGGCCCTGTTCGATGATGCGGCCCAGCAGCAGCAGCAGGAAGCCGACCGCGACGCCGATGGCCAGCAGGCCGTACAGCCTGAACCGGCCCTCGCGGGCGTAGCGGCGCTTCAGCCCCGCGCGGAGGCGCTCGGCGCGAACCTCGGGTGTGACGGTCGCGTCAGTCATACTGCTGCCGATAGGTCTGGACGATGCGCTGGGCGACGATGTTCAGGGCCAGGGTCACCAGGAACAGGGTCAGGCCGAGGCCGAAGGCGGACAGGGTCTTGGTGCTGTTGAACTCCTGGTCGCCGGTCAGCAGGGTGACGATCTGGACGGTCACGGTGGTGACGGTGTCCAGCGGGTTCAGGGTCAGGCGCGCGGCGAGGCCGGCGGCCATGGTCACGATCATGGTTTCGCCGATGGCCCGCGACATGGCCAGCAGCATGGCGCCGGCGACGCCGGGCAGGGCCGCGGGCAGCAGCACCCGCTTCACCGTCTCCGACTTCGTCGCGCCCATGGCGTAGGAGCCGTCGCGCAGCGACTGGGGCACGGCGTTGATGATGTCGTCCGACAGGGAGCTGACGAAGGGGATCAGCATGATGCCCATGACCATGCCGGCGACCAGGGCCATCTGGTTCTGAACCACCATCAGATACTGGCCGAGCCCGTCCAGCGGACCGCCGGCCAGCAGGGCGCCGGCGCCGTTGAAGAAGCCGCGGAACGCCGGTCCCACGGTCAGGGCGGCGAAGAAGCCGTAGACGACGGTCGGCACGCCGGCCAGAATCTCGAGCACCGGCTTGATCACGGCGCGGAAGGTCGGCCCGGCGTATTCCGACAGATAGATGGCCGAGAACAGGCCCACGGGCGCGGCCACGGCCATGGCGATCAGCATGATCAGGAAGGTGCCGGCGAACAGGGGCAGGGCCCCGAAGGCGCCGGTCGATCCGACCTGGTCGGCGCGAATGGCCGTCTGCGGGCTCCACTGGGTTCCGAACAGGAATTCGGCGATCGGCACCGAGGCGAAGAACCGCATCGAATCATAGACCAGCGAGGCGATGATGCCGACGGTGGTCAGGATGGCCACGGCCGAGCATACGAACAGCACGCCGACGATCCAGCCCTCCACGCGGTTGCGGGCGCGCATGCCGGGGCGGATCTGGCCGAAGACGAACAGGGCGCCGAGCAGGCCGGCGAGGATGGCGGCGACGCCGGAGCCGATCCGCAGCATCAGGGCGATGCGCGCGGCGCGCTGGCCCTCGGCCGGCAGCAGTTCGGCGTAGGGCGCGGGCCAGATCTGCGCCGCCGGACGGCCGGCGCCGACCGCGCGGGCGTCGGCGAAGAAGGCTTCGCGGCGGAAGGGTTCGAGCTGCTGCACGACCTCGGGCGCGCCCGAGGCGGTCAGCGACTGCTCGACCGGGCCGGAAAAGACGCTGGCCGCGATCAGGATCACGAGCGCCGGGACGACCGTCCAGATCAGGGCGTAGGCGCCGTGCTGGCCGGGGCGGGAATGGGGCCGCTGGCCCTCACCGCGCCGACGCGCCAGCCCCCGGCCGCCGATATAGGCGGCGACGGCTGCGGCGATCAGGATCGGCAGGAAGAGCCAGGTCATGGATGTCCGGGACAGCGGGAATCGGAACGCACGGTCTCCCGGACGCCCCGCCGCGATAACTGCCCCGGAATGGTCAGCGGATTACGACGGGTGAGTGACAGTTCTGTTACGCTGCCGGGCTCCGCGACGCGGCCCTGTCATGCGACCGTCGTGTTGCGGGGGACGGCGACGGGGAAATAGGCTGTGAATACCGCGCCATGCCCCGGCGCGCTCTCGACGGTCAGCCCGCCGCGATGGCGGTTGACGATGTGTTTGACGATGGCCAGGCCGAGGCCCGTGCCCTGGCGTTCGCCGCTCTTCTGGCCTTCGACGCGGTAGAATCGCTCGGTCAGCCGGGGCAGGTGTTCGCGCGCCAGGCCGGGGCCGTGGTCGCGTACGGCGACGGCGGCGTAGCGCTGGCCGGTCTCGCGGTCGGGCGTGACCAGCGGCAGCCGCGTCGCGCCCTCGCCCCGATTGCCGCCGGACCAGGGGGCGGAGGCCTCGTCCAGGGTGATGTCGGGCCGGATGACGATCTCGACCGCGCCGCCCGCGGGCGAATATTTGATGGCGTTGTCGACCAGATTCTGGACCACCTGCAGGATTTCGTCGCGGTCTCCGCTCACCGGCGCGCTCGATCCCCGGTCCTGCAGATGGACGGCGACGCCGCGATCCGCCGACAGCACGCTGACGGCGTCGACCACATCGGCGGCGGCGCGCGCCAGATCGACCCGGCCGGCGGGCGGGATGTGTTCGTTCAGTTCGATCCGGCTGAGCGACAGCAGGTCGGCGACCAGCCGGCTCATCCGGTCGGCCTGGGTCGCCATGATATCGAGGAATTTGTCGCGCGCCTTGGGGTCGTCGCGCGCGTGGCCCTTGAGCGTCTCGATGAAGCCGGACAGGGACGCCAGCGGCGTCTTGAGTTCGTGGCTGGCGTTGGCGAGGAAATCGACCCGCATCATCTCCATGCGCCGCACGTCGGTCTCGTCGCGCAGGACCAGCAGGGCCAGGGTCCGGTCGTCGGATGAGGGCAGGGGACGGGTCAGGGCGCGCCAGTGCCGCGTCTGGGCGCCGACGCCGCCATAGTCGGTGGTGCGGGTCAGCCCGCCGAACAGGGCCTCGTCCACCGCCTCGAGCACCGCCGGATCACGCAGCACCGGCACCAGCAGGGCCCCCTCGGTCTGGATGCGCAACAGGTCGCGCGCCGCGGTGTTGGCCAGGACGATGCGGCGGCCCGCGATATCGTCGGCCTCGCCGCCGGACACCACCAGCACCGGATCGGCCAGGGCCTCGAAGACGTTGTCGAGCATGGCCCGGTCAGAGGGGGGCTCGGCGGCTTCCGCCGCATCCACCAGACCCGTCTCGACCTTCGGCCGACGGTGGATCATCCAGGTCGCCAGACCGACCAGGACCGCGGCGCCGAACAGCCAGCCAGCCGCCGCCGGTTGAAGAACGGCCGCGCCGATCAGGACGACGATCGCGATGCCGGCGCTGGCGCCGACCGTCCACAGCCGGGACCCGGTCTGCGGCGCGACGGGAGAGGATGACACTTCGTAGGGCATTCACGCTTTCGCTGGCGCGGGTGACTCGCAGATGGAACATGACACGGAATTCATGACAGCGGCGCGTTGATGAGGCTTACGACGGGTTGTCAAACGTCCTTTACACACCTATCCCTGACAGCGACGGTTTGAGTTCGGCGGAGGGGACCATGGCGGCGGCATTGACGCTGGACGGCGTGAGCAAGCGATACGGCGAGTTTCAGGCCGTGAAGGACCTGAGCTTCGAGGTCGAGAAGGGCACGATCTGCGGTTTCCTCGGTCCCAACGGGGCCGGCAAGACCTCGACCATCCGCATGATCCTGGGCCTGCAGGGCGTCTCAGCGGGCCGGATCGTCATCCTCGGCGCCGACGACGGGCGCAAGGTGCGCGACCGCATCGGCTTCCTGCCGGAGGAGCGCGGCCTCTACAAGAAGATGACGCCGGTGGACGCCATCGCCTTCTTCGGCTCGCTGAAGGGCCTGCCGATCGGCGAGGGCCGCCGGCGCGCGAGGGAGATGCTGGACGCCCAGGGGCTGGGCGCCTCGAAGCGCAAGAAGATGAAGGAGCTGTCCAAGGGGATGGCCCAGAAGGTCCAGCTGATCGCCGCGGTGGTGCATCGGCCCGAATTCGTCATTCTCGACGAGCCCTTCTCGGGGCTGGACCCCGTCAATCAGCAGGGGCTGGAAGCGGTGATCCGCGGCCTGGCGGCGGACGGCGCGACGGTGCTGTTCTCGACCCATGTGATGCAGCACGCCGAGCGGCTGTGCGACAAGGTCGTGCTGCTGGCCCGCGGCCAGAAGGCGTTCGAGGGCACGGTGACCGAGGCGCGCGCGACCTCGAAGCGGTTCCTCGAGCTGGAAGGCGCGATCGAGGCGGCCGAGGCGGCGGCCCTGCCGGGCGTCACCGGCGTCGAGGTGGTGTCGGAGATCGACGGGGTGCGGGTGCTGAAGGCGGCGCTCGGCCAGGGCGGCAAGGGGCAGGAGGCTCTGCGGGCCGCCTTCCTCGGCGGACTGGACGTGCGGCGCTTCGAGCTGCGCGAGCCCAGCCTGCATGACGCCTTCATCGGCCTGACGGGCGACAATCCCGACGTCGACCAATCCACGAAAGCCGCGGAGGCCGCCCGATGAACCGCACCCTGCTGATCGCGCGCCGTGAATACGGCGCCTACGCCCGCACCGTCGGCTTCTGGCTGTCGCTGCTGGCCTTCCCGCTGTTCGCGGTGCTGGGCGGGGCGGTGCCGCTGATGATCCGCTCCTCGGAGCCCGTGCGGGCTGTGGCCATCGTGGAAGAGGGACCCCAGGCGTCCGGCCTCGCGGCGGCGGTGCGGGATTCCCTGCGCAACGACGCCGAACGGCGCGACGCCCGCGCCCGGGAAACCGCCGAAAAGGCCGCCGCCTCGACCGGCGCACCGGCCGGTCCCGGCGTGGCCGAGGGGGCGATGGCCGGTCTGTCGCGGCCGAAGATGCGGCTGGTCGCGACGCCGACGGATATTTCCACATTGCCGGCGGGGCCGGAGCAGGACGCCGCCGTGCGTCGCCATCTGACCGACGAGACGCCCAAGGAGCAAAGGCTGGACGCCGTGGTCTTCCTCAACCGGGCGGACGGCAAGCCGACGGCGCGGGTCTGGACCGCGCGGGCCACCGACGACACGGTCGAGGACTTCATCCGCGAAGCGCTCAACTCGGCCAACCGCAAGGCGGTGTTCGAGAGCGCCGGCATCGACCCGGGCGTGGTCGACCAGACCGAGGCCTTCCGCGCCGACGTCAGCGTCTTCTCGCCCAAATCCGCCAGCGGGGGAGAGGTGTCGTTCCGCGACAAGCTGCCGGCCATCATCGGCCTGGCCTCGGGCTTCCTGCTGTGGTCGCTGATCATCACCGGGGCCTCGATCCTGCTGAACAGCGTGATGGAGGAGAAGTCGAACAAGATCCTCGAGGTGTTGCTCTCCTCGGCCTCGGCGACCGAGATCCTGACCGGCAAGGTGCTGGGCGTGGCCCTGCTGACGCTGACGGTGCTGGCGGCCTGGGGCGGGATCGGCGCGGCGGCGCTGTTCTGGTTCGCGCCGGAGCAGGGCGGCATGGTCGGCGACATCCTGCTGAGCGGGGGGATGCTGGCCTGGTTCGGCGCCTTCATGCTGGGCGGCTATCTGATGTATGCGGTCCTGTTCGCGGCCATCGGCGCCTTCTGCGAGACGCCGCGCGACGCCCAGACCCTGATGGGGCCGATCATGATGATCCTCGTCATTCCGATGATCACCATGCAGATGGCGCTGCAGACGCCGGATGCGCCGGTGGTGCGGATCATGTCGTGGATCCCGTTCTTCACGCCGTTCCTGATGATCGCCCGCATGCCCAGCGATCCGCCGCTGATCGAGGTGATCGGCGCCATGGCGGGGATGTTCGCCTTCGCCCTGCTGATGGTGTGGATCGCGGGCCGCGCGTTCCGGGCCGGCGCGCTGTCGGACGTGAAGCTGAGCTGGAAGGCCTTCGCCGGCGCGGTGAGGGGCGGGCGGTAGGATCGGCTTTCACCTCTCCATCGGCGAAGGCCGATGGGGAGGACAGGCGGGCCGAAGGCCGCCAGGAGGGGGCAGCGCCGGCCGGGGGGATTTGTTCACCGGCGACCGCCAGCGTCGCCCCCTCCTGATCGCTGCGCGATCTGTCCTCCCCATTCGCCTTCGCGAATGGGGAGGTGAAAGAAAAGGGCCGCTCCGGTTTCCCGGGGCGGCCTTTTGATCTTCAGTTCGAAACGTCGGCTTAGCCGCGGCTCGGACCGCCCACGCCCGGCACGCGGGGCTTCGGCGGCGGCAGCAGGCCTTCGCGCTGCATGCGCTTGCGGGCCAGCTTGCGGGCGCGGCGCACGGCCTCGGCCTTCTGGCGGGCGCGCTTCTCCGAGGGCTTCTCGTAGTGCACGTGGCGCTTCATCTCGCGGAAGCTGCCTTCGCGCTGCATTTTCTTCTTGAGGGCCTTGAGCGCTTGATCGACGTTATTATCGCGAACGAAAATCTGTACCAGGTTGAACTCTCCTTTGGCCGCCCGCCGCGCACCTCGAAAGGGAGACGGGCAGACAAATAAAATCGTCTTCCGCAGACAGGGTCCGCGGATGAAGGCGGGCTGATACACGTTCGGCCCCGTCCTGTCCAGATCGTCGCGCCTCAATCTGAAGGGTCGAAACGCCCGGCTGACGGGGATATGCTGCCGACATGACCGATGCGCCACACCTGTCGAACGAGACTCCCGAGGGCGAGGCTCTCGAAGCCGACTGGGGCGACCGGATGGAGCAGTCCGTGCTGGACGCCGCCGTGCGCCTGGCCCCCGCCCTGGGCTGGAACAGCCGGATGACGCGGCGCGCCTGCGCCGAAAACGGCCTGTCGCCCGGCGACGAGGAGCTGTTGCTGCCCAACGGCGCGCGCGACCTGGCGGCCCTGCTGTCGCGCCGGCACGACGACCGGGCCCTGGCGGTTCTGGCCGGGATCGATGCGAAGGCGCTGAAGATGCGCGAGCGAATCGCCCGCGCCGTCTCGGCCCGGATGGAGGCCGGCGCCGCCGATCTGGAGGCCACGCGCCGCTGCGCCGCCTTCCTGGCCCTGCCGACCAACGCTGATCTGGGCCTGAAGCTGGCGTGGGAGAGCGCCGACCACCTGTGGACCTGGGCCGGGGACACGGCGACCGACTGGAACCACTATTCCAAGCGCGCCATCCTGTCCGGCATCCTGATCCCGGCCCTGACGATGCGCTGGTTCGACGGCCGCGACGCCGCCGAGGCCTTCGTCGCCGCCCGGATCGAGAACGTCATGAGCTTCGAGAAGTGGAAGGCCGGCAAGGATTTCGACGCCCCGCTGCGCAAGGTCACGGATGTGCTGAGCCGGATGCGGTACGGGGCGAAGGCGGAGTAACGCCCCTCTCCCTTTGGGAGAGGGGGCCGCGACATGGAGACTCTCGCCCCTTACGACCCGCCCTTCTGAGGACAGGAATCCGCTACTTTCGCCCCCACTGGACCGGCGTATCCGCTGCCTGAAGTCGGCTTGCGACCGTTTCTGACGCAGGCATGTGCAAAATAGCGAAATGCCCGCCGGGCCTGGTCTTTGACACTGTCCACCCTGCCGCCGCGCGCCCTCGGGAGTCGTCGAACCGTCTCCGCCGGCGCGGCGTCTTTCGCAGAGTCGGCCGCCCGTAATTTTTCGGCGGCCATACGAGACTCTCGACCCCCGAACGGCGTCGGATCAGAGCGGCTTCACCCGGTTCACATGGCCCATCTTGCGGCCGGGGCGGGCCTCGGCCTTGCCGTAGAGGTGCAGGCGGGCGTCGGGTTTGGCGGACAGCTTCGTCCACTGCTCGACCTCGTCGCCCAGAAGATTGGTCATCTCGACCCGGGCGTGGGCCGTCGTGGGGCCCAGGGGCCAGCCGGCGATGGCGCGGATATGCTGTTCGAACTGGTCGCAGACGCAGCCGTCCTGGGTCCAGTGGCCGGTGTTGTGGACGCGCGGCGCGATCTCGTTGACCAGCAGGCGGCCGTCTCCGAGATCGAACAGTTCGACGCCGAGCACGCCGACATAGTCCAGGCCCTCCAGAATGGCCTTCGCGATGGCCCGCGCCCGCTTCTCCGTCTTCGCATCGACGGCGGCGGGGGCGAGGGTGGTCTTCAGCACCCCGCCCTTGTGGATGTTCTCGCCCAGCGGATAGACGGCGATGGCGCCGTCGCGGCCGCGGGCGGCGATGATCGACAGTTCGCGCACGAACGGGGCCTTGGCCTCCAGCACCGAAGGGGTCTGGCCGACGGCGTTCCAGGCGTCGGCCGCCATGGCCGCCGAACGGACCCAGACCTGGCCCTTGCCGTCATAGCCCTCGCGCCGGGTCTTCAGCACCGCCGGCGTCCCGAGCCGCTCCAGTCCGGCCAGCAGGTCGTCGAGGCTGTCGACGGCGGCGAATTCGACCGTGGTCGCGCCGACGCCGTTGAGGAAGGTCTTCTCATCGACCCGGTCCTGGGCCACGGCGAGGGCCCTGGGGCCGGGCGCCACGACGGCGCCGCCCTCGACCAGCCGCTTGACCGAGGTCGCGGGGACGTTCTCGAACTCGAAGGTCACGGCCTGACAGGTCTGGCCCAGCACCATCAGCGCCGTGGGGTCGTCAAAGGCGGCGACGATCTGGCCCTGGGAGACGCGACCGGCGGGGCTGTTCTCCTCGGGATCGAGGATGACGACGTTGAAGCCGAGACGGGACGCCGCCTGGCTGAGCATGCGGCCCAGCTGGCCGCCGCCGAGAATGCCGAGGGTCGCGCCGGGAGCCAGAGGAGCCACTCAGTCCTCGACCGTCTCGTGGACCGCCTCGGTCTGGGCTTCGCGGAAGGCCGTCAGCCGTCCGGCGAGGACCGGGTCGGACAGGGCGAGAATCTGGGCGGCCAGAATGCCGGCGTTCTTGGCTCCCGCCTCGCCGATGGCGAGGGTGGCGACCGGGACGCCGCCCGGCATCTGGACGATGGAGAGCAGGCTATCCATCCCCTTGAGCGCCTTGGACTCGACCGGCACGCCCAGCACCGGCAGGTCGGTCATTGAGGCGGCCATGCCCGGCAGGTGGGCCGCGCCGCCGGCGCCGGCGATGACGACCTTGAAGCCCGCCGCCCTTGCGCCCGTGGCGAAGTCGAACAGGCGCTGCGGCGTGCGGTGGGCGCTGACGACCTTGGCCTCCCAGGCCACGCCGAGCCGGTCCAGGGCGTCGGCGGCGTGTTTCATGGTCGGCCAGTCCGAGCGGCTGCCCATGATGATCGCCACGGGGGTCTGGGTCGCCATGGATGCGCACGCCTTTCGCGGGAAAGCGGCGCGATACAGGACTCGCGTTGCGCCCGCAACCGACCGCGTTAGGCTGAGCCTTGGCCGGGCGTGTTGAGTCGCCGGCCGGGGAGCCCTCTTCGCTCGTGACCAACGCGGCCGTCATCGACCCTTACGACGAGATCGAGCGCCTGCGCGCCGAGATCGAGGCCCTGCGCCGTCGCGCCGAAGCGGCCGAGGCGGCGGCCGATCACGATGTGCTGACGCCGGTGCTGAACCGGCGCGGCTTCGTCGCCGCGATGAAGAGCGCCATGGCCTTCTGCCACCGCCACGGCACGCCCGCGGTGCTGCTGTACCTCGATCTGGACGGGTTCAAGGGCGTCAACGACAACCTCGGCCATGCCGCGGGCGACGCCGCCCTGGTGCATATCGCCAACCTGCTGGCGGCCAATCTGCGCGAATCGGACGCCGTGGGCCGTCTGGGCGGCGACGAGTTCGGCCTGCTGCTGTTGAACGCCGGCCTGAACAGTGGGCGCGAGAAGGCACAGCGGCTGGCCGACGCCCTGGCGGCCGAGGAATTCACCTGGAACGGCCAGAGCGCGCGTCTGGGCGCCTCGTTCGGGGTGCGGGCCTTCAACGGCCACACCGACCCCGAGGTCTGGCTGGCCGAGGCGGACGCCGCCATGTGGGTGCGCAAGAAGGGGCGGTGACGCCCCTCAGGCGATGATGTCGGGCAGGATCCGGTCCTCGATCCGGGTGATCTCGTCGCGCAGGACCAGCTTCTTCCGTTTCAGCCGCGCGATCATCAGCTGATCGGGCACGGGCATGCGCGACAGGGCGTCGATCGAGGCGTCGAGGTCGGCATGTTCGAGCTGAAGCAGTTTCAGCCGGGCGTGAAGCGCCTGCTCTTCCTCGGTCAGAAAGGGGTCGTCGTCATTCATGCTGGGATCCCGGACGCCCGGCTTATAACGCGCGTCGCATCAGGCCGGAAGGCGCTCCGCGAGGCGATTCAGCCCCGCGCGCGGCGTGATCGGCGACCAGACCCGGGCGGCGGCCACCATCGTCGGCAGCGGGGGCCGGGGAGGGCCGCTCGAGGCCGGGGCCAGGGCTTCCAGCGCGGTCAGCAGGCGGCGTTCCGCCTCCAGCTCCACGGCCTTGACCTGGGCCCGCACGGCTTCGCGGTCGGCGTCGTCCAGATCGGGGGCGCGGGGCTTGAGCGCGCGGCGCACGGCGCGCAGGGGGGCGATGGCGGTCTCCTGCCAGGCGCGGGCCGTGTCGCCGGCGGCCTCAAGGGCGTCCTCGTCCGGCGCGCGCCCCTCGGCCGCGCACCAGGCGGCCCAGAGCAGCAGGGGAATGTTCTGGCCGGCGGCGTCCTGCAACTCCAGACAGGCGTCGGCCACGCCCTCGGCGGCGTAGGCCGCAAGCGCCCAGTCCCACAGCCTCATTCGGTCGCCGCGCCCTTCAGCCCGTCCCAACGCCGGACGGCCGCCCAGTCGAGGCCGAACAGGTCCAGGGCGCGTCCGACCGACTGATCGACGATCTCGGCGATGCTCGCCGGCTTCGTGTAAAAGGCGGGCAGGGGCGGGGCGAGGATCGCGCCCATTTCGGCGAGCGCCGTCATCGTGCGCAGGTGACCGAGATGCAGCGGCGTCTCGCGCACCATCAGCACCAGCGGCCGGCGCTCCTTCAGCACCACATCGGCGGCGCGGGTCAGCAGGGTGGAGGTCACGCCGGTGGCGATCTCGCTCATGGTGCGGACCGAACAGGGGGCGATGATCATGCCCATGGTCCGGAACGAGCCCGAGGCGATCGAGGCGCCGACGTCGTTGAGCCGGTGCGACACGTCGGCGCGGCCCAGCAGGTCGTCGGCAGAGAGATCGGTCTCCTGCGACAGGGTCAGCAGGGCGGCGCGGGTCACGACCAGATGGCTCTCGACCCCCAGTTCGCGCAGGGCGTCGAGCACACGGACGCCGTAAATGACGCCGGAGGCTCCGGAAATTCCGACGATCAATCTGGCGGGCGTCGAACCGGAAAGGTTCCGTACGGCTCCGTTCACATCTTCGGCCAATTCGGGCTCCAGGGTGGTCCGTATCAGGACGGTCGGCAGTTCACTGGAATGTGATTCTACAGCCGGTCAGACCCGGCGCTGACTGTACTGGTCCCTTAGACATGGAGGCGCAAGCCATGACCATCGAAGCTCGTATCCGCGAACTGGGAAACCGTCACCGCAACCTGGATGAGACCATCCGGCGGGAGATGATCCACCCGGCCACGGACTCGCTTCACGTCAGGGAGCTCAAGCAGCAGAAGCTTCGACTCAAGGAACAGATCACCAGCCTGGAGGCCCGCACAGGATAGCGAGGCGGCTTCCCGAAAAGACATCGGCCCCGGAGAGCGATCTCCGGGGCCGTTTTCATCTCAGTCCTTGGTGCCGAAGACCGAAGCCGCGGTGGGCTCGGCGCCGCGGCGTTCGCGGGCCTCGGGGACGAACTCCTCCTCGGCCGGCTCGGCAGGGGCGTCGACGGGCTGCAGGGTGGCGCCGCCGCCCTTCTTGGCGTCGTCCTTGGCCTTCTTGTCGGCGGCCTTGCGGACCAGTTCGTCCAGGGCCAGCTGGCCGACGAGGCCCAGGGTCACGGGGTCGACCGGCTTGATGTTGGGGCTGTTCCAGTGGGTGCGGTTCCGCACGCTCTCGATGGTCGACTTGGTGGTGCCGAGCATCTTGGCGATCTGGGCGTCGGTCACCTCGGGGTGGTTGCGCACGAACCAGGCGATGGCGTCCGGGCGGTCCTGCCGGCGCGAGACGGGCGTGTATTTCGGCGCGGGCTTGCCGCCCTTCATCAGTTCGGCGTGGCGGCTGACCACGGCCTGCATGCGGTAGTTCTCGTCGTTCTGGGCCTTGTCCAGCTCTTCGCGGGTCAGCTGGCCGTTGACCAGGGGATCGGCGCCGCGGATGTCGCGGGCCACGTCGCCGTCGGCGATGCCGCGCACTTCCAGCGGGTGCAGGCCGCAGAAGTCGGCGATCTGCTCGAACGTCAGGGAGGTGTTGTCGACCAGCCAGACCGCAGTGGCCTTGGGCATGAGGATGTCGGTCATGAACGCATTCCGGTTTGGTTTTCAGGCCCGGAAACCGGGCTCTGGATACGACGGCGCCCGGCCTTTCGACCGGGCGTTGATGATCGCGATATAGGCCTATTCGCGCGAAAAGAAAACGGACGCCGACAAGGCTGTACAGCCAAGGTTCATCCGGACTGCAGAACATTGGCTTCACAGGCGCGTTGTGCATCAGTGAACGCCGTTATTGGAAGGGATGACCATGTTGATTGAAATGCTGGCCGCGGCGGCGGTCATTTCGGGTGGAGCCGGTTCAGCGCAGCAGGATCCCCAGGTCGGCGCCCGGGTCGCGCCGCGCGGGGACTATCGCGACAGCTGCAGCGGCGAATATGTGAACCGGGGCCGGCTGTACGCCGACTGCCGGACCAACCGCGGGCAGATTCGCGGCACGTCGATCGAGCTGAACCGGTGCGCGGACTACGAAATCCGCAACAACGACGGCCTGCTGGTCTGCGGTCCGTACCGGGGCCAGTACGAAGGCCGGCCCGGCGCCGGCGGCAATGGTCCCGGCTGGCCGGGCGGCGGGGGGGACGGGCGCGGCTCGATCACCATCTATCGCGACGCCGATTTCCGCGGCGCCTCCTTCCGCTTCGAGGGCGAGGTTCCGAACCTGGCCAACTCCGGGTTCAATGACGCGATCTCATCGATGCAGTTCCGGGGCGCATGGGAGGCCTGCACCGACGCCTACTATCGCGGCCAGTGTCAGACGTTCACCGGTGACGTCCGGAACCTGCAGCGCTGGGGCATGAACGACCGCATCTCGTCCCTGCGTCCGGTCGGCCGCGGCGGTCGCTGGTAAGTCAGGTCGTCAGGACGATCTTGCCGACATGGCCGCCCGCCTCGAGCGCGAGGTGGGCGGCTGACGCCTGCTCCAGCGGGAAGGTCGCCTCGACCGGCGGGCGCACCGCGCCGGACGCCACCCACGGCCAGGCCGTCGCCTCCACGGCGGCGATCAGCCGGGCCTTCTCGTCGGCGGGCCGCGCCCGCAGGGTCGAGCCCGTGAGGACGATCCGCTTCATCATCAGCCTGGCCAGATCGACCTGCGCCATCGAGCCCGACTGGGTCGCGATCACGACCCAGCGCCCGAAGGGCTTCAGCGCCGCCTGATTGAGGGCGGCGTAGTCGGCGCCGACCATGTCCAGCACGACGTCGGCGCCGCCGAATCCCGAAATGGCGGTCTCCATGTCGTCGGCAAGGGCGTCCAGGCTGAGATCGGCGCCGAGGTCCAGGGCTGCGGCGGTCTTGTCAGGCCCCCGGGAGGTGGCGATGACCCTGGCGCCCGCGGCCCTGGCCATCTGGATGGCGGTGACGCCGATGCCGCTGGTCGCGCCATGGATCAGCAGGGTTTCGCCGGCCTTGAGGGCTCCGGCCTCGAAGACATTGGCGAAGACGGTGCAGACCGTCTCGGGAAGGGCGGCCGCCCGGATCAGGTCCAAACCGACGGGCACGGGAAGGGCGTGGCGCGCGTCGACCACCGCATGGTCGGCATAGCCGCCCCCGCCCAGCAGGGCGCAGACCTTGTCGCCCACCGCCCAGCGGCTGACGCCTTCGCCGAGCTGATCGACCTCGCCGGCGACTTCCAGGCCGAGGATGTCGGAGGCTCCGGGCGGGGCGGGATAGCGGCCCAGCCGCTGCAGGAGGTCGGGCCGGTTGATTCCGGCGGCCCGGACCCGGATGCGAATCTGGCCCGGGCCCGCGACGGGGTCGGGCCGTTCCGCGAGGGTCAGCGCCTCCGCCGGACCTGCTCCGCCCGCGATCTCGATGACCCGCATTCGCCTCATCCCGTTCTTGCAATCGTCCGTATCCGGGCGTTCAGATAGGGCGTTGCGTATCCGTTGGCCACGAAGGAGGCGGTGATGTTCGAGGATCCGGAGCCCCGTCCGGCGCGCGGCGCGCCACTGATCGCCCTGACGCGCGAGGATCTGGACGGCTATTCGGTCGAGGATCTGAAGCAGCGCATCGAAGGGCTCGAGGCCGAGATCGCGCGGTCCCGGGCCGCCATCGACGGCAAGTCCTCGCAACGCAACGCCGCCGACGCCATGTTCAACTTCCGCTCCTGAATCAGGCTGTTGGCACAACCGTTGCAGTCCGTTGAAGCGCCGCGCGAAACCGTGCCGGTCGTGATACGGATACGCGCACCCCTATGAGTTTGACCGACTTCATGCCCACCGACGCCGCCATTCCCTCGTCCGCCGGCCGCAGCCGCGCCGCCGTCGTCGACGATTTCGCGCGGTCGGAGCTGTTCGACCGCACCTTTCGCGAAGGCATGGAGCTGGTCGAGGACACCGCCGCCTATCTGGATGGGGACGGCCGGCGGGAATCCAAGCTGTTGTCGCGCAGCACGGCTCTGGCCTACGCTGGCGAAAGCATGAAGCTGACCACGCGGCTAATGCAGATCGCGTCCTGGCTGCTGGTGCAGCGGGCGGTGCGAGAGGGCGACATGACCGCGCTGGCGGCGTGCGAACCGCGCTACCGGCTGGCCGACCGCAAGCCCGACACCGATCCCACGGACGGCGAACTGCCGATCGCCCTGGTCGAATATCTGGTCCGGGCCGAGAAGCTGTACGACCGGATCCTGCACCTGGATCGCCGCATGTATCTGGACGCGCCGGAGGACGATGCGGTCAATCCGGTGCAGAGCCAGCTGGATCGGCTGACGGCGGCGTTCCGAACCTGAGCTTTAAGGCCCGACGTCGTTGGCGACCCGCGCGCCGTCATCGACCGCCTTGGGCAGGCTGATGGCGATGCCGAGGGCTTCGGCCAGCTTGGCGTCCCGCTCGTAGACATCCTCGCGGAAGGCCACCCGGCCCTGACCGTCGACGAAGGCGGTCCAGTACAGCAGGCGGACGCTGATCTCGCGGCCCGTCTGGATGCGTTTGGTCTCGCGCGTGTCCTGGGCGGTGTCGAACTGTTCCAGCAGGGCCGGATCGGGCGACAGCAGCAGGCGGGCGAAATCGACCGCGCCCTGCACCCGGACGCAGCCGTGCGAACGCTGCCGCATGGACAGGTTGAAGGCGGCCTTGGACGGGGTGTCGTGCAGGAAGATGGCGTAGCTGTCGCGCAGTTCGAACTTCACATAGCCCAGTGCGGCGTTCGGTCCGGCGCGCTGGATCACCGTGCCGTTCGAAATGTACATGTTCTGGCTGGCCAGATAGCCCGGGCCCTTGGGCAGGATCTCGTTGCGGGCGATCGAGGCGGGCACGTACCAGGGCGGGTTGGCGACCACCGAGGCGAACGGCTTTTCGAGGCTGGGGGTCTGGTTGGTCGGAGACCCGCAGACGACGCGGTTCGAGTGAACGGGACGGCCGTCCTTCCAGTAGACCATGATGGCGGCGGCGGTGTTGACCTCGATCCGTTCGGGCGAGACCTCGCGCTTCAACCAGCGACGACGCTCAAGGTTCAGGGCGATCTGACGGGCGCGGTCCTCGGCCGAGGCGGACAGGGAGCGCTGGCTGCCCGTGCCGATACGGCCATCTGCGGCGAGGCCGTGCCGGACCTGGAAGCCGCGCACGGCGGCCTGGAGCTCGGGGCCGTAGACGATGCCCTCCTCGGTCAGGCGCACCCCGTCAGCCTCCGGCAGGTCGCCTTCGGCGACGAGACGCTGGATGAGCGCGGGAATGCGGGCGTCGCTGGCGCCCGGCTCGATCGTCGGTCCCTGACGGAAGGCGGGCCAGCCGCCCTCCCGGATCAGGCGGCGGTAGCGAACATAGCCGGCGGACAGGTTGGAATAGCCGATGTCTGTGGGCGCGAGGCCCTCGAACCAATCGACCAGACGGTTCTGGGCCAGGGCGTCGTTCAGGCCGACGGGCAGGTCGACGCGGTTCTTCTGCATCTCCCACAGGTCTTCGACCGTCTCCGGGCGGACGCGGCCCTCGGCCAGGACGCGGGCATAGCCCATGGCGGCCGCCGTGGTGCGCATCTCGGCGGCGTCGCGGTCGGCTGCGAGGGTGTCGAAGTTGAAATAGTCGGTCTGCGACAGGCCGTGACGCTCGGCCCGGCCGGCGGCGGCCTGCAGCGCGCGCAGCCGTTCCGGATTCCAGACGGGCCGCCAGCCGTTCAGCTCGTAGAAGGCGCGGACGTCCGGCTGAATTCCCGCGGGCAGGCGGGCCAGCTGGTCGTTGAAGCGATCATAGAAGGCGACCGCGGCGGGATCGCGGGTCTGGGCCGAGGCCGCCTGACCCATGGCCGACGCAAACGCCGTCACGGCCGCGCCCAGTCCGAGTTGCCGTCGATTCATCGCCAAGGTCTCTACGCAGGATTCGATGCGGGACACCGTGTCCACGCCCCCGAAAAAGCCAACGCCGGGATGTTATCGGCGTTCCGGTCAAACAGAAAGGCGCCGGTCCGGGGACCGACGCCTTTGTTGTCGTCTTGCCTCAGGGTGTGGCCTGAAAGCCCGCACCCGCGGCGGCCTACTTCTTGATGAAGCCGGCGAACTTGTTGTTGAAGCGCGAAACACGGCCGCCGCGGTCCAGCATATGCTGGTTGCCGCCGGTCCAGGCCGGGTGCGTCAGCGGATCGATGTCCAGGTTCAGGACGGCGCCTTCCTTCTGGTAGGTCGAGCGCGTTTGATAGGTCGTACCATCGGTCATCGTCACGGTGATGAAGTGGTAGTCGGGATGCGTATCCGCCTTCATGGTCCTGGTCCGGTCTCTGCGCGATGACGATGCCGACCGTCGGAGCGCGAAAATGAGAAAACCCGCCAGCGAAGGGCGGGAATGAGCGGCGGCGTTTACACCGGGGGGCGATCCGGGGCAAGAGGCGCGCGCCATGACAGATGCAACCGCCACCGCCGACGCCGCTGACATCCGGGGACGCCCCGGCGCGGGGGCCGTTCTGATCGAACAGCTGGGCGAGGCGGGGCAGCGGCGCGAGAGGCGACGCGACATCCGTCCGCTCGGCCGGCTGCTGCCCTATGCGATGCGGCACAAGGGCCATCTGGCGATGGCGGCGCTGTGGCTGATCCTGTCCACGGCCGCCTCCCTGGCGCTGACGGCGTCGGCGCGCGGGGCGATCGACAACGGCTTCGACAACGGCGGATCGCAGCTGAACCTGTGGTTCCTGCTGCTGGGGGCCAACGCCCTGTTCCTGGGGCTGGCGACGGCCGTCCGCTATTATTTCGTGACCAAGACCGGCGAGCGGGTCATCGCCGATCTGCGCAAGGGGCTGTTCCGGCGCATCCTGACGCTGGATCCGGCCTTCTACGCCGCGATGCGGACGGGCGAGGTGCTGTCGCGCCTGACGACCGACATCGCCCTGGTCGAGACGCTGCTGACGACCTCGGTGTCGTTCGCCCTGCGCAATTTCCTGACCCTGATCGGCGGAACCGTCCTGCTGTTCGTGGTCAGTCCCAAGCTGACCGGGATGGTGTTGCTGGTCGTGCCGCTGCTGCTGGGCCCGATCTTCCTGTTCGGGCGACGGGTGCGGAAGTTGACGGTGGCGTCGCAGGACCGGTTCGCCAACGCCGTCGGCTTCGCCGGCGAGAGCGTGGACGCGATCGAGACGGTCCAGGCCTTCGGCCGCGAGGCCAGCGCCATCGACCGCTTCGGCCAGGCCGTCGAGGACGCGTTCGGCGTCTCTCTGGTGCGGATGAAGGCGCGGGCCCTGATGACGGCGATGATCATCATCGTCATGTTCGGCGGCGTGACCCTGGTGCTGTGGCTGGGCGCGCAGGACGTGATCGCCGGGCGGATGACGCCGGGCGCCCTGCTGCAGTTCGTGCTGCTGTCGGTGTTCGCGGCCGGGGCGGTGGGGGCGCTGGGCGAGAGCTGGGGCGATGTGCAGAAGGCGGCCGGGGCCATGGAGCGGATCGACGAGTTGATGCGTAGCGAGGCCGCGATCCGGCCGCCGGAGACGCCGCGGGCCCTGCCGGAGCCGCCGACGGGCGAGGTGTCGATGTCGGCGGTGCAGTTCGCCTATCCGGGCCGGCCCGACCTGCCGGCGCTGAAGGGATTTTCGCTGACGGTGCGGCCGGGCGAGACGGTGGCGCTGGTGGGGCCGTCGGGGGCGGGCAAGAGCACGGTGTTCCGGCTGCTGCTGCGCTTCTACGATCCGCAGTCCGGCGTGGTGTCGGTGGACGGGGTCGATGTGCGCGAGGCCGATCCGGTCGCGGTGCGCAGCCGGTTCGCCTGGGTGTCGCAGGAGGCGCCGCTGTTCTCGGGCTCGGCCAGCGAGAATATCCGCTTCGGGCGGGAAGACGCCGACGAGGCGGCGGTGCGGGCCGCGGCCGAGGAGGCGCAGGCCCTCGCCTTCGTCGAGGCCCTGCCGGAGGGCTTTGACACGCCGCTGGGCGAGCGCGGCAAGAGCCTGTCGGGCGGGCAGCGCCAGCGGATGGCGATCGCCCGGGCGCTGGTCCGGGACGCGCCGATCCTGCTGCTGGACGAGGCGACCTCGGCGCTGGACGCCGAGAACGAACGGCTGGTGCAGGCCGCCCTCGATCAGGCGATGGAGGGCCGCACGACCATCGTCATCGCCCACCGCCTGGCCACCGTCCTGCGCGCCGACCGCATCGTGGTGATGGAGGACGGCAGGGTGGTGCAGGAAGGCACGCACCAGGCCTTGATGGCCCAGGGCGGGCTGTACGCCCGGCTGGCCGAACTGCAGTTCCGCGCCGACTAGGCTTTCGGCTTCATCCGCAGGCCGCCGATGATGGCGCCGCCGACGGCGTAGACGACCAGCAGATGGCTCCAGTCGATGGGCAGCAGGCCGATCGGCGAGGTCTGGTAGATGAAGCCGTAGGCCGAGGTCATCAGGGCGAAGCAGACCCCGGCGGCCAGGCCGATCTTGAGGCCGTTCATCAACCCCGGCGCGCCCTCGCGGGCGATGAACCAGCCCAGGCCGACCATCGTGACGAAGGTCTGGACCAGACCCAGCAGCATCCATACGGGATCGCCGCCGCTCTCGTCGGTGACGCCGGTCAGGGCCATCCATTTCTCGGCGAAGATCAGGCCGTACCATAGGAAGCCGATGAAGAAGGCGACCACGGTCGCCACGACGATGCCCAGCCAGTTCAGTTTCGCAGTCATGTCCAGCCCCTCCCAAGGCCCGCGGACGATCCGCCTCCGGACAAAGGCTACGCCTGTTCGCGAGGCGATCAATGAACGGTGTTCACTCGAGCGCGGCGGCGATGCGGTCGGCGAGGGCGCGCAGGGTTTCCGTATCGGCCATGGGGGCGTGGCCGTGGCCCTTCATGGACCGGTCCGCCCAGCGCGGGATGATGTGGAAATGCAGATGGAAGACAGTCTGGCCGGCCGCGTCGCCGTTCAGCTGCATGATCTGGACGCCGTCGGGCCGGAGCGCCGTTTCGACCGCGCGGGCGGTGCGCCGGGTCGCCTCGGCGAGGCGGGCGAGGGCGTCGGGTTCGATCTCCAGCAGGGTGCGGGCGGTCGAGGTTTTCGAGACCAGCAGGACATGGCCTTCCGACTGGGGGAAGACGTCCATGAAGGCAAGGACGTGGTCGTCCTCCCAGACCTTCACCGCCGGAATCTCGCCGCGCAGAATTCGGGCGAAGATGTTGTCGGGATCGTAGGGGGCTTTCAGGGTCACGGGAGGCTCCGGGCGGCTTTCAGGACAGCTTAGCGACGCGGCCCGGACGAGGGGAGCCCCGGCGGCCTTCGGGTGTTAGGGTCAAGGTCAAAAGGGAGTCGGCCATGCTGCGTTTCATCGTCCAGTTTCTCGTCACCTGCCTGGCCCTGTGGCTGGCGGCGCAGGTCGTGCCCGGAGTCGCGTTCACGGATACGCCCACGCTCTTGCTGGCGGCGGTGCTGCTGGGCGTGGCCAACGCCATCGTGCGGCCGATCCTGACGATTCTCACCTTCCCGCTGACGGTCATCACCTTCGGCCTGTTCCTGCTGGTGGTGAATGCGGCGGTGATCGGGCTGGTGGCGGTCCTGCTCAGCGGGTTTGTGGTCGACGGCCTTTGGGCGGGCATCGGCGCGGCCATCGTCACCGGCATCGTCAGCTGGATCGCCGGCTGGTTCATCGGCGAGGATTCGCGGCGCGAAGTCTGATCCATCAGCCGTCCTTCCTGAAGGGCGAGAGTTCCTCGGTCATGACCGCGATCTCGGCCTCGACGGCGGGCCGCTCGCCCTCGAGATAGCGGGCGACAGGCTCGCGCAGGGCCGGGTCGGCGATGAAATGGGCCGAATACACCGGTGACGGCAGATAGCCGCGGGCGATCTTGTGCTCGCCCTGGGCCCCGGCCTCGACGCGCGACAGGCCGCGCGCGATCGCGAAGTCGATGGCCTGGTAGTAGCAGAGCTCGAAATGGAGGAAGGGGACCTCCTCCAGCGCGCCCCACTGGCGGCCGTAGAGGGCGTCGGCGCCGATCAGGTTCAGCGCCCCGGCGATCGCTTCCCCGTCGCGGAAGGCCATGACGAGGGCGATGCGGTCGGCCATGGTCGCGCCGATGCGGCTGAAGAAGTCCCGGGTCAGATAGGGCCGGCCCCATTTGCGCTCGCCGGTGTCCATGTAGAAGGCGAAGAAGGCGTCCCAGTGGGCTTCCGTGATGTCGGCCCCGGTCAGGACGCGGATGTCGAGGCCCGCCTGCGCCTCGCGGCGCTCGCGGCGGATGGTCTTGCGGCGGTTCGAGGACAGGGCGGCGAGGAAGTCGTCGAAGGTGTCGTAGCCGCCGTTGCGCCAGACGTATTGCATGTCCTGACGCTGGAGCAGGCCGGCCTCGCCCATGGCGTCCCATTCCGGCCGGGTCGGGAAGTTGACGTGCAGGGAAGAGACGCCGAGCCGTTCGGTCAGGGCGAGGGCGCCCTGCAGCAGGGCCTGCCGCACGGTGGCGGCGTCGGCGTCGGGATGGGCGAGGAAGCGCGGGCCGGTGACCGGGGTGAACGGCACCGCGGCCAGCAGCTTGGGATAGTAGCGGCCGCCGGCGCGCTGGTAGGCGTCGGCCCAGCTGTGGTCGAAGACGTATTCGCCCTGGCTGTCGCCCTTGAGCCAGAGGGGCATGACGCCGAGGACGCGGCCGGCCTCATCGCGCAGCGACAGATGGCGGCCGGCCCAGCCCTGACGCGGGACGGCGCTGCCGGAGGCCTCGCAGGCGTCGAGGAAGTCGTATGAGACGAAGGGGTCGCCCGAAGGGGCGGCGCAGGCGTCCCAGGCCTCGCGGCCGATGTCGGCGATGCGGTCGTGGACGTGGATCTGGAACGCCGGGCTCATGCGGGCGTCCCGCGAAGCGGGCCCTGATCTTCATCGTGCGCCGGACTGGCGAGGGGAAGGTTCATCACGAAGGGCACGAAGGATTCACAAAGAACACGAAGGGAGTTGTGAATGGCTCCGGCCTCTTTGTGCCCTTCGTGTTTCCTTCGTGTCCTTTGTGATGAACCCGCTTCGCGGGAAGGGTTGAGCAGCGGAGCTCACCGCACCTCGACGATGGCGTCGACCTCGACGGCGAAGCCGAGGGGGAGTTTGTAGACGCCGACGGCCGAGCGGGCGTGGCGGCCCTTGTCGCCGAAGACCTCGACCATCAGGTCGGAGCACCCGTTGATGACGGCGGGGATGGCGGTGAAATCGCCGGCGGCCTGGACGAAGCCGCCCAGTTTGACGACGCGGACGACGCGTTCGAGGTCGCCGCCGCAGGCCGCCGAGATCTGGGCCAGCAGATTGACGCCGCACAGACGGGCGGCGTCCTTCGCCTGTTCGGGCGAGACGTCGGCGCCGACCGTGCCCTTGATTCCGCCCGAGGCGTCGTTCGACAGCTGGCCCGATATGTGGACGAGATTTCCCGTCTGGACGAAGGGCACATAGTTGGCCACCGCGCTGGCGGGTTCCGGCAGGACGATGCCGAGTTCGGCGAGACGGGCGGCGACGGTCATGGGCGAAGCTCCTGAAGGGTTGGCGGCGGTTTAGCGCGGGCAGGGGGCGTTGTCTTCTCCCTCCCCCGAAGTGGGGAGGGATGTCGGCGCGTAGCGACGACAGGGTGGGGAAGTGTGAAGCCGGGGGTCGTCGGTGCGGGACTGGCGTTCCCCGCCCGGGGCTCCGCTGCGCTTCGCCATCCCTCCCCATGAAGGGGAGGGAGAAAAGGTGTGGTATTTTAATACCATTATATGATAAGTGTTTTATTTCAACAGGATAGGTGCGATGTCTGCAATAACACCGCCTTGACCCCACGCCCCCCATCCTCTATCAGCGCGCCTTCCGCTCGTCCCCGTCATGGGAGGGGCCCCCGTTCGTCTGTCCCAGGAACCCCGAACATGCTGAAGAGCACCACGGTCGCGCTGAAGCCGGCCGAGGTCACGAAGAAGTGGATTCACATCGACGCCGAAGGCGTCGTGGTGGGCCGTCTCGCGACCTTCATCGCCAATCGTCTGCGCGGCAAGCACCGCGGCGACTACACCCCCCACGTCGATTGCGGCGACTATGTCGTCGTCACCAACGTCGACAAGGTGGTGTTCACCGGCAAGAAGCTGACCGACAAGATCTACTACCGTCACACCGGCCACCCCGGCGGCGTCAAGCAGACGACCCCCGAGAAGGTGCTGAACGGCCGCTTCCCCGAGCGCGTGCTCGAGAAGGCCGTCGAGCGCATGCTGCCCAAGGAGAGCCCGCTGGCCCGCCTGCAGATGACGCACCTGCGCCTGTTCAACGGCGCCGCGCACACCCACGAAGCCCAACAGCCGGAAACGATCGACTTCAAGTCGGCCAACTCCAAGAACACCCGGAGCGTCTGAGCATGACCGACGTGACTGCTGAAACGCCCGTCGTCGAGAACGACGCCCCCGCCGCCGCGCCCGCCGCGACCGGCTTCGACGCCCTCAAGGGCCTGGGCACCGCCTCGGCCTCCGAGGACGCCCCGGTCTATGTCCAGAAGCTGGACGCCCAGGGCCGCGCCTATTCGACCGGCAAGCGCAAGAACGCGATCGCCCGCGTGTGGATCAAGCCCGGCTCGGGCAAGATCACCATCAACGGCAAGGATCAGCTGCAGTATTTCGCCCGCGAAATCCTGCGCATGATGATCGCCCAGCCGCTGGAAGTGACCGACCGTCTGACCCAGTTCGACGTCGACTGCACCGTGCAGGGCTCGGGCCTGTCGGGCCAGGCCGGCGCGATCCGCCACGGCCTGTCGCACGCCCTGACCCACTATGAGCCGGCGCTGCGCCCGGTCCTGAAGCCGCACGGCTTCCTGACCCGCGACAGCCGCGTCGTCGAGCGCAAGAAGTACGGCCGCGCCAAGGCCCGCAAGTCCTTCCAGTTCTCGAAGCGCTAGGCCGTTTCACCTACGGTTCGGAATGGGGCGCTTCGGGAAACCGGAGCGCCCTTTTTCTTTGGCTGCTGTCAGGGATGCTGAGGTACGGATAGGCACTATTGGCGTCGTGGGGACAAACTCATGAGTACGTTGACCATCGGTTCACTGCTTCTTGCTGGCCTATTGATCGGCTTGGAAATGCTCCTGCGGCCGATCCGACGAGCAGTGGAGCGATCTGCCACCGCCGCCGAGTTGTCGGCGCTTTACGCCCGGGAATTATGCTGGAGAGCGCATGACGCGGCTCGACAGCGGAATGGCCGGGGAGAGCTGATGCGGTGGCAAGATCCCGCCGAAATAGACTCGATCGCAGGATCGATCTTGGCAGACGCAGATCAGCGGTCCGAGCGTAAAAGACAACGCGAGGCGCAGTACGGTCCCGACCCAACTTCGTATCGCTATTCGGACACCGGGCCAGAGGCGGAGGCTGCAAAGGCCGCTTCTCAAAAATCGTCGGCAGAGTTCGATGCTTGGCTCAAATCGATCGTCCCTGACGAACCCGGAAAGACTTGAGAGTAACGGATGACCCACACCATCTTCATCGACGGCGAGGCCGGGACCACCGGGCTGGAGATCCGCGAGCGGCTGGAGGCGCGCGGCGATCTGGAGCTGATCCTGCTGGGCGACCGGCGGCGCGATGTCGAGGCGCGGCGCGAGGCGTTGAACGCGGCAGACGCGGTGATCCTGTGCCTGCCCGATGACGCCGCGAAGGAAGCGGTGGCGATGATCGACAATCCGGCGGTGCGGGTGATCGACGCCTCGACGGCGTATCGGGTCGATCCGGCCTGGACCTATGGTTTCGCGGAGATGGCGGCGGGGCAGGCGGAAAAGATCGCGGCGGCGAAGCGGGTGTCGAACCCCGGCTGCTATCCGACGGGCTTCATCGGGCTGGTCCGGCCGCTGGTGAGCGCGGGGGTCATCCCGGCGGGCTGGCCGGTGACGGTCAATGCGGTGTCGGGCTATTCGGGCGGCGGCAAGGCCATGATCGCGGAGTTCGAGGCCGGCGGGGCCGGGGCGTTCCGCGCCTACGGCCTGTCGCTGAAGCACAAGCATGTGCCGGAGATGACGCTGCATACGGGGCTGGAGCGGCCGGTGCTGTTCGCGCCGGCGGTGGGGGCCTACCGGCAGGGGATGCTGGTCGAGGTTCCGCTGCAGCTGGCGGCCCTGCCGGGGTCGCCGTCGGTCGAGGTGGTGCACGGGGCCCTGGCCGAGGCCTATGCGGATTGCCGCTTCGTCGAGGTCGCCGAACTGGAAGAGACCGAGGCCATGTCCGGAATCGATCCGGAGGGGCTGAACGGGACCAACACCATGCGGTTGCATGTGTTCGGCGACCGGGCGGGCGAGCAGGTCCGGCTGGTCGCCCTGCTGGACAACCTCGGCAAGGGGGCCTCGGGGGCGGCGGTGCAGAACCTGAACCTGATGCTGGGGCTGGCGGAAGACACCGGGCTGTCGTGATCCTTCTCCCCTCGGGGGAGAAGGTGGGCGGCGGAGCCGCCCGGGTGAGGGGGCTGGCGGCATTGGTCCGGTCGGTTGAGAGCGAGCCCGGCCGGGCTTACCCCTCATCCGTCTCGCTTCGCGAGCCACCTTCTCCCCCAAGGGGAGAAGGAAGGGGCACTTGAAACCGCGTCGTGGATGCCGACGTATCTCCCGCATGACCCAGCTCAACCGCCGTCATCTGTTCCTGACCGCCGGCGCGGTCGCCCTGTCGGCCTGTTCGCCGGGAAGCGCGGACGCGTCCGAGCGGCAGTATGCGAACTCGCCGTTCCGGCGTCTGACCGACGCCCAGTGGCGCGAACGGCTGCCGCGGGCGGCCTATGACGTGCTGCGGCATGAGGCGACCGAGCGGCCGGGGAGCAGTCCGCTGAACGACGAACACCGGCGCGGGACCTTCGTCTGCCGGGGCTGCGACCTGCCGCTGTTCCGCTCGCAATGGAAGTTCGACAGCGGCACGGGCTGGCCCAGCTTCTATGACGTGATCGCCGCCAATATCGGCACAAAGACCGATTTCGCCATCGGTATTCCGCGTACGGAGTATCACTGCGCCCGCTGCCTCGGGCATCAGGGGCATCTGTTCATGGACGGGCCGCGGCCGACCGGAAAACGCTATTGCAACAACGGCGTGGCGCTGAAGTTTCAGCCCGCCTGAGAGCGCGCCCTGATCGCTGACTCCACCGTCGCTCCGAACCAGACCGAGGCGATGATGACCAGCAGGCCGTAGTCGGGACCGGGCATGAAGACCGGTATGGCGGCGGCGGCGATGACCAGCATCGGAAAGAGCGTCGCCCAGCCGGCCGTGCCCCGGCTGCCGGGATGGATCAGAGGCGGGCGGGGGGCGATCTTCATCATCCGCAGCATCACCGGGTTCAGCAGCACGAAGCCGCCGGCGCAGATGATGGCCAGCAGGGGATTGCGGATCAGGCCGATGGGCGGGCCGTAGACGGTGGCGGTGATGACCACCAGCAGCAGGGCGATACCCGTGGTGATGGCCAGCAGCAGGTTCGGTTCGAGACGCTTCAAGACTTCACTTTCACATAGGATCCCGGCGCCGGTTCTATGGGCGGAAGCGGGCCTTTTTCGGGATCGCGGGCCGGGACCCAGCCGCCGGAGCGGGCGTGCAGCCAGGCGGCCCAGTGCTCCCACCAGCTGCCGGGATGCTCCTCGGCGCCCGCCTGCCATTCGGCGAGGGTCGGGGGCAGGGCGGGGTTGGTCCAGTGCTGGTATTTGTGCGCTGATGGCGGATTGACCACCCCGGCGATATGGCCCGAGCCGGCCAGGGTCAGGGTGACGTCGGCGTTCGAGAAGGCCCGGGCCGAACGGTAAACCGAATTCATCGGCGCGATGTGGTCCTCGCGGCTGGCCTGGAAATAGAGGGGGATGGCGACCTTCGACAGGTCGACCTTGATCCCGCCGATCGTGAACTCGCCCCGCGCCAGCCGGTTCTGGCCGTACATGGAGCGCAGGTAGTCCATGTGCAGCTTCTTGGGCATGCGGGTCTGGTCGGCGTTCCAGAACAGCAGGTCGAAGGCGGGCGGGTCCTTGCCCATCAGATAGTTGCTGACGAAAAAGGACCAGATCAGGTCGTTGGCGCGCAGGGCGTTGAAGGTCTCGGCCATGGCCGCGCCGGGCAGGACGCCGCCGGCGGCGTCCATCTGCTGCTCGACCTCATTGAGCCAGTGCTCGTCGGTGAACAGCAGCAGATCGCCGGCCTCGGCGAAGTCGTGCTGGGCGGCGAAGAAGGTGTTGGCGGAGACGCGTTTGTCGCCCTTGGCCGCCATGTGGGCGAGGGCCGCGCCCATCAATGTGCCGCCGATGCAGTAGCCGACGGTGTTGATATGGTCTGACTTCGACTGCTCCAGCGCCTTTTCGACGGCGCGGTAGACGCCCTTCTCGAGATAATCATCGAAGCCGAAGCCGGCCTTGTCGACGTCCGGATTGACCCAGGAACAGACGAAGACGGTGAAACCCTGGGCCGAGAGCCAGCGGATCATCGAGTTGTCGGGCTGGAGGTCGAGGATGTAGAATTTGTTGATCCAGGGCGGGAAGATCAGCAGGGGAATGGCGCGCTGCTTGTCGGTGGCGGGATCGAACTGGATCAGCTCGAACAGCTCGTCGCGCCAGACGACCTGGCCCGGGGCCGTGGCGACGTTCTCGCCGACGACGAATTTGCCGTAGTCGGCCTGGCTGATCTTCAGCTTGCCGGCGCCGCGCTCCATGTCGGCGGCGAAATTCTGCATCCCCTTGACCAGCGATTCGCCGTTGGACTCGGCCAGGGCCTTGAGGGCGGCGGGGTTGGAGGCGAGGAAGTTGGACGGCGAGAAGGCGTCGGTCAGGAGTTTGGTGAAGAATTCAGCGCGGCGTTTGACCAGAGGATCGACGTCCTCGACGCTGGAGACGAGGCCGTTCATCCAGTCGGCGGTGACCAGATAGGACCGGCGCATGACGTCGAACAGGGGATTTTCGGACCAGGCCGGGTCCTTGAAGCGCTTGTCGCCCCGGTCTTTTGGCGAGGCCGGGGCGGGGGCCTCCTCGCCGGCGGCGCGGCGGGTCGTGGAGGCCCACAGGTCCATGTAGCGGTTGAACAGGTCGGCCTGGGCGGCGAACAGCTTGTCCGGGCGCGAGGCCAGGCTGGTCATGACGGAGTTCATGGCCGGGCCGATGTGGAACGGGTCCGGCGACAGGGCGGCGGGGCGGTCGGCCTGGGACAGGGCCGCCTCGGCGATGGCCGACTGGGCCGTCATGGCCGCCCTGGCCAGGTTCATGGACAGGGTTTCGAGCATCTGGCGCTGGTCGGCGCCGGGGAAGGCGAAGGCGCCTGCCGGCGTGGGGGCGGCGGCGGGCTCGGGCGCCGGTTCCGGCTTCGGGGCCTGGGCGGGTCTGGGCGC
>NZ_JBAZOS010000037.1:0-28646 GCF_041648615.1 Brevundimonas sp.
CGTGGGGCCGTCGTCGTCGGACGCGACGCCGGCGTCGCGGCGCGGGCGGCGTTCGGCGCGCGCCGGGCGCTCGGCGCGTTCGGGACGGTCCGCCGGGGTTTCGGCGACTTCGGCGCGGGTCTCGGCCGCGTCGTCCGACGTCGGGGCGGGGGCGTCGCCCTCGGGGCGTTCGCCGCCTTCGCGGTCAAAGCGGGCGCCGCGCTCCAGCTGACGGCGCTCCCAGCGTTCGCGGCGGGTTTCGCGGCGGCTGCCGTCGGCGTTGGTGGTCGCCTCCCCCTCGGGGCGGGGTTCGCGGTCGGGACGGGGCTCACGCTCGGCGCGGGGCTGGTCGTCGCGGTCGCGCCATTCGCGGCGGGGCTGTTCGCCCTGACGGTCATTGGAGCCGCCGTTCTGGCGCTCCTCGTTCTCGCGCTGGCGAGCCTCGATCTGGGCGATGCGGTCGGCCTCGACCTTTTCGGCGGCCATGATGGCGGCGGCCTGGGCGCCGGTCTCGTCCTCGAAATCGATGTCGAAGCCCTGGCCGGCCAGTTCGCGCTGGGCGATCTCGCTGACGGGACGCGAGGGCTGCAGGGCGCGCAGGACGCGGAAATAGTGTTCGGCGTGCTGGGTGTAGTTCTCGGCCAGGACGCGGTCGCCGGCGGCCGAGGCGTCGCGCGCCAGCTGCATGTAGCGCTCATAGACGGTCTGGGCGTTGCCGCGGACCTTGATGTTCTCCGGGCCCTGGGAATCCCAGGACCGGTTCGGGTTGGTGGCGTTGGCGTTGTTGTTGCCGCCGCCGCTGCTCCCGGGCTTTCTGTTGCGTCCGCGCTGACGCTTCATGCCCTTGAAATCTCTCATCGGACGCTCGTGCTTTGTATGAGGGACGGTCCGGGGCGAGAGCCGCGGGCGCTGTCCGTGTGGTCGTTCCGCTTCGTTCCGGGGCCAATCCCCGCTGACGATGTGATCGGAAATCCGTCGCCGCCCCGTGGTCCGCCGGGCGACCTGGCCCGACCGTCACTGCCCTGATGCGCGCATGGATGGGCCAGAAGCGGACCAAGGCGTGCGTTTTGGGTGGGAGACAGACGAAGACTTAGCGCGGCGGGGGGCGGTTTCCAAGGGGTTTGTTTGGGGCGGCCTACATCCTGGGGATGGGGTTGGTCCGCGGGTCCGGGCCGTTGGTGACGACGCGGTCACGGTCGGACAGGTCCTTGACGACGATGACCCTGTCGAAGCCCCCCGCCTCGAACAGGGCCTTGACCTGCGGGCCCTGGTCCCAGCCGATCTCGACGGCGAAGATCCCGTCGGGGCGGAGGATGCGGCGGATCTCCGGAGCCAGTTCGCGATAGGCGGTCAGGCCGTCGGGGCCGCCGTCCAGGGCCAGCAGGGGGTCGTGGTCGCGGACCTCGGGGTCGAGGCCGGGGATGTCGCCCGAGGGGATGTAGGGCGGGTTGGACACCACCAGATCGAAGCTGTGGTCGCCGAAGCCCGCGGCCCATTCAGTGCGCAGGAAGGTCGCGCGGTTGTCGAGCTCGAGGTTGGTCGCGTTCTCCCTGGCCACGGCGAGGGCTTCGAAGGAGATGTCGGTGCCGACCCCGCGCGCCCCGGCCCGCTCGGCCAGGGTCGCCAGCAGGATGGCCCCCGAGCCGGTGCCGAGATCGATCATCTCGAAGGCCCGGTGCGGCGGGAAGGCCAGCATGACCACGTCGAGGATGGCCTCGGTGTCGGGGCGGGGGCTGAGGACGTCGGGGGTGACGTTCAGCATGATCTTCCAGAAGCCCTTCCGGCCGAGGATGCGCGAGACCGGCTCGCGGCGCAGGCGGCGTTCGACGAAGGCGTCGAGGGCGGTCTGCTGGTCCGGCGTCACCACCCGATAGGGGTCGGTCAGGATGTCGGTGCGGGTGGCCCCGGTGGCGACCTCGAGCAACAGGCGGGCGTCGATCGAGGGGCTGTCGATGCGCCCGGCCTTGAGCGTGGCGGTGGCGGTCTTCCAGGCGGCGACGAGGGTGGGGGCGGGGCTGGATTCGGTCATACGCTGGCATTGGCGCGGCTTTGCGGGGATATCAAGCACGCGGCGCCGGAACGCGCGCCGGGTGGAGCCGTTGGCGACGGATGCAAGCACAGTCGGGACACAAGGGCGGGCTGGGACCCTGGGGCATGATCGGCGCGATCATGGGCGGTCTGGCCGCCGGCGCCGGGGCTGCGCATCTGGTCTATTCGCGCGGACACAAATTCGGGCTGGAACTGCGCAAGGAACGGCCCGAGCCCCTGCCGCCGCGCGCGCCGACGCCCGAGGATTTCGAGGCGAAGGAGCCGGGACGCGGCCGGCTGGCCCAGCGGCCGGAGCATATTCCGCACAAGGGCTGGGTCGACATCTTCTGGCGGGTCGGCGCGTCCTATTTCGGCGACCGGGTGGGCTTTGTCTCCGGCGGCGTGACCTTCTTCATCATGTTGTCGCTGTTCCCGACACTGGCGGCTTTCGTGACCATCTACGGCCTGTTCGCCGATCCGGCGGACGCCGCCTCGCGCATATCCTTCGTCTATTCGGTGATGCCGTCGGGGGTGGCGCTGTTCCTGGCCGACGAAATGAACCGGCTGGCGGCGAACTCGAACACCCAGCTGACCTTCACCCTGATCTGGACCCTGGCGCTGTCGCTGTGGACCGCGAACGGGGCCATCAAGGTGCTCTTCTACGGGCTGAACGTCGCCTATCACGAGATCGAGAAGCGCAACATCGTGCGCTACAATCTGATGTGCATGGCGTTCACGGTCGGCGGGCTGGCCTCGATCCTGCTGACCGCGGCCCTGATCGTGGGCGTGCCGCTGGTGCTGGGGGTGTTCGGTTGGGCGGCCGAATGGAGCTATCTGGCGCCGTTCCGCTGGCCCGTCCTGCTGCTCGTCTATGGCGCGGCCCTGACGCTGATCTACCGCATGGGGCCGTGCCGGCAGAAGGCGCGCTGGCGCTGGCTGACCCCGGGCGCGATCTTCGCCGCCCTGCTGAGCCTGATCCTGTCGCTGATCTTCAGCTGGTACCTGCAGACCTTCGTGCGGACGGCGTCCTACGGCCCGCTGGCGGCCATGATGGGCTTCCTGCTGTGGACCTGGCTGAGCGTGCAGATCATCCTGATGGGGGCCGAGCTGAACGCCGAGATCGAACACCAGACGGCGATGGACACGACCACCGGCCACGATCGCGCGATCGGCGACCGGGGCGCGGTGGTGGCCGATACGGTGGGGCCGAAACGCGGCTCGCCGGCGGCGCTGGCGTTTACGCTGAAACACGCCGAGGCGTTGTCGGACCGGCTGCTGAAGCGGAAGATCCGGGCGCAGTGAGGCGTGGGTTCTCCCTCCCCCGAAGTGGGGAGGGTGGTCGCGCAGCGACCGGGTGGGGCATTCCAGGCATACCCCACCCTGTCGCCGCTCCGCGTCGACATCCCTCCCCATAAAGGGGAGGGAGAGGTTTTGCGCGCTTACCCGAACTCGGCTTCCAGATCGGCCAACCTCGCCGCCTGGTCCTCGGCGATCAGGGCGTTCAGCAGGGGGTCGATGTCGCCCTCGAGGATCTGCGGCAGGCTGTGCAGGGTCAGGCCGATGCGGTGGTCGGTCACCCGGCCTTGCGGGAAGTTGTAGGTGCGGATGCGCTCGGAGCGGTCGCCCGAGCCGACCTGCGACTTGCGGGCGTCGGAGCGGGCGTTGTCCTTCATCTGGCGCTGCATGTCGTAGAGGCGGACGCGCAGGTTCTTCATCGCCTTGTCGCGGTTCACATGCTGCGACTTCTCGGACGAGGTCACCACGATCCCCGAGGGGAAGTGGGTGATGCGCACGGCGGAATCGGTCTTGTTGACGTGCTGCCCGCCCGAGCCCGAGGCGCGGAAGGTGTCGATGCGGATGTCCTTGTCCTGGATGTCGATCTCGACGTCCTCGACCTCGGGCAGGACGGCGACGGTGGCGGCCGAGGTGTGGATGCGCCCTTGCGCCTCGGTCGAGGGCACGCGCTGGACGCGGTGGACGCCGCTTTCGAACTTCAGCCGGCCGAAGACGCCGTCGCCGGTGACGGTGGCGATGATCTCCTTGTAGCCGCCGGCGTCGCCCTCGGTGGCCGAGTCGAGCTCGACCTTCCAGCCGCGGTTGGCGGCGTAGCGGGAATACATGCGGAACAGGTCCCCGGCGAACAGGGCCGCCTCGTCGCCGCCGGTGCCGGCGCGCACTTCCAGCACCGCCGAGGCGTTCTCGTCGGCGTCGCGCGGGGCCAGCAGCAGGGCGACGTCGCGCTCCATGTCCGGCAGGGTCTCCTTGAGGACCTGCAGCTCCTCGGCGGCCATGTCGGCCATTTCCGGATCCGCGGCCATGGCCTCGAGGTCGGCCATCTCGGCGCGGGTCTTCGCCAGGGCCATGACCGCGTCGGCCACCGGCTTCATCTCGGCGTGTTCCTTGGACAGCCGCACGATCTCCTGACCGTCGCTGGCCGCGCCCATGCGCGCCTCCACCTGGTGGAAGCGGTCGAGCACCTGATCGAGCCGGGCCTGGGGCAGTCGCAAGGGGGAAAAGTCCTGAAATCCGAACGGGCCGGACGCATAGCCCAGTGCATCCCCGGCTGTCGAGGAAGCCGGGGCCGACGGGATGGCGTGATCGTGACCCTGCCTCACAAGACCGTCAGTCCGGCTTACGCGGGCGGGGCGGGGCGCCTAGGTCGACCGTCACGACATCGGAGGGCTCCATGTTTGACGGAACGCTGAACGCGACGATCGGAGACGGCGCCGAGCTGGAACGCCTGCGGGCGAAATATGACGGCCTGCTGGCCGATCCCCCGGTCGATCCCGGTCCCGACGCGCTGAGGGAACTGGCGGGGATGGCCCACATCTTCGATCTCGACGGATCGCGGGCGCCGGTGGAGGTCTGGCGCGACCTGCGCGCGGTGCTGACGCGGCATGGGAGTCCGGCCGACGAGCCGCAGGGCGAGCTTCCGACGCACCGGTCCCTGACGCTGATGGTCGTCGAGGACGATCCCGGCATGGCCGCGGATCTCACCGAAATGCTGGCCGCGGCGGGACACGGCGTGGTCGGCCCGTTTTCGGACGCGGCGGCGGCGGGAACGGCGGCGGGGCTGCATGCGATCGATCTGGCCCTGCTGGACATCAACCTCGCCGGCGACGGCGACGGCGTCGATCTGGCCAGAACCCTGACGCAGACCTGGGGCGTCCCGGTCATCTTCCTGACCGGCAATGTCGAGGCGGCCGCCCGGCACGCCCGGCTGGCCACGGCCCTGGTGCTGAAACCCTATGGCGGCCGGGACGTGCTGGATGCTATCGCCCGAACCGTGGCCAGCGGGGCCGTGGCGGCCTGAGGCCGCAACCAAAGGCGCCGCCAGGCTTTGCGGAAAGAGACGTGGCTGTTCGATCGGGCTGAATGGAAACCTTTCTGCTGTTCTTCGTCGTCGGGGTGCTGGCGCAGTCGGTCGATGGCGCCCTGGGCATGGCCTATGGGGTGATCTCGTCCTCGGTGCTGCTGGCCTTCGGCGTGCCCCCGGCCATGGCCTCGGCCAGCGTGCACGGCGCCGAGGTCTTCACCACCGCCGCCTCGGCCGGCAGTCATGTGGCGCACCGCAATGTCGACTGGCGGCTGCTGCTGCCCCTGGCCGTCGCGGGCGTGATCGGCGGCTGCGTCGGGGCCTATGTGCTGACGGGTCTCGACGGCGACGTCATCAAGCCCTTCATCGTCGCCTATCTGGGGCTGATGGGGCTCTACATCCTGTGGCGGGCCGGACATGACATCCTGATCCGCCACATTCCGTCGTGGGTCACATGGCCCCTCGGGCTGATCGGCGGCTTCCTGGACGCCGCCGGCGGGGGCGGCTGGGGCCCGACGGTGTCCTCGACCCTGGTCGGGGCGGGGCAGGAGCCGCGCCGGGCCATCGGCACGGTCAATACGGCCGAGTTCTTTGTGACCGTGGCGATCAGCGCCACCTTCGTTTGGGCCCTGATGACGGGTCACTGGGCCGACGCCGGGGCGCTGGAGCACCACGCCTCCGCTGTCGGAGGTTTGATCGTCGGCGGTCTGGTGGCGGCCCCGTTCGCGGGGCTGATCGCCAAGCGCGTGCCGCGCAAGCTGATGACCTATGCGGTCGGCGCGACCTTGCTGCTGCTGGCCGGGTTTCAGGGGTTGCAGCTGGCGGGGGTGGTCGCCTGACACGAAAAGGGCGGGACCGGCCCGAGCCGGTCCCGCCCGTGTCATCGCGTGAGCGAAGACCTAGTTCGGCCGGCCCGAAGCGGCTGCTGCGGCGGCGGCCTGACGCGACGCCTCGGCCTGTTCGGCGTCCCAGCGCGCCTGTTCGGCGGGGGTGCGCAGGGTGACGACCAGCGGGTTCGGCGTCAGGTCGTTCAGGGCGCCCGACGAGGCGTCGACCACGCCGCCGACGATGCCGCCGAAGATGACGTTGCCGGCGAGAC
Source organism: Brevundimonas sp. (assembly GCF_041648615.1). GTDB lineage: Bacteria > Pseudomonadota > Alphaproteobacteria > Caulobacterales > Caulobacteraceae > Brevundimonas. The sequence goes on from NZ_JBAZOS010000037.1 coordinate 6,423, forward strand.
CCGCCGCGCCGCCGCCCGAGATGCCGCTCTTGATGTCATGCGTCTGGGTCGCATAGCCGTCCATCGACACCGTGGCGCGGAACTCGTCCTTGCGGGGCATGCGGAAGGTGCAGGGCGTCGCGTCGCACTGGAAGCCGTTGGAGGTCGAGACGCGGGCGCCGGGCGGCTCGCTCTGGACGGTGAACTCCTGGCTGGAGCCCCGCGTGATGGTGGCGCAGGCCGGCAGCGACAGCGCCACGCCGACGAGCGTGAGCGCGCGCACGCCGAAGCGCACGGAACGGTTGGAAATCATGGAAGTCCCTCAAAGGATACCAGTCCGCCCCCCGGCGGACCTGCGGCCTGTTTGGCGCCATCGATCCCGGACGTCAATCGCCCGGCCGGGACGGCAGGACTCAACCAGGCCGGGTGTCCGCAAAGCTGGGCCGGGCCTCGATCGCCTCATGCAGGGCGACCAGATGCGGACGTCCGGAGCGCCAGTCGAAGCCGGGATGGCGGAAGCCGATCCAGGCCACGGCGACGCCGGCCGTGATGACGCCCATGTCCAGCCGGGCGGCGTCGGGGCGGGCGGCCTCGAGGGCGTCGAGCGCGCGGGTCATGTTCTCCGTCCAGCGGGCGATCCATGACGGCGAGCGTTCGCTCTCGGGGCGGCGCAGCTCCAGCACCAGCTTGACGCCCATCTCCAGGGCGGCGTCGGCGTGGGTTTCCAGTCGACGGACGCGCAGGCGTTCCGGCCCCTCGGCCGGCAGCAGGCGCGGGCCCGAGCCGATGGCGTCGAGATATTCGCAGATCACCGGGCTGTCGCTGAGCGGCAGGCCGTCCTCCGCGATCAGGGTCGGGACCTGGACGATCGGGTTGGAGGCCAGCAGTTCCGGCGCATTGGCGTAGGGATCGACCACGATCTCCTCGATGCGGTCCGCCAGTCCCTTCTCGCGCGCCACGATCCGGCATTTGCGGGCGAAGGGAGACGGGGTGGTGATGTAGAGTTTCATGGCTCAGCGCCTTTCCAGAGAAACGCCGTCCGTGGCCGACAGGGCGTCCAGGCGCGCGCGGGCGGCGGCGTCGCCGAGGCCGTGGGCCTTCATGAAATCGGTCGTGGCCCGCTCGATCAGGTCGAAGTCGGCCGCCTCGGCGTTGCGCACCAGACTGTGGTCGGCGCCGGCGAAGACCAGAAGCATCTTGTCGCCGGGCGGGCTGCGGTCGAACGGGCTGCGGTGCGCGTGCCAGTCGGTGACGTAGCGAGGCACGAGGTCGGCGTCGCCGGTGATCATCAGGGCCGGCGCGCGCAAGGCGGCATAGGTATCCGGCAGGATCACGCCCTGGAGGTCTCCGGCGGAGGAGAAGGCGACGATGGCCTTGATGTCGGGGTCGCCCAGCGGGCCTGCGACGGTGACGGCGCCGCCCCCGATGAAGGACATCAGCGAGCCGAAGGAGTGGCCGGCGGCGATCAGCGGCTTGCCCGCCCGGGTCGCCTTGATGAAGCCGCGCGTGACGGCGAGGTCGGCGATCCGCGTGGCGAAGGCGGCCTGTCCGTCATAGGCGGCGTGGTCGGGGTGACGCAGGGAGTCGACGTGCAGCGGGGCCACGACGGTGAAGCCCTCATCGACCCAGTGCGACAGGATGCGGGTGTAGGCGGCGGGGCTGCCGTTGAAGCCGTGGCTGAAGATCACCACGCCCCGCTCGTCGGCGGCCGGCCAGACGCTGACGTCGATCTTGCGCCCGTCAGGCGCGGAGAGTTCGACATGGCTCGCGGCGGCGACGAAGGGATTGGGGGCCGACGCGGTCGTCGGGGTCAGGGCGGCCTGGGCCAAGGCGGGCGTCGTCGGCGACAAGGCCAGGGACAGGGCGAGCGCGAGGCTGGCGAAGGTTCGGCGGATGATCATGGCGGCTCCGGTCAGGGGTATTTCTGGCGCGAATGAAGGACCCTCAGAACGTGGATCGCGTCTTCGCGCACAGCATAGACATAGATGTAATTCGGATGGACCACAGCCTCGCGCGTGCCTGGCTCTCGACCTTCGCGGTGCAGATGCGGGTAGGCGGGCAGCATCTCGACGCTGGTCCGGATCAGAGCGTTGATCCGGGCGGCGCCGGAGGGGCTGCGGCGGCGGACGAAGTCGAGAATGATCCCGAGGTCATGACGGGCTCGGCGGCTCCAGATGACCGGCGGCATCAGGCTTGAGGCTTGGCCTTGCCGTCGATGATGGCCTGCATTTCGGCCATGACCTGATCATGCGGAATGCCCGGACGAGGATCGTCGAGCGCCTCGCGCACCTTTGCGCGGAACCACGCGTCGTGGGCCTCGGCCTCTTCGGTCGAGGCGAACTCGGATTCGATGGGGGACAGGGCGGGCATCGGCCAAGAATGCGCCCTCGGGGGCGGCCCCGCAACCGGTTGCTACTCCGCGGCGACCAGCGGCGCGGCTTCAACCGCCCGCGCCGCGTCCAGTTCGGCGGCCTTCTGTTCGACCAGGTGAACGATCTCGTCGATCATGCCCTCATTGGCCTGTTTGTAGGCCATCTTGCCGTTCAGATAGACCATGCCGGCGCCCTTGCCGCCGCCGGTGAAGCCAACGTCCGTGTACAGAGCTTCGCCCGGGCCGTTGACGACGCAGCCGATGATCGACAGCGACATCGGCGTGGTCACATGGGCCAGCTTCTCTTCCAGCAGGCCGACGGTCTCGATGACGTTGAAGCCCTGCCGCGCGCACGACGGGCAGGCGATGATGTTGACGCCGCGGTGACGCAGGCCCAGCGATTTGAGGATGTCGAAGCCGACCTTGATCTCCTCCACCGGATCCGCGGCCAGGGAGACGCGGATGGTGTCGCCGATGCCGGCCCACAGCATATTGCCCATGCCGATGGCCGACTTGATCGTGCCCGAGCGCAGCGGACCCGCCTCGGTGACGCCGAGGTGCAGCGGGCAGTCGATGGCCTCGGCCAGCTGCTGATAGGCGGCGACGGTCAGGAAGGGATCGGACGCCTTCACCGAAATCTTGAATTCGTGGAAGTCGTGGTCCTGCAGGATGCGGGCGTGGTTGAGCGCAGACTCGACCATGGCCTCGGGGCAGGGCTCGCCGTATTTCTCGAGCAGTTCGCGCTCCAGCGAGCCGGCGTTGACGCCGATCCGCATCGAGCAGCCGTGGTCCTTGGCGGCCTGGATGACCTCGCGGACGCGGTCGGGCGAGCCGATGTTGCCGGGATTGATGCGCAGGCAGGCGGCGCCCGCCCGGGCGGCCTCGATGCCGCGTTTGTAGTGGAAATGGATGTCGGCGACGAGCGGGACGCGGGCCTCGCGCGCGATCTGGCGGAAGGCGGCGGTCGACTCCTCGTCGGGACAGGAGACGCGGACGATGTCCGCTCCGGCCTCTTCCAGCTGGCGGATCTGGTCGATGGTCGCCGCCGCGTCCGAGGTCGGCGTATTGGTCATGGACTGGACGCTGATCGGCGCGTCGCCGCCCACGGGCACGGCGCCGACCATGATCTGGCGGCTCTTGCGGCGCTCGATGTGGCGCCAGGGACGGATATGCGAATGGTCAGCGCTCATGACGGGCCAACATAGGCGTTCGATTGCGGCAAGGCCACGACCGGCGCTGTCGCAATCAGCGTCCGGCCGTGGACGTCATGGAGGACTGGACCACGGCGGCGCGGACCTGGGCCTCGGCCTGGGCGGCCTGGGTCCGGGCCGCGACCTCGGCGGCGGCCTGACGGGCCAGGGCCTGGGCGCGGACGTTCAGCTGGCCCAGCGGCGTCAGGGCGGCTTCCAGCCCGCCCCCGTGTTCGCCGTTCAGATAGACGTCGAAGGCCGTCGGGTCCGAGACGTCGACGGTGGCGGCGACGCCGACCGGGGCGCGCCAGGCGTCGCCGGGGGCCAGCTGGCGGGCGAACAGGACCCGGCCGTCGGCCATGCGGACCACGAGGCTGGCGGCCTTGCGGGCCTGGATCACCACCTGGGAGGCGCCGGCCGAGGCGCCGTAGATGGCCCCGCGGGGGTTGAAGGCCCGTTGCACCGGCGAGGCGGACGAGGCGGCCGCGGCGAGGCCCGCGGGCGAGGCCGGATCCACGCCCGTCAGCTCGGCTTCGAGGCCCGGGGTGATGTAGAGGGCGGGAATGGTCTGGTCCGGCGGGGCGGGTTGCGGGGCGGACAGCCGCAGGACGTCCTGGCCCGGGACGGCGCCCAGGGTCCAGCTTTCCGGCACGGTGGCGATGTCCGACGGCTGCGGCGCGCGCATCAGGCTGACGCGCTGGAAGACGTTCCAGCCGACGACGGCGACGATGAGGGCCAGGCCGGCGGCGATCAGACGGGGAGAATAGCGGCGGACCTCCTCGAAGGCGACGCCGACCGGCGCCTGCAGCGGCACCGAGGGGTCGGGGGTCTCGCGCTTGAACCGCTCGACCGCCAGCTGTTCGTCCAGGCCCAGGGCGTCGGCGTAGGCGCGGACATAGCCGATCGAGAAGACGCGGTTGGGCAGGATCGAGAAGTCGTTCTGTTCCAGCCCGGTCAGATAGCGGGCGGGCACGCGGGTCACGGCGGACAGCTCGGCCAGGGACCGGCCCGACTGCTCGCGGGCCAGGCGCAGGCCGTCGCCAAGCGTCGGCGCGTCCGTAATGGACGGAACGACGTCCTTCCATTCGGGATCGGTCCGGAACGTGTCGGACCCCTTCCCCGTATCCAGCGCCATAGACCTTGACCCCACGCTCGGCGCGCACGGGGTGTCCCCATGCGGCGCCGTACTCGAACTCGGGGCCTGTACCATATCGGGATGACAGTTCGGGCCTGCCCCCGCAGACCACCCGGTTCCGGCTTGTGGATAACTCATTTGAGCTGACCGATCAACGATTTGTTAGGCGTACCGGCCAATTTCGGCGCGGGACGATCAGATCGTGACGTTCAACTTCCGGGCCAGGGATTCCAGCTCGCCGCGGATCGATCCGGCCGAGGAGCCGAGCAGATTGGCCATGCTCCGCCGCGCGGCGGTGAGGTCGGCGGACAGGATCATCCGCTTGACCGGCCCGACGCCGCCGGCGGGGGCCGACAGCCGGGTGTAGCCCAGGGTCAGCAGGGCGAAGGCCTCGAGCGGCTTGCCGGCCAGCTCGCCGCACACCGAGACGGGCGTGCCGGTGTCGGCGCATTTCTTCTGGATCTCGGCCAGGGCGCGCAGCGCCGGCGGCGACAGCGGGTCGTAGCGTTCGGACACCAGCGGGTTGGTCCGGTCGGCGGCGAACATATACTGGAACAGGTCGTTGGAGCCGACCGAGACGAAGTCCGTCAGCGGCAGCAGGGCGTCCAGGTGCCACAGCAGGCTGGGGCATTCGATCATGGCGCCGACGCGCAGAAGGGCGGGCAGGGCCCGGCCCCGGCGTCTGGCCCAGGCGCATTCGACATCGACCAGTTCGCGGGCGGCGCGGAACTCGTCGACCGTGGCGATCATCGGGAACATGACGCGCAGCTCGCGGCCGGCGGCGGCGGCCAGCAGGGCCCGCAACTGCAACCGCAGCAGGCCGGGCCGGTCGAGCCCCAGGCGGATGGCGCGGCGGCCGAGGGCGGGGTTCTCTTCCCGCTCGGTCTCCAGATAGGGCAGGACCTTGTCCCCGCCGATGTCGAGCGTGCGGAAGGTGACCGGCCGGTCGCCGGCGGCATCCAGCACCAGGCTGTAGAGCGCCGTCTGGCTGTTCAGCCGGGGCAGTTCCTCCGACACCATGAACTGGAATTCGGTGCGGAACAGGCCGATCCCCTCGGCCCCCGTGGCGTCCAGGTTCTCCAGGTCCACCGCCAGGCCGGCGTTGGTCAGCAGGGTGATGCGGGTCCCGTCGCGGGTGACGGCGGGCACGTCGCGCAGCTTGGTGAACTCGGCCTGGCGCTCGCTGCGGACCAGCATGCGCGACTGGACGGCGGCCAGCATGTCGGGCCGGGGGCGCAGATAGGTCTCGCCGCTCTCGCCGTCGACGATGACGAGGTCACCCTCGGACAGGCGGTCGCGCAGGCCCATGATGCGGCCGACGCAGGGGATCTGCAGGGCGCGGGCGACGATGGCGGCGTGGCTGGCGGCCGAGCCCTCCTCAAGCAGCAGCCCCCTCAGCTTGTGACGCGGATATTCCAGCAGATCGGCCGGGCCGAGGTTGCGGGCCACCAGAATGGCGTCGTCGGGCAGCGCGCGCTCGCCCGGCTTGTCTCCGGCCAGGACCCGCAGCAGCCGGTTGGCCAGGTCCTCGAAGTCGTGCAGCCGCTCCTTGATATAGGGGTCGCGGGCCTGGGCGAAGCGGGCGCGGTGCTCGTTGCGGACGCGGTCGACGGCGGCCTCGGCCGTCAGGCCGGTGCGCACGGCCTCCTCCAGCGACCGGTTCCAGCCCCGGTCGTCGGCGAACATGCGGTAGGTTTCCAGCACTTCGAACGACTGGCCGGCCAGCTTGCCCTGACCGCCGCCGTCGAGGATGGAGTCGATATTGGCCTTCAGCGCGATCAGACCTTCGCGCAGGCGGATTTCCTCGACCTGCTGGTTCTCGGCCAGCAGGTTTTCCGGCGGCACCGGCGCCTCGTGCAGGATGACGTGGCCATAGGCCAGGCCCTCGGCGAAGCGCTGGCCCTTGAGGCGTTCGGGCCGGTGCGGCGCCACCTCGATGTCGCGCAGCTCGTCCTGGGCCAGCAGTTCGCCCGAGGCCACGGTCTCGGCCAGAACCATGGCGATGGTCTGGATGTCCTCGACTTCCTCGTCGTCATAGCGCCGCTCGGAGCGGTTCTGGACGACCAGCACGCCGATGGCCCGGCCGCCGCGCAGCAGGGGGGCGCCGAGGAAGGCGTGATACGGGTCTTCGCCGGTTTCCGGGCGGTAGGCGAAATGGGGGTGGGACGGGGCGTCCGACAGGCTGATGGGGGCCGCGCTGCGGGCCACCTCGCCGACCAGGCCCTCGCCGGGACGCAGGCGGGTGGTGTGGACGGCCGCCGGGTTCAGGCCCTGGGTGGCGAACAGCTCCAGCTCGCCCGAGGCGCGGCGCAGATAGATGGAGCAGACCTCGGCGACCATCGACTGGGCGATGGTGCGCACGACCATGTCCAGCCGCTCCTGCGCCGGAGCCGCTCCGGCCATGGCCTCGCGGATCTGGCGAAGGAGGTTGCGCGGCCCCCTCGTCGTCAATCCGCCCACCGGCATGGCCCCTCCAGACTCTCAGCGCCCCAGATGGGAACCGCCAAGCTTCATTTCTAGACTGCTTCCAGTCCGTATGCCGAATGAAGCGCACGAACCGCCAGTTCCGCATAGGCCGCATCGATCAGCACGCTGATCTTGATCTCGGACGTCGAGATGGCCTGGAACTTCACCCCCTTGTCGGCCAGGGCCCGGAACATGGTCTGGGCCACGCCCGCGTGGCTGCGCATGCCGACGCCCACGACCGAGACCTTGGCCACGTCCTCGTCGACGCGCAGCTCCTCGAAGCCGATCTCGGCCTGGGCGGCGCGCATCAGTTCGGCGGCGCGGGCGGCGTCCCTGCGGCCCGTGGTGAAGGTCAGGTTGACCGCCCCCTCGCTGCGCGCCTGGCTCTGGACGATCATGTCGACGTTGACGTTGGCCTCGGCCAGGCGGGTGAAGACGTCGGCGGGCGCCTCGACCCGGTCGGACAGGCCCAGCAGGGTGATGCGGGCTTCGTCGCGGCTCATGGTGACGCCGGACACGATGCGTTTTTCCACGATTTCCTCCTCGTCGCAGATCAGGGTGCCGGCGTTTGCGGGCAGGGCGCCGTTCTCGTCGGGTTCAATGAAGCTGGATAGCACGCGCAGCGGCACCCGTTTGGCCATGGCCAGCTCGACCGACCGCGTCTGCAGCACCTTGGCCCCCAGCGAGGCCATTTCCAGCATCTCCTCATAGGAGATCTTCTCGAGGCGGCGGGCGCGACTCTCGATGCGGGGGTCGGTGGTGTAGACGCCGTCGACGTCGGTGTAGATGTCGCACGGGCAGTTCAGCGCCGCGGCCACGGCCACGGCCGAGGTGTCCGAGCCGCCCCGGCCCAGGGTGGTGATGCGGCCCGAGCGGCTGACGCCCTGGAAGCCGGGGACGACGGCGATCTCGCCCTTGTCCATGGCGGCGCCGAGGACGTCGCCGGGCACCTCGTCGATGCGGGCGCGGCCGTGGGCGTCGTCGGTCAGGATGGGGATCTGCCAGCCCATCCAGGTGCGGGCGTTGAGGCCCATGTTGCGCAGGGTCAGGGCCAGCAGGCCGGCCGTGACCTGTTCGCCCGAGGCGACGACGACGTCGTACTCGTCGTCGGACATTTCAATTCCGGGGGCGGGACGGCCCGCGCCGTCGGTCCAGGCCACCAGCTCATTGGTCTTGCCGGCCATGGCGGAGACGACGACGGCGACCTGTTTGCCCGCCGCGGCCTCGGCGGCGACGATGCGGGCGGCGCGGCGGATGCGTTCCAGGTCGCCCATGGAGGTGCCGCCGAACTTCATCACCAGTCGCGTCGTGGCGGGCCGCGTCATGTCGGGAGGAGGCTCCGTGAAAGAGGGGGTGAACCGGCTTCTAGCGAGGCGGCGAGGGCATCACAACGGGCGCTTGAACGAAGGTGAGTGATGGAGTAACTATTGTTCATGTCCGAAAACAAACGATCAACGCTCGCCGACCGCATACGGACCCTTGCCGCCGCCGGGCACTCGCGCGCCGACATCGCCCGGATGGTGGACCGAAGTTACCAGCAGGTTCGGCAAGTTCTGGTGGCGGATGAAGCCCGGTCAAGGCGCGCGGCGGAAGGGCAAATCGCGTCAGCTCCGCAGGCCGCCGTAGTCGACTCGCCTTCAAAAATGGCGGACCAGGCCATGTCACAGGTCGATGTGTCGGACCTTGGGACAAACAAGTCGGCGAAGATTCGCCGATATGCGGCGATGGGCTTTTCCCGGTCAGCGATCGCAAGCCACCTCGGCATCAAATACCAGTTCGTGCGGAACGTCCTGGTCGCGCAGGGGGCGACCGAAGGGGAGAATTCGGCCCGCCCTGCGCCGGCCGTCGTCGGCGGCATGGCCGAACCCGCCACTCGATATGACGCCGAAATTCCCCTCCCCGCTCGGCTGAGCGTGGATCGATCGGGCAGGATTCAGCTGCCCCGCGAATGGCGCATCCCGACCGGCGCGACTTTCGTCGGGCGAAAGTTCGACGGCAGCATTGTTCTGATGGACCTTGCCGATGCCTCCGAGGCCGCCCGCTCGGGCGGCAGCCTCGAGAGCGCGACCGACGAGTTCATCGCCGAACGCCGCCTGGAGGCGATGCGCGAATTCGATGACTGAGTACGTCATCGATACATCGGCGGTCGTCGCTTTTTTGCTGAACGAGCCGGGCGGCGACGCGGTGGCGCCCTTCCTGGCGTCGGCCTTGCTGAACAGTGTCAACCTGACCGAGGTCGTGACGAGGCTGGTACGTGGCGGGTACGATCCCATGCGCGCCCACTACCTTGGTTGTAAGGTCATTGATCACGATACGGACCTCGCTGATCGCGCCGGACGCCTGTGGACCGGCACGGCGAGGCTGGGGCTGTCGCTGGGGGATCGGGCTTGCCTGGCCCTGGCTCTACGTGAAGGGCTGCCGATCCTGACCGGCGACAGGCCGTGGGCCCGACTGGACATCGGCGTTGACGTCCGCCTCATTCGCTGACACCCCGCGTCCATGACTGACTCAGCCCACGGTCCCTCGATCGACCCCGCCGACGTGGCGCGCTTTTCGGCCCAGGCGGCGGAATGGTGGGACGCGCGCGGGCCGTTCGCGCCGCTGCACAAATTCAATCCGGCGCGGCTGGCCTTCGTCCGCGACCGGGCGGCGGAGCGGTTCGGGCGCGATGTGAAGACGCGGGCGCCGTTCGCGGGCCTGACCCTGCTGGACGTCGGTTGCGGCGGCGGGCTGATCGCCGAGCCGATGCGGCGGATGGGGTTCGAGGTCACCGCGATCGACGCCTCGGCCGAGAACATCGGCACGGCGCGCGCGCATGCGGAGCAGCAGGGCCTGGATATCGGCTATCGCGCCGCGACGGTCGAACAGCTGGAGGCCGAGGGGGCCGGACCGTTCGACGTGGTCCTGACCATGGAGGTGATCGAGCACGTCGCCGATCCCGAGGCCTTCGTCCGCGCCTGCTCGCGGCTGGTGAAGCCGGGCGGGATGATGGTGGTGGCCACCCTGAACCGGACGCTGAAGTCGCTGGCCCTGGGCAAGATCGCGGCGGAGTATGTGCTGCGCTGGGTGCCGGCGGGGACGCACGACTGGAACCAGTTCCTCAAGCCCGACGAAATCCGGCTGATGCTGTCGGCCGAGCCGGTGGCGGTGACCGGACCCTATGGCCTGGCCTATGATCCGTTGGCGGATCGGTGGAGCGAAACCACCGACGCGGCGATCAACTACATGATGATCGCGACCCGGGACTGACGGATTGTGAAGGTCGGCGGCGCGGAATCTGCAGGATGTTGCGCAACGGCCGTGGTCGATCTGGCTGAAATCGTCGCGATCGGCATGGTCGAAATCGTCGTCGACTGACCGGCCGCCTTACCGCGAATTCATCCACCTTTCGGGGATGTAACGGGACAGGCGAAGCGTCGCGGTGAGATGAGGGCTCATCCCCGAAACGGAGCCCCGCGATGAAACGCCTTCTGATCCTGTCCGCCCTGACCGCCGCCCTGATGACCTCTGCCTGCGTCACGGTGATCGACGCCACCGACGACGACGCGGCCTGGCACGGCGAGAACGCCCAGCCGTTCGACGCCGCCCGCGACGAATGCCGCGCCTCGAGCCGTCAGCGCCAGTACGGCGACGCGTTCCGCGATTGCATGGCCGCCAAGGGCTGGACCCGCAGCTAGGGCTTGAGGTCCCGCGTCATGTAGCGGGCGTCCGGCCCGTAGCTGGCCAGTTGGGCCGTCATGGCCGGGCTGTCGACGACCGCGAAGCCGCGCCTTTCCCAGAAGGGCGCGGCGTCGTTGACCGCCACCAGGGCCAGAGCCGGCCAGCCGGCGGCGCGCGCCTGAGCGGCCAGACGCTCGACGATCTCACGCGACCAGCCGCCGCCCCGGACGTCGGGGTGCAGGGCGAGGTCGTGCAGATACATCACCGAGGCGTCCCCCGGGATGGACTCGATCAGCGTGTTCAGCGCCGGCGCCGCATCCGCCCGCCATGGATAGGCGACCAGATAGCCGCGCGGCGGCCCGTCCCCGTCCGCAAGGACGAAACAACTGTCCGGGTTCAGCGCCAGCCGGTTCTCGAAACAGTCCCGGCCCTCGAAATGATCGGGGAAGCCGATCGCGGCGATGTCGGCGACGGCGTCCAGATCGGCCGCCGTCATCGCACGCCAGCTCAACCCGTCCGGACTCAGCGGGGGCAGCGGGTGTTCAGCGGGGCCGCCTTGAAATTCCATTCCATGCTCCGCGCCTGGCCGCCGATCTCGCCCTCGATCCGGGCCTTGAGGGCGTCGCCGTCGCGTTCATAGATGACCCGCGTCGGAAAGTCGTTTTCCGCGTTGGCGAACACCGCCCGCCGCGGCCCGCTCTCGCTGATGACGAAGGCGGTGGGCGGGACGCCGCCGGGCTGGGCGACATAGGCGAAACCGCCCGGCGTCGGTCCGATGTGCGAGACCTCGAAGGAGGCGCGGCCGTTCTCGACGGTGACGGCGTGGCCGACGCTGAGGCCGGCGCGCGGATCGCTCCAGGTCTCCGAGGCCTCGCGGCCGTCGGAACAGTCCAGCCAGTAGCCGGCCATCCACGAAACGTCCGGCGCGGCCGGGGGCGCGGTCTGGATCAGGGCGGCGGCGAGCAGGGCGGTCAGCATGGAAATCCCCTCCGGGTTGGCTGCGACGGCCGGATCCTAGTGCGGCGACAGCGGCCCGGGCTTGTAGGATTGCGACGCCAGGCTGCGCGCCAGTCCGACCTGGTCGCGGGCCCATTCTGTGGCGGTGCAGCCGAGGAAGCGGCGGAAGTCGCGAGCCAGCTGCGGCTGATCGAAATACCCCGCCTCAAGCCCCGCCTCGAGCCATCCCAGGGCGTCGGGACCCTGGGCGTGATCGAAGACGCGGCGGAAACGCAGGATCGAGCGCAGCATGCGCGGCGGGGCCCCGACGCGGTCGTGGAAGCGGCGCTGAAGGGCGCGCTGCTCGCCGGGTGAGCGGGCAGGCGAGGGCCGGTCGGCTTCGGCGGCCTCGATTTCGGCGCGCACCGACGGGTCCAGCGACCAGTCGTTGCGGCGCCGGTGGTCGTCCAGAATTCGCACCATGATCTCGACCTGTGCGGCCGGGTCGCCCGCCGGGGCCGTTACGCCGGCGAGGCGCGCCGTCATGTCCAGACGGCGGTCGGTGGCCCCGGCCGCGGTCTGGCCCAGCCAGTCGCGGGCGCCGTCCGGCTCGAAGCGCACGGCGACCAGTTCGACCGGGCCGACCGGACGCAGGGCCAGCGGCCGGGTCATCTGACCCGCGAACAGGGCCCGGGGCTGGAGGCGGAAGACGCCGTCCTCGCCCTGCTCCTCATAGGGCGAGCCGATGTCGAGGATCAGTTCGGGGCAGCCGTCCGGCGCGATGCGCTGCACCGTCGGCTCGGGCGCGGGCGCGGCATAGGTCCAGATCGTGCGCACGAAGGGCCGCAAGGAAGCGGGCGGATCGAACTCCCGATAGCGATCCCCCCCGTCCACGGCTCAGTGCGCCTTGGCCGGATCGGGCGGCGGCGGCGGCAGGGCCGCGCAGGGGACGCCGTCGTCCTTCAGCTTCCTCACCTCGGCGGGCGTGGCCTCGCCGTAGATCTCGCGCTTCTCCGAACGGCCCTCGTGGATGTCGCGGGCATCGCGGGCGAAGGCGTCGCCGACATAGTCGAAATTCTGCTCGACGTGGTCGCGCACCTCGCGGGCGGCCTGCATCATCAGGGTCTGCAGACGGGCCGCGTCGGCCTGGAAGACGGCCTTTTTCGTGCCGGCGACGGCGGGCGACATGATCTGTTTTGACACGGCGCGCGAGCCGCAGTGCGGGCATTCGACCAGCCCGCGAGCGACCTGGTCGTCATAATCGGCCGAGGCGCTGAACCAGGCCTCGAAGCCGTGGTCATGCTCGCACTGGAGGGCGTAGCGGATCATTGCGGCCCCCGGAACGCCCGGTCGTGGGTCAACTGGGGGATGGCGGCGCGGGCGCGGTCGACCGCGTCGAAGTCCAGCGTCGCGAACAGCACCCCCGGCGCGTCATGATCCAGTTTCGCCACCACCTCGCCCCACGGCGCGACGACGGTCGAGCGGCCCCAGGTGCGGCGGCCATCCTCGTGCGTCCCGGCCTGGGCGGGGGCCAGGATCCAGCAGCCCGTCTCGATGGCGCGGGCCCGCAACATCGTCTCCCAATGCGCCTCGCCGGTGGGCGCGGTGAAGGCGGCGGGCACGGCGATCATCACCGCCCCGGCCTTCGCCAGCGCCCGGTACAGGTGCGGGAAGCGGATGTCGTAGCAGATGGTCAGGCCCAGCCGGCCCCAGGGCGTGTCGGCGACGACGGCGTCTTCACCCGGCCGGACCGTGGCGCTCTCGCGCCAGCGTTCGCCCGTCGGCAGGTCGACGTCGAAGACGTGCAGCTTGTCATAGGTCGAGACGACCTCGCCGCGGTCGTCGATCAGCAGCGACCGGTTGGCGGCCCGGTCGTCGTCCGCATGGCCCGAGCGGACGATGGCCGAGCCGATCAGCAGCCAGACGCCCAGTTCCCGGGCGAGTTCGCGCAGGGCCGCGACCGCCTCGTCCCGATCCTGGGTGGTCAGGGCGGCGGCGCGCCGGTCCTTGTCCCGGATCATGAAATTGGTCGCTTCCGGGGTCAGGATCAGCTTCGCCCCGCCCGCCGCCGCCTCGCGGATCAGCGGCTCGACATGGGCGAAGGCCGCCGCCGGCGAGGCGGGGGTGCGGGTCTGGATCAGGGCGATCGGAAGCGGGGCCATCAGGCCTCCAGCAATGCGTCCAGCGCGCCTTTCCGGTCAAGCGCATGCAGGTCATCGGAGCCGCCGACATGGTTTCCGTCGATGAAAATCTGCGGGAAGGTCATCCGTCCGTTGGACCGCTGGATCATCTCCTGCTTCTTCGCCGGGTCGCTGGAGGCGACGATCTCGGTGTAGTCGGCCCCCTTCTGGTCCAGCAGGGCCTTGGCGGCGTGGCAGTAGCCGCAACCGGGCTTGGTGTAGATGACGACGTCGGCCAAATGAGTCTCCTGAAAATCCGTCCGTACTATGTAGGCAGTTCACGGGCGGTTCGCACCCGGGCGACGACCGCGAGGTCGACGGCGCGCGCCCCGGCCTCAAGCAGGGCGCGGGCGCAGGCCTCGGCGGTGGCGCCTGTGGTCAACACATCGTCGACCAGAAGGATGCGGCGGCCCTTGATGCGGCGACGACCCTCGGCGGAGACCGTGAAGGCCTTGCCGACGTTGAGACGGCGACCGCGCGCGGACTTGCCGCCCTGGCTGGTGGTGTGGGTCTGGCGGACCAGGGTGTCGGGCAGATAGTCGAGACCGGCGTGGCGGGCCAGGGGCCGGGCGATCTCGGCGGCCTGGTTGAAGCGCCGCGACAACAGGCGCAGCCGGTGCAGCGGCACGGGGGCGACGGCGTCGGCCTCGGCCAGCAGGGGCGCCGCCGAGCGGCTGACCCAGCGGGCGAACAGGGGCGCGAACGGCTGATGGTCGCCGTGTTTGAACTTCAGGATCAGACCGCGCGAGGCGGCGTCATAGACGCAGGCGGCCCGGGCCCGGTCGAAGGCGTAGGGCCGGGCCACGCAGGCGGCGCAGCGCGGCGCGGCGAAGGCCCCGCCGTCCATCGCGAACCCGGCGCCGCAGCCGTCGCAGACCGGGTCCTCCAGAAACACCACGCGGCTCCAGGCGTCGGGCGTCAGGCCGGCCGAGGCGGCGGCCTCGGGGCTGTCCCAGGCCAGCGGCGGCAGCAGCAGATCGGTCAGGCCGCGCCCCAGCGACCGCGCGCCGCGCGTGATCTGCAGGCCGCCCGCTTTCAATCGGTCGCGCCAGCCCCCATCCTGCCGGGTCATGAGCCCCTCCTCCGGTCCCCCCCGCATCTTCGACGTTCCACGCCGCACGGCAAGGCTTGCGCGCAGTGAACGGACGATCGCGCGCGCCGACTTCCTGCACGCCCGCGCCGCCGACAACGCCGTGGGCAGTCTGGAGGCCCTGTTGCGGACGTGGCCGGACGTGCTGGACCTCTCGGCTCATCCCGGCGCCTTCGCCCGGGCCCTGAAGGGCAGCGCGGCCGAGGCGCGCGTGGGGCCTGTCGCCAACGCGGGCGACCGCGCCGCCCGGGCCGGCCCGGGCATGGCGGCGCTGGGCGTTCCCGACCAGTCGCAGGACCTGATCGTCTCCCTGATGAGCCTGCACTGGGCCAACGACCTGCCCGGCGCCCTGGCCCAGATCCGCCGGGCGCTGAAGCCGGACGGGCTGTTTCTGGGCACATTGCTGGGCGCGGGCACGCTGAAGGAGCTGCGCGCCGTGCTGACCGAGGCCGAACTGGAAGCGCGCGGCGGCGCACAGGCGCGGGTGTCGCCCTTCGCCGACGGCTTCGACGGCGCGGCCCTGCTGCAGCGGGCCGGCTTCGCCCTGCCGGTGGCCGATGTGGACCGGGTGACGGTGCGCTACCCCGATCTGTTCGCCCTGATCCGCGACCTGCGGGCCATGGGCGAGACCAATGTCCTGGCCGGGCCCCTGCGGCCGCTGACGCGCGCCATCACGGGGCGGGCGGCGGCGCTGTACGCCGGGCGGTTCGGCGAGGCGGACGGCCGCATTCCCGCGACCTTCGAGATCGTCCATCTGGCCGGCTGGGCCCCGCATGAGAGCCAGCAGAAGCCGCTGCCGCGCGGCTCGGCGAAGATGCGGCTGGCGGATGCGCTGGGGGTTCGGGAGCAGACGGGGGAGGATTAACCGCCCATCGCCGCCCGCAGCCTGTCCATGGCGGTGTTGAAGACGCCGCTGCCCGTCGCCCCGAAGGCCTGCAGGGCGCCGAGGATGACGAGGAACACCAGGGCCAGGATCATGCCGTATTCGATGGCCGTGGCTCCGCTCTCGTCGCGGCTGAAGCGGGCCAGGAAGCGTCGCAGCATCGGCCCCCTCCTTCCGGCGGCTAGAGCAGGTCGCGCAACCAGGCGACCAGGGGTTCGTCGGCCGGCGGCATGGGCCAGTCCGACAGCTGGTTCGGCCTCACCCATTTCAGCGCCGCATGCTCGCGGTTCTGAACCACGCCCGACCAGCGTCGGCATAGCCACAGTGGCATCAACAGGTGAAAGGATTCGTAAGCGTGGCTGGTGAATACGAACGGGGCCAGGCAGGCCTCGTTGACGTCGATGCCCAGTTCTTCCTTCAGCTCGCGGATCAGCGCCGCCTCGGGCCGTTCGCCGGGCTCGACCTTGCCGCCGGGGAATTCCCACAGGCCCGCCAGCTGCTTGCCCTCGGGCCTCTGGGCGATCAGCACGCGGCCGTCGGCGTCGATCAGGGCCACGGCGACGACGAGGACGGTGGGGAGGGTCATGGGCGGCGTTCGGCGATCAGATGCGAGAGGTCTCGCCCCCTGTAGGATACGCCGAGGATGTGCACGGTTTCTCCAAGGACGGCGAATTGAATGGCCGCCCGGCGGCGGATGGTCAGCACCCGGACCCGATCATCCTGCGGGTCGGCCTGAACGCCGATGAACGGAAACCACCTCAGACCTTCGCAAGCGCGCTTTATCTCAAGCAGGAATCGTTCGGCGGCGACTGGCCGGTCCGCGGCGATGTAGTCGAAGAGGTTGTCGAGATCCCGTTGGGCGTCACGCCGATAGATCAGATCAAGCGGCGCGGGCGACGGCACGCTTCATCCGTTGTTCCAGCCGATCCCAGAGCGCGTCGTGGCTGACGCCGTCGTCCGGATCATTCAACGCCGCCTGCACCTTGGCCCGCAACTGATCAAGCGCCGCAGGTGACAGCTTTCCCGCCGCGAGGTCATCAAACGCCCGATCATCCAGAAAGGCGTCAGGGGGTGTCGAAGTCGTGCCGCTCATACCCTGCATCCTACCACGATCAGCTGCGATAATCGCCGTTGATCTCGACGTAGCGCTTGGTCAGGTCGCAGGTCCAGACGGTGGCGGAGGCGCGGCCGGAGCCGACGTCGACGGTGATGTCGATCTCGGCGTTCTTCATATAGGCGCTCATTTTCGCCTCGTCGTAGGTCGGGGACGGGGCGCCGTCGACGGCGGCGACATGGGGGCCGAAACGGATGGCCAGGCGGTCGCGGTCGACCGGCTCCTCTGTCTTGCCGACGGCCATGACGACCCGGCCCCAGTTGGCGTCCTCGCCGGCGAGGGCGGTCTTGACCAGCGGGCTGTCGGCGATCGACTTGGCCAGCTTGCGGGCCGAGGCGGGCGAGGCCGCGCCCTCCACCGTGACGCGGACGAATTTGGTCGCGCCCTCGCCGTCGCGGACCAGCTGGTGGGCGAGGTCCAGCATGACCTTGTCGAGGGCGGCCGAGAAATCCTTCAGCCGACGGTCGCCGACGCGGCCGATGCGCGGCGCCCCGCTGGCGCCCGTGGCGAACACCAGGCAGGTGTCATTGGTCGAGGTGTCGCCGTCGACCGTGACGCTGTTGAAGGTGGTGCGGACGTGCAGGCCCAGCAGGGCGCGCAGCACCGACGGGGCGATGGCCGCGTCGGTGACGATGAAGCCCAGCATGGTGGCCATGTCGGGGGCGATCATGCCCGAGCCCTTGGCGATGCCGGCGATGCGGACCGTGTGGCCCTCGATCCTGCACTCGGCGTAGGCCCCCTTGGGGAAGGTGTCGGTGGTCATGATGCCCAGACCCGCCCGCGCCCATTGCTCGGTCGGGTGCATGTCGCCGTCGAGGGCGGTCTCGATGTCGTTCAGGCGGGCGGTGATCTTGCGGTCGTCCAGCACCACCCCGATCACCCCGGTCGAGGCCAGCATGACGTCGCGCTGGCGGCAGCCGAAGCGTTTGGCCACTTCGGAGGCGGTGCGCCGGGCGGCGTCCGCCCCGGCCTTGCCGGTGAAGGCGTTGGCGCAGCCGGCGTTGACGACCAGGCCGCGGACGTCGGCGCCGCCCCCGGTCCCGTCCAGCTGCCGCTTGCACCAGTCGACCGGCGCCGAGCCGATCTTGTGTCGGGTGAAGACCCCCGCGCAGGTGGTGCCGCGGGCGAAGTGGAAGACGACGAGGTCGTCGCGCTCATGTTTGTAAAAGCCGGCGCGGGCCGTGGCGATCTGCACCCCGCCGATGGGGGGAATGGTCGGGAAGGGCACGGCCAGGGGCGAGATTTCGAGACCGGGCTTGCCCGGCGCGGCGGGGACCGCCGGTTTCGGCGTCGGCGTGGTGGCGCGTTTCAGAGCCGTGGCCAGAGGGTCCAGCGCCTTTTCCAGCGCCTGTTCGAACTTCTGGCCGGTCGAGGCGCGGCCCTCGGGCGGACGGCTCACGACTTTTTCGCCGCGACGGGAGCGGCGGCGGGCGCGGGGGCCGGGGCCGGGGCCGGGGTGGCGGCCGACCGGGGCGCCGAGGCCGGTTCCTGGGATCCGGCGGCGTCGCCTTCCAGCAGAATGTCCACCTTCGCCTTGCCGCGCAGCTGCTCCAGCAGCTGGCGCACGCCCTCATAGGTCAGGTAGCGCACGATCTGCGGCCGGGCCTGCTCCAGGGTCGGCGGCGTTTCGCGGCGACGGTCCTCGACCCGCAGCACGGCCCAGCCGCCCTCGGTCTGGAACGGGCCGACGGTCGAGCCGGCCGGCTTGTCGCGCAGGGCGTTGGCGTAGGCCTCGGGCATCACGTCCAGCGTCCGGTAGCCCAGATCGCCGCCCGAATAGCGGGTGGCGTCGTCGATCGAGCTTTCGGCGGCCACGGCCTCGAAGGCCGCGCCCTGGGCCAGAATGCCGATGACGGCGTCGGCCTCGGGCCGGGTGCGCGACAGGATCAGGCGCACGCGGACCTCCTCGGAGGTCTGCGCCAGCCGGACCTGTTCCTGGTAGATGGTCTCGATCGACTTGTCGTCGATGGTGCCGTTGACGACCGTCTCGACCAGCATGTCGCCGAGGATGCGCTCGCGGGTCGCCTCCAGCCGGCGCTGGGCCAGGGCGGAGTTGTCCAGACCGCGACGGTCGGCCTCGGCGGCCAGCAGTTTCTGGTCGATGACCTCGTCCAGCACGCGGCGGAACAGGTCCGAGGTGACGTCCAGCGGCTCGCCCTCGCCCACCAGGCCTTGCGCCACCGCCTCGCGCTTGACGTCGGAGGCCCAGATGGTCTGGTCCTGGACCCTGGCCACGGCGCGGTCGCCGGGCTCGGGCGGACGGTCGGATCCGGCGCCCCGGCCACAGGCCGCCACGCCGAGCGACAGCGCCATGCAGGCGGCGATCAGGAGGGGTGCGAAGGGGGTGGAAAGCCTCATCGGGGGCGCGCTCCGTCACGGGGCGGGAAAGGCCCTCGCGTTGACAGGGATAAGGTCGGTGCTTAAGTCCCGCCTGCGCCCAAGTCGAGGGGTTTTCGAACGTTCGCGCGGCCCTCGCGCGCGCCTGTGTAGCAGGGCGCCGGGCCGACGACGCCGGAGACCTCCGGGCGAAGTCGTCGCCGCTCCTTCGAGACCTTCCAGTACCAGAGCCCCTGTCGCTCGCCCGCCTTCGGATCATCCATGCTCGGCATCGCCAAGAAGTTTTTCGGCTCCTCCAATGACCGCAAGGTCAAGGACTTCATGGGGCGGGTCCAGAAGATCAATGCGCTGGAGGACAAGTTCGCCGCCCTGTCGGATGACGAGCTGCGGATGATGACCGACGCCTTCCGCGACCGGCTGGCGGCGGGGGAGACCCTCGACAAGATCATGAACGAGGCCTTCGCGGTCGCCCGCGAGGCGTCCAAGCGGGTCCTCGGCCAGCGCCAGTACGACGTTCAGCTGGCCGGCGGCATGATCCTGCACGACGGCGGCATCGCCGAGATGCGCACCGGCGAGGGCAAGACCCTGGTCGCCGTGGCGGCGGTGTATCTGAACGCCCTGTCCGGCAAGGGCGTGCACGTCATCACCGTCAACGACTATCTGGCGCGGCGCGACGCCGAATGGATGGGACGCGTCTACCGCTTCCTCGGCATGGAAGTGGGCGTCATCGTCAACGGCCTGTCGTCGGGCCAGCGTCAGGCGGCCTATGCGGCCGACATCACCTACGGCACCAACAACGAATTCGGCTTCGACTATCTGCGCGACAACCTGGTCTATGACCGCAAGGAAATGGTGCAGCGGCCGCACCATTTCGCCATCGTCGACGAGGTCGACTCCATCCTGATCGACGAGGCGCGCACGCCGCTGATCATCTCGGGCCCGACCGAGGACCGCTCGGACCTGTATCTGATCGTCGACGGCATCATCAAGGAACTGATCGAGGACAAGACCACCTTCGACCTCGACGAGAAGCAGCGTCAGGCGCTGCTGACCGAGGAGGGCTCGGAGAAGATCGAACAGATCATGGAGGAGCGCGAGCTGTTCGCGCCCGACACCACCGGTCTGTACGATGCCGCCAACATCACCCTGGTCCACCACATCAACCAGGCCCTGCGCGCCAACACCCTGTATCAAAAGGACAAGGACTACATCATCAAGGCCGGCGAGGTCATGCTGATCGATGAGTTCACGGGCCGGATGATGACCGGGCGCCGGCTGTCCGAAGGCCTGCACCAGGCCATTGAGGCCAAGGAGGGCGTGAAGATCATGCCCGAGAACCAGACCCTGGCCTCGGTCACGATCCAGAACTATTTCCGCCTCTACGAAAAGCTGTCCGGCATGACCGGCACGGCCGCGACCGAGGCGCAGGAATTCCTCGACATCTACAAGATGGATGTCCTCGAGGTGCCGACCAACCGGCCCGTCAAACGCATCGACCACGATGACGAGATCTTCCGCACCGAGGCCGAGAAGAACCTGGCCATCGCCGGCCTGATCGCCGAATGCCACGTCAAGGGCCAGCCCATCCTGGTCGGCACCGTCTCGATCGAAAAGTCCGAGACCCTGTCCGAACTGCTCAAGACCCATGAGTACGAGGTCACGCTCAAGACCCTCAAACCGCAGCACGCCCGGCTGATGGAGATGGTCGTCAGCGAGGACGAGAAGGTCCGCCGTGAGGCCAAGAAGGCCTACGCCGCCCTGAAGGACGAGGACTTCGACATCGAGGTCAAGCGCGGCAAGGGCATTCCGCACAGCGTGCTGAACGCCCGCCAGCACGAGCAGGAAGCCTATATCGTCGCCGACGCCGGCCTGCCGGGCGTGGTCACCATCGCCACCAACATGGCCGGCCGCGGCACCGACATCCAGCTGGGCGGCAACCTGGAAATGCGGCTGCAGAAGTGGCGCCAGGAAAACCGCAACATGGCGGTCGAGATCACGCCGGAGATGGAGGCCGCGGAAGAGGCCCGTCTGAAGGCCGACATCGCCGTGCAGAAGCAGAAGTCGCTGGCCGCCGGCGGCCTGTTCGTGCTCGGCACCGAGCGTCACGAAAGCCGCCGCATCGACAACCAGCTGCGCGGCCGGACCGGCCGTCAGGGCGACCCCGGCACGTCGAAATTCTTCCTGTCCTGCGAGGACGACCTGCTGCGCATCTTCGCCGGCGACCGTCTGGACGCCATCATGCGCAGCTTCGGCGTCGCCGAGGGCGAGGCCATCTCGCATCCGTGGCTGAACCGCGCCGTCGAGACCGCCCAGAAGCGCGTCGAGACCCGCAACTACGATATCCGCAAGAATCTGCTGAAGTACGACGACGTCGTGAACGACCAGCGCAAGGCCGTGTTCGAGCAGCGCCAGGAGTTCATGGACTCGACCGATCTGTCCGAACTGGTCGGCGAGTTCCGCCATGACGTGATCTCGGACCTGATCGAAAAACATATGCCGCCCAAGGCCTATGCCGAGCAGTGGGACATCGACGGGCTGGACGAGAAGATCCGCTCGACCCTGGGTCTGGAGCTGCCGCTGCACGACTGGGCCGCCGAGGAAGGCGTGTCGAACGAGGAGATCGAGGAACGGGTCGTGGCCGCCGCCGACGCCCGGGCCGCCGAACGGATGGAGCAGATCGGCGCCGACCAGACGCGCGGTCTGGAGAAGCAGTTCCTGCTGCAGATGATCGACATGCAGTGGCGCGAGCATCTGGTCCATCTGGACCACCTGCGCGGCGTCATCGGCCTGCGCGGCTATGGCCAGCGCGATCCGCTGAACGAGTACAAGACCGAGGCCTTCAACCTGTTCGAGACGCTGCTGTACGAGCTGCGCCACAACGTC
>NZ_JBAZOS010000038.1:0-26721 GCF_041648615.1 Brevundimonas sp.
GCGGGCGGCCGGGGGGGCGGCGGGGGGGGGGGCGGGGGCGGCGGGGGCGGGGGGGGGGGCGGGGGGGGCGGGGGTGGGGGCGGAGGCGTGACGATTCCGCCGCCGCCGCCGCCGCCGCCACCGCCGCCACCACAGGCGGCGAGCGGCGTCAGAACTGCGGCGACAAGGAGGGCCCGGGACAGCAGTCCCACTGCAAATCGACTGCGCATATGATTACCCGACCCATGCCCCGGGCCCGACCCTAGAACCCGGGTCGCCGGTTAGGCAATGGCAAGAATGGCGGCGCCCCGGGTAAACAAACTGCGAACCCGCCGGCCGCTCTTGGAACGCGGGCGTGACTGGGGCAAATCTGGAGCAAGCGGGGAACCCATCATGTCCGAACCCATCCGGTCCATCCTGATCGTCGGCGGCGGCACGGCCGGCTGGATGGCGGCGGCGGCCCTGCAACGGACCCTGGGCCCGCACGCCAGGGTCTCGCTGGTCGAGTCCGACGAGATCGGCATTGTCGGCGTGGGCGAGGCCACCGTGCCGCCCATCCGCGACTTCAACGCCATGATCGGTCTCGACGAGGCCGAGTTCATGCGCGAGACCCGGGCCACGCTGAAGGTCGCCATCGTCTTCAAGGACTGGGGTCATGTCGGCAACCGCTATGTCCACCCGTTCGGCACCTTCGGCCGCGGTCCGACCCTGGCCGATTTCCAGCAGACGTATTTTTCCCTGAAGGCGCGCGGTCTCGCCGGCGACCTGGGCGACTACTCCATCTGCTGGCGCGCCGCCGACGCGGGCAAGGTGGGAGACCGCGATCCCGATCCGCGCGCGCCCGGGAACGGCCTGTTCAGCGCCTATCATTTCGACGCCGGCCTCTACGCCAGATACCTGCGCCGGGTCTGCGAAGGGCGCGGCGTCGAGCGGATCGAGGGCCGGATCGTCGACGTCGTCCAGCGCGGCGAGGACGGCTTCGTCGACGGCGTGACGCTGGAGGACGGCCGCATCCTCAAGGCCGATCTGTTCATCGACTGCACGGGCTTCCGCGCCCTGCTGATCGAGGGCGCGCTGAAGGCCGGCTATGAGGACTGGTCGCACTGGCTGCCGGTCGACCGCGCCATGGCCGTGCCCTGCGCCAGGGTGAAGCCGCTGACGCCCTACACCCTGTCGACGGCGCGCGAGGCGGGATGGCAGTGGCGCATCGCCCTGCAGCACCGCACCGGCAACGGCTACGTCTACTGCTCGGACCATCTGTCCGACGACGACGCCCGCGAAACCCTGCTGGCCAACCTCGACGGCGAGCCGCTGGCCGAACCGCGGCCGCTGCGCTTCGTGACGGGGCGGCGCAGGAAATACTGGGACAGGAATGTCGTCAGTCTGGGCCTGTCCAGCGGCTTCATCGAGCCCCTGGAATCGACCAGCATCCATCTGGTCCAGTCCGGCATCTATCGCCTGCTGCAGCATTTCCCGGACAAGGATTTCAGCCCCGTGAACATCGAGGGTTACAATCGCCGTCTGGGCCGCGAGGTCGAACTGATCCGAGACTTCGTCATCCTGCACTACCACGCGAGCCGGCGGGACGATTCGCCGTTCTGGCGCCAGGTCGCGGCCATGCCGATCCCCGACAGCCTGGCCGAACGGGTCGAGGCCTTCCGCGACCGCGCCCTGCTGTATCAGGTCGGGGCCGACGAGTATTTCAGCCAGGGCTCGTGGCTGGCCGTCATGTACGGCCAGGGGATCATCCCCCGCACGTCCAATCCGCTCTACGCCTATCAGGACGCCGACAGGGCCTCGGCCGGCCTGCGCAACATCTCCGACACGCTGGCGCGGACGATCGACGGCCTGCCCGAACACGAGGCCTACCTCAGGGCCCACGCCATGTGGTCGGGCGACGCCTAGGGCGCGGGATCGGGGATCGGCGCGGGACCGGCGCTCGCCGCGACAACCGGCGTCTCGCGCCAGGCCGCGGCGGGGTTCAGGGCGGCCGTCGCCTCCAGGAAGGTCCCCGGCTTCATGGAGGGCTCCTTCGCGGTCTGCAGCCCGGCCACCCGCGCCAGGTCGGCGACGAAGCTGATGCAGTTGCGGCGCCGCAGGTCGTACAGCGATCCCTCCCGCCCGTTCCACCAGTCGGACCGGGCGCGAACCGCGCGATAGACGGCGTCGCTGACCGTCATCCTGAGATAGGGTTTTCCCTCTCCGACATAGCGGGCCTCCGGCGTGGCGACCACGCCGGGACCGGTGGCCAGCAGCAGGTGGGGCCCCGGATATCTGGCCGTGAACCCCGCCGCCCAGTCGACCGCGTCGCCCGTATCGTCCAGCGATCCCGAAGCGTGGACGTAGGCATGGGGGAACAGCAGATCGCCGCCCCGGATGCGCGCGCCGGGGTGGGCGTAGAAGGTCAGGATCACCTCCGCCCAGGCCGGGGCGGCGACCAGGGCCAGCAACAGCCCCAGCAGTCCGGCGCGTCTCATCATTCCGATCATGCACTTCTCCGCAGCCCCGCCCCTATCCTGGGCGACCGGAACCCGAACGCGCAAGGGCCGCCGACGATGCCGTCGGCGGCCCTGTCGTATGTCGGCGGATCAGTGGCCGCCGGGCGCCGCCGCGGCGTCGGTGTTGCGGGTCCTGGCGCGCGAGGCGGCGATGGCGAAACCGACCAGCAGCAGATAGCCGACCAGCGGCACATAGAAGACCGGGTTCAGCGTCGCCGCGCGATCGGCGATCTGGCCCGCGATCGGGGGCAGGACGGCGCCGCCGATGATGCCGAACACCAGCAGGCCCGAGGTGGCCGGGATCGGCGCCGTCGACCGTTCCAGGGTCAGGGTGAAGATGGTCGGGAACATGATCGAGTTGAAGAAGCCGATGGCGATGGCGGCGTAGGCCGCCGTGGTCCCGCTGGTCTGGGTGACCACCAGGCACAGGGCCGCCGCCACGGTGGTGTTGACGATCAGGATGGTGACGGCCGGAATCTTCGTCAGCATCAGCAGACCGCCGACCAGACGCCCGACCATGGCCCCGCCCCAGTAGTAGGCCACCATGCTGCCGGCGGCCGCCAGCGGGATGTTGAGGATCTCCGGGCTGTGCAGGAAGTTGGTCATCAGGTCGCCGATCGTCACTTCCGAGCCGACGTAGAAGAAGATGGCCAGGGCGCCGAACACGGCCCACGGCGACTTCAGCGCCACCAGCGGCGACATCCGGTCATCGGCGGTCGGGATCGGGGCGGCGGCGTTGATGGTCTTGCGCGCGCTGAAGATGAAGCCCGCCAGGACGGCGAAGAAGACCGCCACGGCCAGGAAGGCCAGGTCGATGCTGCGCAGCGATTCCGCCCGCGTCGCCGGATCGGTGATGATGGCGTCGGCGGCGAAGACGCCCCCGGTCAGCAGGATCGGCGCGGCGATCAGCGGCCCCAGGGTGGTGCCCAGCGAGTTGAAGAACTGCGAGAAGTTGAGGCGCGCGTGCGAGCTCTTCTGCGCGCCCAGGGCCGCCACCAGGGGATTGGCGCCGACCTGCAGCAGGGTCACGCCCGAGGCGATCACGAACAGGGCGATCAGCACGCCGGGATACCAGTCCACGATCGTCGCGATCGGCACGATCAGACACCCCGCCACCATGGTCACGAGGGCCACGATGATGGCCTTGCTGTAGCCCAACCGGCCGAGGATCGCGGCCGCCGGGATCGAGGCGATGCCATAGGCGATGAACCAGGCGAAGGTCGTCAGCGTCGCCTCGGTGTAGCTCAGCTCGAACACGCGCCGCACCGCCGCGATCAGCGGTCCGATCAGCGAGGTCACGAAGCCCCAGGCGAAGAACAGGGTGGTCACATAGGCGAAGGCGAGGCTGGCGCCCTTGCGCGGCGCGCTCTGGATGTCGGTCATGTCTCTCCCCGGTCGCCGGCGTCGTCTCGCGCCGGCCATGGCGTCTTTGGTTTCATCCGTGGGCGGTCGCGTCCAGCGGTTTGACGGCCCTCGTAACCAAAAGTGGCCGGACGCCGAATTGGAAGGGGCCGCCCCGGTTCCCCGCGGCGGCCCCTGCCCGACCGGTCGGGACGGTCAGTAGCGGTAGTTGATTCCGAACAGATAGGTCCGGCCGTAGGACTGGTAGTCCAGCACCCGGCGGGTGTCGTCGTTCTCGAACGTCTTGAATGGCTCGTCCGTCAGGTTGTTGACCTGGAACAGGGCCGACAGGCCTTCCAGCGGACCCGACTGGAATTCATAGCCGATCTGGGCATCGACGACCGATTCCGCATCGACCATCCGCTGGATACGGTCGGTGCCCACCCCCGACAACTCGCCGAGAAATTCCGAGCGATAGCGGTTGCTGATCCGCGCCTGCAGCCCGTCCCTTTCGTAATAGACGGTCAGGTTGCCGACCGTCCGTGACAGCCCCGGCAGCGGCTGGGACGGATTGCCCGGATTAGGGACGATCTCGCTGTCGGTATACGAGAGGCTGAACGTCGCCCCGAACCCTTCGAGCCACGGTGAGAACACGTCGAACGGCGTCGAGATCGCTAGTTCGACCCCCTGAATCACCCCGCCCTCACCGTTCTGCGGCGTGCTGATGATGCCTTGGGTGATCGCCGGCGCGGGACCGCTGGGCACCGGATAGCCGGCGAAGTCACGAACTTCCTGCTGATCGTAGATGTAGCTCTCAAGGTCCTTGTAGAAAGCGGCCACAGAGATGTAGGCGCTGGTGCCGAAATATCTTTCGACCGAGATATCGACCGCATTGGCGATCCACGGTCGCAGGGCCGGATTGCCGCCGCTGCCACCCCAGGGCGAGTTGGACACCGACGTATTGGCCGCCTTGGAGGGGTCGTAGTCGATGTTGATGGAAGCCCGCATCTGGTCCATCCGCGGACGCGCCAGTTGCCGCGCCAGACCGATACGAACGAACAGGTCTTCACGCGCCTCGAACACCAGGTTGACGCTGGGCAGAACCTCAACATAGTCGTCGCCGCCCGAGACCGGGCGGGCGACGGCCGGATTACCCGCCGCCTGGGTGCCGTTGGAACTCTGGTCCGTCTGCACGACCTGGAACCCCAGATTGCCGGTCAGGGGCATGCCCAGAAGCGTCGTGTCCAGATCGGCCTTGATGTAGGCGGTCCGGACCTCTTCCGAGACCTCCCAGCCGAAGGCCAGCAGATTGTCATCGCGAGCCGCGATCAGGTTGTAGATGCCGCTGTCCACGAGGGCGAACGGGTCATAGCTGATCATGCCACCGAGCCCGAGGTAGCTCAGCTGGGTCGGCTGGAGCAGGAACTGGCTGGGCACCCGCACGCTGGTCCGATGCAGCGGGTCCGCGACATTGGCCGCCAGGGACAGATAGTAGCGCTCGAGGTCCAGCTCCTTGTCGCGGGACGTGACGTTCACGCCCAGCTCGACCCGGCTGACCGGACTGTTCTCGATCTCGCGGACGACAGAGCCGCGAATCGACTGGAGTTCATCGACGATCGAAGGGCTGTTGATGAAGCCGTCCTGGCCTCCCGGGACATCGCCTCCGCCCCACCCCTGGGGGCTTGTCAACAGGATCAGGTTGGGGTCGGCGTAGTTGAGCACAGAAGAGAAGGTCGTGCCTTGCGGCGTGGAGGCGAACCGGAGGGTGTCCAGGGCGCCCTGCACGTCCCGGCCCGTGCCGGCATAGGTCTCCAGCACGACATCGGTGCGGTCGGCCTTCGAATAGCTGAGGTCCAGGCTGGCGGACCAGAGGTCGGTGAGCTGGAACTCATTGCTCCAGCCCAGCGAGGTCAGTTCGGCCGTGCGGCGATTTCCGTCATTGCGGACCACCCCTTTCACGTTGGCGAAGGTGCCGGCAGTAACGAGACCGTCCGCAACCGTGAATCCCGGCTGCAACTGGGGTCCGGGACGGCAAGTCGCCGCCGGTCCCGGGCAGGCGCCAGACGAGCCGCCCCAAGCAAGGGGGAATTCGATGCCGCGCAGGATCTGCGTATTGTCGAACTCGGAATAGAAGGCATCAAAGGTCGTGCGGTAGCGGTCGTTGGGGGCGTACTCGATGGTCGCCAGATAGCCGTCCCGCACAAGCTCGCTGGACTGCACATAGGGCTTGGCCCCGCCAATCACCAGGTTGGGTCGCGCCACCGCATTGTCGTTTGGATAGCCCCAGGCGTTGAAACGCTCGGCCTGATAGGGCGTCGATAGATGGGCGTAGCCCAGAACCACGCCCAGCTTGCCGTCCATGAACTGGTCGATGTAGCTGATGCTGTAGCGCTGGCCGGTGTCCGCGGTGCCTGAGTTCAGCGCGCCGTAGTCGTTCCACTCGTAGCGGGCGTTCGCGGCAATAGCCTGACGGCCGTAGGCCAGCGGACGGATGGTGCGCAGATCGGCGGTTCCCGCCAGCCCCTGGCCGATCAGGGCCGCGTCGGGCGTCTTGTAGACCAGAACGCTACCCAGCAGTTCGGACGGGTACTGATCGAACTCGACGCCGCGGTTGTCGCCTGCGGACACCTGCTCGCGGCCGTTCAGCAATGAGGTGGTGAAGTCGGGCGCCAGACCGCGGATGCTGATGACCTGCGCCCGGCCATCCAGCCGCTGCGTCGCCAGGCCCGGCAGGCGGGCCAGCGATTCGGCGATGGAGACGTCGGGCAGCTTGCCGATGTCCTCGGCGGTCACGACCTCGACGATCGAGGTGTTGTTCCGCTTGGCCGCGATCGAGTTCTGGATCGAGGCGCGGATGCCGGTGACGATGACCTCGTCGATCTCGGTCGCGTCGGGATCCTGCGGCGTACTCTGGGCCGCGGCGGCGCCGGCGAAGGCCATGACGCCGGCCAGGCCGACGGCGGCTCCGGCAAGCAGACGCGCACGTCGGGTGACTTGGGTTCTCATCGTCATTCTCTCCCTGGCCGGCGCATTTCTGTCGAAGCGTCCGGGCTCTCACCGCAAAGTTATGCAAACTTATGGGAACCTTGCAAGCCGGGAATCGTCAGACCGGGATCGGAGCGTGGCCGAAATGTGACGGGCCCTCGCCCCATACCGCACTGCACAAGGCTGTTCTTCCCTGCACCGCCGCATTTCCGACGCATGGACTGAACGGATTGACAGACGGTCGCAGCACTGCAAAATCTTGCAAACTGATCCGGCGAACCACGTCGTTCGCGGACACCGAGGAACGCCAGACCATGACGGGACGACCCCACCGGTGGAATCGAGTCTGTGTCGCCGCCCTGCTGGCGGGCGCACTCGCCGGCGCCGTGTCGCCGGCCCGGGCCCAATCGACGGGGACCCGCTCGACGGGGGCCCAGCCCTCGCCCGCCGGTCTCGAAGCGCTGCGTCAGCGGCCGGCCGAAGACGAGGTGATCTATTTCGTGCTGCCCGACCGGTTCGAGAACGGCGATCCCGCCAACGACCGCGGCGGCGTCCGCGGCGACCGTCTGGCCACCGGCTATGATCCGACCGATCCCGGCTTCTACCACGGCGGCGACCTGAAGGGCCTGACCGCCCGGCTCGACTATATCCAGGGCATGGGCGCCACCGCCCTGTGGATCGCGCCGCCCTTCGTCAACAAGTGGGTGCAGGGTCCGCCGGGCCAGGAGA
Organism: Brevundimonas sp.; assembly: GCF_041648615.1. Lineage (GTDB taxonomy): Bacteria > Pseudomonadota > Alphaproteobacteria > Caulobacterales > Caulobacteraceae > Brevundimonas. The sequence goes on from NZ_JBAZOS010000038.1 coordinate 7,533, forward strand.
GCGCCGCCTATCACGGCTACTGGATCACCGACTTCACCCGCATCGATCCGCATTTCGGGACCAACGACGACTTCCGCGCCCTGGTCGACGCCGCCCATGCGCGCGGGATGAAGGTCTATCTGGACATCGTCATCAACCACACCGCCGACGTCATCCGCTACCGGGAGTGCCCGCAGAACGACTGCGGCTACCGCTGGAAGGGCGACTATCCCTATCAACGCCGCGGCGGACTGACGGGCGAGGCCATCAACCCCGGATTCACGGGCGCGCCCGGCGGCGACTTCTCGACCCTGACCCGTCCCGACTATGCCTACACGCCGTATGTCCCCGCGGGCGAGGAGGGCGTGAAGGTCCCGGCCTGGCTCAACGACGTCGGCCTCTATCACAACCGGGGCAACAGCGCCTGGTACAGCGAAGCCCGCATGGACGGCGACTTCTCCGGCCTCGACGACCTGTTCACCGAGCATCCCCGCGTGGTCCAGGGCTTCATCGACGTCTATGGCGGCTGGATCGACGACTACGGCGTCGACGGCTTCCGCATCGACACGGCCCGGCACGTGAACCCCGAGTTCTGGCAGGCCTTCGTCCCCGCCATCCTTGAGCGCGCCCGCGCCAAGGGCATCCCCAACTTCCACATCTTCGGCGAGACCTACGATTTCCAGAGCGGCACGGCCGCCATGCACACCGTGGTCGACGGCCTGCCCACGGTGCTGGACTTCGCCTGGCAGCGCGTCGTCCAGAACATGGTCACGGGCGCGGGGAACCCGGACGCCATGGGCTATCTGCTGATGGAGGACGCCATCTACGCCGGCGGTGCGGAGACGGCGCTGCGCCTGCCCACCTTCACCGGCAATCACGACATGGGCCGGATCGGCCATCTGATCCTGACCGCCAAACCCGACATCTCCGACGCCGAACTGCTGGACCGTTCGGCCCTCGCCCACGCCCTCGTCCTGCTCGGCCGCGGCGTGCCGGTCATCTACTACGGCGACGAACAGGGCTTCACCGGCGACGGCGGCGACCGTCGTTCACGCCAGGACATGTTCGAGACCCGCGTCCCCGCCTATGCTGACGACCGCCGCATCGGCCGGGCGTCCGGGCCGTTCGACACCAACGCCGACATGTACCGGCGCATCGCCGCAATGAGCGCGGCCCGCGCCGCCGACGCCCGTCTTCGCCGCGGCCGCGTCGTCGTCCGCACCGCCGACCAGACGCCGGGCGTGCTGGCCATTTCGCGGCTCGATGATGACGGCGAGACCCTGGTGGTGTTCAACACTTCGACCGAGCCGCGCGACGTCAATGTCGCGGTCGAGGTCGGGTCCGCCGAGTGGCGCGCCCTGATCGGCGCCTGCCCCGTCCGCAGCGCCGCTCCGGGCGCCGTCTCTGTCTCCGTGCCCGCCCTGGGCTATCTTGTCTGCGTATCCGAAAGACCAGCGTGACCGCCCAGATTCTCGAACACCCCGCCGCCCTGTCCGACGCCGCCGAATGGTGGCGCGGCGCCGTCATCTATCAGGTCTATCCGCGCAGCTTCGCCGACACCAACGGCGACGGCGTCGGCGATCTGGCCGGGGTCACGGCCCATCTCGACCACATCGCCTCACTGGGCGTGGACGGGGTCTGGCTGAGTCCCTTCTTCACCTCGCCGATGAAGGATTTCGGCTATGACGTCGCCGACTATTGCGACGTCGATCCCATCTTCGGGACCTTGGCCGACTTCGACCGCCTGGTCGCCCGCGCCCACGAACTGGGCCTGAAGATCATCACCGATCTGGTGTTCGCCCACACCTCCGACAAGCACGTCTGGTTCGAGGAAAGCCGCCAGTCGCGCACCAATCCGAAGGCGGACTGGTTCGTCTGGGCCGACGCCAGGCCCGACGGCTCGCCGCCGTCCAACTGGCAGTCCGTGTTCGGCGGCCCGGCCTGGACCTGGGACGCGCGGCGCGGCCAGTACTACATGCACAATTTCCTGCCGGAACAGCCGCAGCTGAACCTGCACAATCCCGACGTCCAGGACGCCCTGCTGGACGCCGCCCGCTTCTGGCTGGATCGCGGCGTCGACGGCTTCCGCTTCGACGCCATCAATTTCTCGATGCACGACCCGAAGCTGACGGATAACCCGCCCCTGCCGCCCGGCGGCAAGCGCACCCGGCCGTTCGACTTCCAGGACAAGGTGCACAACCAGTCCCAGCCGGGCATCGTCGACTTCCTCGCCCGCATCCGCGCCCTGACCGACAGCTACGGCGGCCGCTTCACTGTCGCCGAGGTTGGCGGCGATCACGCCGAGCGCGAGATGCAGGCCTTCACCCGGGGCGACGACCATCTGAACAGCGCCTACGGCTTCCTCTACCTCTACGCCCCGACGCTGGAATGCCGGCTGGTGCGCGTGGGCGCCGAGGCCTGGCACGGGCGCGACGGACAGGGCTGGCCGTCCTGGACCTTCTCCAATCACGACGCCCCGCGGGCCATTTCGCGCTGGGCCGGCGGCCGCGACCTGCGGGCCTTCGCCGGGATGGCGATGCTGCTGCTGATGACCCTGCGCGGCAATGTCTTCATCTATCAGGGCGAGGAGCTGGCCCTGCCCCAGGCTGATGTGCCCTACGACCGGCTGGTCGATCCCGAGGCCATCGCCAACTGGCCCCTGACCCTCGGCCGCGACGGCGCCCGCACCCCCATTCCCTGGGCCGCCGACAAGCCGCAGGCCGGCTTCTCGACGGTCGAGCCCTGGCTGCCGGTCGATCCGCGCCACGTCGCCCTGTCCGTGGACCGGCAGGAGCGCGACCCATCCTCCATGCTGCACGCCACGCGCCGCCTGGTCGCCTTCCGCAAGGCCCATCCGGCCCTCATGCGGGGCGAGATGACCCTGCTGGACCACAACGACGATCTGCTGGCCTTCGAGCGCGTCTACGAGGGCGAGCGTCTGGTCTGTGTCTTCAACCTCGGTCACGAGCCCGTCGCCTGGACCCTGCCGGAGGGGCATCAGGTGCTGGAGGCGGTCAATCTCGATCCGTCACAATCAGGCGTGCTGCCGCCGATGGCCGGTCTGGTGCTGGCGGCCGGATGACCTCAGCCCCCGCAGCTCTCGCGTACGATCAGGTCGGTGGGGATCCGCTCCGACCGGCCGACGGAGTCGCCGGGGTTGTCGAGCAGTTTGGACACCAGCAGCCGGCCCGCCTTCATCGTGTCCTGGGCGATGGTCGACAGGGCCGGCCGCGCGTAGCGGCTGAACGGCACATTGTCGAAGCCGATCACGGACACATCCTCGGGCACCCGCAGATTGGCGTGCAGCAGGGCTCGCACGGCGCCGAGGGCGATCTGGTCCGAGGCGCAGACCACGCCGTCGAATTTCACGCCGCGTCGAATGAGACTGTCGACCGAGGCCTCGGCCGACTCGACCTCGAAATGCGCCTCCATGATCAGCTCGGGATCGACCTCGATGCCCGATTTGGCCAGGGCTTCCAGATAGCCGCGATGGCGCTGCATGGCCTCGGGCGGCTCGAGATCGCCGAGGAAGACGATGCGCTTCCGTCCCAGCCGCGCCAGATGCAGGGTCGCGCGCCGGCCGCCGGCCAGATTGTCCGACCCGACCGAGCAATAGGCCTGGTCCGGCATCTGGGCGCCCCAGACCACGAAACGGCCCTCGGTCTCGGCCAGCCGGTTCAGACTCTGGTGCAGGGTGCTCTGGCCCAGGAAGATCACCCCGTCGGCCCGGCTGGTGTTCATCGCCGCCGACAGGTCGTCATAACTGGTGGGCGAGAAATGGCTCATGATCACGTCGCAGCCGCGCTCGCGCGCCGCCTCGCCGACCCCGGCCAGCAGTTCGAGGAAGAACGGATCGCTCAGCCGGCCCTCGCGCCCCTGCGGTCGCGGCGTCACCAGGGCGATCACGCCGTCGGCGCCGATGGGGCCCGCGGGCATGTAGCGGCGGAACGGATAGTCGTGCTCGCGCGCCAGCTTCCAGATCAGCTGCTTGGTGCGCGCGTTCACGGCCGGGCTGTCGTTCAGCGCCCGCGACGCGGTGGAGATCGACACGCCCGCCAGCTTGGCCAGGTCCTCAAGACGGGTGTTGCGGCTCAATCGCGGGCTCCGGTCGATATCCTGTCTGCAAAATTTGCTGCAAACCTTGCTTGTTCTGCGCCGCCACGTCCGCGCTTGGCAAGTGCTGTTCCGTGGAGTTCCCCCTTATGCTGACCCGCCGCCATCTGATCTCGACCACCGCCGCGCTCGCGACCGTGCCCGCCGTCGCCAGGGCGCAGGAAGCCGCCGCCGTGGTCGGCGCGACCTCGCCCGACGGCGTCCTGTCCGTCTCGGTGACCGTCACCGGGGAAGGCCGCGCGGAATACAGCGTCAGCCGCCTGGGCCGGCCGGTCATCGCCCCCTCGCGGCTCGGCTTCCTGCTGACCGACGCGGCCAAGCTGGAACGGAATTTCGCCGTCACCGCCGACGCCCCCACCGCGCACGACGACACCTGGGAGCAGCCGTGGGGCGAGCGCCGCTTCATCCGCAACCGCTACACCCAGCTGCGCGTCCACCTGACCGAGAAATTCGGCCTCGAGCGGCGCATCGACGTGATCTTCCGCCTCTATGACGACGGTCTCGGCTTCCGCTACGAATTCCCCGACCAGCCCAACCTCAAGACCGTCAACATCGGCGACGAGCTGACCGAGTTCGCCGTCGTCGAGTCCGGCACGGCCTGGTGGATCCCCGCCTTCGAGTGGAACCGCGAGGAATATCTCTACAACCGCACCCCCATCGACGCTGTCGGCGTGGCCCAGACGCCCCTGACCGTCCGCACCGACGACGGCCTGCACGTCTCGATCCATGAGGCGGCGCTGGTCGACTATTCCGGCATGAACCTGCGCCGCGTCGAGGGCGGGCGGTTCAAGGCCTTCCTGACCCCCGGCCTGACCAATGCGGCGGTCGAGCTGACCACCCCCTTCACGACCCCGTGGCGCACCCTTCAGATCGCCGACCGCGCCGGGGACCTGGTCGAGTCCAGCCTGATCCTGAACCTCAACGAGACCAACGCCCTGGGCGACGTCAGCTGGTTCAAGCCGATGAAATACGTCGGCATCTGGTGGGAGATGCACCTCGACCTCAAGACCTGGAACTCGGGGCCCAAACACGGCGCCACCACCGAAAACGCCATCAAACACATCGACTTCGCGGCCGAGCATGGCTTCGGCGGCGTGCTGATCGAGGGCTGGAACCTCGGCTGGGACGGCGAATGGTTCGGCACCGGCTGGAACTACAGCTTCACGCAGAGCTATCCCGATTTCGACATCGAACGCGTCGCCGCCTACGCCCGGTCGAAGGGCGTCGAGATCATCGGCCACCACGAAACCGGCGGCAACGCCTTCCACTATGAGCAGCAGCTGGACGCCGCCTTCGGCCAGATGCAGCGGTTCGGCTGGCATTCGGTCAAGACCGGCTATGTCGCCGACGCCGCCGGCGCCCGGGTGCGCGGCCCCGACGGCCAGCCGCGCCTGGCCTGGCACGAGAGCCAGCCCATGGCGCAACACCACCTCCGCGTGGTCCAGACCGCGGCCAGATACCAGGTCGCCGTCAACGCCCATGAACCCTTCAAGGACACGGGCCTGCGCCGGACCTACCCCAACATGATCTCCCGCGAGGGCGCGCGCGGCATGGAGTTCAGCGCCTGGGGCCAGCCCGGAAATCCGCCCGAGCACGAGGCCAATCTGGTCTTCACCCGCCTGCTGGCCGGCCCCATGGACTACACCCCCGGCGTCTTCGGCATGAAGACCCGCGCCCCGGACGGAATCGCCACCACCTGGGCCAAGCAGCTGGCCCTGTATGTGACCATCTACAGCCCGATCCAGATGGCCGCCGACCTGCTGGTCAACTACGAGGCCAACCCCGGTCCCTTCCAGTTCATCAAGGACGTGGCCGTCGACTGGGCCGAGACCCGCATCCTCAACGGCGAGATCGGCGATTACGTCACCACGGTCCGCAAGGACCGCAACTCGGACGAATGGTTCCTCGGCGCCATCACCGACGAACATCCGCGCGTGCTCGACGCTTCCCTGTCCTTCCTCGACCCGGGCCGCCGCTATCGCGCCGAGATCTACCGCGACGCCCCCGACGCCCACTGGAAGACCAACCGCGAGGCCATCGTCATCGAGCAACGTGAGGTCACCGCCGCCGATGCGCTCAGCCTGCGCCTCGCCCCCGGCGGCGGCCAGGCCATCCGCTTCGTCCCCCTGGGCCGGGGGCGGAGACAATGACGACTGTTTCGTCTTCCCTTTCCCTGAAATCCTCGCGGAATCCGTCGTCCAATTCCTTCCCGGTTTCGACGCCTTTCCTGACGGCTCCTGATCGGTTTCCAGCATGACGCCGGTGGCTTCGGAGACGCTTGCGAGTCGCCCCCGCCTCAGCGGCTGGTCGATCTGGAACATGTGCGTCGGCTTCTTCGGCATCCAGATCGGCTTCGGCCTCCAGAACGCCAACACCAGCCGCATCTTCCAGACCCTCGGCGCCGAGGTCGACAGCCTCGCCATCCTGTGGATCGCCGCGCCCCTGACCGGTCTGCTGGTCCAGCCCATCATCGGCCATTTCAGCGACCGCACCTGGACGCCGCTGGGCCGCCGCCGGCCCTATTTCCTCGTCGGCGCCATCCTCACCACCCTGGCCCTCGTCTTCATGCCCAATTCGCCCGTGCTGTGGATGGCGGCGGCGACGCTGTGGATCATGGACGCCTCGATCAACATCACCATGGAGCCGTTCCGCGCCTTCGTCGGCGACAACCTGCCCGAGGAACAGCGCCCCACCGGCTATGCGATGCAGAGCTTCTTCATCGGCGCCGGCGCCGTCTTCGCCTCCTGCCTGCCGTGGATCCTGACCGAATGGTTCTCGGTCGCCTCGACCGCGCCCGAGGGCGTGGTGCCCATGGCCGTGCGCATCTCCTTCTATGTCGGCGCCGCCGCCCTGCTGGCCGCCGTGCTGTGGACCGTCTTCACCACCCGCGAATACAGCCCCGAACAGATCGAGGCCTTCGAGGCGTCCCGCGACGCCGGCCACGCGCCCGCCGCCGCCCGCTCCCGCAACGCCTGGTACGTCGGCGGCCTGCTGTGGGCCTTTGCCGGCGCGATCGCGACCGGCGTCGTCGCGACCTTCGACCTGCAGAAGGAGCTCTACGTCCTCGCCGGCTTCGTCCTCGCCTTCGGCCTGATGCAGATGGCCGTCGGCGCCCTCGCCGCCGCGGGCCGCGCCAACGCCCTGACCGAGATCATGGGCGACATCTTCGCCATGCCGAAGACCATGCAGGGCCTCGCCGTGGTCCAGTTCTTCAGCTGGTTCGCCCTGTTCTCGATGTGGATCTACATGACCCCGGCCGTGACGGCCGTGCACTACGCCTCGCCCGATCCGACCTCGGCCGGCTATGGCGAGGGCGCCAACTGGGTCGGGGTGCTGATGGGCGTCTACAACGGCGTCGCCGCCCTCGCCGCCTTCCTCATCCCGGTCATCGCCCATCGCACGGGTCTGAGGGGCGCGCATGCGATCAACCTGACCCTCGGCGCCGCCGGCTTCCTCGGCGTCTTCCTGATCCGCGATCCGCAGTGGCTGTGGATCCCGATGATCGGCGTCGGCTTCGCCTGGGCCTCGATCGTCTCCCTGCCCTACGCCATCCTCGCCAACGCCGTGCCGGGCCGGAAAATGGGCGTCTACATGGGCGTCTTCAACATTTTCATCGTCGTGCCCCAGCTGGTCGCCGCCACCATCCTCGGCGCCGTGCTGAACAGCCTGTTCGGCGGCCAGCCGATCTGGGCCCTCGTCCTCGGCGCCGTCAGCTTCCTGATCGCCGCCGGCGCCAGTCTGCGGGTCCCCGTCTTCACCCCGTCCCCCGCCCGTCCGTGAGTTCCGCCATGCGCCTTCCCTCCGTCCTGCTGTCCGGCGTCGCCGCCCTCGCCCTATCGACCGCCGCGCCCACGCTGGCCCAAACCTCACTCGCCGGGGCCGCCCCCGGCGCTCCGGGGGCTGCGCCCACCTGGGTCAACGCCGCCAAGACCGGCGCCGGCGCGTCTTACGAGGCCTATGTCGATGGCCAGTATCGCGACGGCGGCCGCACCGGCGACGTCAGCCGCGTCTGGTTCTCCATCGCCGACGGCGTCCTGACCGAAACCATGTACGGCCTGATCCACGAGGCCCAGATCAAGCAGCTGCGCTTCGCGGTCGTCACCGATACCGGCCTGTCGGTCGAGGGGACCGACACCACCAGCCGCACCGAATATCTGCACACGGACGAACAGGGCCGTCCGCTGTCCCCCGCGTATCGGGTGATCACGACGGACAAGCAGGGCCGCTACGAGATCGAGAAGCGAATCTTCACGGACCCGGACGGCCAAGCGTTGATCGTGCGCACGGCCATTCGCGCCATCCGCGGCAACTTGACCCCCTACGTTCTCCTCGAGCCGCATCTCGCCAACACCGGAGTCGGCGACGAAGGATGGGTGTCCCCCGAGAGCTTGAATGCCTCCGAGGCGGCCAAAGTCCACCTCACACTGAGACCGGGCACCCTGTTCAGTGCCGCAAGTGTCGGCTTCGTCGGCGTTTCTGACGGATTGACCGAGCTTCGTGAGCACGGCCGGCTCGGATCTCGTTACCAAACCACCGACGGTCAGACCGGTTCGATCATGCTCACCGGTCAGATGGCTTCCGTGGCCGAAGGGCAAGTCCTTGAGGAGGATTTCGTGATCGGGTTCGGCGCGGACGCGCACCATGCCTTTGACGCCGCGACAGGCTCGATCCAGACCGGCCTCGACGAGGTCCTCGCCCGCTTCAACGGCGAGGGCGACCGGGTCGGCTGGGAGGACTACCTCGCCGCCCTCACCGACCTCCCCCGCATCGCCGAACAGTCCACCGACGGCGGCAAGCTGGCGTACGCCTCGGCCCTGATGCTGAAGGTGCAGGAGGACCGCACCCACGCCGGCGCCCTGATCGCCTCCCTGTCCAACCCGTGGGGCGACACGGTCGACGCCACCGAATCCTCGACCGGCTACAAGGCCGTCTGGCCGCGCGACTTCTATCAGGTGGCCATGGCCCTGATGGCGCTTGGCGACGCCGAAACGCCGGTCGCCGCCTTCCGCTACCTGCCCCAGGTCCAAGTCCGCGCCGACACCCCGGGCAATACCGGCGCGACCGGCTGGTTCCTGCAGAAGACCCACGTCGACGGCGAGATCGAATGGGTCGGGGTCCAGCTGGACCAGACCGCCATGCCCATCATGCTGGGCTGGAAGCTGTGGAAGGCCGGCCTCGTCTCCGACGCCGAGATGACCGACATGTACGGCCGCATGATCAAGCCCGCCGCCGACTTCCTCGTCGACGGCGGCAAGGCCGGCCTGCTGTGGAACGACCGCCGGATCACCCCGCCCTGGACCCAGCAGGAGCGCTGGGAGGAGCAGGAGGGCCACTCCCCCTCCACCACCGCCGCCGTCATCACCGGCCTGACCGTCGCCGCCGACATCGCCCGCGCCTCGGGCGACCCGGCCTCGGCGGACCGTTACCTGGCCGCCGCCGACGACTACGCCTCGAAGATCGAGGCCCGCATGTTCACGACGGCGGGGGCCTTCGGCGACGGCCGCTACTTCATGCGCCTCAGCCGCAACGAGGACCCCAACGATCACGGCCTGCTGGGCGAGAACAACGGCCAGCCCGCCATGCCCGAGGATCGCATCATCGACGGCGGCTTCCTCGAGCTGGTCCGCTACGGCGTGCGGGCCGCCGACGCCCCCTCGATCACCGCCAGCCTCCCCGAATACGACGACCAGACGCGCGAGGCCCGCTTCCGCGTCCGCTACGACCTGAACGGCGTCCCGGGCTTCCGCCGCTACGGCAATGACGGCTATGGCGAGAACGCCGACACCGGCGGAAACTACGGCGTCGGCGGGATGACGCCGGGCCAGCGCGGCCGGGTCTGGCCCATCTTCACCGGCGAGCGCGGCCACTACGAGATCGCCCGCGCCGCCGCCGATCGCGCGCCCGACGCCGCCTTCGACGCCATCCGCCGGACCTGGGTCGCCGGCATGGAATCCTTCGCCAACGATGGCCTGCTGCTGCCGGAACAGGTCTGGGACGGCGTCGGCGACGCGACCCCGCACGCCTATCAACCCGGCCAGGGAACCAACTCCGCCACCCCTCTCGCCTGGACCCACGCCGAATACATCAAGCTGCTGCGCTCCCTCGCCGACCGCGCGGTCTGGGACCGGTACGCCCCGGTGGAGCAACGGTACGCGCGGTAGAGCGGTCGTCCTTCGGCCGCCGTCCGCGCCGTTGCTTCGGCGAGAGCTGGTTCATCACAAAGGACACAAAGGAAAACCACAAAGGACACAACGGGACCTGAGAGGCGGATAGAGCCGAACCCACGTCCAGCACGCCGACGATACGCCGTCACGCCGAGCTCGGAGTCACATCCATCGCGGCGAAGCCGCAATCTCATCCCTTCGAAAGACACTGACGTGGACACAGCCCCGGGCCCGTCGTGTCCTTTGTGACCTTCGTTGTGTCCTTTGTGATGAACCTCCCCGCCGCCGCACCCCGCCCGCCCGGGAGAAGGAAGATGACGCGCCGCCCTCCCGGCGCTAACCCTTCCCCCATGACCACCCGCGGCCCTGTCCTCGTCACCGGCTCGGCCGGCTTCATCGGATTCCACGTCGCCAACCGCCTGCTGGCGCGCGGCGAGACAGTGATCGGTCTCGACAATCTCAACGCCTACTATGACCCGGCGCTGAAACAGGCGCGCCTCGACCGGCTGCTGGCCCAGCCCGGCTATCGCCACTACACGCTCGACCTCGCCGACCGCCCCGGCATGGCCGCCCTGTTCGCCGAGCACGCGCCGCGCCGCATCGTCCACCTCGGGGCGCAAGCGGGCGTGCGCTACAGCCTCGAGAACCCGGAAAGCTACGTCGACTCCAACGTCGTCGGCTTCCTGACCGTGCTCGAGGGCGCGCGGGCGGTGAAGGCCGAACACCTCGTCTTCGCCTCGACCAGTTCCGCCTTCGGGGCCAACGGCGCCCTGCCCTTCTCGGTCAAACAGGGCGTCGCCCATCCGCTGACCGTCTACGCGGCGACCAAGATCGCCAATGAGGCGATGGCCCACTCCTATTCCCACCTGTTCGGCTTCCCCTCGACGGGCCTGCGCTTCTTCACCGTCTACGGACCGTGGGGACGACCGGACATGGCCCTGTTCAAATTCACCAAGGCCATCCTCGAGGGCCGCCCTATCGACGTCTACGGCCACGGCGAGATGGAGCGCGACTTCACCTTCATCGATGACATCGTCGACGGCGTCATCGCCGCCCTTGACCACCCCGCCGCCATTGATCCCGACTGGAAGGCCGAGGCGCCGAACCCGTCCACCTCGGGCGTGGCGCCGTGGCGGCTGCTGAACCTCGGCGCCGGCCGGCGCGAGCCGCTGATGCGTTACATCCAGGTGCTGGAAGAGGCGCTGGGCCGCAAGGCCGAGCTCAATCTCATGCCGGTCCAGGACGGCGACGTGACCCGCACCGAGGCCGACGTGTCCGAGACCCGCGCCGCCCTGGGCTATGAACCGGCCACCCCGATCGACGTCGGCGTGCAGCGGTTCGTCGACTGGTACCGCGACTTCTACGGCGTCTGAGACGCGAAAAGGGCGGGACCGTCGCCGGCCCCGCCCTTCCCCTAACCCGATGCCCTGTCCCTACTGGACCGGACGGCCGTAGATATCGACCACCTGGACGTCGCCGTAGCCGAGCGCCCGGATCTTCGGTTCGATCGACGCCCGGTCGCCGACCACGACCCAGGTCGTGGGCCCCGAGCCGACCACGGCCTGCGCCGCCACGGCGGCCTGGGCCGCCGTCATGGACCCGACCGTACCGGCATAGGTGTCGTAGTAGTTTTCGGGCACGCCCCAGACGACCATGTTCTGCAGCTCGCCGGCGATGGCGGCGTTGGTCTCCCAGTTGCCGGCCAGACCCAGGACCATATTGGCCCGGGCCGCCTGGATCTCGGTCTCGGTCAGCGGACGCGAACCCACGACCTCGGTCAGTTCCCGGCGCAGCTCGGCCAGGCTCTCGGCCGTCTTGTCGGACTGCACCCCGGCGCTGACCGAATAGATCCGCTCGCCGCGGCCATAGGGCACGCCGCCGCCGGCGCCGTAGGACCAGCCCTTGTCCTCACGCAGGTTCATGTTGATCCGGCTGGTGAAGGCGCCGCCGAGGGCGGTGTTCATGGTGTCGATCGCCGCCTCGGTGGCGGGATCGAAGGCCGGAGCGACACGGCCGGCCAGGATGGTCGACTGCGGTCCGGCGCGGTCCACGATCAGGATGCGCGGCTGGCCCGAGGGATCGGGCGCGTCAGCCGGGCCGGGTCGGGCCGGCAGGGGCGTCGACGGCGCCCGCCATCCGGCGAAGGCCCGCTCCAGCTTCGGCGTCAGCTCGGCCAGGGTGGTGTCGCCGACGACGACCAGGGTCGCGTTGTCGGGCCGGAACCAGGTCTCATGCCAGGCCTCGGCGTCGGCCGGGGTCAGGCTGGAGACGGTGGCCTCGGTTCCGCTCGCCGGCCGCCCGTACGGGTTGCCGGGCCCGTACATCTCGGCGTTCAGGACCCGGCGCGCGATGGCGCCGGGGTTGCGGTTGGCCTGCTGGATGCCGGCGACCTGCTGGGTCCGGGCGCGCTCGAAGTCCTCGGGCCGGAAGGCCGGGTTCAGGATCACGTCCGCATACAGGTCCAGCGACGGGTCCAGCCGCGAGGACAGGGCGGTCATGTTGACGCTGGTCGCGTTGGTGCCCGACCCGGCCCCCAGGGTGGCGCCGAGCAGTTGCAGGCGGTCGCTGATCTCGAGGGCGTCGAGATCGTCCGTGCCGTTGGTCATCACCTGCGGGGTCAGCTGCGCCAGACCCGCGCTGGCGTCCGCATCGACCACCGCGCCGGCGTCGAGGATCAGGTTCATGCTGACGGTGGGCACGCTGGCGCGCTGCACGAACATGACCTTGAGGCCGTTGCTGAGCTGGGCGCGTTCGATGGTCGGGAACACCGCCTGGGCCGCCTCGGTGGCCGGCGGCACGCCCTGGGCGCGGTCGACGCCCGTGGCCTGGGCCGCATAGTCAGGGAAGGGCAGGACCTGCAGGGAGTAGCTGCCGTCCGTGAGCCATTCGCGGCCGACCTGGGTCAGATCTCCGGGCTGCGCTGCGACGATGCGGCGATAGGACTCGCGCCAGGCCGCCGGATCGCCGTGGAACACCTCGCTCTCGGCGAGGATGTCGGACTTGCCGCCGAAGCCGCCGATCCGCTCCAGGCCCCGCACGAAGCCGGCCCCGACGGTGGTGCGCGCGCGTTCGAGTTCGGACGCGGTCGGGCCGTCCCGCAACAGCCGCGCCATCTCCTCGTCGACGATGGCCTCGATCCGGGCCAGGTCCTGACCCGGCTTGGCGGTGACCATCACCAGAAACTGGCTGCCGATTTCGCTTTCCGAGTTGAAGGCCGCCACCTGGGTGGCGATCTGGTCATCAAACACCAGCCGCTTGTAGAGGCGCGAGTTCCGGCCCGAGCTCAACACCTGGGCCAGCATGCCGAGGTGGTCCGAGTCCGCCGAACCGGCCCGCGGCGTGTTCCACACCTTGTAGAGGCGCGGCTGCCCGACCCGGTCGTACATCACCTCGCGCTGCTCGCCGGTCATCCGCGCGACCATCTGCACCGGCTGGGTGACGGGGGGGCCCGGCGGAATGTCGCCGAAATAGCGCTCGACCTTTTCCCGGGCCTGCTCGGGCGTGATGTCGCCCGCCAGCACGATGGTGGCGTTGGCCGGGCCATAGTAGTCGCGGAACCACTGCTGCACGGTCGGCAGGTCGGCGGCGTTCAGATCGTCCATCGAGCCGATGACGGTGTGGCCGTAGGGATGGTCGTCCGGATAGGTCGCGGCCGTGATCGCGTTCCAGACCCGGCCATAGGGCTGGTTCTCGCCCTGGCGCTTCTCGTTCTGGACCACGCCGCGCTGCTCATCCAGACGCCCCTGGTCGATGGCGCCCAGCAGGTGCCCCATCCGGTCGCTCTCCAGCCACAGGATCGAGTCCAGGGCCGAGGTCGGGACGTTCTGGAAATAGTTGGTGCGGTCGGTGTTGGTGGTGCCGTTCTGGTCCGTGGCGCCCAGCAGCTCCGTGCCCTTGAAGAAGTCGGTGTTGTAGTTCTCCGACCCGTTGAACATCAGGTGTTCGAACAGGTGGGCGAAGCCCGACCGGCCCTGCGGCTCGTTCTTGGAGCCGACGTGGTACCAGATGTTCACGGCCACGATCGGGACCTTGTGGTCCTCGTGGACGATCACGGTCAGGCCGTTGTTCAGGACGAATTTGGTGAAGGGAATGTCCACGTCGGGCAGGGGCGCCAGACGCTCCTGGGTGACCGCCACGGCGGCGGCCGGCAGGGCGGGCGGCGGGGCGGCGCTTTCGGCATGGGCGGCGGCGGCGATCAGCAGGGTCGAGGCGACCCCTCCGAGCAAGGCGAGACGGCGGGCGGTGCGCATGGAATTCCCCCTGGAACCTGGACAGTGACGGTGAGCTCGGGGAAGTGACACCCGGACAGCCCTCGCGCGCAATATATGAATCATTGCAACTGTGTAATGAATGCCGCGACCGCGACACGCGCCGGTCAGTTCGTGCCGTACAACCCACACCGGCCAGCCACCGGCGCAGCGCTGCCGGCGATTATTGCGCCGCACACGAAATGAATTGCCTTGTGCGCTGCAATAGCCTCCTATCCGTATCCGCGGCGTCGAACGCGGTTCGGGCCGAGCCTTCTGACCTTCCGGACCGGACCCGCGCATGACCGCCCGCCCCCTCATCGCCTTCCTCGCCGCCGCACTCTGCGCCACCCCGGCCTTCGCCGCCGCGCCCGAGCCCGCCCTGCTCGCCCACCAGGCGCCGCTGGTCCTCAACGAGGCCGCCTCGGCCTGGATCCTGACCTCGACCGCCCTGGTGCTGCTGATGACGCTGCCGGGGCTGGCCCTGTTCTACGGCGGCATGGTGCGGCGCAAGAACGTCATCGCCACCATCGCCCATTCCACCGCCGCCCTGGCCATCGTCACCGTGCTCTGGTTCGTCGTCGGCTACAGCCTGTCGTTCGGCTCCAGCGGCCCGGCGACCAACGGCGTCATCGGCGGCCTGCAGGCCGCCTTCCTCGACGGCGTCACCCCGGCCACCGCCCACAGCCTCGCGCCCGGCCTGCCCGAGTTCCTGTGGATCGCCTACCAGCTGACCTTCGCCATCATCACCCCGGCCCTGATCGCCGGGGCCTTCGCCGAGCGGATCAAATTCTCGGCCTCGATCCTGTTCTTCTTCCTCTGGCACCTGCTGGTCTATGTCCCGATCTGCCACCAGGTCTGGGGCGGCGGCTGGATGGGCTCGCTGGGCGTGCTCGACTTCGCCGGCGGGGCGGTGGTCCACGTCAACGCCGGCGTGGCCGGCCTCGTCTGCGCCCTCGTCCTGGGCCCCCGCCACGGCCACGGGCGAGACAATATGGCCCCGCACAACCTGGCCTTCACGGCCATCGGCACGGGCCTGCTGTTCGTCGGCTGGCTGGGCTTCAACGCCGGCTCGGCCTGGGCCGCCGACGGCATCGCCGCGGTCGCCGCCCTCAACACCATGCTCGCCGCCGCCGCCGCCGCCATCGGCTGGACCGCCGTCGAATGGATCGACCACAAACGCCCCACCCTGCTGGGCCTGCTGTCGGGCATCGTCGCCGGCCTTGTCGGGATCACCCCCGCCGCCGGCCTCGTCGACCCCAAGGGCGCCTTCATCATCGGCGCTCTGGCCGGCCCCGCCTGCTACGCGGGCGCCGTCTGGCTCAAGCGCGCCTTCAAATATGACGACAGCCTCGACGCCTTCGGCGTGCACGGGGTCGGCGGCATCGTCGGCGCCCTGCTGACCGGCGTCCTCGCCACCGCCGCCATCAACCCCGCCGCCGCCAACGCCAATCTGCTCAACCAGGCGATCGGCCTGGTCGCCGTCATCGCCTGGAGCGGCATCGGCACCTTCCTGATCCTGATGATCTGCAAATTCACCACCGGCCTGCGCGTCGACAGGGAGTCCGAGATCGAGGGTCTGGACTACACGCAGCATGGGGAGACGCTGCACCCGTAGGGGCAAGAGTAGGGATTAGGGAGTAGGGATTAGGGATTAGGGATTAGAAGAAGAGGCGTGTCAGCCATCCATCCCTAATCCCTAATCCCTGATCCCTGATCCCTAACCCCTCATCCCTGATCCCTCCCCGGCAACGCTCCCCGCCGACCGGCGTTCACCCCCCATGGCAGCCAGCGGCGAACTCAAGACCTATCAGGCGAAGCGCAATTTCGCCGACACCCCCGAGCCGTCCGGCCGCAAGGGCAAGTCGAAGGCGACCGCCCTGACCTATCTGATCCAGCGCCACGCCGCGACGCGCCTCCACTACGACTTCCGCATCGAGGTCGACGGCGTGCTCAAGTCCTGGGCCGTGACCAAGGCCCCGTCCCGCGACACCCTCGTCAAACGCCTCGCCGTCGAGGTCGAGGACCACCCGCTCGATTACGGAACCTTCGAGGGCACCATCCCCGCCGGCAACTACGGCGCCGGCACGGTGCAGATGTGGGACCGCGGAACCTGGGAGCCGCAGGAGCCCGACCTCGATGCGGCCTTCAGGAAGGGCCAGATCAAGATGGTCCTGCACGGCGAACGGCTGAAGGGAAAATGGGCCCTGATCCGCCTCCGCTCCGACCGTGGCAAACCCTCGAAACGCAGCAACTGGCTGCTCATCAAGGAGCGCGACGAATACACGGTCGAAGGCGAGGGCGACGCCAATATGGAGATCGACGCCTCCATCGCCTCGGGCCGCACCATGGCCGAGATCGCCGGGGGATCGCCGGGCTCGAAACCCTCGAAGCCGGCGACCCGCAAGGCCCCGGCCAAAGCCAGGCCGACGAAAGCCGCCGCCGGCGCCTCCACAAAACCTCCCGCCTTCGTCCCCATCCAGCTGTGCAAGATCGCCGACTACCCCCCGCGCGGCGCCGGCTGGGCCCATGAGATCAAGTTCGACGGCTACCGCATCCAGATCGGCGTCGGCGGCGGCAAGGCCGTCCTGCGCACCCGCAAGGGCCTCGACTGGTCGGCCAAATTCCCGGTCCACGCCGAGGACGCGGCCCATTGGCCCGACGGCGTCGTCGACGGCGAGCTGTGCGCCCTGGCCGAAGACCATATGCCCGACTTCTCGGCCCTTCAGGCGGCGATCTCGAACGGCGACACCGGCGACCTGATCTATTTCGCCTTCGACCTGCTGTTCGACGGCGACGAGGATCTGCGCGGCCTGCCCCTGTCGCACCGCAAGGCGCGACTGCGGGCCTGGATCGACCGCATCCCGCCCACGGCCCGCAAGCGCATCCGCTACGTCGACCATTTCGCCACCACCGGCCAGGCCGTGCTGGACAGCGCCTGCCGCATGGACCTCGAGGGCGTCATCTCCAAGTCGCTGGACGCCCCCTATCATGGCGGCCGGTCGACCACCTGGCTCAAGTCCAAATGCCGCGGCCGGGACGAGGTCGTCATCGGCGGCTGGACGTCCGAGGGCGACCGCTTCCGCTCCCTCATCGTCGGCGTCCAGGACGTCGACGGGAAACAGGGCAAGGGCCTGCGCCACCTCGGCCGCGTCGGCACGGGCTACGCCCAGCCCCTGCTCAAGACCCTGCTCCCGGCGCTGAAGGCGGCGAAGACCGAACACAGCCCCTTCGTCGGCAAGGGCGCCCCGCGCCGCTCGTCCTCGGCGGGCCAGACCATCCACTGGGTCACGCCCACCCTCGTCGCCGAGATCGAACACGGCGGCTACACCGACACGGGCTCCCTGCGTCAGGCGGCCTACAAGGGCCTGCGTGAGGACAAGACCGCCCTCGAGGTGACCGAGGACCCGCAGGCCCCGTCCAGACCGTCGAAGGGAGACCGGCAAGGTCTCCGCCCCGCCCCAGCTGGCCATCCCCGGCGGGACGCGCGGCAAGTCGAAGCTGGTCGTCGCCGGCGTCACCATCTCCAACCCCGACCGCGTCCTGTGGCCGGCGGCCGACGGCAAGCCGGCCCTGACCAAGGCCGACCTCGTCCAGTACTACGAGATGGCCGCCGAACGCATCCTGCCCCACGTCGCCGACCGCCCCGTCTCCATCATCCGCGCACCCGAGGGGATCACGGGCGAGACGTTCTTCCAGCGCCACGCCATGCCCGGCTCCAATCCGCGGCTGAAGCTGATCGATGTGAAGGAGCGCAAACCCTATGTCGGCGTCGTCGACGTCGGCGGCCTCGTCGCCATCGGCCAGTCGGGCGGGCTGGAGCTGCATCCCTGGGGCTGCAAGCCCAACGATCCCGAGACGCCCGACCAGATCACCTTCGACCTCGACCCCGACGAGGGGCTGAATTTCGCCGACGTCATCACCGCGGCGAAGACGATGAAAAAGGAGCTGGAGGCCCTGGGCCTGCATCCCTTCGTCAAGACGACCGGCGGCAAGGGCCTGCATGTCGTCGCGCCCATCCTCGCCGACGCGAAAAGCCGCATCGAATGGGATGAGTGCAAGGCCTTCGCCAGGGCGGTGTCCGAGCGCGTCCGCGCCGCTGACCCCGACCACTTCACCACCACCCTCGCCAAGAGGGCGCGGGGTGGAAAGATCTTCCTCGACTATCTGCGCAACGGTCGCATGGCCACCGCCGTCGCCCCCTGGTCCCCCCGCGCCCGCCCCGGCGCCGGCATCGCCTTCCCCCTGTCCTGGGGCCAGGTGAAGACCGGCCTCGACCCCCGCGCCTTCACCCTCCACGCCGCCGCCGCCCTGCTCAAGAAGCCCGACCCGTGGAAGGATTTCCGCGCCGGCGCGGTCAATCTCAGGCCGGTGCTGAAGAAGGTGCTCTGACCGCCGCGTCTCCTCCCCACAACGTGGGGAGGGGGACCGCACCCCCCAACCCCTCCGTGCACCCCGCGAAGGCTGGGAAACGCGTCTGCCTCTCCCTCCCCCGGAGGGGGAGGGTGGTCGCGAAGCGACCGGGTGGGGGCGGCTCGGCGACCCAAACACCGACGCCCGCCCGCCAAGCCCCTCCCACCCTGTCGTCGCTGGCGCGCCGACATCCCTCCCCCGGAGGGGGAGGGAGAATGGGAGTCCCCCCGCCCGCCCTTCACCCCTCCCCTCCGACAGGCTATCTCCACCCCC
>NZ_JBAZOS010000039.1:0-26370 GCF_041648615.1 Brevundimonas sp.
GTCTGACCCCCTCCACCGCTGCGCGGTCCCCCTCCCCCATGAAGGGGGAGGAGACTCATGACCCCGGACACCATCTTCGCCCTCGCCACCCCGCCGGGCCGCGGCGCCATCGCCATTCTCCGCCTCTCCGGCCCGGCGACCGACGCCGCCCTGGCCGCCCTCGGGGCGGGCGGGCTCAAGCCCCGTCTCGCCTCCCTCCGCACCCTGACCCACGCCGGCCAGCCGATCGACCAGGCCCTGGTCCTGCGCTTCCCGGCGCCCCACAGCTACACGGGCGAGGACTGCGCCGAGCTCCATCTTCACGGCGGCCGCGCGGTGGTCGAGGCCGTCAGCCACGCCCTGATCGCCCTCGGCCTGCGCCCCGCCGAGCCCGGCGAGTTCACCCGCCGCGCCTTCGAGAACGGCCGCATGGACCTGGCCCAGGCCGAGGCGGTGGCCGACCTGATCGACGCCGAGACCACGGCCCAGGCCACCCAGGCCCTGGGCCAGCTCGACGGCGCCCTGTCGCGCACCTACGCCGGCTTCCGCCGCGACCTGCTCAAGGCCATGGCCCTGGTCGAGGCCGAGATCGATTTTCCCGACGAAGAGATCCCCGACAACCTCGCCCGGACCGCCGGGCCGGTCCTCGACGCCCTGATCGCCGATCTGCGCGCGGCCCTGGCCGACGCCCGCCGGGGCGAGCGGGTTCGCGAGGGCTATCGCATCGTCCTGATCGGCGAGACCAACGCCGGCAAGTCGTCGCTGTTCAACGCCCTGATCGCGCGCGAGGCCGCCATCGTCACCCCGATCGCCGGCACCACCCGCGACGTGCTGGACGCCGACGTGATCATCGGCGGCTACGCCGTGACCCTGTCGGACACCGCCGGCCTGCGGCTGTCCGAAGACGTCGTCGAGGCCGAGGGGGTTCGTCGCGCCCGCGCGCGGGCCGAGGCGGCGGAGTTGCGGCTCTGGGTCCGCGGCCCGGGCGACCCGCCGGGCGCCGCGGCCGACCATGCGCGGCCGGGCGATCTGGTGATCCTCAACAAGGCCGACCTCGGCGAGGCCGAACCCGTCGACGGTCTGGAGAGCCTCAAGGTCAGCACTGCGACGGGGCAGGGGCTGGAGGATCTGCACGACTGGATCGCCGCCCGCCTGGCCCGCGATCTGTCGGGCGCCGACTTTCCGGCGGTCACCCGCGAACGCCACCGCCGCCGGCTGGCCGAGGCTCTGGTCGACGTCGAGGCGGCGCGGACGGCGCTCGACCTCAGGCCGGAAATGGCCGGCGACGATCTTCGCCGGGCGGCGGAGACCCTGGGCCGGGTGACCGGGGCCATCGGGGTCGAAGACATTCTCGGCGAGGTGTTCTCGACCTTCTGCATCGGCAAATGAGCTGTTTCACGTGAAACCCGCGCTTGGCGCCGGTGGCGTTTCGGGCGCTTTTGTCCTATCTCCCCGGCCATGAACTCCTTCGACGTCATCGTCATCGGCGGCGGGCACGCCGGCTGCGAGGCCGCGGGCGCCTCGGCGCGCGCCGGGGCGAAGACCGTGCTGCTGACCCAGAAGCTCGAGACCATCGGCGAGATGTCGTGCAACCCGGCCATCGGCGGCCTGGGCAAGGGCCATCTGGTGCGCGAGATCGACGCCATGGACGGCGTCATGGGCCGGCTGGGTGATGTCTCCGGCATCCAGTTCCGCCTGCTCAACCGTTCCAAGGGCGCGGCGGTCCAGGGACCGCGCAGCCAGATCGACCGCCGCCTCTACCGCGAGGCCATGCAGGCCGAACTGGCGCAAACGCCGAACCTGACCCTGATGGCGGGCACGGCCGAAAGCCTGATCCTCGACGGCGGTCGCGTCGTCGGCGTGGTCACGGGCGAGGGGACCGAAGTCCGCGCCGGGGCGGTGGTCCTGACCACGGGCACCTTCCTGAACGGCGTCATCCACAAGGGCGACCAGCGCATCCCGGCCGGCCGCCACGGCGAGGCGCCCTCGACCGGCCTCGCCGCCGACCTGTACGGCGCGGGCCTGCAGATGGGCCGACTCAAGACCGGCACGCCGGCCCGCCTCGACGGCCGCACCATCGCCTGGGACCGCCTGGAGATGCAGCAGGCCGACGCCGAGCCCGTGCCGTTCAGCTTCCTGACCGACCGCATCGACGTGCCCCAGATCGCCTGCGGCGTGACCCATACGACCGGGGCCACCCACCGGATCATCGCCGACAACCTCGGCGACAGCGCCGTCTATGGCGGCCACCTGTCCGGCCGCGGCCCCCGCTACTGCCCCTCGATCGAGGACAAGGTGGTCCGGTTCGCCGACAAGACCTCGCACCAGATCTTTCTCGAGCCCGAGGGTCTCGACGACCCCACGGTCTATCCCAACGGCATCTCGACCTCGGTGTCCGACGCCACCCAGGCCGCCTTCCTGCGCACCATCCCGGGGCTGGAGGCGGTCGAGGTGTTCCGCTTCGGCTACGCCATCGAATACGATTATGTCGATCCGCGCGAGCTGACGCCGGCGCTCGAGGTCAAGAAGCGGCCCGGCCTGTATCTCGCCGGCCAGATCAACGGCACCACGGGCTATGAGGAGGCGGGGGCCCAGGGGCTGATCGCCGGTCTCAACGCCGCCCGCGCGGCCTCGGGCTCTGACCCGATCATCCTCGGCCGGGACCAGGCCTATATCGGGGTCATGATCGACGATCTGGTCACGCGCGGGGTGACCGAGCCCTACCGGATGTTCACCAGCCGGGCGGAGTACAGACTGACGCTCCGCGCCGACAACGCCGATCAACGGTTGACCCCGATCGCTGAGGCGGCCGGGATCGTCTCGTCGGGGCGGTCACAGGCTTTCGCGGCCAAATCCGCGCAGTTGACCGAGGCGGCGGCTGTTTCACGTGGAACGGTCTTCACGCCCAAGGAGGCGGGCGCGCTCGGGATTCACGTCAACGCCGACGGCCAGCGCCGCTCGATCCGCGACCTGCTGGCCTTCCCCGGTGTGACCCTGGAAACCTTCATCGCGGTCCGCCCCGAAATCGCCCGCTGGTCCCGGCAGGTTCGCGAACAGGTCGAAATCGACGCCGGCTACGCGGGCTATCTGGACCGCCAGGCGTCGGACGCCGAAGCCCTGCGGCGCGAGGAGGCCCTCGCCCTGCCGGTCGATCTCGACTACGCCGCCATCGGCAGCCTGTCGAACGAGGTCCGGGAGAAGTTGACCCTGGTCCAGCCACGCACCCTGGGCCAGGCGGGACGGATCGAGGGTATGACTCCGGGGGCTCTGACAGCGCTTCTGTCCCACGTGAAACGGGCGCGGGTGGCGGCATGACAGCCTTCCCGTCTCCTCCCCATGCAATGGGGAGGGGGACCCCGAAGGGGTGGAGGGGCCGCGGCCGCCAACCCCTCCGTCACGCCGCTGCGCGCCGCGCCACCTCCCCATGGAATGGGGAGGAGACGGTTCGATGACCCCCTCCGAATTCCAGGCCCTCATGAGCGCCACCCCGGCGCAGATGGCCGACCTCGACATCTTCATCGAGCGGCTGACCGAGACCAATGCGGTGATGAACCTCGTCGGACCCGACAGCCTGCCCGACGTCTGGAACCGGCATATCTGGGACTCGGCGCAGCTGCTGGGAATGGCGCCCGAGGCCCGCACCTGGGCCGACCTCGGGGCGGGGGCCGGCTTCCCCGGACTGGTCCTCGCCATCCTGCTGAAGGATCGGTCCGACAGCCATGTCTGGCTGATCGACAGTCTCGGGAAGCGCTGCCGTTTCCTGCAGGAGGCGGTGGACGGGCTGTCGTTGCGGGCCACGGTGATCAATGGCCGGGCCGAGGAACAGAGGGTCACCGTGGACGTCGTCACCGCCCGCGCCCTGGCGCCGATGGAGCGGCTTCTCGGCTATGCACAGCCTTATCTACAGCGCGGCGCACAGGGGCTGTTTCTCAAGGGGGAAAAGGCCGAGGCTGAGTTGATCGAAGCCCGCAAGGTCTGGCAGTTCGATAGCGACCTCTCCGTCTCGCGCAGTGACCCGCGCGGCCGTATCGTTTCCGTCCGGAGCCTTCGACGTGTCCATAACCGGTAAGACCCAAGGCCGGACGAGAGTCCTCGCGGTTTCCAACCAGAAGGGCGGCGTGGGCAAGACCACGACCGCCATCAACCTCGGGACCGCCCTGGCCGCCATCGGCGAAAAGGTGCTGATCGTCGACATGGACCCGCAGGGCAATGCCTCCACGGGTCTGGGTGTTCCACGTGAAACACGACGGGTGACCATCTATGACGTCATCGTCGACGGCCGCTCGGTCGACGAGTCCGCCGTCCCGACCAGCGTGCCCGGCCTTCACATCATTCCCGCCGACGCCGACATGTCGGGCGTGGAGATCGAGCTGAGCCAGGCCGACCGCCGCTCCTTCCGTCTGCGCGACGCGCTCGCGGGGCAGGGGGCGGAAGGGCAGACCCGGTATGACTACGTCCTGATCGACTGCCCGCCGTCGCTGAACCTGCTGACCCTCAACGCCATGGCCGCGGCGGACGCCGTGCTGGTGCCGCTGCAATGTGAATTCTTCGCGCTGGAGGGCCTGACCCAGCTGATGAAGACCATCGAGATGGTGCGGCAGAGCCTCAATCCCACGCTGGAGATCCAGGGTCTGGTCCTGACCATGTACGACCGGCGCAGCGCCCTGTCGGGTCAGGTCGCGGCCGACGTCCGGTCCCATTTCGGGGAGAAGGTCTATGAGGCCGTCATTCCCCGCAATGTGCGCGTGGCCGAAGCTCCGTCGTTCGGCAAGCCGGCCCTGATCTACGACCTGAAATGCGCCGGCAGTCAGGCCTATCTGCGTCTCGCCCGCGAAGTGGTGGCGCGTGAGAAGTCCCGTCGGCTTCAGGCCGCGTGACTATGAATAGAAGAACGGAATCAGTGTCTTGAGCGAACGTCAACGCGGCCCGCAACGGGGATTGGGGCGGGGTCTCTCCGCCCTTCTGGGAGAACAGGTGGCCGAGAGCGCCCCGGTCGACGGCGCCCCCGCGCCCGCGGGCGTCCGCATGGCCCCGATCGAGAGCCTGAAGCCCAATCCGGAACAGCCCCGCAAGATTTTCAACAACGACGACCTGGCCGAACTGTCGGGCTCGATCCGCGACAAGGGCGTTCTGCAGCCGATCCTGGTGCGGTCCCAGCCGGGCCAGGACGGCGTCTGGCAGATCATCGCCGGCGAACGCCGCTGGCGCGCCGCCCAGCTGGCGCGTCTGACCGAGGTGCCGATCGTGGTCCGTGAGATGGACGACGTCGAGGTGTTCGAGGTTGCGATCATCGAGAACGTCCAGCGCACCGACCTCAACCCGCTGGAGGAGGCCGACGCCTACCGGATGCTGATGGAGCGGTTCGGCCGCACCCAGGACGCCGTCGCCGGCGTGGTCGGCAAGAGCCGCAGCCACGTCGCCAACACCCTGCGCCTGCTTCAGCTCCCCGAAGAGGTGCTGTGGTTCGTGCGGCACGGCAAGATGAGCGCCGGCCACGCCCGCGCCCTGATCACGGCGCCGAACCCGGCGGTCCTGGCCCAGCGGATCGTCGACGAGGGGCTGAACGTCCGTCAGGCCGAAGCCCTGGCGCGACGCGCCGCTGAAGGCCCCGCGCCGGGCAGGACGCGCCCGAAGATCGCAGCGTCAGGCGAGGGCGCGGCCGATGTCGCGGCGCTGGAGCAGGATCTCGCCGACGCTCTCGGCCTGAAGGTCCAGCTGGTCGACAAGGGCGGCAAGGGCGAGATCACCATCCGCTACGGCACGCTGGAACAGCTGGACGACCTGTGCCGCCGGCTGATGCGCGGCTGACATGGCTGGTCCGGCCGACGGGATCATCGACCTCTACAGCCGCCGGGCCGACGACTGGGACGCCGACCGGGGACGGTCGCTGATCGAACGGCCTTGGCTCGACGCCTTCCTCGCCCAGGTCCCGGCCCATGGGCGGGTTCTCGACCTCGGATGCGGCTCGGGGGAGCCGATCGCCGGCTATCTGGTCCGTCAGGGGCGGCGCGTCACCGGCGTCGACGCCGCGCCGGGCCTGATCGACCTGTGCCGGGCCCGTTTTCCCGACCAGGACTGGCGGGTCGCGGACATGCGGGGGCTGGACCTCGGCCGCACCTTCGATGGCGTCATCGCCTGGCACAGCGCCTTCCACCTGACCCCCGGGGACCAGCGCGGCCTGTTTTCCGTCCATGCGCGCCATGTCGCGCCGGGCGGGGCGCTGATGTTCACCAGCGGCTCGACGGCGGACGAAAGCGTCGGGGAATGGCGCGGCGAGCCGCTGTACCACGCCAGCCTGTCGCCCGAGGCCTATCGGGCGGCGCTGGACGAGTCGGGATTCGATCTGATCGATCACCGGATTGATGATGCGGCCTGCGGCGGAGCCACGGTTTGGTTGTCGCGCCGCCGCGTGCGAGAATGACCCCATGACCGACAAGCCCAGCAATCCCACCGCCGAAGCCATGAAGCGCGCGCTCGCCGCCAAGAAGGCCGGCGGCGGCGCCACGCCTGCGGGCCTGCAGGGCGGCGAACGCGCCGAACAGAAGGCCCAGCAGGCGCGCAATCTGCAGCTCGCCAAGCCCGCCTTCCGCAAGGCCTCGAAGCGCGGCTAGTCAGCCGTCTCCTCCCCAACGCGTGGGGAGACCTTCCGCGGCGCGCCTTCGCGCCGTGACGGAGGGGGTGAGGCCGGTCTCGCCCGCCTGTCGTCCGTGTCTCCCGTTTCTTCCGATCCGTATTCGAATTCCTCGCGAAACCGTCGCTGAATTCTCCGGTCTTTTCGGGGGTGTTTCCGGGCCCTTCTAGAGCCCGAGTCGTCTCGCCCGGGCGGAGATTTCCAGCAGCAGACGTTCGGCGATCAGCTGGTCGGGCGAGCCCGTGGTCTTGGTGGCGATGTCGGCGGCGTTGACGCTGTCCAGCACCCGGTCGAGGTCCTCCAGCCGCCAGCTGCGCGCCTGACGCAGCATTTCGGCCTCCTGTTTCCAGAACACCCCCGCCGCCTTGGCCGCCTCCTTGGCGCCCGAGCCATTGGCCAGAAGCACATTGATACGGCGCAGGCGACCGAGGTGGATCGAGGCCTGTCTCACCGCCATGACAGGCGATTCTCCTTCCGCCAGGGCGCGGCGAAGACCGGACTGGGCCGGGGCGGGGCGACCCCCGAAGGCCTGCAGCGCCGCGTCCTGCAGCGAGGCGTCGGCCTCGACCCCGAGGTGTTGTTCCAGCTCGGCCACATCGATGGTCTTGCCCGAGCCGGGGCCGATATAGAGGGCCAGCCGCTCGATCTCCTGCCGCATCAGCCCACGCTCGCGCGGCAGACGGCTGACGAACCGGTCGAGCGCGTCGCCCGTCAGCCCCACCTTGTCGGCGGCCAGGGCCTCGCGCGTCATCCGCGCCACATCGCCCGTCTCATCCTCATAACAGGCGATGCCGACCGCGCCCGAAGCCCCTTCGGCGGCCTTTCGCAAGGCCGAGTCCCGACCCAGCGCTCCGGCCTCGATGACCAGCATGGCGTCGGGGTTGTAGGCGCCCTCGGCGTGCGCCTTGAGCGCGGCGGCCAGCATCTTGTCGATCGAGGCCTTCTCGGATCCCAGCCGCACCCGGACCAGACGGCGGCCGCCGATCATGCTGAGGGCGGTGAGGGCCTCTTCCAGCCGCGCCTCGTCGCCGTCGATGTCGCTGTCGGTCAGGACGGTGACGTTGAAGGGGTCGTTCAGATCCGGCGTGATCGCCTTGCACAGAATCCCCGCCCGTTCCGCGACGCCGGAGCGGTCCTTGCCGTGGATCACGGCGGCGCGGACGCCACGGTCGGGCGACGAGAGGAAGCGGTCGACCTCGGGCCGTTTGGCGAGGATCATCGGGCGACCCTCAAGGCCGGGCCGAAAGCGCCCGCAGAATGTCCAGCCGGATCAGGCGCGCCAGTTCGGCGGCGGCGCGTTCCTCACCGTCCTGCTGGGCGGCGATGGCGGCGTAGGGCTGGTCGGCGGCGGCATAGGTGGTGGTGACGGTCTCGACGCCCGCGACAGCCTCGCCGCCGCCGACCGGGGTGAGGGTCCACGCCCCCCGGACGGTCAACTCGTAGCGGGTGGCGGTGTCGTCGATGCGGCGGCCCAGGGGCAGGCGGGACTGTTCAATGGTGGCCCGAAGTCGCCACAGCGGCTCCTGCGAGCCGTCTCGGCCCAGGGCGTCCTCCAGCTGTTCGCGGACGCGATAGCCGAGGCGGTCGTCCTGGGTCGTCACGGCGATCCGCGACAGCGACGGGCCCGCGCCGGCGTCGCCATACAGGGGCGTGAAGCCGCAGGCGGACAGTCCCACAACAGAGACAAGGGCGAGGGCGAGGCGACGCATCAGCCGACCACCAGATTGACGATGCGATCCTTGACCACCACGATCTTCCTCACCGTCTGACCCTCCAGCCGCGCCTGCACATCGGCGTCGGCCATCACGATGGCCTCGACCTCGGCCGGCTCCAGCCCGCGGGCGACGCGGATCTCGCCGCGGCGCTTGCCGTTGACCTGGATCGGCAGAACCACCTCGTCATCGGCCGCCAGGGCCGGATCAAAGTCCGGCCAGGCGGCGTCCAGCACCATCCCCTGTTCGCCGAGGCGCGTCCAGCACTCCTCGGCCAGGTGGGGGGTGAAGGGGGCGATCAGCCGGGTCAGGGCCGACAGGGCCTCGCGCCGCGCCGCGCCGCCCGCCTTCGGCGTATCGCGGATGGTGGCGATGAAGCCGTACAGCTTGGCGATGGCCGAGTTGAAACGGAAGGCCGCGACGCCTTCCGACACCGCCTTGATGGCCTTGTGCGTTTCCCGGATCAGGGCCGCGTCCGCCCCGGGGTCGCCGGCGGCGGCGGGATCGAACCCGTCCACCTCGGCCCACACGCGCTGGACGAAGCGGCCGGCGCCTTCGACGCCGCCCGGGGTCCACTGTACATCGCGCTCGGGCGGACTGTCGGACAGGACGAACAGGCGCCCGGCGTCGACGCCATAGCCCTCCACGATCTCCTGGGGAGCGACGACGTTCTTCTTCGACTTGGACATCTTCTCGATGTCGCCGATGATCAGGGTCTCGCCGGTCGACAGCTGGCGGGCCGAGCGTTTGCCCGCTTCGTTGGTCAGTTCGACGTCGGTCGGCTCGACCCAGGCGCCGTCGGCGCGGCGGTAGGTCTCATGGACCACCATCCCCTGGGTGAACAGGCCGGCGAATGGTTCGCGCACCGACATCAGGCCGGCGTCGGAGAGGGCGCGGGAGATGAAGCGGGCGTAGAGCAGGTGCAGGACGGCGTGTTCGACGCCGCCGATATACTGATCGACCGGCAGCCATTTGTCGGCGGCCGCCTTGGAGATCGGCTCGGACGCCGTCGGGTCGGTGAAGCGGGCGAAATACCAGCTGGAGTCGACGAAGGTGTCGAGGGTGTCGGTCTCGCGCACCGCCTCGCCGCCGCATGAGGGGCAGGAGACGTGCTTCCAGGTCGGATGTCGGTCCAGCGGGTTGCCGGGCGTGTCAAAGGTCACGTCCCTGGGCAGTTCGACGGGCAGCTGGTCGGCCGGAACGCCGACCGGGCCGCATTTGGCGCAATGGATCACAGGGATGGGACATCCCCAGTACCGCTGGCGGCTCACGCCCCAGTCGCGCAGGCGATAGATGGTCGCGCCCTGGCCCTGTCCGGCGGCCTCGATGCGGGCGATGGCCGCCGCCTTGGCCGGTTCGATCTCCATCCCGTCCATGAAGTCCGAGCGGAACAGCCGACCGGGACCGACGTAAGCTTCTGTTCCGACTTCGAAATCGTCGCCGGCGCCGTCAGGTCTCACGACCGGGATTACGGGCAGGGCGTATTTGCGGGCGAAGTCCAGATCGCGCTGGTCATGGGCCGGGCAGCCGAAGATGGCGCCCGTGCCGTATTCCGACAGGATGAAATTGGCGATCCAGACGGAGACCTCGCGGCCGTCGAACGGATGGATGACCTTGAGCCCCGTGTCGAAGCCGATCTTCTCGGCCTGTTCGATCTCGGCCTGGGTCGAGCCGCCCTTGCGGCACGCGGCGACGAAGGCGGCCGCGGCGGGATCGGTTTCGGCGAGGGCGCGGGCGACCGGATGGTCGGGGGCCACGCCCATGAAGCTGGCGCCGAACAGGGTGTCGGGGCGGGTGGTGTAGATCTCCAGACCGTCCGGCGTGACGGCGGGCGCGTCACCGGCCCATTTCCACGTCATCTGCAGGCCCTTCGACCGGCCGATCCAGTTCTCCTGCATCAGGCGGACCTTGTCGGGCCAGCGGCCTTCCAGCTCCTTCAGCCCCTCGATCAGGTCGTCGGCGTAATCGGTGATGCGCAGGAACCACTGGTTCAGCTTGCGCTTCTCGACCACCGCGCCCGAGCGCCAGCCGCGGCCGTCGACGACCTGTTCATTGGCCAGGACGGTGTTGTCGACCGGGTCCCAGTTGACGACCGAGTCCTTGCGATAGACCAGGCCGCGCCTGAACAGCTCCAGGAACCAGGCCTGCTGCTTGCCGTAGTAGGCCGGGTCGCAGGTGGCGAACTCGCGCGACCAGTCCAGCGACAGGCCCAGGAGTTTCAGCTGGTCGCGCATGGCGGCGATGTTGGACCAGGTCCAGTCGCCCGGGTGAATGCCGCGCTCGATGGCGGCGTTCTCGGCCGGCAGGCCGAAGGCGTCCCAGCCCATGGGGTGCAGCACGTCGAACCCCTGCGCCCGCTTCGACCGCGCCACCACGTCGCCCATGACATAGTTGCGGGCATGGCCCATGTGGATGGCCCCCGACGGATAGGGGAACATCTCCAGCACATAGTATTTCGGCTTGCCGGTCCCCTCGGTCGGGGTGCGGAAGGCGTCTGCGGCCGCCCAGCGGGCCTGCTGGCGGGGTTCGGCGGTCTTGGGCTCGTATCGGGCCACGGGAATCCTTCAGGGTCGCTCCTGAAGGCGGGGCCAGAAGGAGGCGGTGGGGGTCGGGGAGGGTTAGCCGGCGTTCTGGAGGTTGAGCTGGCGCGCCTTGGTCAGGATGGCGTTTTCCAGGTCGGTCTCGGTCTGGGCCGCCACGCGGGCGCCGACCCACTGGCCCGTCGCGTCACGGACTTCCTTGGTCACCGTCACGTTCAGGGCGTCGGCGCGCAGACGGGTGTCGAGGATGAAGACCGTGGCCTTGAAGCGCTCGTTCGGGTTGGCCGGGTCGGTGTACCAGTCGTAGTTGATGACCCCGCCCCAGGGATCGGCGTTGGCCAAGGGCATGAAGGCCATGGTGTCGAGGGTGGCGCGCCACAGGAAGGCGTTGACGCCGATGCCGGCCTGGGCCGCGGCCGCGGACCGTGCGGGCGTGGCGCCGCCGCCGAACACGTCGCCCACGGTGGGTCCGAACGGACGGTCGGACGAGCAACCGCTCAGCAGAACGCCCGAGGCGAGGAGGGCGAACGTCGCACCGCGAACCAGCACCATCGAGAAACTCCATTCGATCGAGACGTGTCGCGGACCCGTTCCGCGCACGCGCTGGCCGCCCGAACATGGGTCGCGCCGAAGCGAGGCTCTATAACACGGCGAAAAGGGGCGATGACAAGGCGAAGACGCGCGGGCGCCGCCTGATCGTCTCCGGCGGGCCCGAGGATGGCGGGTTTCACCGCCTCGGCACGCCAGGCGCGCCGAACCCGACCTGGCGTTTCGGGCGCGGGGGTGGGGCCGCACTCGCGCAATGCAGGTGTTTTGGGCCGTGACGCTCGCGCCACAGGAGTCCCGAGAGTCGACGGGAACCCCGCGACAGCGGCGCCGTTTCGTTGACCGGGCTGACCAGCGGTGTCTATTTGCTGGGAGTGATCACGACGGGACCCCCGTCGTGGCGTGAAGGGCAGGACATGCGCAGCAAAAGCGCCGTCATCGCTGGAATGGCCGCGGGGATTGCACTCCTCGTTGTGGCCGATGTGGCGTCGGCTCAGACCGCCGCCCGTACGCGCGCGCCCGCCGTCTCCCTGACCGAGGCCCAGTCCGCCCGCGCCGCCGCCGGCCCGTCGCGGCTGCGTTTCACCGAGCGCGGCCGCTGGGGTCTGGACCTGAACCTGAGCCAGCCGGAAACGCGAGACAGCAATGTCGGCGACGTCGAGGCCGGGGCCTATTACCGCGTCAATCCGCGCCTGCGCGTCGGCGCCGCCGCCGGCCTGGCCGAAACCAACACCGATCCGGCGACAGCGCCTACGGAACGTCGATCTGCGCCGCGCTTCCGGCTGGAATCGATCTTCCGCTTCTGATCAGGCGCTGAACGCCGCCTGGATCGCCGACACCCCCGCCAGACCGCACGCGCCCGAGCCGATGAGGTCGCGCGCGGTCTTCGCATCGATTCCTCCGAGGGCGTAGACCGGACACGCCGCCGCGGCGGCCAGGGCCTGAAACGCCGCCAAACCCAGAGGCGGCGTCGCCGACGAAGCGCCGCCCGCCGCGAAGACCGGCGACAGGACCCGGGCGTGCAGGTGGGGGGCGTCAAGCGCGGAACCGGCGTGGGCCGCGCCGGTGATCAGCCAGTCCGGGTAAGCTTCCGACAGTGTCCGGGCCTGATCCAGGGCGCGTTCAGGCAGGTGCAGGCCGTCCGCGCCGACAGCCTCGGCCAGATCGGCGTCCAGACCGATCAGCAGCTGAACGCCCACCGCCGCCGTCACTTCGCGCAGCCGCAGGGCGGTGTCCCGCGCCTCCGCCTGACCGAAAGGACGGAACACCACGGCCGTCCCGGCGGGCAACCGCCCCGCGGTCTCCCACGGGCGAGGCGTACGGGCGGGGTCGGTGAAGAACAGCAGCGGCGGGAGGTCCCGCGACGTCGGCGCCCGGCTGACTTTGGCGGCGTCGCGTGCGAGGACACGGGCGACGTCCCACAGGGTTTCAGCGTCCGAGCGGTTCATGGCTTCCTCATCCCCCGATCACGCCGGTGCGTCCAGCGTCGCGGACCGCCTTCAGGGCGTGGGTCGGCGTATCGCCCAAGCCTGTCGCGCCGCCGGACGCGCGCCGGACGGCGTCGTTCTGACCGCCGTGACCAAGACCCGGCCGCCCGAGGCGATCGACGCCATACTGGCGGCGGGCCAGCGTGTGTTCGGTGAAAACCGGGTGCAGGAGGCGCAGGCGCGCTGGGCGGATCGCCGCCTGGCCATTCCCGATCTGGAACTCCGCCTGATCGGGCCGCTGCAGACCAACAAGGCCCGGGACGCCGTCGCCCTGTTCGACGTCATCGAGACCCTGGACCGGCCCCGGCTGGCCGAAGCGCTGGCCGCCGCCGCCGCCAAGCTCGGCGAGCGGCCGCGGGTGCTGATCCAGGTCAATACCGGGGCCGAGCCGCAGAAGGCGGGAGTTCTGCCGGCCGACGCTGACGCCCTGATCGCCCGCGCCCGGTCGCTGGACCTGAACCTGGAGGGATTGATGTGCATTCCTCCGGCGGATCAGGCGCCGGACGCGCATTTCGCCCTGCTGGGTCAAATCGCCCGCCGCAATGACCTGAGGGCCCTTTCCATGGGCATGAGCGGCGATTACGAGACCGCCATCCGCTTCGGCGCGACCCATGTTCGCGTCGGTTCGGCGCTGTTCGGGGAACGAAACACCCCGCAAACACCCTCTATGGACTGAAAACCGCTCCGCTTGCGGTCCGACCCTTGGCGGAACCGCCGACGCTCGCCATTCTGGTACCCATGCCCACGCCCAAGACCATATTGATCATCGACGACGACGACGACCTGCGCGAGGCGCTGGCCGAACAGCTGGCCCTGCACGAGGCCTTCCGGCCGGTTCAGGCCTCGACCGCCGCCGAGGGCGTCCGCATGGGCCGCGAGGTGCGGGCCGACCTGATCCTGCTGGACGTGGACCTGCCGGATATGGACGGCCGCGAGGCCTGCCGCCTGCTGCGCAAGGACGGGGTTTCGACCCCGATCATCATGTTGACCGGCCAGTCCTCGGATTCCGACACCGTGCTGGGACTGGAGTCGGGGGCCAACGACTATGTCACAAAGCCCTTCCGGTTCGCCGTCCTGCTGGCCCGCATCCGGGCCCATCTGCGCAGCCACGAACAGTCGGAGGACGCCGTCTTCCGCATCGGCCCCTATGAGTTCCGGCCCGCCGCCAAGATCCTGGTCGACGACAAGGCGCGCAAGGTCCGGCTGACCGAGAAGGAAACCAACATCCTCAAGTACCTCTATCGCGCCGGGGCCAAGGCCGTGTCGCGCGAGGAGTTGCTGACCGAGGTCTGGGGCTACAACGCCGGGGTCACGACCCATACGCTGGAAACCCACATCTACCGCCTGCGCCAGAAGATCGAGCCCGAGCCCGGCCAGGCGCGCCTTCTGCTGACCGATGCGGGCGGATACCGGCTGCAGCCCTGATCAGCCGGGGCGCCATTCGCTGAGACGGACGCCTGCAGCGTCCTCGAAGGCGATCCTGTCCACGGCCGCGCCGATGACGCAGGCTGGTGGCTCGTCCGCCCATATGACGCGGCAGCGGATCACCCGGCCGTCAGCCCAGGCCGTCAGTCGGCCTTCAATGACCAGACGATAGCCGTCGGCCGGGGCGGGCGCGCCGTCCTGACCGCGCACCCTATATGAGAAGTCCCCCGACCCGGCCCGACCCAGCCGGGAGGCGCCTTCCGCCCGCAACATTGCCAGCCCCACCCGCGGACCGATCTTCGCCACCCGCTCGTCCGTCATGGGAAGGCCAGGGGCCGGACAGCCTTCGCCCATCATCCACGGGTGGGGGATCCACACGCCCTCCACGCCGTCGAACCCGGCAGGTGGAGACCCGCTCGGGTCGCCGTCGCTCCAGTCCGCGGGGGAGAGGGAGAGGCGTAAATTTCCTCGATCCGCCGCCCGCGACCAGCGCGCGACGCCGTCACGAACCGGGTCCAGACCCGGTGGCGGCGCGTCCTCGCCGAGGCAGCCGAATGCGATCTTCAATCTGAATTGGCGTCCGCCGAGCCCGGATGGGCCGGTTCGGGCGACCCCGCCGGCCGCGTCCGAGGCGGCGGCGGCGACGGCCGAGAGCAACTCCGCCCGGGCCAGAACCGGCGGCGACGAGGCCGGCTCCTGGCCAACAGACGGTGCGGTCTCCGGGTCCGCGCCGGGGGCGACGGTCGGCGCGGGCCGTTCGCATGCGGCGAGACTGACGGCGGCGCCGATGACGCCCAGCATCGCCTGTCCAATGTTTCGCGCCATGGAACCGTCCGCTCCTTCGATCCGCTACCCCTAACTCAAGCGCGGAGGAGCAGGGAGGGTTCATGACGTTCGATCAGATTGCCGCCCTCGCGGTTCTGGCCGGTGTCGTCTCCGCCCTGATCCATGGCAAGCTGCGGGCCGACGTCGTGGCTCTGACCGGGGCCGCGGTGCTGTTGATGCTAGGCGTCGTCCGGCCGGTGGAGGTCCAGGGCGCCTTCGCCAGTCCGGCGGTGATCGCCCTGGCCGGCC
This sequence comes from Brevundimonas sp., assembly GCF_041648615.1. Classification (GTDB taxonomy): domain Bacteria; phylum Pseudomonadota; class Alphaproteobacteria; order Caulobacterales; family Caulobacteraceae; genus Brevundimonas. The sequence continues at coordinate 15,395 of NZ_JBAZOS010000039.1, forward strand.
TGTTCGTCATCGCCTACGCCATCGAACTGTCCGGCCTCCTCGCCTTCCTGATCCGCCGGGCGACGGCGCTGACCCGGCGGCTGGGCTCCCGGGGAATCTGGCTGGTGATCGCCCTGTGCGGCTCGGTTGGCGGTTTCCTGAACAACACGCCGGTGGTGGTTCTGGCCGCGCCGGTGGTGCGCGACATGGCCCTGTCGCTCAACCTGTCGCCCAAGCGGTTTCTGATGCCGCTGAGCTATATTGTGGTGATGGGCGGGACGCTGACCCTGATCGGCACCTCCACCAACCTGCTGGTCAACGACATGGCGACCAACGCCGGACAGCCCGTCTTCGGCCTGTTCGACATCACGGGCGTAGGCCTGGCCATCGGCCTGGCCGGCGCCGCGTACCTGTATCTGATCGGCGCCCGACAGCTCGACCGCGTGTCGAGCGCGGAAGAGGCCGACATGGCCGAGGCCCAGGCCGAGCGGGACCGCCGCGCCGCCCTGACCGCGATCGCCCGCCCGCGCCGGCGCTGGTTCGGCCTGCCGGCGATCGGCGAGGCGCGAAGCCAGCCGGACGGGTCAGGCGACGCCGTCCTGGGCGACGTCGCCCTGTACGAGAGCGCCAAGGAGCGGCCGCTGGAACCGAAGCGCGCCTTGGCCTCCATCGGGGTATTCGTGGCGGTGATCGTGGTCTCGGTGCTCGGATGGGCGCCGATCGCGGCCAGCGCCTTCGCCGGCGCCGTCGTGCTGATCCTGATCCGGGTGATCAGCGCCGACGAAGCCTATGCCGGCCTGCGGCCCGAAATCCTGCTGTTGATCGCTGGCATGGTGGTGGTGGGCACGGCCATCGAGGTCACGGGACTGGCGGAAGCCGGCGCCGCCGCCCTGATCGGCGTGGTCGAGCCCCTCGGGCCCATGGGGGCCCTGATCATCTTCTACGGCGTCACCCTGTTCGCCACCGAACTGCTGTCCAACGCCACCGTCGCCGTGCTGATCACCCCGATCGCCGTGGCCCTGGCCGAGAGCTTCGGGGTCGATCCCCGGCCTTTCCTGGTCTGCGTCATGATGGCCGCCTCGGCCGCCTTCGCCACGCCGTTCGGCTATCAGACCAATGTGCTGGTCTTCCAGATGGGCAACTACAGCTACATGGATTTCGTGCGGGTGGGCGTGCCGCTGAACCTGATCACCTGGGCGGCGGCCATGGTCGCCATTCCGGTCTTCTTCCCCTTCTAGACGTCCAGATCGACCGTGACCGGGGCGTGGTCGCTGGGCTGGGTCCATTCGCGCACCGCGTCATGGATGCGCGCCGTGCCGGCCGCCACCGCCGGGGTCAGGCCGGGCGAGGTCCAGAGGTGGTCGAGGCGCAGGCCGCGGTTGGACTTGCGGAAGTCGGCGGCGCGATAGCTCCACCAGCTGGCCAGCTTCTGCGGTTCGGGGAACTGGTCGCGGACGACATCGGCGAACCCGCCCGCGGCCTGAAGCCGGCGCAGGGTCTCCACCTCCAGCGGGGTGTGGCTGACGATCTTCGACATATAGCGGTGGTTCCAGACGTCGTTCTCGCCCGGGGCGATGTTGAAATCCCCCGCCAGCACCAGCGGCCGCTGCTTGTCGCGGCCCGCCATCTCGGCGGTCAGACGCTCGTAGAAGTCCATCTTGTGATCGAATTTCGGGTTCACCGCCCGGTCCGGCGTGTCGCCGCCGGCGGGGATGTAGAAATTCTGGATCTCGACGCCCTCGACCATGGCCGAGACGCAGCGGGCGTGCCCCTCGCGGCAGACGTCCAATTTCGGAGCCTCGCCGATCGGTTTGCGGCTGGCGATGGCGACCCCGTGCCAGCCCTTCTGGCCGCCGATCTTCAGATGGGGCATGCCCATGGCCTCGAAGGCCCCCCGGGGAAACTGGTCCTCGAGGCATTTGATCTCCTGCAGGCACAGGACGTCGGTTCCGCTCTCCTCGACGAAGCGCGCGACCTGGTCGATGCGCAGGCGGACGGAGTTGATGTTCCAGGTGGCGATGCGAAGCATGGTGAAGGCTCTAGCAGCCAGACGCGTCCCGTACACCGCGCTCAAGCAGCGAGCCGCCGCGCGGCGAGCGATAGCGCCCCAGGCGACTTCGTCGCCCCACAAAAAAGCGCCCGGTCAGGAGACCGGGCGCTGGAAGGTTCGTCTCTCGCCGCCGGGAAGGGGATGAAATCCGTAGCGGTCCGGTCGGCTCCCGCCGACCTGTGGCGAAAGTGCCACGGGCGGCGAAAAAAGTCAAACGCGGTTTCGCCTGCTGCGGGAATCAGTTCCGGCGCGGACGGCGGGTCGGGTCGCTGAGCTGGAACAGGCTGGCGGCCAGGCCGGGCGCCGGCTGCAGGGTGGTCAGCTGGGTGCGGGTGCGGCCGCCTTGCGCGTCGGTGATGGTCCACTCGTGCAGACGCAGGGGGCTGCCGGCGAAGGACAGGATGACCGAGCCGTCGTTGGGCCGGCGGTTGTCGCGGGCGGTGATGGCGAAGGCGCCCGAGGCCATGCGGGTGACGCGGTCGATGCGCACGCCCTGATCCAGACGCACGGTCCGCGCGAGGAAGGTCGACAGCGGCGTGGAGCCCAGCGGCACCTGACGGAAGACGTTCAGGCGCGGGTCGTAGCGTTTGACGTTCGAGCCGTCCGACACGACCAGCAGGCCGGCCGGCGCGGTGTATTCGAAGCGCATCTTGCCCGGGCGTTGAATCCAGAAGCGGCCTTCACGGCGCTGGGCGCCCGAGGTCTCGACGAAATTGCCCTGGGCCGAGGTCATGTTCTGCAGATAGGCCTGGGCCTGGGCCACGACGGCGCGGTCCTCGGCCGAAAGGCCGGTCTGGGCGGCGGCCGGCAGGGCGGCGAACGCCGTGATGGCGGCGGTTCCGAAAGCAAAGGCGCGGCGTGAGACGGTCATAGAGGGTCTTCTCCCGTTCGGGATGGTTGTCGATCATGCCGTCATGCGGACTGCGAAAGGCGCGGGCATGGCCCGAGCCTGACCATATTCCGGCGGCGGAATGAAGCGCCGTTCATCGCCGCGGGTTCCGAAAACCGGAAAAGCGCTCAAGCAGCGAGCCGCCGCGCGGCGAGCGGTAGCGCGCCTACGCCATGGGCGGCGGTCCCGCCAGGATGTCGCGCTTGCCGGCGTGGTTGGCCTGGCTGACGACGCCCTCCTGCTCCATCCGCTCGATCAGGGAGGCGGCGCGGTTGTAGCCGATCTGCAGGCGTCGCTGGATGTAGCTGGTCGAGGCCTTGCGGTCGCGGGTGACCACGGCCACGGCGCGGTCATAGAGGTCGTCGCCCGACCCCCCGCCGCCCTCGTCGTCGAAGGCCGCGTCGCCGTCGCCGTCCGGATCGTCGGTGATCAGGTCGAGGTAGTCGGGCTCGGCCTGGCCGCGCAGGTGTTTGCAGACCTCGTCGACCTCCTGGTCGGTCACGAACGGCCCGTGCAGGCGGGTGATGCGGCCGCCGCCGGCCATGTAGAGCATGTCGCCCTGGCCCAGCAGCTGCTCGCCGCCCTGTTCGCCGAGGATCGTGCGGCTGTCGATCTTGGAGGTGACCTGGAAGGAGATCCGGGTCGGGAAGTTCGCCTTGATGGTGCCGGTGATGACATCGACCGAGGGACGCTGGGTGGCCATGATCAGATGGATGCCGGCGGCGCGGGCCATCTGGGCCAGACGCTGCACCGCCCCCTCCACATCCTTGCCCGCGACCAGCATCAGGTCGGCCATCTCGTCCATGACGACGACCAGGAAGGGCAGGGGTTCGGGGCGGATTTTCTCGGATTCATAGACCGGGCGACCCTGGTCGTCGAAGCCGGTCTGGACGGTGCGTTCGAAATGCTCGCCCTTGGCCACGGCCTCGCGGGCGCGCTCGTTGTACGAGGCGATGTTGCGCACGCCGAGCTTGGACATGCGCCGATAGCGGTCCTCCATCTCGCGAACGGTCCATTTCAGCGCGACGACCGCCTTCTTCGGATCGGTGACGACGGGGGCCAGCAGGTGCGGGATGCCGTCATAGACCGACAGCTCCAGCATCTTGGGGTCGATCATGATGAAGCGGCACTCGGCCGGCGTCATCCGGTAGAGGATCGACAGGATCATGGCGTTGACCCCGACCGACTTGCCCGAGCCGGTGGTGCCGGCGATCAGCAGGTGGGGCATGCGCGCCAGATCGGCCACATAGGGCTCGCCGCCGATGGTCTCGCCGAGGGCGAGGGGCAGCAGGTGGGCCGGCTTGTCGTATTCGGTCGAGGCCAGCAGGTCGCGCAGATAGACGGTCTCGCGTTTGGCGTTGGGCAGTTCGATGCCGATGGCGTTGCGACCGGGCACGACGCTGATGCGGCAGGCGCGGGCCGACATGGAGCGGGCGATGTCGTCCGACAGGGCCACGACGCGGCCGTGCTTGACCCCCGGCGCGGGCACCAGTTCGTACAGGGTGACCACGGGGCCGGGACGGATCTGGTCGATGACGCCGCGCACGCCGAACTCCTGCAGCACGCCTTCCAGCATCTTGGCGTTCTGCTTCAGCGCCTCCTCATCGACCGAGGCGACGCGTTTGGCGGGCTTGGTCAGCATCGACAGCGGCGGCAGTTCGAATCCGCCTGAAGGGCGGGCGAAGTCGAAGGCGACCTGGCTGTCGTCGAGTTCGCGCTTCGAGGCCCTGGGCGCCTTGGCGGCGGCGACCTTCGGCTCGGGCGCCTCGCGGGCGGGGACCGGGGCGTTCCACGGCGGATCCGCCGGGGCGTCCAGGCCGATCGTGGGATAGTCGTCGGGCTCGGGCGCCGGGCGTGGTCGGGGCGGGGCCTTGGCCGCGGCCGGGCGGGCTCTGGCGGGTGCGGGCGCGGCGGTCCGGCGGCGTCCCGCCCAGTGCAGGGCGTCGCCGACGTCCGCCAGTCTCAGACCGATGGCGTAGCCGACCGCCCACAGGGCCATGGGGAAGAAGAGGACGCCGGCGATGATCGGGGCGCCGGGGATGCGCAGGGCTGTGCAGGCCATGCGGATCAGGCCGACGATGGCGTCGCCCCACAGGCCGCCGAGACCCGCGGCCAGCGGCCAGGCCGCCGGCGGGGCGAGGGCCGAGAGGGCGGCGGACAGGGCCAGCACCCCGCCCGCGGCCGACAGGGTCTTCAGCGCTGTGGGCTTGAGGCGTTGCTGGATGACGTCGCCGATGGCCGAGGCGAGGCCGAAGGCGATCAGCAGCAGGACGGCGGGAAAGGCCGCCAGCCCCAGCGACTGCATGAACAGGTCGGCGAACAGGGCGCCGTTCAGGCCCAGCCAGTTGGTCGGGGCCGCGCCCGAGGCGGCGTTCAGGCTGGGGTCGGCCGGATTCCACGAGATCAGGGCGACCAGCAGCAGGGCGGCCAGCAGGGCCTGGAGCACGCCGCGGAATTTGATCGCGATGGGCGCGCCCCAGACGATGCGGGCGCTCTCGAAGGCGCGATGGCCGATGGCGAGGGCGGCGGACATGCGGCGGGGAACTCCGGACGGGTCGAACAGACCCGCTGTTGTCACCCGGGCAGGGTTAAGGGGTCATTTACCAGCGGCCCCGGCGCCCGGGTTCACACGATCACCGCGGCCACAGGCCTGCGGGGCGCGAAGGGCAGGACGGGCCCCCGGCCGAAGCGCAGCACAAGGTCCGGCCGCAGTCCGGCTTCACCGGCAAGGTCGGCGAGCGCCGGCCTCAGCCCGGCGACCTCGACCGGCTGGTTGACGAAGGCGCAGCGGAGATCCAGCGCCGTGGCCGCCAGCATGAACCGCTGGCAGGCCCGGCCCACCGTCATCCAGTGCGCCGGGTCCGCGCGTTCCGCCAGAAACACCGCCAGACCGGACGAGGAATCGATCTGACGGGCGTATTTCTCGTTCTCGGCCGCCGCGGCGAAGAAGCGGTCGAAGGCGATCCCGCCGAGGCCGGCGGGCAGGATCGGGCTGCCGCTGGCGGCCGAGTACAGGCCGTCGCCGGTCCGCATGGCGTCGCCCGGATTGAACCGCAGCCAGCGCTTCAGCTCGGCCATGAAGGCGGGATCGGTCATCTGCGCCTCATTGCCGGCGACGACGAGGTCCCGCGCCTGGTCGATGCGCGGCCGATCGGTCAGCAGCACCAGCCGCACCCCGGGCGTGTCCGTCGCCCGCCGCAGGGTCTCGAGGTCGCTGTTCGGCACGGGCCGGCCGTCATACAGCGTCCGGCTGCACCGGCGCGCCGGGATGGCGGCGAACAGCGGATCGGTCCGCGCGGATCCGCGGTCGAAGACATAGCGTGCCCCGGCGTCGTCGATCGACAGCGCCCCGGGCCGTCCCGTCGCGGTCGCGGCGATCCGCAGGTTTTCCGCCGCGCAGCCGAGGCTGACGAAGAGATGGTGATCGTCCGGATCGACCACGGGCGTGCGCCGCGAGAGGTCGGGCAGGATGTCGATCGTCTCGCCCTTGATGCGGAAGCGCCAGGGCTGGGTGTTGTGGCCGTTCGCGGCGAGGGTCGCGTAACGGATCAGATCGGCCATCGCCGGATCGGGCGGCATGGCCGCGCGCAGCCGGTCCGAATAGCGGTCGTAGTCGGCGACAGACCCGACCGAGGCGCGCCATCCCGCGACACCGGCGCCGCCCGCCACGGCCAGCGCTCCGGCGCCCAGAAGCAGATTCCGTCTGTTCATGGCCGACCTCCATCCTGAGCCATAGCGCCGCAGTCGCGAGAGGGCTTTGACCTCGCTCAATCGCGGCGCGACAAGGAGGAATGGCCGATACAGAACACTATGACCTCATCGTCGCCGGCGCCGGGCTGGTGGGGGCGACATTCGGGCTGGCCGCCGCCCAGGGCGGGCTGAAGGTCGTGCTGGTCGATCCCCAGCCCTTCTCCCTGCAGTTGGCGCCGGCGTTCGACGGCCGGTCGACGGCCATCGCCTTCTCGACCTTCCGCATGCTGGACGCCCTCGGCGTGGGCGAGGGGCTGCGGCCGCACGCCTGCCGGATGGACCGGATCCTGGTCACCGACGGGCGCCGTCCGGGGGCGGCGTCGCGGCCGGCCGGTTCCGCCTTCCTGCGGTTCGACGCCGACGAGATCGGCGACCGCACCGACGGCGAGCCGCTCGGCTACATGGTCGAGAACCGGCGCATCCGGATGGCGCTGGCCCAGGCGGTCGTCGCGGCGGGACTCGAGATCAGGGCTCCCGCCGCCGTCGCCGGGGTCGAGAGCGGGCCCGGTCTGGCGACGGTGACCCTGGCCGACGGCTCCCGGCTTCAGGCCCCGCTCGTGGTCGGCGCCGAGGGGCGTGGCTCAGCGGTGAGACAGGCTGCGGGCATTGAAACCGTCGGCTGGGGCTATGGCCAGAGCGGGGTGGTGGCGACCGTGTCCCTGGGGCGGGACCACGGCAATGTCGCCCATGAGTATTTCCTGCCCTCGGGCCCGTTCGCCATCCTGCCGCTGACGGAACAGCGCGCCAGTCTGGTCTGGACCGAGACGACGCGCCGGGCCGAGGCCCTGAAGGCCGCGTCCGACGCCGCCTTCCAGTCGCATCTGATGCGGCGGTTCGGCGACTTCCTCGAGGATGTGACGGTGGTCGGCCCGCGCTTCGTCTATCCGTTGTCGCTGCAGCTGGCCGAGGCCCTGACCGCGCCGCGCATCGCCCTGATCGGCGACGCCGCCCACGGGGTGCATCCGGTCGCGGGCCAGGGGCTGAACATGGGGCTGAAGGACGCCGCCGCCCTGGCCGAGGTGCTGATCGAGGCCATGCGGCTGGGCGAGGACATCGGCTCGGACACGGTGCTGGACCGCTACGCCCGCTGGCGGCGGTTCGACAATGCGGCGCTGGCGGCGGGGTTCGACGCCTTCGTGCGGCTGTTCTCGAATGATCTTGCGCCGGTGCGGCTGGCGCGGGGTCTGGGCATCGCCGCCGTCAACCGCATCGCCCCCCTGCGCCGCGCCTTCATGCACGAGGCCGGCGGCGCGACGGGGGATTTGCCGCGGCTGCTCCGGGGCGAGGCGGTCTAGTCCAGCGTGCGCGCCTCTTCCGGCAGCATGATCGGCACGCCGTCGCGGATCGGATAGGCCAGTTTGGCGCCCTTCGACACCAGCTCCTGGCGCTCGCGGTCATAGGTCAGCTTGCCGCGCGTGACGGGACAGACCAGCACCTCCAGCAGGCGCGGATCGACCGAGGCGGGGGTGTGGAAGGTGTCGGACATGGGGGGAAGATACAGGGATGAGGGATGAGGGTCGAGGGATGAGGAAGAAGGCTCCTGGCTGTAGCAGCGGCCTCATCCCTCGACCCTCATCCCTCATCCCTCATCCCTTACTGCATCACCGGCGTTTCGCCCTCGCCGTCGCTGGCGGCGTCGATGGTCAGCAGCGCCGTCAGGACGGTCGAACGGTCGGTCAGGCTGACGGCTTCCAGCAGCGCCTGTTTCTCGGGCGGTTCGAACGGCAGGGCCATCGACAGGCTGTTGATCAGGGCCTCGGGCGGGGCGGTCTCGGCCGTGTCCCAGTCGATGTCGAGGCCGCGCATCTCGAGATAGGCGCGCAGGGCGTCCAGCAGGCGGTCGCGGTCGACGCCGATGTCGTCCTCCGGCGGGGCGCTGAGGTCGTCCTCGAACGGGGTGAAATCGGCGCGAATCTGGCGATAGGGGGTCTGCGCCGGCAGCTCGCTGGCCAGACGGAAGCGGGCGCAGCCGGTCAGGGTGATCAGATAGCGGCCGTCCGAGGTCTCGGCGAAGCTGGTGATCCGGCCGGCGCATCCGATCGGCGAAAGTCCGGGCAGGCGGGGCGAGCCGGACTGGGGCTGAAGCATGCCGATGATCCGGTCGCCGGCCATGGCGTCGTCGATCATGTTCAGATAGCGCGGTTCGAAGATGTTCAGCGGCAGCTGGCCGCGCGGCAGCAGGATGGCGCCCGGCAACGGGAACACAGGGATGACCTGCGGCAGGTCGGCGGCTTTGACATATCCCTGCGCCACCCGCGCCTCCTATGCGAACAGGATGGAGGACAGGCGGCGGCGACCGTCCCGTGCGATGTCGGAGGCCGCGCCGGCGGCGTCGAAGACGACCAGCAACTGCTTGCGGGCGGCCTGGTCGTTCCACTCCCGGTCGGCGGCGACGATGGCCAGCAGGCTGTCGACCGCGCCCGTCAGGTCGCCGGCGGCGGCCTGGGCCAGCGACAGGTCGTAGCGGGCCTGATGATCGGCCGGATCGGCGGCGACGCGGGCTTCCAGCTCGGTCGCCGCCCCGGTCGGGGCGGCGGAGGCGAGGGCCAGCTGGGCGCGCACGCTCTGGACCGTCGGCTCCTTCGAGTCCTGCGGGGCCATGGCGATGGTCTGGCGGGCCTGGTCCGTATCGCCGTCGGCCAGATAAACCCGCGCCATGCCGGCGATGGCCTTCTGATTGTCCGGCTCCAGCGTCAGCAACTGGGCGAAGGCCTGGGCCGCGCCGCCCAGGTCGTTCAGCGACAGGGACTCCTCGCCGAGGGACAGGAGCTGTTCGATGTCGGAGCTGGCGCTCTCGCCGCCGGTCAGCTTGTCGATGAAGGCCTTCAGCTGACTGTCGGGCACGGCGCCCTGGAAGCCGTCGACCGGTTGGCCATTGACGAAGGCGTAGACGGTCGGGATCGACTGGACGCGCAGCTGGCCCGCATAGGCCGGGTTCTTGTCGACGTCGATCTTGACCAGTTTCACCGCCCCGCCGGCGGCGCGCACGGCTTTTTCGATCATCGGCGTCAGGGTCCGGCACGGCCCGCACCAGGTCGCCCAGAAGTCGACCAGAACGGGCTGGATCTTCGAGGCCTCGATGACGTCGGCCATGAAGCCGGCGTCGGAGCCCTCCTTGATCAGGTCGTCGGGCAGGGCGGTGGGGTCGGCGAGGCTCATGGTCGTCCTTCGGGGGTCGGTCCTGTGGTCGGAAAGGCGTAACGCGGCAGTCGCCAGATGGTCGCGGCGACCCTTCGTCTCAAGGGCAAAGAATCAGGAAGGATCGCCGCCGGCGCCGGCGGGGCTCAGCTTCCAGCGGATCTTGGTCTCGGAATCAGTGCGGGCCGAGCCGCGCACGACGATCTGCAGCGATCGCCGGGTCAGGCCCTCGTCGATATGGACGGACGGCTCGATGGCCACGTCGGGCCCGTCGGTGCGGAACCACCAGCCCCGGCCCGAATGGCCGCGCAGCAGGATGGAGCGGCGGTCGCGGGCCAGCGAGGCCTGGACGCCCGGTTCCAGCTGGAAGCGCACGGCATAGGGGGCGGCGATGGCGCGAACCACCTCCTTCTGCCCCGGCGCGGGGTGCAGCCGCTCCTCGGCGCGCAGTTCGTCGAGGCGCTGGTCCAGATACAGGCGGCGCTGGTGCAGCAGGCCGTAGTCATGCACCCAGCCGTCGTGCTCGACCTCCAGCCAGACCGCACCCTCGCCGTCGCGCTGATCGACCGTGACGTGCAGCGGCCGGCCGACCAGACGGTGGCCCAGCAACTCGCCGCGCCAGCCGCCCAGGGGTTCGCCGGTCGAACCGTCGCCGAGAGTCAGGGTCGAGTGGCCGGGGGCGAGACGCAGGCCCTGGCGATCGGCGGCGCGCGGAGTCCAGCCGCAGCCGGTGACGATCCGGTCCTTGCCGCAGACGATCTCCAGCGCCATCGGCTGGGCGCAGGCCGCGCCCGACCACGCGCCGCGCGCGGGGGCGGCGATATCCGTGGCCACCGTCAGCAGCGGACTGCGGATGCGGGCGACGCCGGCGACCGTCCCGCTGGCGGCGTCCGTGTGGGCGTCGTCATGGGCGCGCGCCGCGGCGACCCGGGCGATGGTGGAGGGCCCCCCGCCCTGCAGGGTGGTCAGCCGACCGTCCGGCAGGGTCTGAAGGCGCAAGGCGTGGGTCAGGCGCTGGATCGCGACGCGGACCGGTTCGGGCGTGGCTTCCGAGACCTGCGGCAGGGCGTCGTCCAGCGTCAGAAGGTCGAGCAGCAGTTCCAGCCCGGCTTCCGGGCTGCGGCTGGCGTGGCCGCCGTCGGGGCCGACGGTGCGGTCCAGCGCCCCGGG
>NZ_JBAZOS010000040.1:0-25325 GCF_041648615.1 Brevundimonas sp.
GCCAGGCCGGCCAGACCCAGATACTCCGGCCCCGACAGGCCGTGGATGATCACCGAGCGGGTGACGCGCCGCGCGTTGGCGACGGCCCGCTCGGCCCAGATGGAGAAGTCGCCCGGTTCCAGCGGGTGCTGACCCGCCTCGAAGGCGACGCCCTGGAGCCGGACGCCGCGCAGGTCCTCGGGCGTGCGACCGGGCGCCTCGCGCAGCTTGCCGACCACGATGACGCAGAACGGCTTGATCAGCACGGTGACGGCGGCCAGGGCGCTGCCGGGCACGCCCTCGATGTCGCTGATCTCGCAGATCAGTCCCTTTTCGACGCCCCGGGTCGCCTCCTTGAAGCGGGCGATCAGCGGGCCGCGTCCGCGTTGGCTGGCGAGGGTGGTGTAGGACACCGGCAGGAAGAGCGTCGGCTGTTTGGCGTTGCCTTGCTCGGACTTCAGTCGGCTGACGCCCCGCGCGATCGTGGCGAGATCGACCTTCTCGATGTCGGCGGTGGTCAGGTTCCGCAGTTCCTGGGGACCCAGTTCGATCTCGCCCGGCATCATCAGGACGCGGCGGACGATCCGGAAGCCGATCTGGGCGAAGGTCTTGAGCTCGAACACCGGCTCCAGATGGCAGGACACCCGCAAGGTCCGGCCGTCCGCCGCGACGAAGGGGTTCCAGGGCGTGGGGAGGTCCGTCTCCTGCGGGACGGGAGGCGGTTCGGTTCTGGCGGCCGCGACGGCATAGGCCCGGTCGATCTCGGCGGCGAAGATGCGGCCGCCGTTCAGGCTGGTGACCTCCATGACGTCGATGGCTTCGGGGGCGGCGCCGCCGAGGAAATGGGTCAGGAGCTCGCGCAGATACAGCAGGCAGGACACCTGTCCGCTGAACTTGCCCAGCCCGGGCTGGACCACGAGATAGTCGGTCGGCGACACCCGCTGGAAGAAGCCGCCGCCCTCGAGGTGACGCGTCAGGGTGCGTTCGACGTGGTGATAGATCTGCTCCTGACGGCCTTCCCACCTGTCCCCGAGCCGCTCGGCGATGGCGTCCAGGCCGATCAGATTGATCCGGCCTTCCTCAAGCATGCCCGAAGCCTGAAAGCGCTCAAGCGTCGGTCCGAGCTCGTGGGTGGAGAAACGCTCGACGCTCGGGCGGGCCTCCAGCCCGTCAGCGACAAGGGTACTGGCCATGCGGTCATTGAGGCCGCGTCCGATTATTTATTGATTAAATCAGGCCCGGCCCCGCACACCTTTTGCGTGCTCCTGGCCGCTCCGGAAACAAAGTCGTACGCTACCGGACAGACCGGACTGGTCAGGCGGATCGCTCAGTTGATCAACGCCAGCCATTCGTCCTCGGTCAGAACAGTCACGCCGTGTTTGAGCGCGTCGGCCATCTTGGACCCCGCGCCGGGACCGGCCACGAGATAGTCGGTCTTCCTCGACACGGATCCCGAGACCTTGGCGCCGAGGCTTTCGGCCCGGGCCTTTGCCTCGTCGCGGGTGAAGCGTTCGAGGGCGCCGGTGAAGACCACGGTCCTGCCGGCGACCGGCGTGTCCGTCTTCGGGCGTTCGGCGTCCTCGATCCGCTCCATCTCGGCGACGAGGGCGTCGACCATGGCGCGGTTGTGGGGCTCGCGGAAGAACAGGGCCAGGGCGCGGGCCGCGACCGGACCGACGCCCGAGACGCCGGCGATCTGGCCGAGGCCTTCTGACGGCCCCTCATTCCGGGCGACCGCCGCCAGCCGCACCAGACCGGCCCAGTCGTCGGCCAGGGTCGCCAGTCCGCGCCGGGCGGGGGCGGCGAGGCCGGGGAAGGCGAGGGCGATCTTCTGGTCGATCGGCGCCCCGGGCCCGGGATCGGCGGCGGGGGGCGAGGCCGCGGCGAGGGTGGCGACGACCCGCGGCGAGACGGCGTGGGTCTCGTTCAGACGAACCCAGTCCTCGCTGGGGATGCCGTCGGCGGCGGCGAGGCAGGCGGCCTCGAAGGCGGACCAGGTCTCGAACGCGCGGGCCAGCACGATCGAGGTCTGCTCGCCGATGTCGCGCACCCCCAGGCCGTAGATGAACCGGTCCAGGGCGATGGTGCGGCGAGCGTCGATGCCGGCGACCAGATTGCCCACGCTGGTCTCGCCATAGCCGTCCTCGCCGCGCAGGGCGTCGAGTTTCTCCGTGTCGCGGGCGAGGCGGAAGATGTCGGCGGGCTGGTTGATCCAGCCCCGTTCGTGGAAGGCGATCAGCTGCTTCTCGCCCAGGCCCTCGATGTCGAAGGCGCGGCGGCTGCAGAAATGTTTGAGGTGTTCGATGCGCTGGAAGGGGCAGGCCAGTTCGCCGGTGCAGCGGCGCACCACGCTCTCCACGCCCGAGGCGTTGGTCTCCTTCACCAGCGCCGTCTTCAGCGGGCAGATGCAGATGTGGGGGAAGACCCAGGGCTGGCCCCGTCCCGGGCGGTCCGCGTCGACGACGCCGAGGATCTGCGGGATCACGTCGCCCGCCCGTTGCAGGGTCACGGTGTCGCCGAGACGGACGTCGAGGCGGGCGATCTCGTCGGCGTTATGCAGGGTGGCGTTGCGCACCACGACGCCGCCGACGGTGACGGGATGCAGCCGCGCCACCGGCGTGTGCGAGCCCGTCCGGCCGACCTGGATGTCGATGTCTTCCAGCACGGTGATCGCCTGCTGGGCCGGGAATTTGTGGGCGATGGCCCAGCGGGGCGTGCGGGCGACGAAGCCCAGCCGCCTCTGCCAGTCCAACCGGTCGACCTTGTAGACCACGCCGTCGATGTCATAGCCGAGGCCCGCGCGGTCGCGCTGCAGACCGTCGTAGACGGCCAGCAGGCCCGTCTCGTCCTCGACCCGGCGCGAGCGGTCGTTGACCGGGAAGCCCCAGCCCTTCAGGACCTCGAGCGCGCCGGCCTGGGTTTCGGCGAAGGGCTCCGACGTCTCGCCCCAGGCGTAGGCGAAGAAGCGCAGCGGCCGGGCGGCGGTGATCGCCGGGTCCTTCTGGCGCAGCGAGCCGGCGGCGAAATTGCGCGGGTTGGCGTAGGTGCGGGTTCCGGCCGCTTCGGCCGCCGCGTTGAAGGCGTCGAAGGCGTCATTGGGGGCGTAGACCTCGCCCCGCACCTCGACCACCGCGGGCCAGGCCGGGCCGGAGAGGCGTGCCGGAATGTCCTTGAGGGTGCGCAGATTGGCGGTGACGTCCTCGCCCGTGCGCCCGTCGCCGCGCGTCGCGCCCGTGACCAGCACGCCGTCCTCATAGCGGAGGTTGGCCGACAGGCCGTCGATCTTGGGCTCGGCGACGAAGGCCACCGGCTCGTCCGCGGGCAGTTTGAGGAAGCGCCGGATGCGGGCGACGAAGTCGGCGACCTCTTCGGACGCGAAGGCGTTGTCCAGCGACAGCATCGGCACGCCGTGCCGCACCGGGGCGAACTGGCTGGAGCCGGCCGCGCCGACCACCTGCGACGGCGAGGCCGGGCTGGTCAGGTCCGGGAACAACGCCTCGATCTCCAGCGCGCGGCGCTTGAGCGCGTCGTAGTCGGCGTCCGAAATCTCGGGCGCGTCCTGGCGGTGATAGAGGGCGTCGTGCCGGGCCAGCTCGGCGGCCAGCCGGTCGAGTTCCTCGCGCGCGGCGGACTCGGTCAGCTGGTCGGCGGGGGTCTCGGACATGGGCGGCTCGTCAGAAGGATTCCGGGGCCCGTTCTAGCATCGGCCCCGCGCGGCTTTCGAGGGGCCCCGGCGGATTAGGGCGAACGATCCGGCATGACGGCGAGTTAATCTGACAGCGCCGCCGCGTCCCGCTAGCGTCGCGCCGACTCTCAAGGAACGCCCATGCCGCACGTCCGCCTGCTCGCCCTGTCGACCGCTCTCGGCGGCGCCCTGATGCTTTCGGCCTGCGCCGGGGCGTTCGGATCGGGCGAGGCGACGCCCCCCGTGGCCGCGGCGCCGGCGCCGTCGGTCATGCACGCCCGGCTGCTGGACGATGTCCGCATCCTCGCCGCCGACGACATGCAGGGCCGCGACACGGGTGCCCCCGGCGGCGAGATGGCGCGCAACTACATCGTCGGGCGGCTGGACAGCCTGGGCGTCGTCGCCCCCCCGATGGGCCGGCTTCAGCCGTGGGAAATGCAGGGCCGCACCCGGGCCGGACCGAAAACATACAACGGCGTCAACGTCATCGGCCTGATTCCCGGGACCCGCGTCAGCGACCGCTATATCGTGGTCACGGCCCACTACGACCATGTCGGGACGAACGCCGAGGGTCAGGTCTTCAACGGGGCCGACGACAACGCCTCGGGCGTCGCCACCATGCTGGCCCTGGCGGCGGAGCTGAAACGCCAGGCCCCGCAGCACAGCGTCCTGATCGTCGCCCTCGACGGCGAGGAGCATGGCCTGCTGGGGGCGAAGCATTTCGTCGAGGCCCCGCCCGTGCCGCTGACCTCGATCGCCATGAACCTGAATTTCGACATGACCGCCCGCGCCGAAACGGACGGCAAGCTGTGGGTCACAGGTACGTACCAGCATCCGAATTTCCGCCCGATCCTGGAAGCCCTTCCCGCCAACGGCGCTGTCACCCTCGCGTTAGGCAAGGACACGCCGCAGGACACGGGCGAGGACAACTGGGTCGAAGCCTCGGATCACGGCGCCTTCTACAGGGCCCAGGTTCCGTTCCTGTATCTCGGCGTGAACTACCATCCCGACTATCATCGCCCCTCGGATGATTTCGAGCGGATCACGCCTTCGGTGTTCATCAGCGCGACCGAACTTTCGATCGCGTCGTTCCGGGCGCTGGACGCCGCGCTGGATCGCTAGTCGCGAGCGCGTTTCGGTCGCAAAGATGGGGCTTGAAATCGCCGTGCACAGATCGTTTGGTCTGCGACCGGAGACGACTCTCATGACCGCAACACATCGACCGACCCTGGACCTCTCCACGGTTCAGAAAATTCGCAAGGCGGGCGTGCTCGTGGCGCTTGTGGGTCTGGTCGGGCTCGCCCTCGTCACCCAGTCGATCGGCGGCGTCGACGGCGAATGGCACGAGTATGTCGAGAACACCGGATTCCTGGCCATGATCCTGGCCATCGTGGGCCGGGCCTGGTGTTCGCTCTACATCGGCGGGCGCAAGAAATCCGAGATCGTCGACCGCGGTCCCTATTCGATCTCCCGCAACCCGCTTTATGTCTTCAGCTACATCGGAGCCTTCGGGATCGGCGCCCAGAGCGGCAGCGTCACCATCGGTCTGGCTTTCGTTCTGGCGGCGATGGCCGTGTTCTATCTGACGGTGCAGCGCGAGGAGGCCTTCCTCGAGCGGGAGTTCGGGGCCGTCTACGCCGTCTACAAGGCCCGCACGCCGCGTTTCTGGCCCCGTTTCTCGCTGTGGCGGGACGAGGAGGAACTGACCATCCGCCCGGCCCTGTTCCTGACGACGATTCGCGACGGGCTGGTCTTCCTGCTGGCCATCCCGGTGTTCGAATTGATCGACGCCGGACAGGCGGCGCAGTGGTTGCATATCGTCGCCCGTCTTCCTTGACGGTGGACAGGCGCGCGCGGCCGTGGTCCGGTCGCGGTCGGACATTCGGGGGACTATCGTTATGCGACATCTGATCGGCCTGGCGGCAGGTCTGCTGATCCTCGCGGGCTGCGACCGGCCCGACGCCCCCGCGGATGCGCCCGCCCCCGCGCCCGAGGCCCCGGCCGCCGGCGCCTTCAGCTACGCCGCGACGTCCGACCTTTCGGGCTACTACATGCCCGTCAGCGAGGTGCGGATCGGCAAATGGTCTTTCGGCCACATCTTCGTCGGTCAGGCGTTCGAGTTCGAGGCCTGGAAGGGCGCGGAAACAGAGACGACCTTCGCGCCGGTCATGCTCCATTTCGACGACGCCACCAGCCCCATGGTCGAGACCGAACTCGGCGAGGTGCGCAGCGTCACCGCCCGGGTCCTGCCGACGCGCTACGCGGTTTCCGAGGACCGGATCGAATTCGAGGGAACGTCGCCCGAACTGGGCGCCGTGAAGTTCGAGGGACGGATCGATCCGGGCGCGCTCGCGACCTCGCGCCGCAATCTGGGCGACGAGGGCGTGGTCGTGACCGGAACCCTGACCGCCGGCGGCCAGACGGTGCGCGATCTGCGCCTGCGCTGGTGGATGGGCGACTGAGGGCGGTTCAGCCGCCGTTGCGGATATCCAGCTTGAGCCCCATGGCCTCGGCCAGGGCCTTGCCCCGCCGCCGGGTCTGTTCGCCCAGCAGGACGTCGGCGTAGCCGTCGGAGGCGGTCAGCACCAGGGCGCCGTCCTTCACGGCCGCATGGGCGTTGGCCAGAAGTTGCGGCGCGCGGCCGGAGATGTCGCAGGCCAGCCGGATCGCCAGCCCGAGGGCGCGGGCGCCCTGACGCTGGTCCTCGGTCAGAAGCCGCGCCACGGTATCGGGTTCGGGCGTGCCGGACGGGCCGCCATAGCGGGCGTTCACCGCCGCCGCCAGCCAGGCGCGCTCGGCATGAGTCTGGCCCGGGACGGGCGCGCGCAGCACCTGGTCGAAGGCCAGTTCGACGCGGTGGTCCGGATGCAGCCGGGCGCCCAGATCCGCCAGACGGCAGGCGGCGTCCGCCAGCACGTCGTCGCGGCGCTTGTCGAAGGTCACGGGCATGGCGGCGAGCAGGGGCGCGATCCAGCCCTTCAGCGCGCCGGGAAGGGCGGGAGAAATGCCTTGCCGGGCGCCGAGGGACGACGAGCCGGCCAGCAGGGGGTCGGCGGCGGCGACCTCGGGCTCCAGGGCTTCGTAAAGCAGGCCTTCGCGCACGCCCCAGGCCGAGACGACGACGCGTTTCAGCTCAAGGCTTTCGATCAGCCCCTCCAGCACCAGGGCGGCGTGGGGCAGGGTGTCGGCGCGCTTCTTCGACACGCCGGGCCATTTTTCCAGCGACGCGCGCGAGGCCCGGGCGATCAGCCGGGCGGTGGCCAGCAACTCCTCGGCGCCCATGGCGTACTGGTGCACGATGCGCAGCGGATAGGCCGTCAGCTCCATATGCACCTGGGCCAGGGTGCGCCAGGCGCCGCCCACGGCGTAGAGGGTGTCGGCCTGGTAGTCGGTCGCGGTCTTCAGCTGTTTCGCGATCGCGTCGCGCCGCCGGTCGGCGTCGAAGCCGGTCTCGTCGGCCATGGCGAAAGGCCCCAGCGGCAGGGTCACGCCCCGCCCGACCTCGCCGCCGGTGATACGCACCAGTTCGAGGCTGGAGCCGCCCAGATCGCCCGCCACGCCCTCGGCGTCCGGTATCCCCGCCAGAACGCCGAGAGCGGCGTAGCGGGCTTCCTCCTCGCCTGACAGGACACGGATCTGAAGCCCGGTCTCGGCGGCGACCTTCTCGCAGAAGGCCGTGCCGTCGGAGGCTTCGCGCACCGCGGCGGTGGCCGCCACGAAGACCAGGGCCGGCCGCACGCCATCGATGACGGCGGCGAACCGCTTCAGCGCCGTCAGGGCCTGGGCCGCGCCCTCGACCGACAGCTGGCCGGTGGCGGCCAGATCCCGACCGAGGCCGGCGAGGACCTTTTCGTTGAACACGGTCCAGATCGCCCGGCCTTCCAGCCGGTACAGGACCAGGCGGACGGAGTTGGAGCCGATGTCGATGGCCGCCACGTCGCGCGGCGCGCCGAGGGCCGACAGCAGGGCCTCGGGCATCAGCGTTTTTTCCGCGAGGGCTCGTAGGAAAGCTGGCCGGGCAGGGTCTTCACCTTGCGGCCGCGGCCCGACAGGCTGGGGTTGGTCATGAAATACTTGTGCGCCGAGAACGGCCGCTCCGGGTCGGCGGGCTGGACCCGCTGATAGGCGCCGTCCGAGGACAGGACCCAGCTCTGGGCGTCGTCCTTCAGATTGGCGACCATGATCTGGTCCAGCACCTGGTCATGGACGGTGGCGTTCAGCACGGGAGTCATAAGCTCGACCCGACGGTCGAGGTTCCGGTTCATCCAGTCGGCCGAGGAGATGAAGACCTTCGCCTTGTCGTGCGGCAGGTCGCGGCCATTGGCGAAGGCGACGATGCGGCTGTGCTCGAGGAAGCGGCCGACGATCGACTTGACCCGGATGTTCTCGCTGAGACCCGGCACGCCGGGCCGCAGGCAGCAGATGCCGCGAATGACCAGTTCGATCCGCACGCCCCACTGGCTGGCGCGGTACAGGGCGTCGATGACCTGCGGATCGACGAGGGAGTTCATCTTGGCCCAGATGGCGGCCGGCTTGCCTTGCGCCGCGGCGGCCATCTCCTTGCCGATCAGGTCGATCAGCGTGGTCTTCATGTTCAGCGGCGAGACGACCAGCGCCTCCAGCTCGTCGGGCTGGGCGTAGCCGGTGATGTAGTTGAACACCCGCGAGGCGTCGCGCGCCAGCATGGGGTCGCAGCTGAACAGGCTCAGGTCGGTGTAAACCCGCGCCGTCACCGGGTGATAGTTGCCGGTGCCGAAGTGGCAGTAGGTCTTCAGCCCCTCGCCCTCGCGACGCACGACGACGCTGAGCTTGGCGTGGGTCTTCCATTCGACGAAGCCGAAGACGACGTGGACCCCGGCCCGCTCCATGGCCCGGGCCCAGCGCAGATTGGCCTCCTCGTCGAACCGCGCCTTGATCTCGACCAGGGCGGTGACGTTCTTGCCGTTCTCGGCCGCCTCGATCAGGGCGGCGACGATGGGGCTGTCCTTGGAGGTGCGGTACAGCGTCTGCTTGATGGCGATGACGTTGGGATCGCGCGCGGCCTGACGCAGGAACTGGACCACCACGTCGAAGCTCTCGAACGGGTGGTGGATCAGCATGTCCTTCTCGCGGACCGCCGCGAAGATGTCGCCGCCGTTGTCGCGCACCCGCTCGGGGTAGCGCGGCTCATAGCCCTTGAACTTCAGGTCGGGATGGCCGGCCGGGATCAGGTCGGAGAGCTGGGCCAGACCCAGCATGCCGGGGACCAGAACGATGTCCTGCGGCGCGGCGTCCAGCTGGTCGGTGATGAAGGTGCGCAGGTCGTCCGGCATGGACGCCTCGATCTTGATGCGCACGACCGAGCCCATGCGGCGCTGCTTCAGCGCCTCCTCGAACTCCATGACCAGGTCCTCGGCCTCTTCCTCGATCTCGATGTCGGAATCGCGGATCAGACGGAAGACGCCGCGCTCCAGCACGTCGCAGCCCGGGAACAGGTGGTCGATGAACAGGGTCAGCAGGTTTTCGAGGCTGATGTAGCGCTTCTTTCCCGGGGTCGAGCGGCCGTCGGTGGCCAGCGGCCAGAACCGCTTCACCTGGGTCGGGACGGGGACCAGGGCGTAGAGGGTGCGGTTGTCGGACCGGCGCTTCAGCTTCAGCGCCAGCGAGAAGCCGAGGTTGGGCAGGAAGGGGAAGGGGTGGGCCGGGTCGATCGCCATCGGCGTCAACACGGCGAACAGCTGGTTGAGGAATTCGGGTTCGAGACGGTCGCGCTCGGTCTTGGTGATATGCCCGGCGTCGACCACCTCGATGCCGGCGGTGGTCAGTTCCTTGCGCAGCTTGCGCCAGCGGCGCTGCTGTTCGGCCATCAGGGCGCCGGCGGCGATGTTGACCTTGTCCAGCTGCTCGGCCGGGGTCAGGCCGTCGGCCGACAGGACCCGCACCCGCTCGCGGACCTGGCCCTTGAGGCCGGCGACGCGGGTCATGAAGAACTCGTCCAGGTTATTGGCCGAGATCGACAGGAAGCGCAGCCGCTCCAGCAGGGGGTGGGCCGGGTTGGCGGCCTCCTCCAGCACCCGGCTGTTGAAGGCCAGCCACGAAATCTCGCGGTTGAAGAAGCGGCCGGGCGACGCCATCAGCTCTTCGGACAGCTGCAACTGGGGGGCGCGGGAAGAAGGCACCTCTTCGCCCCGGGTCTTGTCGCTGATCGCCGCGTCGGTCATGCGCCGGTTCTGGCGTGTCCCGCGCGTCGCTGCAACCTCGGAGCCGGCACAATGAAACGCCGGCCGGTCAGGGGACCGGCCGGCGTCGCACGTCAGGCCTTCGGCTTACCAGCGCCAGGCGTCGTTGATGACCTCGATGATGTAGCCGTCGTAGGCGTCGATCAGATAGATGTGGTTGTCCACCAGCACCCAGCGCGTGCCCTCGGGCGGATAGCCGAGGCCGTAGGTGCGCCAGTCGTTCAACTGGTAGCGCCAGAAGATCGACGGCAGGTACTGGCCCTCATAGTAGCGCTGGCCCCAGTAGTTCCTCGGCACCTGGTAGTAGCCGTAGCCCGGCGCGAAATAGAAGCCGATGCGCAGGCCGGTGTAGCCGCGGAAACGCCGGTCGTTGCGCCACCAGTCGGACTGGCGGCTGCGGTTCCAGTCGCGCCGCCATGCATCGCTGTTGAAGCGCTGGCGGAACTCGCGGTACTCGCGCCGGTCCTGACGGTCGTCGCGGCGGTCCTCCCGCCGATCCCGGCGGTCGTCACGACGGTCGTCACGACGATCCTCGCGGCGATCCTGCCGGTTCTCGCCCCGGTCCTGCCGGTTCTGCTGCCGGGCCTCCCGCGCGCGGGCGTCGAGGATGTCCTGGTGGTTGCGGAACAGCGGCTGGTTCGGGTCACGCGGCGGCTGCGGCTGTTGCGCGCGGTCCTGCCGGTTTTCGCCCCGGTCCTGACGGTTCTGCTGCCGGGCCTCCCGCGCGCGGGCGTCGAGGATGTCCTGGTGGTTGCGGAACAGCGGCTGGTTCGGATCACGCGGTTGCTGCGGCTGTTGCGCCCGGGTCTCCTGGCGGTCCTCGCGCCGCTCCTGCCGGTTCTCCTGCCGCTGCTCGCGGTTCGCGGGCGGCCGGGGGCGAGCGTCCTGCCGCTCTTCGCGGCGCTCCTGCCGGCTTTCCTGACGCTGTTCGCGATCCTGCTGCGGCGCCTCCGCCCGGGCTTCCGCCCTGGCCGCGGCCCGTTCCTCGCCGTTCTGGCGCGCCGCGCCGCGGCGGCCGCCGGCCTGTTCGCCGTCCTGGGCGAGGACGGCCAGCGGCGCGGCCGCAGGCACGACAAAGGCCGCAACCGCCGCGGCCATCATAAGTGAGCGTTTCATTCTCGTATTCTTCCCCGCACGTCCCTGTCAGACGGCTTGATCCAAGGGTCGCGCCCTGTCGATGAACCGTCACTGAACGAACGGCGTCGTTACGTTAAACTTCGGACATGAAAACGCCCGCCGACCGGGGGTCAGCGGGCGTTTCCGGCGGCGACGCCGGAAGCTCTAGAAGGCGCCGGACAGGACGCTGGCGATCAGGCCGGTCGCGACGGCGATCAGGACGATGTCGTTGCCGGCGTGAACGTAGCGATAGCCGCGCGGCGCGGGCCGCAGGCCGTAGACGTACGGATCGCGGACGTAATAGCCGCGGTAGGCCGGGGGCAGATAGCCGCCCCGCGTCCAGCGCTGGTCGTAGTAGCGCGGCTCGACCCGATAGTAGCCGTAGCTCGGCGCGTACCAGTAGCCGCTGCGGGCGCCGCGATAGTCGCGGAAGTCGCTGCGGCCGCGCCACCAGTCGCGATTGTTCCGGTCCCAGCGCTGGTCGCGGCGGAAGTCCTGACGGTCGTCTCGACGTTCTGCGCGAAAGTCGCGGCGATCATCGCGGCGGTCCTCGCGGTAGTCGCGGCGGTTGTCGTACTGGCCGTTGCGCCAGTCGCGGCGGTCGTCGCGGCGTTCCCGGCGATTATCCTGACGGTCGTCGCGGCGGTCCTGACGATACTCGCGGCGGTCGTCGCGGCTCTGGGCCTCGGCGGCCAGAGGCGCGGCCGTGGCCAGCACCAGACCGAACACGGCGGCCCTGGTGAAGCGGTTCATGGGGGCTCTCCGGAAAGGATGGAAGACCGTCTCCCACCCGTTAATCATGACGCGACGCTCGCCCCGGGCGCATGAACTCATCCTGAACGGGGCTGTCAGGTTCGGAGTTGTGCGCCGCGACCCGGGCGCCCACCTCAGACCCTGGCGCTTCAGGAACCCCGCATGACCCGACCGATCGAACTCTGGTACTGGCCCACGCCGAACGGCTGGAAAATTTCCATCGCCCTCGAGGAGATGGGGCTTCCGTACGAAATGAAGCCGGTCAACATCGGCGCCGGCGACCAGTTCGCTCCGGCCTTCCAGGCCATCAGCCCCAATGGCCGGATGCCGGCCATCGTCGATCCCGACAGTCCGGACGGCCGGCCGTTGTCGATCTTCGAATCCGGGGCCATCCTGCAGTACCTCGGGGTCAAGTCCGGCCGCTTCTATCCGCAGGACCCGCGCGGCAAGGCCGAGGTCGACCAGTGGCTGTTCTGGCAGGTCGGCGGCCTGGGCCCCATGGCGGGCCAGACGCACCATTTCCGTCAGTACGCCCCCGCCCTGATCAAGGATCAGCGCCAGATCGCCTATGGCGTGCGCCGCTACACCGACGAAACGCACCGGCTTTACGGCGTGCTGGACCGAAGACTGGCCGACCGTGACTTTCTGGCCGGCGACTATTCCATCGCCGACATGGCCAGCTGGCCGTGGATCCTGCCCGAGCTCCAGGGACAGACCCTGGACGAGTTCCCGCATCTGGCGGCGTGGATGAAACGGGTCGGCGAGCGTCCCGGCGTCATCGCCGGCCGGGCGCTGGGCGAGGCCCTGCGGGGCAATCTGGCCTCATCCGGCAAGTCGGCCGAGGCGGCGCGCAAGGTCCTGTTCGGCCAAAGGGCCCGGTGACCCTTCGTTAGCGGGTGTGACTCAGGGATTTACGAGGTATTTCAGAGATCTGAATCGGTCGGAAAGTATTCATTTCCGCTTTACTGAAAAATCTGGCCGGCCGCTCCGCTGTTAACTTTAACTTCAAACCGCGGGTATTTGATCGTTGTCAGAGGGCACGGCCAGAACGGCCACGAACCCGGGAGATACGGTGATGAACGCGCAAGAAATGGCGCCGGAAATCGATCAGGCGCAGGGGCTTCCCCTGCCGACCGCCGACATGAACGGCGATGATCTGTTCCGGCTGGGCATGATGTATTCGAGCGGTCAGGGCGGTTGCCCGATGGACCGCGTCTCGGCTCATATGATCTTCAACCTGGCGGCCATGAAGGGCTCGATCGAAGCGCGCGTCTATCGCCGCGAGATGAGCCAGGAGATGGAGCACGACGAGATCGCCGAGGCCCAGAAGGCCGCTCGCCGGTGGATCGACGCGGGCGTGGTGTCGCTGGCGGCGTGAGGAACGTTGTCAGGGACCGCGGTCAGCGGTCCTGACGGGTGACCCGCACCGCGACCTCGTTGCGGCGCAGCGGGGGCAGGGTCCAGGGCGGGTCGTAGAACCAGACGACCGGATCGCCCACGCGGGTCCAGCCGCTGCCGGTCAGGGCGGCGTCCAGCTCGGCCTCTTTCCCGGCTATGGCCCGGGCCGAGCCCAGCCCGGAAAAGCGCAGCACCGCATAGGTCTCGGCCGGGACCACGGCCAGAACGACCGCCGGGTCCCGCGGCACGGGCAGGCTGGCCATCGTATATTCCGAGGGCATGAAGAACTGGATCGTCCACCGATCCTGACCGACCGCTCCCTGGGCCACGGGCGCGGTCATGGCGATGGTCTGCGACCGGCCCTGGGCGCCGTCCCCGGCCTGGGCGACCGGCGCCGTCATGGCGATGCTGGTCCGGGCGGCATTTCCCCCGAAGATATAGCCTGCCAACCGCTGGAAGCCGCGGTTCCGCGCCGCCTCGCTGGAGCCGCTCACGACGGTCTGGGCCGCAATCCGCTCGCCATAGGTCCGGATCTCGACATCGCCGACGCGGCCCACCTCCGTGTAGGCCGGCTCTTCCGTGCCGGAGCGCACCCCGACCGTAGAGCAGGCGGAGACCATCAGGGCCGCGGCCAGGGCCATAATCGGGGTCTTCATCGTCGCGTCATCCCTTGCTGCTGAGGCAGTCCGCCGGCGGAGATACTGTTCGACCCGGACAATGGATGCGCCATATGCGCCTGCGCGCCCATGGCCAACTTGTCGCAGCAGTTGCGGTCCGGCCAGGTTCAGTCCTCCGCCACGCCGATCCCTGCATGGGGCGACAGGACCGCGAACGCCGCCGGCTGGCGGGTCACGCGCGCCTGGATGGCGGCCAGAACGTCCGCCGTGTTCCAGATCGAGCCCTGCATCACCGCCGCCCATTCCAGCCCCTCGGCGACCGAATGGTCACGCGCATAGGTGACGGCGGCCTTGGAGCCCGAAATCGCCAGCGGGGCCTTGGCGGCGATCGCGTGCGCCATCTCAAGCGCGGCGGACAGCAGGGCCTCGGGGTCCGGCAGGATCGCATTGACGAACCCCAGTCGCTCGGCCCGGTCGGCCGTCAGCGACGTGCCCAGATAGGCCAGTTCGCGGACCACGGCCTCGGGCAGGATGCGGGGCAGCCGCTGCAGGCTGCCGACGTCGGCCATCATGCCGATATTGATCTCCTCGACGCGGAAATATGCGCCTGCCGCCGCCAGTCTGAGATCGCAGGCGGCGACGAGATCGAGCCCGGCTCCGACGCAGGCGCCCTGCACAGCCGCGATGACCGGAAACCGCACGCGTTCGATCGTGGTCAGGGTCTCCTGCAAATCCCGCGCGGCCTGGTGAAACGCCTGCCGCTCGGCCGCGGTGTCGGTCTTCAGAATGGCGCCGCCCGAGAAGACCGAGATGTCCATGCCGGCGCAGAAGTTTCGGCCCTCGCCCGAGATGACGAGGGCGCGGACCTCGCCCGTCGCATCCAGCGCCTTGAGGGCGGGGCCGAAATCCCGCCAGAACGAAAGGTCCAGGGCGTTGGACGCCTCCGGCCGGGACAGGCGCAGACGGGCGACGGGGCCGTCGCGGGTGATCTCGAAGGCCGACATGGGGTCTTTCGCTCCTGTCCGGAATCTGCGTCTGTGGCGATCGAAGCGTTTTCTATTGAAACCAACCGGGAGCCAAGCCTCATGTCGCTGCAGGGCAAGACGCTGTTCATCACGGGCGCCAGCCGCGGCATCGGCCTGGCCATCGGCCTGAGGGCGGCGCGCGACGGAGCCAATGTGGTCATCGCCGCCAAGACGGCCGAGGCGCACAAACATCTGCCGGGCACCATCTATACGGCGGCGGCGGAGATCGAGGCCGCCGGCGGGCAGGCCCTGCCGCTGATCGTCGACGTCCGCGACGAGGCCTCGGTTCTGGCGGCGGTCGAGGCCGCGGTCGCCCGGTTCGGCGGCATCGACATCTGCGTCAACAACGCCTCGGCCATCCAGCTGACCGGCACCCTGGCGACGGACATGAAACGCTATGACCTGATGCACCAGGTCAACGCCCGCGGGACCTTTATGGTCTCCAAGGCCTGCATCCCGCATCTGAAACAGGCGCAGAATCCGCACATACTCGCGCTTTCACCGCCGCTGGACCTGTCGCCGAAATGGTTCGGGCCGCACGTCGCCTACACCATGGCCAAATACAGCATGAGCCTGGCCATGCTGGGCATGGCGGAAGAGTTCCGCGCCGACGGCATCGCCTGCAACGCCCTGTGGCCCCGCACCGGCATCGCCACCGCCGCCATCGAATTCGCCCTGACCGGCAAGGACGGACTGGCCTATTGCCGCACGCCCGAGATCATGGCCGACGCCGCCCACGCCATCTTCACCAGCCCGGCCCGCGAGCTGACCGGCCGGTTCCTGATCGACGACAGCTTCCTCTACGAGCGGGGCGTGCGCGACTTCGCGAGATACAGCGTCGAGCCGGGAAAGCCGCTCATGCCCGACTTCTTCGTCCCGGCGGACAGCCCGCCGCCGCCGGGCGTCACGATTGGCTAGAACGACTGGTACTGCCCGCCGATGGCGTAGCTGAAGCCGACGGGCAGGGCGTTGCGGAACAGGCTGACGAAATTGGCCACCTCGCCCAGCGTCGAGCGCGGCACGAAGATGATGTCGCCGCGCCGCAGGGCCACGACCTCGCCGCGCCGGGGCCGCAGGTCGACCGCCCGCATCATCCGCACCCCGCCGGGCCCGCGCCGGATCAGCGCCGCCTCGCCCTGCCGCGCCGTCGGAAGGAAACCGCCCGCCTGGATGACCGCCTGATAGGCGTCGATGTCGCCGGGCATATCGTAGACTCCGGGCGTGCGCACTTCGCCGTCGACCCAGACCTTCAGCGGCCCCGCCGTCTTCAGCGTCACCTCGACCACCGGTCGGCGCAACTGGCTGGCGTAGGCGGCCGAGGCGTCGGCCTCGAGTTCGGCGATGGTGCGGTCGGCGGCCATGATCTGGCCCACCAGCGGCAGGGAGATCCGTCCGTCAGGCCCGACCTTCTGCGTCCGCGTCAGCTCCACGGCCGTCGGGGTGGCGATCTCGATCTCGTCGCCCGGATAGAGGACGTATTCCGGCTCGGTCTCGGTCCAGTCGGCGAACCCGATCTCGGGGAAGGACCGCCGGCCCACGTCCTGGACCCGGTCGGAGCGAAACTCCTGCGGCGCAGGCGCGCGGCGGCCGCCGGTCAGCCCGTTCGTCACGGACCCGCAGCCGCTGACCATCGCGCCGACCCCGGCAAGGCCCAGCAGCATCAGGCGGCGGTCGATGGACATGGGGGACTCATTCCGGAAAGCGACGTTGATCGCAGGGTCGTCGGTTATGGGTAACCATGGGTTAACGCCGCTGGCCCAAGGCTTGGCCGGCAAGTTCTTTTCCGATGGAATCAGTCCGCCCGCATGCGTACGACGGCGTACACTACAGTCCGGCCGCGCTACGGCTTCTTCGACGTCGTCGGCCTGCTGTTCCGCGAACTGCTGCTGATGGTGGTGATCTTCCTGCTGGTGTTCGCCATCGGCACGGCGGTGATCCTGACGCTCAAGAAATCCTACACCGCGACCGCCAGCGTCTACGCCGGCGCCGGGTCGGAATATGTCTATCAGCCGCGCGTGGGCGCCTCGGAGCGCAGCCAGCCGCTGGAGGCCGACGCCATCGCCGGCTCGGAGGCCCAGATCCTGGGCAGCCTCGAGGTCAAGCGCCGCGCCGTCCGGGCCGTCGGCGCCGACACCGTTCTGGGGCCCGACGCCTCGGGCACGGCGGCCGAGAAGGAAGCGGCGGCGCTGAAGGTCCTCGACTCCAGCCTGGGCGTCGGCACCACGGCCGGAAGCGCCATTATTTCGGTCTCGTACAAGTCGGACGATCCGGTCCGCGCGGCCCAGGTGCTGAACGCGGTCGTCGACCAGTATCTGGTCCAGCGTCGGGTGGTCTTCCGCGACCGCACCACGCCCGCCCTGGCCCGGCAGCGCCAGGCGTTCGAGACCGATCTGGCCACCGCCGACGACGCCTACAACGCCTTCATAACCTCCAACGACATCGGCGACTTCGCCACCGCCAAGGCGACCCTGGCCGCGACCTATCAGACCACCTACGCCGAGGCCCTGTCGCTGCGGGCCCAGCTGAACCAGGCCAGCCGGCGGCTGGCGACGCTGGAGGACCAGCTGGCGCGGCAGCCCGCCGAGGTCGTCCTGCAGCAGGACCTGAACATCTCGGCCCAGGACCAGATCCTGCAGTTGCGCACCCAGCGCGAGGCCCTGCTGTCGCGCTACACGCCCGACGCCCAGCCCGTGAAGGACATCGAGCAGCAGATCGCCGACCTTCAGGCCTATGTCGCCACCGGCACCACGGTCGGGGCCAAGGAGGTCCGGACGGGCCCCAGCGTCATCTTCACCGAAATCGAGACCGCCCGGATCACCGCCGCCGCCGACCGCGACGGACTGGCCGCGCGGCTGGCCGTGGCCAACAGCCAGCTGGCGCAGATCCGCTCGCGCCAGGCCGAACTGACCCGGCTGGAATCGACCAACGCCAACCTGGCCGGCAACCGCGAGGTGCTGACCGCCAACATCCGCGACTTCCAGCAGCGCGAGAGCGCCGCCCGGGCCGACAGCGCCCTGGTCGCCGCCGGGGCCGACAACGTCACGGTTATCGAACGCGCCGAGGCCCCGACCCGGGGCACCAGTCTGAAGGCGCCGCTGCTGGCCCTGGTCTTCCTGTTCGCCGGGTTCACCGCCCTGTGCGTGGGCCTGCTGCGCATCTTCACCCGCAAGGGCTATGTCACCCCCGCCTCGACGGGCCGGACGCTGGAAATGCCGGTGTTGGCCGTCGCCCCGATGAAGGCCGCCCGGTGATCCCGCAAGCCATGGTAGCTTAGGGACCTGTAGCCGGGCGCGTAGCGATTCGATGGTCGACCTGACAACCGAAATGGCGGCGCTCTGGGCCGCGCTGGGGCCGGCGCCCGCGCATCGCGGCCGCGTGGTGCAGATCGCCGCCGCCAATTCGGGCGAGGGCGTCTCCACCGTGGCCCGCGAATACGCCCGTCTGGCCGCCGTCCGGGCGCGCCGCCCCGTCTGGCTGATCGACGCCGACCTGTCCCAGCAGGGCCAGATGGAAGCCGTCTCGGCCGAGCCCGACCGGTTCGGCGCCCTGGGCAAGGCGGCCATCGCCACGCCCGACGGCTCGATCTTCTTCGCCGTCACCCCCCGCCTGATGGACCGGGCGGGAAAGCCGGTGCATCCCGCCCGGCTGATCGTCGCGCGCCCCTGCCTCGGCGGGCGGCTGTGGGTCACGAAATTCGCCGCCGAACATCTGCGCTCGGGCCAGCGGGCCGAGGCCGTCGGCGACGCCCGCTACTGGGACGCGTTGAGGAAACACGCCGACACGGTGGTGATCGACGCCCCGGCGGCGGACCGCAGCGACATGGCCATCACCTTGGCCCCCTTCGTCGATTCCACCGTGCTGGTGGTCGCCGCCGAAAGCACGGCCGCCAACGAGCCGCTGATGCTGCGCGACGAGATCGAGGCCGTGGGCGGCAAGATCGCGGGCGTCGTGGTCAATCGCTCGACCTACAGGCCGCCAGCCTTCCTGAGGCGGCTGACGGGCTAGAGCAGGCGCGCAACCGCAGGACGCTTCCGTCAACCTTGACGAGCGGGGTCCGCGGGTGTCTTGTCGTGATCGGCGGTCGCGCCGGGCGGCTTCCCTGTTGGAGACAGCGCATGCGCGGTTTGATCGTTTCGGTCCTTGTGACCGGGAGCCTGACCCTGGGCGCCTGCGGGACCTTGGGGCAGCCCGCCAATTTCACGCTCGCTGAACTGACCGAGCGGTGCGAGGCTCGAGGCGGCCATTTGAATCCCACCGGTCTGCAAACGGGCGAAGCGCGGCGTGACCACAGGTGCACGGGCGTGCGGGTGAAGGCGGTCGCCAACGAGCGGGCCCGGTCCACGAGGAACCGCGCGGTCGATCGCTCGCTTATCGGACGCCGGCCCGGAACCTAGCCGCCGCCCGGTTCAGCCGGTCAAGCTCGCGGCTGCCATAGAAGCGCGGCTCCAGCCCCTTCATCCAGAACACCTTGCCCGCACCGCGCGCGGTCCTGTCATACAACGCCGCGCGGCGTGGGCTGGCGATCAGGGTCAGGGCCGCCGCGCCGACACCCCACACCGCCGTCTGGGCCGCGCCGATCAGCATCCAGCGCGCCACGCCCGGCCAGTTCCTCGCCGCCGCCGCGGTCTGGCTGGGCCCCTGGCCATAGGCGAAGGCGCGGGCGAGGGCGTATTTCAGCGTCGCCCGGTGCGGCGGGGCGAATTCCTCGACCTGGGCGTCGGCGGCCCAGCCGAAGCGGCCGCCGCGCGCCGCAAGGGCCGCGAACAGGGCGTCGTCCTCGCCGCCGACCTGGTCCGCCGCCACATTGAACGGCGTCCGGCCGGGCAGGGCGGTGGCGCGCAGCATCAGGGAGTTGCCGCAGCCGTAGGGCTCGGCGATCAGCCCCGTTTGTGTGGGGCCGTCACGGCCGAAGAAGCGCTCCAGATAGTCCTGCAGCCAGGCCTCGGCGCCGGGCGCCCGCCCGGTGATGGGGCCGAAGACGGCGTCGGCGCCGGTCTCAGCCTGGGCCTTCAGCAGGGCCGCCAGCCATCCCGGCGACGCCGCCTCGTCATCGTCGAGGAAGGCGATCAGCGGCGCGGTCGTCGCCGACAGGCCCGCGTTGCGCGCCGTAGCGACGCCGGGGGTCGGCGCATGGCGATACAGGATCGGCCAGGGCGAGACGGCGCGCAGGGCCTCGGTCAGATCCGCCGCCGAGCCGGTTGGATCATTGTCGACGACCACGATCTCGGCCACGCGGTCGGCCACGCCGGTCTGCCGGAACAGCGAGCGCAGCGCCCGCTCCAGGCTCTCGGGCCGGCGCAGGGTCGGGACGATGACGGCCACGTCGCCCATCACACCGCCTCCGCATAGAGGGCCGCGCGATACAGGCGCAGCGAGAAGGCGCGCGTCGGGACCGGCAGCCAGTCGGCTTCGGCTCCGCGGCGCAGAAACCGGCGAAGCATCGGCAGGCCGGGCAGCCGTTTCAGCAGTCTCGCCGCCCGGTAGCTGGGATAGGTGGCGACGACCTCGGGGTGACGTTGCGCCATGCGGCCGAAATTGGGAGCCGACTGCTCGTATTTGCCCGCCAGCGCCGCGACCGTGTCCAGCCCCATGTGCGTGGCCGGGTTGTCGATGTGAACGACCTCGAACCGGCGCGACACGCGCATGGCCCATTCGACGTCCTCCCAGCCCCAGCCGGTGAAGCCGGGATCGAAGGCTTCGGACTCGAACACATCGCGGCGGACCAGAAGGTTGGAGGTGTAGACGTATTTCTCGGGCTGTTTCACCCGCTCGGCGCAGGGCACGCACTCCGACTTCGCCGCCATGGCCCGGTGCACGGCGAAGCGGGCGTCGGTCGGCGCCTGCAGCAGGGAGAAGCCGCCGAAGGCCACGGCGGGATTGTCGCCTGCGACCAGCGCCGCCCAGTCGCGCAGGAAGTCCGCATGGTCGGGCCGCATGTCGCTGTCGAGAAACAGCAGGCTGCCGCCGCGCGCCGTCGCCGCCAGACGGTTGCGGCCGATGGCCCGACCTTCGTTGGCGGGCAGGGTGACCAGACGCACGGGCAGGCGCATGGCGTCGATCCGCGCCTTCAGCCGTCCCGTCAGGGCGGCGTCGGCGGTGCCGTCGTCCAGCAGGACGATCTCGACCGCGCCGGCCAGCGCCGGGGCTTCCATCTCGAGCGCCGCCAGCAGATCGGTCGGATCGTCGCGCAGAAACGGCGTGAGCACGGACAGGACCGGCCGCGCCCCGGCCCGGGCGGCGTTGTCGTGGATGTCGGCCCGCGCGCTCACGCCGCCGCCCTCCGCGCCCTGAACTGCGCCAGCAGCCGCAAGGCCACGTCGCGCACGCCGGCCGCGTTCAGCGTCAGGGCCGCCAGGGCGTAGACCACCGCGCCGACCGTGGCGTCCAGCATCAGTTCGGGGAAGCCGCCGAGGGCGGGCAGGCGCGCGACGACCAGGGCCATGATCCCGGTGGCGATCCCGCAGCGGACCAAACTCTCCCACGGGATCGGCAGGGCCACGACCCGGCGGCCGATCAGCATCGTCGCCAGCAGCCCCAATGCGAAACTGATCGCCGTCGCCCAGGCCGCGCCCATGAGACCGAACCGGGGCACGAGGATCAGGTTCAGGATCACATTGGCTCCCGCCGGGATCGCCATGGCGATCAGCAGCCGCTTCGTCTTCTTGCCGAGGGTGAAGGCCTGGCCGAAATAATAGGCCGTCAGTCCGAACAGCAGGGCCGACAGGGCGATCCACGGCGTCACCCCCGCCGCCGCCGTCCGCAGCGCCTCGCCGATCAGCAGTTCGGCCAGCGGCCGCGCCACCAGCGCCACCCCGGCCGCCGCCGGCAGGCCGATCAGCAGGAAGGTCGACAGCTGCTCGCGCGCGGCCTCCTTCAGCCGCTCCAGCCCGCCGCGCTCCAGCGCCATGACCAGCGCCGGCTGCCCCGCCGACCCCAGCCAGAGGAACAGCACGTCCAGGGTCCGGTTCGCGATCGAATAGCTGGCGTGATAGGCGCCCACCGCCGCCTCGTCCATGAAGGCCGCCAGCAGGAAGCGGTCGGTCGACGACAGCACCACCGTCAG
Source organism: Brevundimonas sp. (assembly GCF_041648615.1). Lineage (GTDB taxonomy): Bacteria > Pseudomonadota > Alphaproteobacteria > Caulobacterales > Caulobacteraceae > Brevundimonas. The sequence goes on from NZ_JBAZOS010000040.1 coordinate 21,855, forward strand.
CGCCAGGGAGGCCGCGATCGGATAGCCATAGACGGCGTAGTCGCGCACCCGCTGCGGCTCGAACGCCCCGCCGCGCGCCTGTCTCAGTTCGCCCGGCAGGACGAAGGGCAGGGCGGCCAGAGGCGCGAGGCCGATGCCCAGCAGCGGCGCCGCGCCGCCCGCGCCGATCAGGGCGAAGCCGACGCCGATCGCCAATCCGCCGACCGCCACCGCCATATCCAGCCACGCCGCCTTGCCGACCTCGCCGGCGGCGCGGAACCGCTCCTGTCCCAGCTTGACCAGACACCGCGCCGGCGCCCCGGCCAGACCCGCCGCCAGCGCCAGCTTGAACAGGGGATCGACCGGGAACAGCCACACCGCGACCCCGGCGACGATCAGGAAGCCGGCGCTCAGGGCGAAGGCCGTGCGATACAGGCTGGCGAAATGGCCCCAGGTCCCGGCGCCCGGCGACTGGGCCGCCCAGAACCGCGCCATGGCCGCCTCCAGCCAGCTGAACACCGCGACATGGGCCAGGGTCATGACCGAGAAGGCCAGGGCGTAGCGCCCGAACTCCTCGGCGCTGAGCATGCGGGTGAACAGGACGATGGCCAGAAACCCGACCACGCCCTGCACGATATTGGCGGGCAGATAGCCCCAGACGCCGCGCCAGAACATCAGCGACCCCGGATCATCGAACCGCCGCGCGGTCGCCCAGCAGCACCGGCAGGGTCACCGCCATGATCCACAGATCCAGCCAGAACGACTGGCGCTCGACATAGTCGATGTCCAGCTGCACCCGGCGGCGCACGTCCTGGGCGGTATGCAGCGGCCCGCGCGAGCCGTTGACGGCGGCCCAGCCGGTCATGCCCGGCTTGATGCGGTGGCGATGGGCGTATTCGGCGACCAGACGTGCGCTCTCGACATGGCCCGTCTTCATGCCGATGGCGTGCGGCCGCGGCCCGACCAGCGACATCTCGCCGGTGATGACGTTCAGCAGCTGCGGCAGTTCATCCAGGCTGGTCTTGCGGATGAACCGGCCCACCGCCGTCACCCGGTCGTCGTCATGGGTGACCTGACGGCTGGCCGTGGCGTCGGCCGCCTCCTGCTTCATCGAGCGGAATTTCCACACCACGATTTCCTCGTGGTTGAAGCCGTGACGGCGCTGGCGGAAGAAGATCGGCCCCGGGCTGTCCAGACGGATGGCGAGCGCGACCCCGGCCATCACCGGCGCCAGCAGCACCAGGGCGGTCAGGCCGAAGATCATGTCCTGCAGCCGCTTGTTGAAGGCGCGGCGATCGTCGTCGACAGGCCCCTGCACGTCCGCCAGCGGCGCGGCCGCCAGCCGGTCGAGGGCCGAGCGGGTTTCAGTTTCATCCCTGGGCTCGACCAGCAGGGTCACTTCATTGGGCAGGGTCCGCAGCCGCGCGGTCAGGGCCCGAACCCGCGCCTCGGCCTTCGGATCGATGGCCAGGACGATGCGGTCGACATAGGGCGTCATCCGGTGGGTCAGCAGATCGTCCGCCGTGCCCAGCACCGGCACGCCCTCGATCGCCCGGGGGCTGCGCGCCAGCCGGTCGTCGAAAATGCCCAGCACGTTCAGATCGCGCCGCTTCAGGGCTTCGCGGATCAGGGCCTCGGCGTGCCGGGTGGCGCCGACCAGCACGATGTTGGGCGTCAGGGCTCCCGACGCCCGCCAGCGGCCGACGATATCGCTCCAGCCCATGTGCAGGGCGTTGAGCGTGACCAGCACCAGGCCGGTCCAGACCAGCCAGGCCGCCCACTGGCCGTTCGCGCCCTGCAACGCCCAGCCGGACGTCATGACGGCCAGCGATCCCGCCGCGACGATGGCCGCCACCGAGGCCAGATGCAGCGCCGTCTTCTGCCCCCGCGCGAACCGGTAGCGGCCGAGCGACCGCAACAGGCCCAGAATGGTGAGGGCGCCGATGACGAACGGCAGAACCTGAGAAAGCTCCGCGTGAAGCAGAGGCCCCGGCGCGGCGGCCCAGGCGCAGAGCAGGGTGACGGCGGTCACGGCCAGAACGTCCAGGGACCGGAAATAGTGGGCCGCCAGTCGCGAGGCGTGCCGCTGGCGGGCGTTGCGCCATACGTCGGGCCGGAAGGGTCCGCGCCGCGCCGCGCCTTCGGCTTCGGGCCCGCCGGCGATGGCCGCGGCGGCCAGCGCCTGGAGACCGGACGCATCCAGACTGTCCGGCCCGGGCAGGTCGGCGTCGAACATGGGGCGGCGGGTTGCGGCGTCGGTCATGGGGCTCGCGCGGGGTTCCCGGCCACCTTGCACGCCCGCTCTCACTGTCCCGTTAACGCACGAGGGCTCGCGTCCCCCGTTGCGTCCGCCCGCGCGCTCGGCTAATCACGCCGCCTGCCGGAGACGTGGCCGAGTGGCTGAAGGCAACGGTTTGCTAAATCGTCGTACCCTGTAAGGGGTACCCAGGGTTCGAATCCCTGCGTCTCCGCCAGAACCATTCGAAAAGTGGCGCTGGAACAATAACTTGCCCGTGAGGGGCAGGGGCCACCCTAAGTCTGACCCTAAAGGCGAGATGGCTAATAGTCGTCCGCCAATGTCCGCTTCTGACCCCAAGGACACAGTCCGCTTTCGACCCAAAACGGATGTTCAACGAGTCCGCTTCCTGGAAAGGAACCTCGCGAGAGGCGAGGGCAGGGGGAATGTCCGCTTCTGACTCAGCCCAATCTAAACGGAGTCTGGTTTGCAGATACCGACAAGGTGACGGTCGTTCGGAGGGTGATTGCAAGGGTAGCTAACAGGTCCGCATCGCCAATTTGGTCGAAGCTGCGCAGGAACCAGTTGTCGACGTCGTTGTGCGGTCATCGCCCCTTGTCATCCGGTACGAGCATGATACGCGCAGAAGGCGAGTAGTCGGGGGCGCGTAAGTGGCGGAAGAGTTTTCGGGCGCAGGAACGAGCACGGCCACAATCGAAGCCGATTCCGGGTTGGTCTGCCTGACTCTCCTGCTGGCCTTTCATCAGATTCCGTCAGCGGCCGAGCAACTCCGGCATGTCATTGGCCACGGCGATCCTGTTGATGACAGCGATCTTGTTGGGCTCGCCAAGCGGCTGGGGGCTCGCGCGAAAGCCGCTCGCATCGATCTCGACCAACTGAGCGAAGCGCCCCTGCCAGCGATCGCGCGCGCCCTTAGCGGTGAGTACTTTCTGATCGCTGCGCTCCGGGATGATGAGGTCCTTATCCAGCGGGCAGGGCAGGGAGCGGAGCGGCTCAACGCAGCTCAGCTGGGCGCAATCTGGTCTGGCCGGATGGTTCTGGTCACCACCCGGGCGTCGTCGGGTGCGGCGATGAAGTTCGACGTGACCTGGTTTATTCCAGCCCTAGTCAAATACCGCTGGATGCTCGGCGACGTCCTGGCGGCGTCGCTGGTGCTACAGCTTTTCGCCCTGGCGACGCCGCTGATCTTCCAGGTCGTGATCGACAAGGTGCTGGTGCATCAGGGCCTGACGACA
>NZ_JBAZOS010000041.1:0-25324 GCF_041648615.1 Brevundimonas sp.
TGCGAGATCGTCTCCACGTCGCCCAACGTGTGGTAACCGGCGTCAATCGCCCCGTACCAGCCATTCGGCTCAGCCGCCGCAGCGCCGGCTGACAACAGCCCCGCCATCGCGACGCCGGCGAGAAGTTTCACCTTCATCATATCCCTCATGCTCATTTGTTTGCCCGAAGCCCCATGTATACGGGACGCTCCCGAGGCCGAACGACAATGTACGGTCGCGGTTCCCGATTTTGGCTACGAATGCGGCGACTGTGGCGCCGTTTCAACACATTGGCCGGGCTTTCCCGGATCGAAACGCCTGCTAGGAGAGAGTCTCTCACCAGAGGAGCGCGACATGGCGATTGGGTTTGAAGGTCGGGTGGCCATCGTCACGGGGGCCGGGGGCGGTCTGGGGCGCGAGCATGCCCTGGCGCTGGCCAAACGCGGCGCAAAGGTGGTGATCAACGATCTCGGCGGCGCGCGTGACGGCTCGGGCGGATCGGCGACGGCGGCGGAGTCGGTCGTGGCGGAAATCCGGGCCATGGGCGGCGAGGCGATCGCCAACACCGCTTCGGTCACCGACGCCGTCGCGGTCGAGGCCATGGTCCAGGCCGCGATGGCCGAATGGGGCCGGATCGATATTCTCGTCAACAACGCCGGCGTGCTGCGCGACAAGACCTTCGCCAAGATGGAGCTGGAGGATTTCCGCTTCGTCGTCGACGTGCACCTGATGGGCGCGGTCAACTGCACCAAGGCGGTGTGGGACATCATGCGCGAGCGAAACTACGGCCGCATCGTCATGACCACCTCGTCGTCGGGCCTGTACGGCAATTTCGGCCAGTCGAACTATGGCGCGGCCAAGATGGCCCTCGTCGGACTGATGCAGACGCTGTCGATCGAAGGCGCGAAGAACGACATCCGCGTCAACTGTCTGGCGCCGACAGCCCATACCCGGATGACCGAGGACCTCGGCGCCCGCCTGCCGCTGGAGCTTCTGGGGCCCGACACGGTGTCGCCGGGCCTGCTCTACCTCGTCAGCGAGGACGCGCCGAGCCGCTGCATCCTGACGGCCGGCGCCGGCGGCTTCGAGCGCGCCTATGTCACCCTGACCCAGGGCATCCGCGCCGTCGGCGAGGACGCCGCCGAGCAGGTCGCAGCCCGCTTCGCCGAAATCTCGGACCGCACGGGCGAGATCGTCCCCGAAATGGGCGCGGCCCAGGGCATGATCGAGTTGTCGAAGGCGCAAGCCGCGCATAAGTAGGTTCTGAAACAAAACTCTCTATCGGGGAAAATCCGCCATGCGCGAAGCCGTCATCGTCTCCACCGCCCGTACGCCCATCGGCCGCGCCTATCGCGGGGCCTTCAACGACACCCAGGCGCAGCAGCTGGGCGCCCATGCGGTGCGCCACGCCGTGGCCCGGGCGGGCGTCGACCCCGCCGAGATCGAGGACGTGGTCATGGGCGCGGCCCTGCAGCAGGGCTCGACGGCGCCCAATGTCGCCCGCCAGATCGCGCTGGCCGCCGGCCTGCCCTCCACGGTTCCCGGCATGAGCCTGGACCGCCAGTGCGCCTCGGGCCTGATGGGCATCGCCACGGCCGCCAAACAGGTCATCTTCGACCAGCAGAAGATGGCGGTGGGCGGCGGCCTGGAGTCCATCTCCCTTGTGCAGAACCAGCACATGAACCTGTACCGCGGCAAGGACGAGGACCTGCTGAAGCTCTCGCCGCACATCTATATGTCGATGCTGGAGACCGCCGAGGTCGTGGCCCGCCGCTACAACATCAGCCGCGACGCCCAGGACGAATACGCCCTCCAGTCGCAGCAGCGCACCGCCGCCGCCCAGGCCGCCGGCCGCCTCGACGCGGAGATCGTGCCCATGACCACGACCATGCTGGTCGTCGACAAGGCCACGGGCGAAACCTCGCGGAAGGAGGTCACCCTCTCGAAGGACGAGGGCAATCGCGCCGACACCACGCTCGAGGGTCTGAAGTCGCTGAAGCCGGTGTTCGGCTCGGGCGAGGAAATCCAGCAGGGCGAGTTCATCACCGCCGGCAACGCCAGCCAGCTGTCGGACGGCGCCTCGGCCTGCGTTATCATGGAGGCCGGCGAGGCGGTGAAGCGCGCGCTGCAGCCGCTCGGCGCCTATCGCGGCATGGTCGTCGCCGGCTGCGAGCCCGACGAAATGGGCATCGGCCCGGTCTACGCCGTGCCCAAGCTGCTCAAGCGCCACGGCCTGACTGTCGACGACATCGGCATCTGGGAGCTGAACGAGGCCTTCGCCGTGCAGGTGCTGTACTGCCGCGACCGGCTGGGTATTCCGAATGACCGGCTCAACGTCTCGGGCGGCGCCATTTCGATCGGCCACCCCTACGGCATGTCGGGCGCGCGGATGACCGGCCACGTCCTGATCGAGGGCAAGCGGCGGGGCGCCAAATACGGCGTCGTCACCATGTGCATCGGCGGCGGCATGGGCGCCGCCGGCCTGTTCGAGATCTACTAGGAAACGCCGGGAGGCGGCGGCTTCCCCGCAGCCTCCCAGGCGGCGCATTCGGCCTCGATCTTCGCGTACCATCGGGCGCGCAGGACGGCGGGGCGACCCGGGTAGCGGTCGTCGAGGAAGTCGGCCTCAACGACGCGGTCGGTGCGGAAGGTGCGGAAGTCGTCCCGCGTTTCGCACCAGCCGACCAGCAGCCGCTTGGTTTCGCGATAACCGACCAGACAGGGCCAGATGACACGCAGGCTCTCCTTGCCCTGCTCGTCCGCATAGTGGAGGCGCAGCTTGCGGCCCGCGTGTATCCATGCGCGGACCCTGGCCATATCCAGCGTCTCGACCTCATGCTTCCAGACCGGGGCGCTGGCGACGGCGGGTTCCAGCACCACGGGGCGCAGCCGTTCCGGCACCGTCGCGGCGATCTTGGCGATCAGGTCGCGGGCGGCGCGGGCCAGGGCCGGATCGCCGCGTCCCGCCACCCACTGGGCGCCCAGCACCGCGGCCTCCACCTCGTCCGAGGTCAGCATCAGCGGCGGCATGTCGAAACCGCCGTCCAGCACATAGCCGATGCCCGCCTCGCCCCGGATCGGGACCCGCTGGGCCATCAGGGTGGCGATGTCGCGATAGATGGAGCGTTTCGACGTCTCCAGTTCGGCCGCGATGGCGTCGGCCGTGACCGGTTTCGACGATCGGCGCAGCACCTGGATGATCTGGAACAGTCGGTCGGCGCGTCTCATTCGGCCACCCTGGATGACGACTGCTGACAGCATGCTGGCAGCAGGGTGGCAGTAGTCAAGACCGGTCGGCGGCGAGGGGCTGCCGGCGCGCTCAAGCAGCGAGGCGCCGCGCGCCGAGCGATAGCGCCACAAAGGAGGTTTCCATGCTCACCCTGTTCCACGCGCCGCAGTCACGCTCGGGCCGCATCGTCTGGCTGCTGGAGGAGATCGGCGCCGACTACGACATCCGTTACGTCGACATTTTCCGCTCCATGACGCTGACGGGGGCCCGCGATCCCGCGAATGCCCATCCCGACGGCAAGGTCCCCGCCCTGCTTCACGACGAGGCGCTGGTCACGGAATCGGCCGCCATCGCCCTCTATCTCACCGACCTGCATCCGGACGCAGGCCTTGGCGCCGCCGTCGGCGCGCCCGGGCGCGCCGCCTACCTCACCTGGCTGGCCTGGACGGCGGGCGAGATGGAGCCGGCCTTCTGGAGCAAGATCAGTGGCGCGACGGAAGCCGACCCGAACGCGAAGGCGCGCTACGACGCGGCCATCGCGCGCCTGCTGACCGCCTTGGCGACCGGCCCGTATCTGATGGGCGAGCGGTTCACGGCCGTCGATGTGATGATCGCCTCGGCCCTCGCCTGGGGCCGCGAATTCGTACCGGATAGCGCCTTGATCGACGCGTATCTTGAGCGCGTGTTGAACCGTCCGGCCAATGCGCGGGCCATGGCGAAGGACGGCGTCCTGCCCGGGGGCGTTCAGGCCGCCTGATCGGAGGCGGCGGCCGATCGGTCGCCGCCGTCCGCGGGGCGTTCGATGGCCCGCAGGGTCGAGACGAAGTCGTCGCGCCAGATGCCGACATCGGTGTCGCGCACGACCTGCATCAGGCATTCCCATTTCCGTTTGCGCTCTTCCAGCGGCATGGTCAGGGCGCGCTTGATGGCGTCGGACAGCTCCTCGCGGCTGAACGGATTGACCAGCAGCGCCTCGCCCATCTGTTCCGCGGCGCCCGCGAAGCGGGACAGCACCAGCACCCCGGGGTCATCCGGATTCTGGGCCGCGACATATTCCTTGGCCACCAGGTTCATGCCGTCGCGCAACGGCGTCACCAGTCCGACCCGCGCGGCGCGATAGATGCCGGCCAGCTGGTCGCGGCGGTAGGTGCGGTTGAGGTAGCGGATCGGCTGCCAGTCCATCTCGGCATAGGCCCCGTTGATGCGGCCGGCCAGGGCGTCGAGCCGGCCCCGGATGTCCTGGTACGCATCGACCTCGTCGCGGGAAATGGGCGTGACCTGCAGCAGCAGGACCTGGGAGCGCATGTCCGGATTGGTCTCGAGGAACTGCTCGTAGCCGAGCAGCCGTTCCTCCAGCCCCTTGGAATAGTCGAGCCGGTCGACGCCGACGATCAGCGACCGGAACGCCGCCGAGGCCGCCATCCGGTCATAGGTCCGGTTCCCCAGGGCAGAGTTCCGAGCCGCGATGAAGCCGTCGACGTCGATGCCGATCGGGAAGACGCCGGTCTGGACCGTCTTGCCGAAGGCCTCCAGCGCGTCGTTGGGCAACAGCTTGCCGTGCACGCTGGGTTCGGCCGCCACATAGTCGCGGAACAGGTCCAGCCATTCGCGGGTCTGGAAACCGATGAGGTCGTAATCGAACATCGCCTCCACCAGGCGGCGATGGTGCGGCAGGGTCACCAGCAGCTGACGCACCGGCCAGGGCGTATGCAGGAAGAAGCCGATGCGGTTCCTGATCCCCAGCCGCCGCAGATCCCGGGCCAGAGGGATCATGTGGTAGTCGTGGATCCAGATGATGTCGTCGGGTTCGATCAGCGGGGCCAGAACCTCGGCGAACCGGGCGTTGGTCCGTTCGTATCCCTCGCCATAGGATCGTTCATAGGCGGTCAGATCGACCCGGTGGTGGAACAGGGGCCAAAGCGTCTTGTTGGCGTAGCCGTTATAATATTCCTCGACATCCTGGGCCTCCAGGTCGACCAGGGCGACGGTGACGCCGGCGCGGTCCTCCATCTTCAGCTCGCCGGTGAAGTGTTCGACCGTCTCGCCGGACCAGCCGAACCACAGGCCGTCGTACTTCTTCAGGGCCGCGGACAGCGCCATGGCCAGGCCGCCGGTCGAGCCGGCGGCGGGGTCCCTGGGCGCGGACACGCGGTTGGAAACGACGATCAGGCGGCTCATAGGCTGTGAACGGCTCCGCTCGCCCCATGGTCGCAACGCGATTTCGTGAAGGGGATCATCTCGCGTCCGTCCACGAACGGCTCAGCAGCACGGCGCAGTTGATGATGCCGACCAGGGAATAGGTCTGCGGATAGTTGCCCCACAGCTCCTTGTCGCCAAGGGACAGGTCCTCTGACAACAGGCCGGCGTGGGTGCGGCGGCTCAGCATTTCCTCGAAGATCTCGCGCGCCTCGGCGTCGCGGCCGTTCTGGTGCAGGGCCTCGATGAACCAGAAGGTGCAGAAATTGAACGCCGTCTCCGGCTCGCCGAAGTCGTCCGGCTCGACATAGCGGAACAGATAGGGGCCCTTCTTCAGGTCGCGCTCGATGGCGTCGAAGGTGGCGACCTGACGCGGATCGCGGGCGTCGAGGAAACCCAGATCCGTCATCTGCAGCAGCGAGGCGTCCAGCTCACGGTTGCCGAAGCTGGCGGCGAACCGCCCCTCGTCCTCCACGAAGGCCTCCTTCTCGATCCGTTCGCGGATCACAGCGGCCCTGTCGTCCCAGAACACCGCGCGGTCGCTCAGTCCGATATGGTCGGCCGCCTTGGCCAGCCGGTCGCAGGCCGCCCAGCACATCACCGAGGAATAGGTGTGGACCCGCGCGATGGTGCGGAACTCCCACAGGCCGGCGTCGACCTGGTCGTGCATGGCGAAGGCGCGGTCGCCGACCTTTTCCAGGGCATGGAAGTCGTCGATCGTGCCGGGCCGCAGCAGACGCTGGTCATAGAAGGTCTGCACCAGCGGCAGTACGATCTGGCCGTACACATCGTGCTGCAGATGCTCGCGCGCCTGATTGCCGATGCGCACCGGCTTCATGCCGCGATAGCCTTCGACGGTCTCGGTGATCCGCTCGTCGATGTCCTCTTCCAGACCGACGCCATAGACCGGCTGGACATGGCCGCCCGCGGAGGCGTCGACCAGATTGCGCAGATAGCCGAGATAGTTTTCCAGCAGGTCGACCGCGCCCAGCCGGTTCAACGCCCGTACGACGTAATAGGCGTCGCGGATCCAGCAGTAGCGATAGTCCCAGTTGCGCCCGCTCTCGGGAAACTCGGGCACCGAGGTGGTCATGGCGGCGACGATCGCCCCGGTTTCCTCATAGGCGCAGAGCTTCAGCGTGATCGCCGCGCGGATCACCGCCTCCTGGTAGTCCAGCGGCAGGTACAGGGTGCGGACCCAGTCCTGCCAATAGGCGACGGTGCGGTCCAGCGCCGCCGAAACCCCGGGCCCGACGTCCTGGTCGTAGCCCTCGTCGGGGCCGAGGAAGAAGGCGTGCGGCCGTTCGAGGCGGAACACCCGCTCGTTCAGAATGTGCGACACCGGGCAGTCGGTCGTCAGCCGGAAGGTCACGTCCGTGCACAGATAGCGGATGTGGTTCGAGCCGTTGGTCGTGGCGGCCCGGCGGGCGCCCCAGTCGGCGGATGGACGCAGGCGCACGCGGATGCGCGGCGATCCGCCCAGCGGCCGCACGATCCGTCCGAAGGCCAGCGGGCGATAGGTCCGGCTGTGCTTGGGATGACGGGGGGCGAAATCGATGATCTCGACCGAGGCGCCGTCCGCGGCTGTCAGCACGGTCCGCAGCACCGGGGTGTTGCGGACATAGGCCTGCTCGACCGTCGCCTGACCTTCCAGTTCGATGTCCCAGAATCCGTGCTCGGGATCGAGGCCGTCCATCAGGGCCGAAAAAACCGGATCTCCGTCCACGCGCGGCGCGCAGGCCCAGACATAACGGCCGTTGCGGTCGATCAGGGCGCTGATGGAGCAGTTGCCGACGGGGGCGAGGTCGAGGTTCGGGGTCATGGCGTCTCCTCGACAGCGTCCAGCCAGGCCAGAACGGCGTCCACGTCCGGCAAGCCATAGAGCGCGGCGGTCTCGCGCGACGGTCCGACCAGAACGCCGAACCCGCCGAGGGCGGCGGCGGCCCGGAATCCATCCTCATCCGTCAGATCGTCGCCGAGCATGACGGGGATGGCGCCCTCGAACGGCGCCTCGGCCATGAAGGCGGTCAGGGCCGTGCCCTTGTCCGTACCGGGCGTTTTCAACTCCACGACCAGATTGCCGGCCTGAAGCGTCAGGCCGGTCTCGCCCGCCAGCCGGGCGGCCAGGGCGGCTACCGCGTCGGCCTCGCCCCGAGCCTGGCGAAAGTGAAGGCCGGCGGACACGGCCTTGTCCTCGACGATCACGCCCGGCCGGGTCTCGGCGAAATCGTGGAAGGCCGCCACGGCGTCCCGCACCGCCGGGTCGGCCTCGGCCCGGTCGAGCGACCCGTCCGCCCGCCGGCGCTCCAGACCGTGCACGCCCGAGGCGGAGGCGGAGGCGCTTTCGGCGATACGGTCGATCTCAGCGATTGTCCGTCCACTGATGATGGCGACCCGGCCGTTCAGCCGTTCGGCCACGCTCCGGATGACGGCGGTCCGCCTTGCATCGGGCACGACAGCGTCCGGCGTCGCCGCCAGCGGGGCCAGAACGCCGTCCATGTCTAGGAACAGCGCCGGGCGCGGCAGGCGGGCGGGCGGCGTGGGCAAAGACGGATTGGCGTCGGCGGCCGTGTTCACAGCGTCGATGATCAGGTCGGACGTCCCCATGGTCAAGCTAACGCGCCCGCGCGCCGATGGTTGTCGCCGTCGCCCATTTTCTTTCGCGTTGCAGCATGACCGGCGGTCGCCGGGGCGTTGTGAAACCGCACGGGATAGGCCAATTCCGGACCATGACCGACCCCGCCCCGCCCGCCGACCCCGCCGCCATGACCGCTCGCGCCCGCGAGGTCATTCAGCTGAACATCGTCGCGCTTCAGGCGCTGGAGAGCGGTCTGGACGACGGCATCGCCCGCGCCTGCGAGATCATCCTGTCCCGGCCCGGCTATGTCGTGGTCACCGGCATGGGCAAGTCGGGTCACATCGGCGGCAAGATCGCCGCCACCCTGGCCTCGACCGGCACCAACGCCTTCTTCGTCCATCCGGCCGAGATGAGCCACGGCGACCTGGGCATGCTGCGCAAGGACGTCACCCTGCTGGCCATCTCCAACTCGGGCGAAAGCCGCGAGCTGCGCGACCCCCTGATCTATTGCGGGCGCGAGGGCATTCCGGTCATCGGCCTGACCCAGCGGCCGAACAGCTTCCTCGGCCGCTCGTCCGCCGTCTGCCTGACCATGCCCCAGGTGGCCGAGGCCTGCCCCAACGGGCTCGCGCCGACGACCTCGACCCTGATGACCCTCGCCCTGGGCGACGCCCTGGCCATGGTTCTGATGGACCGGCGCGGCTTCACCGCCGAGGCCTTCGGCCTGCACCATCCCGGCGGCAAGCTGGGCATGAGCCTGCAGAGCGTGCGTGACTGGATGGGCGACCGTCCGCCGGCGCCGGCGACCGTGCCCCTGACCGCGACCTTCGCCGAGGTGGTGTCGGCCATCACCGAGGGCCGCAAGGGCGCGGCGGCCGTACTGGCCGACGACGGGACGCTGGCCGGGATCGTCACCGACGGCGACATCCGCCGGGCCTTCTCGCGCGACCTCGCCGGCCTCACCGCCGCCGACGTCATGAGCCCGCGCCCCAAGGTCATCGGACCGGACGCCCGCATGAGCGACGCCGTCGATCTGATGACGCAGAACAGGATCGCCACCCTGCTGGTGGTCGAGGCCGACCGCCCCGTGGCCATCGTCCACATCGCCGAACTGATGCAGGCCGGCTACGTCGGCTAGTAGGCGCGAAGCCCGTCGATATTGCCGGGCGGGGAATAGCGGCAGGCCAGAATGGACCGGTCGCCGCGGACCGCGATGGCGCAGCCGACATGGGTCGTGCCGCTCCAGACCACCTGGGTGTAGTGGCCGACGTCGACCCAGTTGCCGGTGCGGCTGACATTCGGGAAGACGCCCGGGCGGTACTGCGCCTTTTTGGCGATCCACTCGCCGACCATCTCTTCCGGCGTGAACGCGCGCTCGCCCCAGCCGCCCCACAGGTTCTCGCCATGTCCGTGCATCGACGGATCGTGCGCGAAACGGCCGGTGGAGATCAGCTCCCGGGACCAGTCCCGGGCTTCAGATTCCAGATCGTCGCTCCAGACCAGCGGCGGCGCGCCGGCTCTGGCCCGTTCGGTGTTGTGCGCCGCGAGCAACCGCGACTCGATCTGGTCCGAAGGCCTCGAATCGCGGGGCGGCGCGATCAGCACCACCGGTCGCGCGGACCGGGACGCCGGCTCGATCAGCGGCGCCCGCTCCGCCCCGGGCGCATGGCCGCCGGCGCAGGCGGCGACCGGCAGAAGGCCGGCCAGGATCAGGAGCAGGGAACGGCGCATGGAGCTTCCTCGGTCAGGTGAGGAGACATAGCGTCCCGGCCCCCGCGCCGTTCCCGTGCCTGTATCAGCGGGCGGCGTCGACCATCGGCGTGTCGATCAGCGCCTTTGCGGTGTCGTCGCCTTCCAGCGTCAGGGTCACGGCCGGCTTGCCGGCCCGGAACTCCTCCATGGCGGTCATCTTGCGAGCGCGCATGGCGTCGGCCAGGGCGTCCATGTCGAGACCGGCGGCCCGCGCCTGGGCGAACATGCCCTCCGAACGCATCTCCTCCTCCTTGACGTGGTGCTCGATCATCTCGGACAGCACCTTGACCTTGGCGTCGTAGAAATCCTCTTCCGGGCCGCCGGCCTCGATATCGTTGATCATCAGCTTGGCGCCGTCGTGCTCGACATAGGCCTCGTTCAGCAGGTCTTCCTCGATCTTGCCGCGGCACGCCGGATAGAAGACTTCTTCCTCGATCACGGTGTGGACCTTGAGCTCAAGGCAGGCCTGTTCGGCCAGCGCCTGCTTCTTCGCCTTCGATGTCGCCTTTTCGAACGCCGCGAAAATGTCCTCCACCTTGCGGTGATCGGCCTTCAGCATGGCGATCGCATCCATCTCTTCGTAGGTCCGGGCCATGGTCGTATCCTCCTGACAGTGAGTTGTGTCTGGCGGCCTAAGGCGCGGAGCACGGGACGTGTTCCCACGGCCAAGTTAGGTGCGAGTCGTTCGCGGAAAACTGGCCGGCCGGGCGTCCGGCAGCTGACACAACGGGGTCATTTCGATGGATGTTGCGTGCACCGGGCCAGTCAGCAAAGGAGCAGAGGAGCGGCCCATGATCGATCCCGACGGGTTCCATATGGAGGCTGTCCGCCCCGCGCCTGGCTGGCGCTGCCCTCAAAATACTTGACGTTGACGTAAACGTAGCGTTTCTGACCCCAACCGCTCGAATCCGTCCTTATTGGAGACCGACTCCCATGGCCGACGCCTATATCTACGACGCCGTGCGCACCCCGCGCGGCAAGGGCAAGAAGGACGGATCCCTGCACGAGATCACGGGCCTCAGCCTGGCGACCCAGGTGCTGGAGGCCCTGCGCGACCGAAACGATCTGGACACCTCGAAGGTCGATGACGTCATCCTCGGCTGCGTCACCCCGGTGGGCGAACTCGGCGCCGACATCGCCCGCACCGCCGTCCTCTCGGCCGGCTGGGCCCAGACCGTCGCCGGCGTCCAGGTCAACCGCTTCTGCGCCTCGGGCCTCGAAGCGGTGAACATGGCCACGGCCAAGGTGAAGTCCGGCGAGGCCGACTTCGCCGTCGGCGGCGGGGTCGAGGCGATGAGCCGCGTGCCCATGGGCTCGGACGGCGGCGCCTGGCCCGTCGACCCCTCCTCGGCCTTTCCGACCTATTTCGTGCCCCAGGGCGTCTCGGCCGACATGATCGCCTCGAAATACGGCTTCAGCCGCGACGACGTCGACGCCTATTCGATGGAAAGCCACAAGCGCGCCGCCGCCGCCTGGGCCGACGGCCGGTTCTCGAAATCGGTGGTGCCGGTCCGGGACCAGCTGGGCCTGACCATCCTCGACCGCGACGAGACCATCCGTCCCAACACCGACATGCAGACCCTGGGCGCCCTGAACCCGTCCTTCGCCATGATGGGCGAGATGGCCTTCGACTCCGTGATCGGCCAGCGCTACCCCGAGGTCGAGCGCATCACCCACGTCCACACGCCGGGCAATTCGTCGGGCATCGTCGACGGTTCGGCCGGCGTGCTGATCGGTTCGCTGGAAGCCGGCAAGGCCCTGGGCCTCAAGCCGCGCGCCAAAATCCTCGGCGGCGCCTCGATCGGCTCCGAGCCCTCGATCATGCTGACCGGTCCCGAGCTCGTGACCCGCAAACTGCTGGGCAAGCTGGGCATGACGACCGCCGACATCGACCTGTGGGAGCTGAACGAGGCCTTCGCCGCCGTGGTGCTGCGCTACATGCAGGCGCTCGACATCGACCATGCGAAGATGAACGTGAACGGCGGCGGCATCTCCATGGGCCACCCGCTGGGCGCCACCGGCGCCATGATCACCGGCATCGCCCTGGACGAGCTGGAGCGGTCGAACAAATCGACCGCCCTGATCACCCTGTGCATCGGCGGCGGCATGGGCACCGCCACCGTCATCGAACGGGTCTGATGGAGATGGGACGCGTCGGCTCGATCGATCAGGAGTTCGCCGCGGTCACGGGTCACTGGTCGCCGCGCGTCGTCGCGGACCTGAACGGCCAGAGCGTGAAGGTGGCCAAGATCCAGGGCGATCTGACCTGGCACGCCCATGCCGACGAGGATGAGCTGTTCCTGATCTGGAAGGGACAGATGATCATCGAGTATCGCGACCGGCCCGCTGTCCATCTCGGCCCCGGGGACTTCCACGTCGTGCCCCGCGGCGTCGAACACAATCCGGTCGCGGCCGAAGAATGCTGGGTGGTTCTGTTTGAGCCAGCCGAAACCAGACACACGGGCGATGTCGTGATGGCGAAGACGAAAACCGTCTCGGCCCAACGCGCCCACCTCAACCCTCAAGCCGACGGGAACGCATCATGAGCCTCGAGAATTTCAAGATCGACGTCGATGCAGACGGCATCGCCCTGATCACCTTCGACGTCCCGGGGCGGTCGATGAACACCCTGACCTCGGGCGTGATGAAGGAAATCCCCGAATGGGTCGAACGGGTGAAGACCGACGACGCCATCAAGGGCGCGGTCCTGACCTCGGGCAAGGCCTCGGGCTTCTGCGCCGGTGCCGACCTGGGCGACATGGCCGGCGGCATGCTGGCCGGTGGCTCGTTGCAGGAAGCCTACGAGGCCGGTTGGAAATTGAACGACGCCCTGCGCGCGCTCGAGACCTGCGGCAAGCCGGTCGCCGCCGCGATCAACGGCCTGGCCCTCGGCGGCGGGCTCGAACTGACGCTGGCCTGTCACTACCGGGTCGTCGGCGACGACAACAGGATCCAGCTCGGCCTGCCCGAGATCAAGGTCGGCCTCTTCCCCGGCGGCGGCGGCACCCAGCGCCTGACGCGCCTGATCGGCGTCCAGGCGGCCATGATGGCCATGACCGAGGGCAAGTCCTTCCGTCCCAACGACGCCAAGGGCGCCGGCTTCGTCCACGAGGTCGTGGCCAAGGGGTCTGAGGTCGAGGCCGCCAAGGCGTGGATCAAGGGCGGCGGCAAGGCCGTCCAGCCGTGGGACGACAAGTCCTTCAAACTCCCCGGCGGCGGCCCCTACCATCCGGCCGGCATCCAGAATTTCCTCGTCGGCAATGCGATGATCCGCAAGCAGACCTACGGCAACTATCCGGCCGCGACCAATCTGATGAAGGCCGTCTATGAGGGCGTCCAGGTCCCCATGGACGCAGCCCTGCGCATCGAGACGCGCTACTTCATCAAGACCCTGATGACGCCGCAGGCCCAGGCCATGATCCGCAGCCTGTTCCTGTCCAAGCAGGAGCTCGACAAGGGCGCCGTCCGCCCCGCCGGCGTGCCGAAGTCCGATCCGAAGAAGGTCTCCGTCCTCGGCGCCGGCATGATGGGCGCGGGCATCGCCTATGTGCAGGTCATGGCCGGCATCGAGACCGTCCTGATCGACCAGACCCAGGAAGCCGCCGACAAGGGCAAGGCCCACGTCGAAGGCCTGCTGAAGAAGCGGCTGTCGCGCGGCCAGATGACCCAGGAGAAGTTCGACGCCACCCTGGCCCTCGTCACCGCCACCACCGACTATGACCATGTGAAGGGCAGCGACCTCGTGGTCGAGGCCGTGTTCGAAAGCCGCGAGATCAAGGCCGACGTCACGAAACGCGCCGAGGCCCAGCTTCAGCCCGGCGCCATCTTCGGCTCCAACACCTCGACCCTGCCGATCACCGGACTGTCGGAGGCCTCGGTGCGCCCGGCCGACTTCATCGGCATCCACTTCTTCTCGCCCGTCGACAAGATGATGCTGGTCGAGATCATCATGGGCGAGAACACCTCCCAGGAGGCCCTGGCCAAGTCGATCGACTACGTCCTCAAGATCAAGAAGACCCCGATCGTCGTCAACGACAGCCGCGGCTTCTACACCAGCCGTTGCTTCTCCACCTTCCTGACCGAAGGCATGGCGATGCTGAAGGAAGGCTATTCGCCCGCCCTGATCGACAACGTCGGCCGCATGACCGGCATGCCGCGCGGTCCGCTGGAGATGCACGACGACGTCGCCCTGGACCTGTCCTACAAGATCGGCAAACAGACCCGCGCCGACCTCGGCGACAAATACGTGCCGAACCCGGGCGAGGACATCGTCGCCACCATGGTCGAGGGCGGGCGTTTCGGCCGCAAGAACGGCAAGGGCTTCTACGACTACCCCGCTGAAAAGGGCACGCCCAAGACGCTGTGGAAGGGTCTGGCCGACCTCGCCCCGACGACGAAGACCGAAGGGTTCGGCGAAAGCCCCGACTCCCTGGCCAACGTCGAGGCGCTGAAGACCCGCCTGCTGTACCGTCAGGCCGTCGAGGTCGCGCGTTGCTGGGAAGAGGGCGTGATCGACGATCCGCGCGAGGCCGATCTGGGCGCCATCCTCGGCTGGGGCTTCGCGCCCTGGACCGGCGGACCGATCACCCTGATCGACCAGACCGGGCTGAAGGCCTTCGTCGCCAGGGCCGATGAACTGGCCGCCGAACACGGCGACCGCTTCAAGGTGCCGCAGCTGCTGCGCGACATGGCCGCGAAGGGCGAGACCTTCTACGGAAACTTCGAAGGCAAGCAGAAGGCGGCGTAAGTCTTCCTTCTCCCCTCCGGGGGAGAAGGTGGCTCGCGCAGCGAGACGGATGAGGGGGAGGCCAGACGAGGGCCTT
The DNA here is from genome assembly GCF_041648615.1 of Brevundimonas sp. Taxonomy (GTDB): domain Bacteria; phylum Pseudomonadota; class Alphaproteobacteria; order Caulobacterales; family Caulobacteraceae; genus Brevundimonas. Next base: position 14,558 of record NZ_JBAZOS010000041.1, read on the forward strand.
CCCCTTTCCTTTTGCGCGACGGGCAGAGCCCCCTCATCCGGCCCTCCGGGCCACCTTCTCCCCCAAGGGGAGAAGGCTAGAGGTTCACCACCTCGAACCCCTCCTCGGCCTGAAGCCGCTCCGCCAGCACCGCGCGGTGACAGCCCGCGTGGTCGGCTTCGAAACACAGCAGCGCCGTCGGCCGGTCCTTCGCGATCTCGCGCAGCCGTTCGAAGGCCAGTTGCGACGGGGGCTCCTCCATATGGCTGGCGAAGATCTCGCGCATCTCGCCGATATGGCCCTTGCGCGCCGCGTCGCGCCCGGCCTTGGGGGTGCCGAGGTCGCGCAGGTGGACGTATTCGATCCCGGCCTCGGCCAGACTCGCGCCCAGCACCGTCTTGGAAAAGCCGGCCCGCCGCGACGCCGCCACCGCCCGCACGTCGGCCAGAACGGTCACGCCCGCGGCCTTGAGCCGGTCGATCACGGCGGCCTGCGGCTCGCCCTCGTATCCGATGGTGAAGAGTTTCATGCTCCCCCACATGGGTCCGGTGTCCGCTTGACGCCAGCGGCTTTCGGCTCCACCCCTCCGGTCGCCTCAACCGGAGCCGCGTCATGATCCGCCCCATCGCCCTCGCCCTCCTTCTCGCCTCCGCCGCCTGGAGCGCCGATGCGCAGGAACTGCTGATCCGGGGCGGTACGATCTACACGGGCGTGGCGGAGCGGCCGACGGCCGAGGTCGTCCTCGTCCAGGACGGCCGGATCGCCTATGTCGGCCCGGCGTCGGGCGCGCCCGAGGTCGACTACGCCGAAACGCTCGACCTCAAGGGCGCGGTTCTCTTCCCCGGCTTCACCGACGGCCATGCCCATCTGGACGGCATCGGCTGGCGCGAGCTGACCCTGAATCTCGAGGGCTCGACCTCGGTCGCCGACGCCATGGCGAAGCTCACGGCATGGGCGGCCGCCCATCCCGAAGGTCCCATCATCGGACGGGGGTGGATCGAGACGCGCTGGCCAGAGGCCCGCTTTCTCACCGCCGCCGATCTGGACGCCGCCGCGCCGGGCCGCGTCGTCCTGCTGGGCCGGGCCGACGGTCACGCCGTGGTCGCCTCTTCCGCCGCCCTCGCGGCCGCCGGGATCACCGCCGACACCGTCGCCCCCTCGGGCGGCGAGATCCTGAAGGACGACGGCGGCCGACCGACCGGCCTGCTGGTCGACGCCGCCGAACAGCTGGTGGCCGGCCTCATGCCCCAGGCCAATCCCGCCGCCCTGCGCGAAGCCTATCGCGCCGGCTTCCGCGTCGAGGCCGCCTATGGCTGGACCGGCGTCCACTTCATGAGCGCGCCGTGGAAGGACATCCCCCTGCTGGAGGACATGGCCGAGGACGGCGAGGCTCCGCTGCGGATCTACAACAGCGTCACCCCGGACGGCGCGACCGAGCTGATCGCCGGAGGCCCGCGCAGCGTCGCCGACGGCCGCATCATCACCCGGGCGATCAAATATTACGCCGACGGCGCCCTCGGCTCGCGCGGCGCGGCCCTGTTCGAGCCCTATGCCGACCGGCCCGACACCACCGGCCTGATGCAGATCACGGAGCAGGAGATCGTGCCCCTGTACCAGGCGGCGCTGAGGGGCGGCATCCAGATCGCCACCCACGCCATCGGCGACCGCGGCAACGCCTCGGTGGCGGAATGGTACCAGCAGGCGCTCGCCGGCGTGGCCCCGGCCGATCGGCCGAACGGGGCGGATGTGCGCTGGCGGATCGAGCACGCCCAGATCCTGCGGCCCGCCGACTATCACTGGTTCAGGGACCTGCCGATCATCGCCTCGATGCAGCCCAGCCACGCCATCGGCGACCTGTATTTCGCCCCCGCCCGCCTCGGCGACGCCCGCCTCGACGGCGCCTACGCCTGGCGCAGCCTCGTCGATCTCGGCGTCATCGTGGTCGGCGGCTCTGACGCGCCGGTGGAGCGCGGGTCCCCCCTGATCGAATTCTACGCCGCCGTCGCCCGCGCCGATCTGGAAGGCCACCAAGGCCCCGACTGGCGTCCGAACGAGGCGGTGGATCGCGCCACGGCGCTGAAAATGTTCACCCTCTGGCCCGCCTACGCCAGCTTCCGCGAGGCCGAGCTGGGCACGATCGAGGTCGGCAAGCGCGCCGACCTGACGGCCTTCGACGTCGACCTGATGACCGCCCCCGTCGCCGACATTCCCAAGGGCCGGGCCGTGCTGACCGTGGTCGACGGAGTCGTCGTCTATCGCGCCGACTGAACCCGAAAGCAAAACGGGACGGCCCCTCGCGGAACCGTCCCGTCTTGATGCGGTCCGCCATTGGCCCTAAGGCTGCGGCGGCTCCGCGGGCGTGATGTAGTGGTAGCCTGAAAGCTTCCCAAGCTTTTCGTGCGGGTTCGATTCCCGCCGCCCGCTCCAGCCGTCCCCTATTCGCGGGTGACGGCCACGCCGCGATCCGCGAGGATTTCCTGCACGCTGTCATCGCCGGCCAGGTGGGCGGCGCCCACGGCGATGAAGGCCGTGCCCGAACCCGCCAGCAAGGTCTGGATCTGACCCGCCCAGTCGGTGTTCCGCTGGACCAGCAGGGCCTCGTAGACGGCCGGGGCTTCGGACCGCATCTCGTCGACCGCGACCTCTTTCAGCGTCGCCACATCGCCCGCGGCCCAGGCGTCCACCATCCGGTCCAGCTCGACCGTGGCGTCGTCATAGGCCTCGAGCGTAGAGCGCAGGAAGGAGAGCTGGTCGGCTTCCGACATGCCGGCCAGGATGCCGATCTGCCTGTCGATGGTCTCGAAGCCGTGGACCGGCTTGCCCGCCGCGTCGGCGCGGGCCTTGAGGATCAGCTCAACGCCCGACTGGGGGTCGTAGCCCGCCTTGACCAGAGGCGCGACCGACAGGGTCAGGCCGGCCAGCCACGGGCGGAAGATGTCCAGCTGGGCCGCGGTCATGCCGGCGCCCGCCGCGGCGGCTCCCAGGGCGACCATTTCCTCGGCCGTCAGCAGGCTGGACAGCGGGCGATCCGGCGAGACGCCATGCTGCTGGATCAGCGGAAGGAGCGCAGCCTGGTCGTCGGGGTTGGATATCTCGAACCAGATATCGTCGGCGCTGGCGAAGGCGGCGTCCACCCTGGCCGATCCCCAGGCGGTGGTCGGGCGCAGCACGTGGACCGTGCCGAACAGGTACAGGGTGGAGTCGGCGTCGCGGACGACCCACAGGGCCGGCCCGGCGCCGTCCGCCTGCGGGACCGCGCGGGCGGCGACCGCGGGGGCGGGGGCGGCCTCGACGGCCTGGGCGAACGCCTGGGCGGGCTGGAAGGCCACCGCGCCGGCGAGGCCGAGGCCGAGGACGGCCCCGAGGGCGGTGCGGGCCAGATGGGCGGCGCGGGTCTTCAGGGGGGTGGAAACGGTCATGGGGTTACTCCTTGGGAAAGGTCGAAAGCGATTTTGTGACGGGCCGGCGGGCGCCGATCAGTCCTCGGTGAAGATGGATTCGATGGGCTGGCCGAAGACCTTCGCGATGCGGAAGGCCAGGGGCAGCGACGGGTCATAGCGGCCGGTCTCGAGGGCGTTGACGGTCTGGCGCGAGACGCCGAGCGCGTCGGCGAGATCGGCCTGGCTCCAGTCGCGTTCGGCCCGGAGCACCTTGAGGCGATTGTTCATGCGAACCCCCCTACCTGTGTTTCAGCCACCAGCCAGCCCACGCGAGGGTGTAGCCGGCGAGCTGGAACAGCAGGATGGACATCATGCCCGAGACGAAGATGTCGGCGGCCCGGGAGCCGAAACCGGAGGGAACCGGGACGTCCTGCGCTCGCATCATCAGGGTCAGCAGCAGCACGGCGCCGACGGCCATGCCGCCCGTTCCGCCCCACCACCACGCCCATTTGTGAGCTTCCCGCGCCGCCTCGTCGATCCCGCGCCACCACCAGACGGCGGCGGCGAGGCCGGCCGCCATGGCGGCGGAGATCATGGCTGCGGTGAGCGCGACGCCCGCCGGACCCGGCTGGTCACCGAGGAAGGCGCTGCCCGCCCCGGCCAGACCGCCCAGAACCAGGGAGCCGACAAGAACGGCGACGGTGACGCCCGGTCCGTGCGGGCGCTTCGGCGTGGTGAACTCGTTCATGACAAGGCTCCCTGTCGATTTGACAAGGATGTTTTACATCAAGGCACGTGAGTGTCAAGCGTCCTTGTCCAGGCCGGCGTCAGGCTTCGGGGAGGGCGGCGGGGCGGGTTTCGGCAGCGACCAGCTCGGGCCGGCTGAGCGCGCGGGGCGACTGGTCGACCGGGCCCAGTTCCGGCAGCTCCTTGCCTTCATGGTCGACCTGCAGATCCTCGAACCGGCGCGCCGAGACCATGACCTGGCTCTCCAGCGAGCCGACGAACTGGTTGTATTTGCCGACGGCGGTGTCGAGGGCGCGACCGACCGCGGCGGCGTGGCCGCCCATGACCGACAGGCGTTTGTAGAGTTCCTTGCCCAGTTTCGCGACGTCTTCCGCGTTGCGCGCCTGTTCCTCGGCGCGCCAGCCGTAGGCGACGGCCTTGCACAGGGCGAACAGGGTGGTCGGGGTGACGATGACCACGCGCGAGGCCATGGCCGTGGTCATCAGGTCGGGTTCGTGGTCCAGCGCGGCGGCGAGGAAGGCGTCGCCGGGCACGAACATGGCGACGAAATCGGGGCTGGGCTTGAACTGGTCCTGATAGGCCTTGGACGACAGCTGGCGCACGTGGGTCTTCATACTGGTCGCGGTGCGCAGGGAGGCGGCCTTCGCCTGCGCCTCCTCGTCGCCGTCGGCCTCGTCGCCGAAGGCCAGGGAGACCTTGGCGTCGATGACGAACATGCCGCCGCCGGGCAGGCGGACGACGAAGTCGGGACGCGACTGGCGGCCTTCCTCATTGGCGGACGAGGACTGTTCCTCGAAGTCGAACCGGCCCGCCATGCCGGCGGCCTCCAGCACATTGCGGCAGGTCTGTTCGCCCCAGCGGCCGCGGCGGCCGGTGTTGCCGCGCAGGGCCTCGGTCAGGCGCCGCGCCTCGTCGCGGGTGGCGGTCGAGGCGGTCATCAGCAGGGCCAGCTGTTCCTTGAGGCCGCCGGTCTCCTCGTTGCGGGTCTTTTCGAGCGCCGCGACATGTTCCTGGAACAGCTTCAGGGTGTCAGCCACCGGCTTCAGCTGGGCCTCCATCCGCTGCTGCGACATCAGTTCGCGGGTGCGGAAGGTCTCGTCGGTGCGTTTGAGCAGCTCCTCGGCCACGGCGTTGGCCGACTGGGCGGCCTGGGCCCGGAGCAGTTCGGTCGAGGTCGCGGCCTGATCCTCGAACAGGCGCATGCGGGCCTCGGTCTCGGCGTAGCGCTCGCGCAGCTCCCAGGCCCGGGTGTCGGCCGCGGAGGCGCGGCGGCGCTCCATCAGGGCCCAGGCGAGAGCGATGACGGCGACCGCCGCGGCGGCGAAAAAGGCGACGAGCGAAGCGTTCATGCTCCGTTCCTTAACCGGAGTCGCCGGGAGCGGCTATGGCGGCCCCATCGCGTAAAAACACCGTTCACACCGTTCACACCGTTCGCTTCGTTCGCTCCGTCTGCTTCACCGAGGATCGGCGAAGCGCGGCGCGTCGGAGACAGGATGGCGCACGCCTGCGTCAGAATCGGTCGCAAGGCGCTCAGGCCGGTCGCCGCTGTCTCAGCGCCTGGATGATGGTGCCGTCGTCCAGCCAGTCCAGTTCGCCGCCGACGGGCACGCCGCGCGCCAGGGAGGTGATCACGACGCCGGTGTCGGCCAGCCGCTCGGCGAGATAGTGGGCCGTGGTCTGGCCGTCGACGGTGGCCGGCAGGGCCAGGACCACCTCCTTCGCCTCGCCGCCGCGCACGCGTCCGACCAGTTCGGCGACCCGCAGCGCATCGGGGCCCACGCCGTCCAGGGCCGAGAGCAGGCCGCCCAGCACATGATATTTGCCGCGAAAGGCCCCGGACCGCTCCATGGCCCACAGGGCGCCGGCCTCCTCGACGACGCAGATCAGGGCGTTGTCGCGCGACCCGTCCGAACAGATCGAGCAGGGATTGCGCGTGTCAGGCGCGCCGCAGACCGAACAGGACGACACCTTCTCCGCCGTCTCGGCGAGAGAGACCGCCAGCGGGACCAGCAGTTGCTCGCGCTTCTTGAGCAGGGCCAGGGCCGCGCGCCGGGCCGAGCGGGGGCCGAGGCCGGGCAGCTTGGCCAGCAGGCTGATCAGCCGTTCGATCTCGGGTCCCGCGGAGGCAGCCATGACCCGCGCATAACATGGGGGTCGGCGGGTTGCCTATCTCTCGGCCGGCGGCGAGGCGGGGTTCAGCGTTCTCCGGGCCGGGAGGGCTGGTTCATCACAAAGGACACAAAGGAAAACCACAAAGGACACAACGGGGCCTGAGCGGAGGACGGAGCTGAGCTCGACGCCTCGGGACGCCTTTTGATCGACGCCAGGGCGTCGATCGAATCAAGGCGGCGAAGCCGCAATCCGGACGTGCGGACCAAGACACTCAACCGGACGCATCACCGGTCCCGTCGTGTCCTTTGTGGTTTTCCTTTGTGTCCTTTGTGAAGAACCTGCCGGCCGCCCGCACCGTTCCCGGCGCAGCCTGACTCAATCGGCGGACTCAGAACAGCTTGGGCATGCCGGGGATGTTCATCCCGGCCATCGGGCCGGCGGCCTCGCGCATCAGGGCGCCGTTGGCCTCGTCCAGCTTGCGCTTGGCGTCGGCGTGGGCGGCGACGATCAGGTCGGCGAGGATCTCGCCCTCGCCGGGCACCAGCAGACTGTCGTCGATGACCACCGAGGTGATCTCGCCCGCGCCCTTCAGGGCGACGGTGACGAGGCCGCCGCCCGAGGTTCCGGACGCCGTGGTTTCGGCCATTTTCGCCTGGGCGTCCTGCAGCTTCTGCTGCATCGCCTGGGCCTGCTGCATGAGGGCGTTGAGGTCTTTCATGCCCTCTAGATAGGCCCCGCCGCCCCGCGCCCGCAAGGGAGCCGCCGGATCACAGCCGCGCTATTCGTAACAGTTTTTGTTTCCGAAAGACTGGCGCCGGCGGCGCGAGCGCCTAATTAGTAGTCGCCACAGTTGCTGATGCTGATTCAGGAGGATTTCCCATGGCTTTCGACGCCGCCCCCGTTCGTGACCGCCCCTTGGCCGAGCCCGCCCTGGCCCAGTTGTTCACCGAGGCGCGCACCCGCAACGCCTGGTCCGACCGGCCGGTGCCGGAAGACCTGCTGCGCCGGCTGTACGACCTGACCAAATTCGGACCGACGGCCGTCAACAACACCCCGGCCCGCTTCGTCTTCGTGACCTCGCCCGAGGCCAGGGCGCGGCTGATCCCGCTGATGAGCGAGGGCAACCGGGCCAAGACGCTGCAGGCGCCGGTCAATGTGATCATCGGCCACGATCTGGCCTTCCCGGACACCCTGCCGCGGCTGTTCCCGCACGCGCCGGGCGCCAAGGACTGGTTCCCCGACGAAGCCTCACGCCGCGAGTCCGCCTTCCGCAACGCCTCGCTGCAGGGCGGCTATTTCATGCTGGCGGCGCGGGCTCTGGGGCTCGACGTCGGGCCGATGTCGGGCTTCGACCCCGAAGGCGTGAAGGCGGAGTTCTTCGCCGGCACGGACATCGAGCCGAACTTCATCGTCAACCTCGGCTACGGCACGGACGAGAACCTGTTCCCGCGATCGCCGCGGTTGGGGTTCGAGGAGGCGGCGCGGATTCTGTAGGGCGAGCCTTTGTCATCCCGGACGCCGCGAAGCGGCGATCCGGGACGGCGGCCATCATCGCCCTGTCCTCCCGGAAGCCGCGCAGCGGTTGTCCGGGAGACGGGTTGCCGCGGCTTCAACCCTGACCTGTCACCCGGATAGCGGCTGACGCCGCTTCCGGGCGGATGTCCCGGTGCAATCAAGCGTCCCGGATCGCCGCTTCGCGGCGTCCGGGATGACAAGGCAGAAGCAAGAGCGACCGAAAGCGGATTTTCGCCAGGGGCCACTATGGGTGGAAAGCGGACATCGCCCTGTGCAACGCTGCTGCTCGGAGGCGTGGACGCTGCGATGACCATCTTCAACAAGATCAGGGCGGCCATCCTCGTCGCCGAGGCACGACGGCTTTCGTCAATCCATCAGACAGGGCAGGCGTTCGAGAAGATAATCGCCGCTTATTCGCGTCTGGGGGAGCAACCTCCGTCCGTGAAACTACCCCTAGAGGTGAACCTGAGTCTGGCTGCGATGGCGGCCAACGCTAATCGCTACGGTCTTGTTTACGACGCCCTCGCTTTGGTGGAGGGCCAACTGCAAACTGATCGTTCACTGAGCGAACAGGACCGTGGATACGTTCGGGCCTACATCAAGGCACTCAGACTCCTCTGCGACGGGACTAGCTGGGGTGTGGCATTGTCGGACGGGGATGTGGTGGCGGGGGCGCACCCGAGGGGAGTGAAGAGGCACTTGCGCGCAAACTTTCCGCTCGTGTGATCTGCGTCGACGTCCGCAATGGGTCGGAAGCAGCCTTCGACCCACCGCCACCCTCAGTCCTCTTCTACGGCCTCATCCGGGATCGCCGGCAGCTCCACCGGCGGCGCCAGGGTCTTGATCTCGCCGATCTTTGCGCCGGGGAAGGCCTCCATCACCGCCATGATGAAGGGGTCGGCCTCGACGCCGGCGCGCTCCTCGCCCCGTTTGCGGCGGTCGATCTCGATCATGGTCTCGCCGCCGCCCTGGCCGTTGGCGGCGATCAGCCAGGTGCGGCCGGTCCAGTCCTTGAGCCGCGAGGCCAGCTTGCGCGCCAGATCCATCGGCGCGCCGTCGAGGCTTTCATAGGTGATGGCGCCGGGCTTGAAGGCCACGGGACGCACATAGCGCTGGACGTCCATCTGCAGGCCGACCTCGCGCTTCTCGCCGATCAGGGCGACGACCTGCTCGAACGACTGCGGGTCGGGCAGGGCCGGCGCGGCGACCGGACGGGCCGCCAGCTGGGCCGAGGCGCCGCCGCCTCCGCCACCGCCGCCCGAAGGGCCGCGCGGGGCCGCGCCGCCGGGCATGGGCTCGCCGTCGCGCAGGGCCTTGAGCGCTTCTTCCGGCCCGGGCAGGTCGGCGGCGTAGGCGAGGCGGACGATGGCCATTTCGACGGCGTCGGCGGGATTCGGGGCGCGGCGGACCTCGTCCAGCGCGCGCAGCAGCATCTGCCAGACCCGGGCCAGGGTGCCGGCCGAGATGACCGCGCCGAGGGCCGTCAGCTTCTGGGCCTGATCGTTGGGCAGGCGGGTCGCCTGCGGTCCCAGCATCTTGGCGACCGAGGCGGCGTGGCAGTGCTCGAGCAGGTCGTTGGTGATCTGCACCGGGTCGGCGCCGTAGCCGTAGAGGGTGCGGAACAGCTCCAGCGCCTCGGGCGTGCGGCCGGCCATGATGGATTCGAACAGGGCGATGGTCTGGCTGCGGTCGGCGAGGCCGAGCATGTCGCGCACGATCTCGGTCTTCACCGTCTCGCCGCGGTCGCCCTGGACCAGGGCCTGGTCGAGCAGGCTGAGGCCGTCGCGGACCGAACCCTCGGCGGCGCGGGCGATGAGGGCGAGGGCGTCCTGTTCGATCTTCATCCCCTCGCGGTCGGCGATGCGGGCGAGGTGTTCGACGAGGATTTCGGGCTCGACACGGCGCAGGTCGAACCGCTGGCAGCGGGACAGGATGGTCACCGGCACCTTGCGGATCTCGGTGGTGGCGAAGATGAATTTGGCGTGGGGCGGCGGCTCTTCCAGCGTCTTCAGCAGGGCGTTGAAGGCCTGGTTGGACAGCATGTGGACTTCGTCGAGGACATAGACCTTGTAGCGCGCCTCGACGGGGGCGTAGCGGACGCTCTCGATGATGTCGCGGATGCCGTCGATGCCGGTGTGGGAGGCGGCGTCCATCTCGACCACGTCCATGTGCTGGCCGGCCATGATGGCGGCGTCGTGGCGGCCCTGATCGGTCAGGGCCAGCGACGGACGGTCGATGCTGTCGGTCTCGTTGTTGAGGGCGCGGGCCAGCAGGCGGGCGGTGGTCGTCTTGCCGACCCCCCGCACGCCCGTGAGCATGAAGGCGTGGGCGATGCGGCCGGTGGCGAAGGCGTTGGTCAGGGTGCGGACCATGGCCTCCTGGCCGATCAGGTCCTCGAAGGTGTGCGGCCGGTATTTGCGGGCGAGGACGGTATAGGCCGAGCCGTCGTCGGCGTGGGCGGCGGGGCCGGCGTCGGAGGGGGACGCCTTGGCGGCGGGTTTGGCCTCCGCCTTCGGCGCGTCGGGAGTCGCGGCGGCCTCGGCCTCGCGCATGCCGGCGGGCTCGGGGGCCCCGAACATGTCGTCGGTGTCGGGATCGCGCTCGACGACGTCTGCGTCAGGCGCATCTTCCTCCCAGGGAGGGCCATCGAGACTAGGATCGGCGTCGCTCATGCATCCGTCTTACAGCGAGAGGGCCGCATCGCGCACCCCCTCGCCGCAAGGGACGGTGGATCAGTCGGTCAGATCGCGAATCTGTCCGCCGTCGGCGCGAATGCGGGCGATGACCTGCTTGTGCAGCCAGATGTTCATCGAGGCGGTGTCGGAGGTGTCGCCGGTGTAGCCCAGCTCATTGGCCAGCTCCTTGCGCTCGGCGAGGGTGGAATCCATGCCGGTCAGCTTCATCAGATCGACGATGGAGGTGCGCCAGTTCAGCTTCTGGTCCCGCTGCTCATTCATGAAGTCGAGGATGCCGTCGACATCGACGGGCGCCGCGGCGGCGGGCGCGGCCGTCGGGGCGGCCGTCGGGGCCGGAG
>NZ_JBAZOS010000042.1:0-24489 GCF_041648615.1 Brevundimonas sp.
CGGCCCAGCCGACCACGGCGGCCACGCCCGCCGCGCCCCCGGCCGCGACCAGCCCGGCGCCGCCGAACACCTGAGTCCGGTCGGAATGATATGAATGGAGGGGGCGGTCTTCGGGCCGCCCTTTTTCGTTCCGCTCAGAGCCGACGGAAGACCGGGCCGGACGAGCCCGTCACACGATGCCGGGCGTCGGCGTCCGCGAACGGCTCGATCACCACACCGCCCAGCCGCCCGACGGCGTGCAGCACCCGGCCGTCGTCCAGCATGAAGCCGGCGTGGCCGTTCCACGGCCCTTCCGCGGGGTCCAGCCAGATCACCAGATCGCCGCGTCGAGCCTCGCCTGCCGCGACCGGCTGTCCGAGTTCGGCCAGCAGATCGGCATAGCGCGGCCCGGGAAGGCCGCAGGCGTACAGCGCCTGCTGCACCAGGCCGCAACAGTCCGTGCCCAGCGACGAGCGACCGCCCAGCCTGTAGGGGACGCCGACCAGACGTGCGGCGACCTCGACCGGCGAAGAAGCGAACTCCCCGACCGGCGTCATCCCGGCATCGTCCGCAGGATCGACGACGAGGGCGTTCAGCGGCAGGGCGGCGTCCAGGCCGGCGACACGGTGCGTCGGCCGCGGCGCGCCTTCGGCGAGGGACGCCGCATCGATCCAGCCCACCACGCCGTCGCGGCGCGCGCGACCCCACAGGCGGTCGCCCCGCGCGTCCAGCACGTCGAAGGCCTCGCCGAAGATCAGCTGGTCGATCGGATATTCGCCGGGAACGGCGGCGGCATGGATGTCGGCGAGCGCGACGGCGCAATGCATCGGCCGGACCGCGCGGAAGGCGGAGGCGCGCACGACGCCTTCCAGCGCCTGCTCGGCCAGATCGGGCCGGGCGAGCGTGGTGCGGGGATCGAGAATGGCGGCGGCTGCAGTCAAGCGTGGGCTCGTCCGGTTGAGCCGTCGTCGTAACGCAAGAAGCCGAAAGGGCCGTTAACGGATGAAGGCTTTCTCGTGGCCGTATCGGCGCGAGAGCATCTCGAAACAGGCCCGCAGCGCCTGGGCTTCGCCGCCCTCGGGCCAGCCCGGACGGGCGCGCGGGTTCCAGGCGAAGATGTCCATATGGGCCCAGGCGCCGGTGGTCGGGGCGAACCGCTGCAGGAACAGGGCGGCGGTCACCGAGCCGGCCTGGGCCCAGGCGGCGGAATCGTTGCGCAGGTCGGCGATCTCGGTGTCCAGCGCCGCGCGATAGCCGGGCCACAGCGGCATCCGCCACAACGGGTCGTCGACGGCGCGGGCGGCCTCCAGAAGGTCGGCGGCCAGGGCTTCGTCGTCGGTATAGAGCGGCGGCAACTCCGGCCCCAGGGCGATGCGCGCCGCGCCGGTCAGGGTCGCGAAATCGAGGGTGACGTCCGGCGAATGCTCGCCCGCGCGGGTCAGGATGTCGGCGAGGACCAGCCGCCCCTCGGCGTCGGTGTTGCCGATCTCGATGGTCAGGCCCTTGCGGCTGTTCAGGATGTCGCCGGGACGGAAGGCGTCGGCGGAGATGGCGTTCTCGACCGCGGCGACCAGCACGACCAGCCGCACGGGCAGGCGCGCCTGCATGATCAGCCGGCCCAGGGCGAGGGCGTGGGCCGAGCCGCCCATGTCCTTCTTCATGTTGCGCATGCCCGTCGCGCCCTTGATGTCGAGCCCGCCGGTGTCGAACACCACGCCCTTTCCGACGAGGGCGACCAGCGGCAGGTCGGCGCGATCGAGGTTCCAGCCGATCTCGATGACGCGCGGCGCGCGGTGCGGGGCGGCGGCGCGGCCGACGGCGTGAACGGCCGGAAAATTCTCATCCAGCAGGGCGTCGCCGGTGACGACGGCGATCGCCGCCCCCGCCTCTTCCGCGATTTCGCGGGCGATGGTCTCGATCTGCAGGGGCCCCATGTCGGCGGCCGGGGTGTCGACCATCTCGCGGGCGAGGGCGCAGGCCGAGGCGATCCGGATCGTCGCCGCCAGATCGAGGCCCGGCGGCGCGACCAGCCGAACCCGGTCGCGATCGGGGCGGGCCTTGTACCGGTCGAAGGCATAGGCCCCCAGCAGGAAGGCCAGGGCGGCCCTGCGCGCGTCCCCGGGCTCCGCCTCCAGCCGGTAGAGGCCGGGCGGCAGCCTGGCCGGCAGGGCGCGGGCGGACATCGGATCGAAGGTCTCTCCGGCCCCGACCAGGACCGCGGCGACGCCGCCCCGACCATCCGGCGCGACCAGCATCTGGCCGGGTTTGCCCCTGAAGCCGTTGACCTCGGCCCAGCCTTGCAGCGCCTCGTCGATCCGGCCCGTGGGCCCCACGAACCGGACCGTGATCGCGCCCGCGGCGTCCGGGGTCAGCAGGTCGGGATGCAGGACGGACATGGACAGCGGCCTTTCCGGCCGGCGAGGGCCGATCTTAACCAAGGATTGACGCCAAGGGCCGAGTCTGGCCCCCGAACCTTCCGGAGCGCCTCCATGTCGCGCACGACAGCCTCTATCGCAATCCTCGTCCTGCTTTCGGGCGTCCCCGCAGGCGCGGCGGCCGCCCAGACCCAGGCCCCCGCCCAGCCGCAGGCGGCCGCCGCCCCGCGCGTGCCGGCCAGCGCCGAGGTGCGCGCCGCCTATGAGCGTTCCGACGCCCTCAGCCGGTCCGTGTTCTGGACGGATCAGGCGGACATCGATCCCCGCGACCCCGTCGCCGGGGTGAAGGCCGCGGCGGCGTTGCGCGATCTGGGCCGGTTCGATCAGGCCGCCGAGATCGCCCAGGGCGTGCTGGTCATCCAGCCCGGAAACGTCGACGCCATGCTGGAAGTGGGACGCGCCCATCTCGCACGCGGTCAGGCCTTCTATGGCGTCGCCGCCCTCGAACAGGCCCGCAACGCCCGCCCCGGCGACTGGCAGGCCTGGTCGCTGCTGGGGGCGGCCTATGAGCAGGTGCGCCGGCCCGACGACGCCCGCGCCGCCTGGGCCCAGGCCCTGGCCATCTCGCCCGAAAATCCCGCCGTCCTGAGCAATATGGCCATATCGGCCATGACCCACGGCGACGCCGCCGCGGCCGAACCGCTGCTGCGCCGGGCCGCCGCCCAGCCGGGGGCCACGCTGAAGGTTCGGCTGAATCTGGCCATGGTGCTGGGACTGAGCGGCAAGATGGGCGAGGCGGAACAGATCCTGCGCCGCGACCTGCCGCCGGAAGCGGCCGACGCCAATCTGCAGTGGCTGCGGGACCGCGCCAGGGACGGGAGCGTCGATCAGGCCCGGACCTGGGGCTCGCTCCAGGGCGGGTGATCCCCTATATTCGGCCCATGATCGACGAGCTCTACAGCGCGCGCATCCTCAGGCTGGCGGCCAATCTGCCGCACAGCGGACGGCTGGCCGCGCCGGAAGGCACCGGCGAACGCGTCGCCAAACTGTGCGGCTCGAAGGCGATCGTGGACGTGACGCTGGACGATGCCGGACGCGTTCTTGCGTTCGCCCAGGATGTGAAGGCCTGCGCCCTCGGTCAGGCCGCCGCCGGCGTGCTCGGCGAATCCGTGATCGGCGCCTCGCTGGATGAACTGGTTTCGGCGCGCGACGCCATGGCGGCCATGCTGAAGGCCGGCGGCGAGGGTCCGGCGGGCCGGTTCGAGGGCCTGCGCGCCCTGAAACAGGTCGCCGGCTATCCCGCCCGTCACGCCTCGACCATGGTCGCCATCGAGGCGGCGCTGGACGCGATGCGGCAGGCCCTGGCCCGCAAGGGGCCGGACACGCGAACTAGCCTCGCCGGCGCAGCATAGCGGCGCGCTTGTTGGTCTGGCCTATCGCGCTTCGCGCTACTTGAGGCCAGGTTGCCCCCGCAGCCTTTGCAGGGGATAAGCGCGGCGACATGGCAGCCGGCGAAACCCTCTATGAACGCAGCGTGCGGCTGGCCCATCGCGGCTACAAGCTGACGCTGTCGCCCCTGATCGGGCAGCAATGCCGGTTCCTGCCGACCTGCTCGGACTACGGTCGGGACGCGCTGATCCAGCACGGACCGATCAAGGGGGGATGGCTGACGGTCAGACGCCTCTGTAAATGCCACCCCTTCGGAGCCTCGGGTTACGACCCGGTTCCGCCTGTAAAGACAGACCCATGATCGATCTCAAATTCCCCGACGGTGCTTCGCGCCAGTATCCCGACGACGCCACGGGCCGTGACGTCGCCGCCTCCATCTCGCCGTCGCTGGCCAAGCGGGCGGCGCTCGTGGCCCTGAACGGCGAACAGCGCGACCTGGACCGTCCGCTGGGCGGCTCGGGCGACTTCAGGCTGATCATGCGCGACGATCCCGAGGCGCTGGAGACCATCCGCCACGACGCCGCCCACGTGCTGGCCCAGGCGGTGCAGGAGCTGTTCCCCGGCACCCAGGTCACGATCGGTCCGGCCATCGAGGACGGCTTCTATTACGACTTCGCCCGCGAGGAGCCGTTCTCGACGGACGACTTCGCCGCCATCGAAAGGAAGATGGCCGAGATCGTCGACCGCGACGAGAAGCTGGTCCGCGAAGTCTGGGACCGCGAGGCCGCGATCAAGCATTTCGAGAGCGTCGGCGAGACGTTCAAGGCCGAGCTCATCCGCGATCTTCCGGGCACGGAGGAAATCACCGTCTATCGCTCGGGCGGCTGGCTGGACCTGTGCCGCGGGCCGCATTTCCCGACGACGAAATTCGTCGGCAAGGCCTTCAAGCTGACCAAGCTGGCCGGCGCCTACTGGCGCGGCGACCATCGCAATCCGCAGCTGCAGCGCATCTATGCGACGGCCTGGGCCTCGAAGGAGGACCTCGACGCCTATCTGCTGCGCGTCGAGGAGGCGGAAAAGCGCGACCACCGCAAGATCGGCAAGGCCATGGGCCTGTTCCACATGCAGGAGGAAGGCCGGGGCATGGTCTTCTGGCATCCCAAGGGCTGGGAGCTGTGGCGCGTGCTGGAGGCCTATATGCGCCGCCGGCTGGACGCCGCCGGCTATGTCGAGGTCAAGACGCCGCAGGTGCTGGACCGGACCTTCTGGGAGAAGTCGGGCCACTGGGAGAAATACCGGCCCAATATGTTCGTCTGCGAGACGGTCGAGGGCGAGACCCTGTCCCTCAAGCCGATGAACTGCCCGGGCCATGTGCAGATTTTCGACCAGGGCCAGCGGTCGTACCGCGAACTGCCGCTGCGCATGGCCGAGTTCGGGGCCTGCCACCGCTATGAGCCGTCGGGCGCCCTGCACGGCCTGATGCGGGTGCGCGGCTTCACCCAGGACGACGCCCACATCTTCTGCCGCGAGGACCAGATCGTCGAGGAGACGCGCCGGTTCATCGAACTGACCCGTCTGGTTCACGCCGACCTGGGCATGAACACGCACGAGATCGCCCTGGCGACCCGGCCCGAGGTGCGCGCCGGATCGGATGAATTCTGGGACAAGGCCGAGGCCATGCTGGGCGAGGCGGCGCGGCTGGCCGGGGTGGACCCGGTCATCGCCGAGGGCGACGGCGCCTTCTACGCGCCCAAGCTGGACTTCATCGTCAAGGACGCCATCGGCCGGACCTGGACCTGCGGCACGCTGCAGCTCGACTATGTGCTGCCCGAACGTCTGAACGCGGAATATATCGGCGAGGACGGCCAGAAGCATCGGCCGGTCATGCTGCACCGGGCCATCCTCGGGTCGTTCGAGCGGTTCATCGGCATCATGATCGAGAACTACGCCGGGGCCTTCCCGCTGTGGCTGGCCCCGACCCAGGCCGTGGTGGCGACCATCGTCTCGGAAGCCGACGACTATGCGCGCGAGGTCCAGGCCCGGTTCAAGGCCGCCGGCCTGCGCACGGACATCGACCTGCGCAACGAGAAGGTCGGCTACAAGGTGCGCGAGCACTCGGTCGGCAAGGTTCCGGTCATCGCCGTGGTCGGCAAGAACGAGGCCGAACAGGGCACGGTCGCCATCCGCCGCCTGGGCTCGCAGGCGCAGGAGGTGGTGTCGCTGGACGAGGCGATCCGCATTCTGACGGAAGAGGCTACGCCGCCGGATCTGCGGCCCGCCTGATCCGGTCGGGAAACAAAAAGCCCGCCATCGCGATCGCGGTGGCGGGCTTTTCAATGGGCGGTGACGCGCCGGTTACAGCAGACGCTTGCGCATGGCCTGGGACAGCATGTCGATCAGGGTCACGGCGATGACGACGATGATCACGATGGCCGAGACCGCGCGGAAGTTGAACGCGTTCATGCTCTCGAAAAGAACCTGACCGATGCCGCCGGCGCCGATCAGGCCCAGGACGGTGGCCGAACGGCTGTTGGACTCGAAGCGGTAAAGGGCGAAGGAGGTCCACAACGGGGCCACCTGCGGAATAACGCCCCAGACGATCTCGTGCAGGCCCGAGGCTCCCGTGGCGCGCACACCCTCGACCGGGCCCTTGTCGATCGACTCGACCGCTTCCGAAAACAGTTTCGCCAGAACGCCCGCGGTGTTCAGCGCGATGGCGAGGACGCCGGCCAGCGGGCCGAGCCCGACCGCGACGATGAACAGCAGGGCCATGACCAGATCCGGGATGGACCGCAGCAGGTTCATGATCCAGCGGATCGGCGTCACCACCCAGACCGGGGCGATGTTGCGCGCGGCGGCGAGGCCCAGCGGCACCGCCAGAAAGACGGCCAGGAAGGTGCCCCAAAGCGCGATCTGGACCGTCTGCCACATCTGGGCGACGAACATCCGCCATTCGGTGAAGTCGGGGCGGAGCAGGTCCGTCGCGAAATTCCGAACCGCATCGGCGTTGGTGACCAGCCGGGACAGATTGCCCAGATCAACGTCGTTGACGCTGTAGATCAGGACCACCAGCACGCCGCCCCAGATCAGCAGGTCAAGCGCCCAGGCCAGGGCGGATTTGGACGGGGGGTTCGGAATGGCCGTCTCGGCGGCGGCGGGTCTGGCAGCGCTGGCGTCGGTCAAGGCTGGACCTCACGCAGGCTGCGCAGACGCTGCAGTTCGCGCTCGGCGGCGGCCGCGGCGGCCGTGTCGCCCTTGGCGCGCGCCTCGCCCAGTTGCTGGTCGGCGACCATTTCACGGACGGGATTGAGGTAGCTGTCGTCGGCGGGGTTGAAGCGGGAATAGTTCAGGCCCGCCAGGACCTGCCGCTGACGCGCAGCTTCCGCCCCTTCGCCCTGGCCGTAGGTCAGGAAGAAGCCGCGGATCTTCTCCTTGATCACGGGATCGAGGTCCTCACGGACGACGATGCCGCTTTCCGGGATCGGCGGGGACTGCCAGATTTCCTCGATCTGGGCGGCGACCTGCGGGTTCTGGCGGGTCAGGAAGACGGTATTGACGGTGTTGGACGTAGCGACGTCCAACACGCCGGATGCGACCGAGAAGGCGTTGGACTGATGGTTGGCCGAGCGCACGGTCTTGAAGCACTGGGCTGGCACAATCCCGCGCGGATTGAACAGGAAGGCCATGGGCGCCAGCGTGCCCGACGTCGATTGGGCGTCGCCGATGCCGAAATCATACTTCTTGCCGCACGCCATGACGTCGTCGAGCGTGATGCCTGAGCCGGCCTTGACGATCAGGGTCGAGCGATAGCTGTCGCGGCCCTCCGGATCGACGATACGGGCGATGACCTCGCCCTGGGCGCGGTCGATGGCCTCGACCGAGGGCTTGGCCGACAGCCAAGCCACCTGCGTCTGGTTGCCCTTCATGGCCTCCACCAGGATGGTGTAGTTCGAGGCGAAATAGGGCTTCACCGGCACGCCGATGGCCCTGGACATGTCGTCCAGCAGCGGTTGCCAGATCGGACCGGAGGAGGCTTGCCCCTCGGCCGACAGGATCGAGAAGGTGATCTCGGTCGGCGCGGCCGAGGACTTGTCGTCCCCGCCGCCGCAGGCGGCGAGGCCCAGCAGGGCGGCGGCGGCGGCGATCAGGCCGAGGCGGCGGGTGACGGGAGCGACGGTCATATCTTGGTTTCCCAGAACGCGTCCTCGAACTCGGGACCGTAGATGTCGATAAGCTGCTTGGTGTCCAGACCCGTCGCCGGGCCGTCATAGACGATCCGGCCGGCCTTCAGGGCGATGACCCGTTCACAGTAGCGGATGGCGTAGTCCACCTGGTGCAGGGTGACGATGACGCCCATGCCGTCGCGCCGGTTCAGCTCGACCAGCAGCTCCATCACCTTGCGGGCGGACACCGGGTCCAGCGAGGCGACGGGCTCGTCGGCCAGGATGGCTTTCGCGCCCTGGACGAGCGCCCGGGCGATGGCGCCGCGCTGCTGCTGGCCGCCGGACAGGGTGTTGGCGCGCTGGGCGGCGTAGTCGGACACGCCGACGCGGTGCAGGGCGGCCATGGCCCGCTGCTTGTCGGCCCTGGGCCAGGCGCCGAGGAACCCCCGCCAGCCGGGCAGCCGGCCGAGGGCGCCCAGCATGACATTGGAGAACAGCGACAGCCGTCCCACCAGATTGAACTGCTGGAAGATCATGCCCAGTTTCTGGCGCGCGGCGCGGGTGGCCCCGGTGGTGCGGCCGTTCTTCTGCACGCACTCGCCGAAGACGGTGATCGTTCCCTTGCCGGAGTCGATGGTCTGCAGGCCGGTGATCGAACGCAGGAGCGTCGATTTGCCGGAGCCGGAAGGTCCGATCAGGGCGACCATTTCTCCGGCCCCGACCTCGACGGACACGCCGTTCAGGGCCTTTCGGGCGCCGAAAGTCTTGGACACGTCCTTCACGGACGCGACGGCGGCAGTGGCTGAGGTCATGGACACGCTGAAAGCGGTTGCAAGGGCGCGCCGCATCGCCCGATCAGGCCCGCGAGGCAAGTCTTAATGGCACGTCCGCGAGGATTTCGTCCAGCGGAACGGCAGGCGGGACGTCCTGGACGACCAGGGGCCGCAGCGGCCGACGGCAGCCCTTTACGCGGGCGGCCAGGATGGTCCGCCTGCGGACCAATCGCGCCTAACCTCAAGCCCTGCCTGAAAAAAACCGCTTTACATGACAGTCCCGTGACCCTACATCGCGGCTTCCGGCGGACCCCGTGGTCTGACTCTATGCGCTGCTAACGCCGGCTGGGTTTAACAATTACAGGGGTTTACGTGAATTGCGCACGTATCCATTTCCCCTGGACCTGGTCCGCGAGCGGTCCCCTGAACGTCCCGTCGCACTCGTGCGGCCGCGTTCGGTTTCCGTAGCGGCGCGCTGGTTCCAGGACAATCTAAAGGCCGACGTCTTCTATGCTGTGAAGGCCAATCCCTCGCGCTGGGTCATCGAGACCCTGGTCGAGGCGGGCGTCACCGCGTTCGACGTCGCATCGCTGTCAGAGATCGAACTGGTCCGTTCGGTCAGCGCCGACGCGCGCCTGGCCTTCATGCACCCGGTCAAGAGCCGCGGCGCCATCACCCGCGCCTATTTCGATCACGGCGTCCGCACCTTCTCGCTGGACAGCCATGACGAGCTGGCCAAGATCCTCGACGCCACGGGCGGCGCCACGGATCTGAACCTGCTGGTGCGGATGACGGTCTCGGCCGACGGCGCGGCCTATTCCCTGTCGGGCAAGTTCGGCGTCTCGCCGGACCAGGCTCCGTCCCTGCTGCTGGCCACGCGCCAGGCGGTGGTCGACGGCCTGATGGGCGTCTGCTTCCACGTCGGTTCGCAATGCATGCGTCCGTCCGCCTATGAGGCCGCCATGGCCCAGGTCGGTCGCGCCATCACCCGCGCCGGCGTGATCGTCGACATCGTCGATGTCGGCGGCGGCTTCCCCTCGGTCTATCCGGGCATGGTCCCGCCGGACATGAGCGAATACGCTGACGCCATCCACCGCGGCTTCAACGACATGCCGGTCACCCACACCACCGAACTGTGGTGCGAGCCCGGCCGGGCCCTGGTCGCCGAGTCCTCGTCGGTGCTGTGCCGCGTCGACCTGCGCAAGGGCGACGCCCTGTATCTGAACGACGGCTCCTACGGTTCGCTGTTCGACGCGACCCATTCGCGCTGGCCCTTCCCGACCAAGCTGGTCCGGCCAGATTCCATTCAAGGGGGCGCAAGCTCGAGCGAGCTGAAGGCCTTCCGCTTCTACGGCCCGACCTGCGACTCCATCGACCACATGCCGGGACCGTTCTGGCTGCCGGCCGATGTGCAGGAAGGCGACTTCATCGAGATCGGCATGCTGGGCGCCTATGGCGTGGCCATGTCGACCGGCTTCAACGGCTATGGCGAGCACGATCTGGCCATGGTCGAGGACGCGCCGATGGCTTCGCTCTACGGCCTGGCGCCGCGCTCCATCCCGACCGTGCGCACCACGGCGGAAGAAGCCGCGCGCAAGGTGGTTCGCCTGTCCCGTCCCAAGGGCAAGGCCGGCCAGCGGAAAAAACAGCGGCGCTAAACCGTCGCTTTCGCGTTGTAACCAGCAGCGGCCCGTCGCTCCGTCCGGGCCGCTGTTTCTTTTGACGACGGGCGCTCAAACCAAAGGGAAACCCTTGCAATGAACGCTCCCGTTCAGACCAATCAAAAGGCCCAGCTGCTTCAGAACACCGTCGAGCACGTGGACATCACGTCCTTCGACGCCCGCCCGATCATCGACAGCATGCGCAAGATGTCGTTCTCGAGCCGCGACACGGCCCGGGCCGCCGACATCTTCAACATGGCCATCGAGGACAAGGACTGCTCGCCGTGGCTGATCCTCGCCGGCTCGACCTCGGCCGGCGGCTGCATGCACGTGTACCGCGACATGGTGAAGTTCGGCATGATCGACGCCGTGGTCGCCACCGGCGCCTCGATCGTCGACATGGATTTCTTCGAGGCCCTCGGCTTCAAACACTACCAGGCCGCCGGCGAGGTGGACGACAACGTCCTGCGCGAAAACTACATCGACCGCATCTACGACACCTATATCGACGAGGAAGAGCTCCAGGCCTGCGACCACACCATCCTGGAAATCTGCAACCGCCTGGAGCCGCGCGGCTATTCCTCGCGCGAGTTCATCTGGGAAATGGGCAAGTGGCTGTCGGAAGGCAACGCGAAGAAGCCCGGCTCGCTGATCCAGACCGCCTATGAAGAGGGCGTGCCGATCTTCTGCCCGGCCTTCGTCGACTCCTCGGCCGGCTTCGGCCTGGTCAAGCACCAGAAGGAGCGGATCGCGGCGAAGCAGCCCTATCTGATGATCGACGCGGTGGCCGACTTCCGCGAACTGACCGACATCAAGATCGCCGCGGGCGTCACCGGCCTGTTCATGGTCGGCGGCGGCGTGCCGAAAAACTTCGCCCAGGACACGGTCGTCTGCGCCGAGATCCTCGGCGTCGAGGCCGAGATGCACCGCTATGCGGTCCAGATCACGGTCGCCGACGTGCGTGACGGCGCCTGCTCGTCCTCGACGCTCAAGGAAGCCGCCTCCTGGGGCAAGGTGCAGACCACCCATGAGCAGATGGTCTTCGCCGAAGCCACCACCGTGGTGCCGCTGATCGGTTCGGACGCCTATCACCGCGGGTCGTGGAAGAACCGCGAGAAGCGCCGCTGGAACAAGCTGTTCGGCAAGTAACGGCGGATTATCGCCGGCATCCTCGGGCTTGACCCGGGGATCGGACGAACCGGTGCAGGTTGAGAGGGGCGGCCCGTCGTTTGGCGGGCCGCCCTTGTCTTGTGGGCTGCTCCGCGCCGGCGCCCTCGGGTCAGGCCCGGGGGGACGCAAGAGGGAACCCCGTTCCCTTCCGCCCGCTTCTTCCCGTGAAGGAGCTTCGCCATGACCGACCAGAACCAGACCGAGGACGCCCGCGAGGCGGAGGACATGGGCGAAAAGCCCGATCTGGGCCGCAAGCCGGACGCCCTGACCGACGCCCTGTCGGGATCGGGCATGGGGTCGGACACGCGGGCGGGATCGCTGCAGGGCGGGGCGGCCACGGGGTCGGACGTCGATCCGGATCAGGACATCATCAACGAAGCCCTCGCCAGCGAGGGCATGGCCTCGGCCGATAGCCATTCTCCCGCGCGCGCGGACCCGAACCCGATCAAGAATACCGGCGCGGACGCTGCCGGACCGGCCGGGAATCCCGGAGAGGCCAAAACCGGTCAGGCCGACGCGGCGACGGGCTGACATCCGCGTCAATGCGCGCCTTTCCGAAGGCGCGAACCCGCCTTGCCGCCGCCGCAGGCTTGGGCCACGGTGCCTGCAATCAACAAGCCTATTCAAGGACGATACGGGATGAAGCGCATGTTAGCGGCCGCCGCTCTGACGGCGACCCTGGCCGTGACCGGCTGCGGTCAGGGCCCGGCGCAGGATGCTGACGCCGCGGCTGAAGCCGCGGTCGACACGGCGGCCGCCCCCGTCGCCGTCGAGCCCGCCCCGGCGGTCGCCGCCCCGACCCCGGGCGGCCCGCAACCGGCGGCTCCGGGAGCGCCGGCCTTCGCGGTCGTCTACCCCGGCGGAACGGTCAGCGGGCCGGCGACGGTCGCCCAGGGTCCGGACGGCCCCGGCGGCATCCTCAGCTTCACCACCGACGCCACGCCGGACCGGGTGATCGCCTTCTACCGCCAGCGCGCCGAGGCCGCCGGTCTGGCCTCGGTCATGGCCATGAACCAGGGCGAGGCCCGCGCCTATGGCGCCGCGGCCGGGGACGGCAGCGGCAAGCTGCTGCGCGTCGTCGCGACCCCGGTGGAGAACGGACCGACCAGCGTGCAGCTGGACTGGACCGCCGGCGGGTGAGCCGCGCCGCCGCGGTCGCGGCCTGCGTCCTTCTGGGCGCATGCGCCTCGACCCGTGGTTCCGCGCCTGCCCAGACGCTCCCTGGCTATCTCGACGCGCGGGCGATCCAGGCGCTGGCCGGGGCGGCGCCCGCGCCCACGCCCTGGACGATTTCC
The DNA here is from genome assembly GCF_041648615.1 of Brevundimonas sp. Lineage (GTDB taxonomy): Bacteria > Pseudomonadota > Alphaproteobacteria > Caulobacterales > Caulobacteraceae > Brevundimonas. The sequence goes on from NZ_JBAZOS010000042.1 coordinate 12,806, forward strand.
GATCCTCTGCCCGGCGAGCCCGGAACGGACCGCTGGTGGCTGGCCACGGCCCATGCCCAGCTGGCGGCGCCGGAGGCGGCCCAGCATTTCGACTGCGCCCTCGGCGCCCGTTTCGCGCAGAAGCCTCGACCGGCCCTGACCCGGCTGATGAACCGCCTGCTGGTCGACGCCGACAGCCTGACCCGTCTTCTGGCCGAACGATCGCCCCGGCCGCGACCGATCAAGGCGATCGCGGGACTGGAGCCGTGCCAGAGGGTCAACGACGCGATCCGGGACGGGCCCGCCTGGCCGGCCGTGGGCGCCGTCGCCGGCGCGGCCTGGGGCGAGATGTTCTCGGACCTCGCGCCGGACCGGGCTGAACCCGCCCGCCGCATGGGGCGCGCGATCGGACTGAGCCGCGCGGTCTGCCGCATGAACTGGCCCGGAGATGTGGCCGACGGGGCCGCCCTGGGGATCCGGCTATACGCCGCCGGGGCCGCTACGCCCGCCTTCGCCGCCGATCTTCAGGCCGCCCGGGCGGAGGTCGCGGCGGCGCGCGCCGAGGGCCTGACCAATCCCGGCTGCGCCGCCGAACGTCTCGCCCTGGGTCAGGCCGGCCTGGGCGCGACCAGCGAGCCGTAGAGGTCCGTTCGCCGGTCGCGGAAGAAACCCCAGGCGGCGCGGTGCCGGTCGATGTAGTCGAGGTCGAAGGTGTGGACCAGCGCCCCTTCGTCGTCGCGGCCGAAGCTCTCGACCAGATCGCCGCGATGGTCGGCGATGAACGACGAACCGTAGAAGACCTGACCGGCCTCGGTGACCCGCTCGTGGCCGATCCGGTTGGCGCCGACGACCGGCACGACATTGGACACGGCGTGACCCTGCATGGCGCGGCGCCACGGCGCGGCGGTGTCCAGCTCCTTGTCATGCGGCTCGGAGCCGATGGCGGTGGGGTAGAACAGCACCTCGGCGCCCTGAAGCATCATGGCGCGGGCGGTCTCGGGGTACCACTGGTCCCAGCAGATGCCGACGCCGACGCGGCCATGGCGGGTGTCCCAGACCTTGAAGCCGGTGTCGCCGGGCCGGAAATAGTATTTCTCCTGATAGCCGGGGCCGTCGGGGATGTGGCTCTTGCGATAGACGCCCAGCGCCCGGCCGTCGGCGTCCAGCATGACCATGGAGTTGAAATAGTGCGGCCCCTCGCGCTCGAAGATCGAGACGGGGATGGCGACGCCCAGTTCGGCGGCCACGGGCTGCAGCGCCGTGACGCAGGGATGCTCGCGCCACGGATGGGCGGTGGCGAACCATTTCTCTTCCTGGGAGACGCAGAAATAGGGGCCCTGGAACAGCTCGGACGGCAGGATGACCTGCGCGCCCCTGGAGGCGGCCTGACGGATCAGGTCGATGGTCTTGTCGATGTTCGCCTGCAGGTCCTCGCCATAGGACGTCTGCAGGGCGGCGACGGAGATGGTGCGAGTCATGGGCGTCTCGGTGAAGAGTGCTAGTGAGTAGTGAGTGGAAGGGTCAGCGAACTTGCCGGTCCCGAAGGGACTGCATCAGTCCGGTCAACATCCGTCCGACTTCGGCGACGTCGTTCAACAGGTGTTCCAACACGCCATCCTCCAGATAGCCCAAACGGCCAGCCACCACGAACAAGGTCTCAAGTTCGGCCAGTGATCCCCGGGCGATGCCGACGAACTGGATGAACTCCCCGGTACTTCGCCTGCCCGCTCCTTCCGCGATGTTGGCGGGAACCGAAACGGAAGCTCTGCGCGCCTGCGAGACCAGCCCGTAAAGCTCGTGGTTCGGCCAGTGTCGGGACAGCCGATAGACGGTCTCGACGAGATCGACGGAGATTTGCCAGACTTTCAGGTCGCGATGATTCTGCACCTCGCGCACGGCCTCCGTATCTCCCCACTCACTGCTCACTAGCACTTTTCACCCAGCTCTACGCCGGCTCCTGCTGGGTGATGCAGTGGAAGGACCCGCCGCCGGACAGGATGGCGATGGATGGAAGGGGGATGACCTCCCGGTCCGGGAAAATTGTCTTCAGGCCCTGACAGGCCAGATCGGCGGCGCGGTCGTCGCCGTAGGTCGGGACGATGACGGCGCCGTTGGCGATGAGGAAATTCATGTGGCTGGCCGGGACCGGCTTTTCGTCCTCGTCGCCGACGAAGCCGGGCGAGGGAAGGCGCAGCACCTTGAGCGGAGCGCCTGTCGCATCCGTCATCTGCGACAGCGTCCGGGCCACGGCGTCATAGACGTCGTCATTGGGATCGCCCTTGCCCCACGCCACCGGACAGGCGACCACGCCGGGCGCGACGAAGCGGGCCAGGTTGTCGACGTGACCGTCGGTGTGATCGTTCAGCAGGCCGTCGCCGAGCCACAGCACCTTCTTCGCGCCGAGCGCGGCGGTCAGGGCGGCCTCGGCCTTTTCTTCGGTCCAGTCGGGATTGCGGTTGGGGTTCAGCACGCACTGGCGCGTGGTCAGGATCGTGCCCTGACCGTCGTGGTCCACCGCCCCGCCCTCAAGGATGAAGCCGTTGCGTTCCAGGGCGACGCCCGCGGCCTGACCGATCTGGTCGGCGACCGTGTCGTCGTGTTCCAGCTCGTACTTGCCGCCCCAGCCGTTGAAGCGGAAGGCCGCCGCCGTCGCGGAGCCGGCTCCGAAGATCGGGCCGGTGTCACGAAGCCAGATGTCGCCGAAGCGGCCATCGACCACCTCGACGTTGTCGACGCCGGCGAAGCGGGCGCGGGCGTCGTCCAGCGCCTCCGGCTTGCCCACCAGCAGCCGCACCCGTTCGCGCCCCGGACCAGCCAGGGCGCGAACCAGCGCCTCGACCTCGGCCCGGGCCGGATCGAGATTGTCTTCCCACAGCTCGGCATGGCTGGGCCAGCCGACCCACATCGCGCGGTGCGGCGCCCATTCGGCGGGGACGGGGGTCTGGTTCATGGGGCCTCGTGTCGGCGAAGGGCCGATCGCGCCAGATAGAGGGCGCGGGGTCCGGTTTCAACGCGCGGCCCCTGCCGGGCCATAGAAAAAGGGCGGCCTGTGAACAGGCCGCCCTCTTCCGTCTTCTTGTCAGGCCTTGGACTAGAACTTCATGCCCAGGGTGATCTGTGCGGTGCGCGGCGAACCCAGCGAGTAGGTCCGTCCCGATGACGCCGCCGCCTGATCCGGAACGCGGGGATCGGAGCTACGGGCGTAGGCCAGGACGGCGTTGCCCGTGGAGATGTTGCCCAGATAGTCCTCGTCCAGCAGGTTGTTGAGGTTGACCTGCACATAGGCGCCGCGGATGCCGAAGGTGTCGGTCAGGTCATAACGCACATCCATATCGGCGACCGTATAGGCTTCCGAGACTTCGTCGTTGATGTCCGTGGCGAAGCGCTCGCCGACGTATTTCGCCTGCAGGCCGACCGACAGATTCTCGGTCACGTCCCAGTCGGCGCGGGCCGAGAAGGTCCAGTCCGGCGTCTCGACCAGGGTCTTGCCCTTGGTGGGCAGGTAGGTCGGGATCAGCAGGGCGGCGGCGGGAGCCGTCGGGCAAGCCGGCGTCGATCCCGGGCGTTGGTTCGCGCTGGTGCACGCGAAGTTGCCCAGGAACAGGTCGTCCTGCAGCTCGCTGTCATTGTACGAGGCCGACAGGTTCAGCGCGAAGCTCTCGCTGAAGATATAGCCCAGCTGGCCGTCGAAGCCCTGCTGCTTCACGGCGCCGACGTTGCGGTCGACGGAGAAGCCGAAGGTCGGCGAGGTGGGGTCGTTATCCACCGACTGGACGATGCGGTTTTCGAACTCGACGTACCAGATGGCGGCCTGGGCGATCAGGCGCGAGCTGCGGAAGCGGTAGCCGAGGTCGTAGGCCTTGGTCGTTTCCGGCTGCACGGCCGTGAAGTCGATCGAGTTGTCCGTCGTGTTCCGCACCGGCTGGTACAGGTTGTCCGTCCGCGGCACCGACAGGCCCTCGGCGTAGCTGGCGTAGATGCTGTGACCGCCGCCGAAGCGGTAGACAGCGCCCACGTTCGGCAGGACGTCGTCGTAGCTCAGCTCGACCGCGTACGGCGGGATGTACTGGGTCGTGCCGGTCGAGGCGAAGGTGACGTTCCCGCTGGCCAGGGTCGAGGCGGGCGTTTCGGTGGTGCAACGCACCGTCGAGGAGCCGTTCTGCGAGTAGCAGTACTGGTTCAGCTCACGGGTGAACTCCGGCGCGCGAACACCGAGATTGATCGTCAGCGAGTCATTGAAGAAGTCGCCGATGTACTCGAGCGAGAACTGCTGCAGTTCGGCGATCGAGAAGCGGTCCCGGAAGCGGTAGATCGAGCCGTCGCGGCCGGTGACCGCCTGTTCCGGCGCGCCTTCGGTGCTGAAGACGTCGTAGGGCTGGGAGTCGCGCGTGATGAAGGTGCCTTCGCCGGTCTGGCGGTGACGGCCGTAGTCAAGCGCATAGGCGGCGCGGATGCGGTGGTCGTCGTTCAGATCCCAGATCAGCGAGCTGCTCAGGCCGTAGCGGTTGGTGTTGGTCACCGACGGCGCATAGACGTGGACGTTGTCGCAGGTGTCGCCGTCGCCGTTCAGGTCGCGGCCCGTGGCGTTGTACAGGGCGGTGAGGCACTGGGCGCCGGTGATGGCGGACAGGCCCGTCGCGCTGTTGTTGTTCAGGCGGTTCTGGTCCAGTCGGTCGTCACGCTCGTTCAGCAGGCTGGTGGTCGTGCCGCCCGTCGCGAGGACGTACTGGTAGGACGGGTCGAAGGTGAAACGCAGGTTGTCCGTCAGCGCATAGCTGAACTGGCCCCGGATGTTGCCGGTGTCGGACGGATTGATGCGCAGGTTGATCGCGCTGGTGCAGTTGCCCGAGGCGGCCGAGCCGTCGGACAGGATCCGGCTCGACTGGGTGTTCTCGTCCTGAACCGTGCCTGCGCCGGCGAACGGACGGAAGCAGGCGATGTCGTTCTCAAGCGGCTCCACGCCGCTGTTGAAGTTCGCGAGCGTGTAGTTGTTGAAGAAGGCGGCGTTGCGGTTGCGGTTGAAGTGTCCCGCCAGGCTGGCGAAATTGCCGTCCCCGCCCAGGTCCTGGTGGAGCTTGCCGTTGAACTGGAGCTTCTCCAGCTCGCCCGGTCCGCGGAACTTGTCGTAGTTCGTGTACGACACCGTGGTGTAGGCCGTCGTGCCCCAGGGGCCGAAGGCGCCGGTGTCGGCGCGCAGATAGACGCGGCCGTAGTTGTTCTCGCCGATCGACGTCTTGACCTCGACGCCGGCTTCTTCGAGCGGGCGGGCCGACAGCAGGTTGATGGTGCCGCCGGTGGCCGAGGCGGTCGGGCTGTCGACGTCGGTCGTGCCCTGGTTGACCGAGGCGCGCTGGATCAGCTCCGAGTCAAGCATCTGGTTGGTGTAGGTGGCGTAGTTGCCGGTGTCGTTCAGCGGCATGCCGTCGAAGGTCAGCGAGACGCGGTTGCCGTCGAAGCCGCGCAGGCGGATGTTGCCGCCCGAGTTGCCGTAGGGGTCGCTGTTCACGAAGTTCAGACCGGGGACCAGGTTCAGGGTCTGAAGGATCGTCTGGCCCGACGACTGGGTCGAGATGAACTCCTGCGAGATGCTGGAACGGGTCTTGGGGACCGTCTGGGCGACGATGACGCCGTCGATGCTGGGCGTGCGGGCGCCCGTGACGACCACGGTGTCCAGTTCGGTGGAGCCTTCGGTCGCGACCGTGCCCGAAGACTGGGCGGAGGCGGCGCCGGCGACCAGGAGGCCGCTGAAGAGGGCCGTGGTGGCCCAGAACACGCGTTTGCGGTTCGTCATTGTCATCTATCCCCGATGAAGTTGGGCGAGTGCGCCCTGCGACCGGCGGCGGCCGGTGGAAATCCCGCCCCCTCTAGGCGTGCCGTCGGAAACTGGGACGACATTCGTGTGACAGTGATATGACAGCGCCCGCGGGTGACCCGGGAGACACACTACTGTGGATCGATTAGCTGTGGATGGGAGGAGGCGACCGGCCCCACGGCGTCAGGGAATGGTGGCTGGAGGCGGGCTCGAACCGCCGACCTGTGGGTTATGAATCCACCGCTCTAACCAGCTGAGCTACCCAGCCCCGATTGCTCGAGTCCCGGCGGGAACTGGTCTGACCGCCGGAAGAGGCGTGCCTATATAGGCCGGTCGCGGCGGATTCAAGTCGAGGAAACGCCTCGGGCGTGAGGCTGAGGACGTGACGTCGCGGCCCCGGAACGGTTAGGCAGGGCGGGCCGTTCCTTCACTGTTCCATCCAAGGGGATTCCCATGCGCCTGCTCGCCCTCGCCGCCGCAGTCTGCGTCGCCGGCCTTTCCGCCGCCTGCGGAGCCAATGGACAGGACGCCGCGGCCGCCGGCTCGGGTGCGGCGCTGGAAACCCGGCCCCCCAATGGCGCTGGCCAGCAACCCGCCTTCGCCGGCCAGACCCGCGCGCCGGGCGTGCGCACCGAAACGGCGATGGCGCACAACGTCGTGGCCTCCGGACTCGAGCATCCGTGGGGGCTGGCGCTGCTGCCTGACGGCCGCTGGCTGGTCACGGAGCGGCCCGGCCGCCTGCGCATCATCTCCGCCGCGGGCGCGATCAGCGAACCGGTCGCCGGCCTTCCCGCGGTGGACGCCCGCGGCCAGGGCGGCCTGCTGGACGTCGCGGTCGGCCCGACCTTCGGTCAGGACCGGATGATCTACTGGAGCTATTCCGAGGCTCGCGAGGGCGGCAACGCCACCTCGGTCGCGCGCGGCCGGCTGTCGGACGACGGGACGCGGGTCGAGGACGCCGAGGTCATCTTCCGCGCCCTGCCGGTCTATGCCGGCGACAAGCATTTCGGGTCGTCGCTGGCCTTCGACGGCCAGGGCCATCTGTTCATCACCCTGGGCGAGCGTTCAGACGCCCCCATGCGGCCGCAGGCCCAGGACCTCGGCTCGCACATGGGCAAGACCATCCGCATCAACGCCGACGGCTCGGTCCCGCGCGACAATCCGTTCGTCGGCCGCGCGGGCGCCCTGCCGGAGATCTGGTCCTTGGGGCACCGCAACGTCCAGGGCATCGCCATCGCCGGCGACAAGGTCTGGACGGTCGAGCACGGCACGCGCGGCGGCGACGAGGTCAATCTCGACCGGGCGGGCCTGAACTACGGCTGGCCCGACGTCGCCTATGGCGTCGAATACCGGGGCGGGGCGATCAACGCCGGCCTCACCGCCCGCGAAGGGACGGAGCAGCCGGTCTACTACTGGGACCCGGTGATCGCCCCGGGCGGCATGGCCGTCTACGACGGCGCCATGTTCCCCGGCTGGCGGGGCAACCTGCTGGTCGCCGGGCTGAAGGAAAAGCACATCGCCCGGCTGGTGCTGGAGGGCGACCGGGTCGTCGGCGAGGAGCGTCTTCTGACCGACCTGGGTGAACGGGTCCGCGACGTGGCGGTCGGGCCGGACGGGGCGGTCTGGGCCATTACTGACGAACAGAACGGCAAGCTGGTTCGGTTGGCGGCGCGGTAAGGACGCCGCCGCTCAGACCCGCCGTCTGGCTCGCCGGGCGTGCGTCAGTCCCGCAGCAGCTCGTTGACGCCGGTCTTGGCCCGCGTCTGCGCGTCCACCCGCTTGACGATGACGGCGCAATAGAGGGACGGCCCGCCGTTCGGGTCGGGCAGGCTGCCCGGCACCACGACGCTGTACGCCGGCACCTCGCCGCGGAAGACCTCGCCGGTCGCCCGGTCGATGATCTTCGTCGAGGCCGACAGATAGACGCCCATGGCCAGGACCGCGCCCTCGCGCACGATGACGCCCTCGGCCACCTCGGCGCGGGCGCCGATGAAACAGCCGTCCTCGATGATGGTCGGATTGGCCTGCAGCGGCTCCAGCACGCCGCCGATGCCGGCCCCGCCCGACAGGTGCACATTCTTCCCGATCTGGGCGCAGGACCCGACCGTGGCCCAGGCGTCGACCATCGAGCCCTCGTCGACATAGGCGCCGATGTTCACGAAGCTGGGCATCAGCACGACGTTGCGGCCGATGAAGGCGCCCTGACGCGCGACGGCCCCGGGCACGGCGCGGAAACCCGCGCGCTCGAAGTCGGCCTCGGTCCAGTGGGCCCATTTGACCGGCACCTTGTCCCAGTAGGGCCCCGGCGTCGGGTCGCTGAGCCCCATGGTCGCCCCGACCGGCGCGCCCATGCGGACGTTCGGGTTGAGCCGGAACGACAGCAGCACGGCCTTCTTGAGCCACTGGTGCGTGGTCCAGACGCCGTCCGGCCCCCGCGAGGCGACACGGGCCTCGCCGGAATCGAGCATGTCCAGGGCCTGTTCGACGGCCTTGCGAACCTCGCCGTGGGTCGAGACCGAAATCCCGGCCCGGCCCTCCCAGGCGGTTTCGATGACGGTTTCAAGGTGCGCGCGATCCAGCATCAGGCGTCTCCGGGCAGGCGGGCGGTGGCGAGGAAGGGACCGAGCGTGGCGGCCCGGTGATCGACGAAGGGGATGTCGGCGTCGTGGGCCCGCCGCCCCACCAGCACGGTGGTCATGCCGAGGGCGTGGGCCGGCTCGAGGTTTCGCACCGTATCCTCGAAGAAGGCCGCCGACTCCGGCGCGATTCCGAACCGCCCGGCCATGCGGGCGAAGGTGCGGGGGTCGGGCTTGGGGATCAGGTCGCCGTCCTCGAGCGAGAACAGGCCGTCGAACAGGTCCGCCAGCTGCAGACGCTCGATCACCCGCCGGGCATGGGCGGTCGAGCCGTTGGTGAAGACGATGCGCGGCCCGTCCAGCCGCTCCAGCGCCGCGCGCAGCCCCGGATCGGGCGTCAGCACGTCCAGGGGCACGTCATGCACCTCGGCCAGGAAGTCGTGGGGATCGATCTCATGGTGCGCCATCAGTCCGGCCAGCGAGGTGCCGTAGTCGTGCAGATAGCCCTTCTGGACCACCATGGCCTCATCCGCCGGCAGGCCGGACGTGCGCACCACATAGTCGTTGATGCGCTGCTGGATCAGCCGCATGAACTGCGACTCGGGCGGATACAGGGTGTCGTCCAGATCGAAGATCCAGCTGCGGATGTGGCGCAGATCGGCCCCGAGTTCCGTCGCCTCGACCGCCTCGGCGGTCATTCCGCCTTCACCAGGGTGCCGGCCCCGTGTTCGGTGAACAGCTCGACCAGCATGGCGTGCGGACGCCGACCGTCGAGGATGACCACGGCCTCGACGCCGTCGCGCACGGCCGCCATGGCGGTCTGCAGCTTGGGAATCATGCCCCCGGTCGCGACGCCGTCGTCGATCAGTTTCGAGGCTTCGCCGACGGTCATCTGCCGGATGATCTGGCCGTCCGCGCCCCTGACCCCCGCCACATCGGTCAGCAGCAGCATGCGCTTGGCCTTGAGCGACCCGGCGAGGGCCCCGGCCACGGTGTCGGCGTTGACGTTGAAGGTCTGGCCGTCCTCGGTCACGCCGATCGGCGCGATCACCGGCACCCAGTCCGCGTCGGACTCCAGCAGACGCACGATCAGCTTGGGATCGACCTTCGTCGGCTCGCCGACCAGGCCCAGATCCACCTCATGCTCGATCATGCTGTCGGGATCGCGCTTGGTCCGGCGGGTCTTCTCGACGGTCAGCAGGCCCGCGTCCTTGCCGGACAGGCCGATGCCGCGCACGTCCGCCTCGCGCCCGGCCATGGTGATCCAGTGGGCGATCTCCTTGTTGACCGCCCCGGACAGGACCATTTCGGCGACCTGCATGGTGTCGGCGTCCGTCACCCGCAGGCCGTCGACGAAACTGGACCGGACTCCGGCCTTGTCCAGCATGGCGCTGATCTGGGGCCCGCCGCCGTGGACCACGACGGGATTGACGCCCATCAGCTTCAGCAGGACCACGTCGGCGGCGAACTGTTTGGCCACGGCGCTCTCGCCCATGGCGTGGCCGCCGTATTTGATCACCACCGTCTTGCGGTCGTAGATCTGGATGTACGGCAGGGCCTCGGCCAGCGTCTTCGCCGTGTCCCAGCCGCGTTCCTCGGATTGCCGTTCGGTCTCGTCCATGATGAGCGGGTCCGTAAAGGCAAGGCCCGCCGCTGTCATCATGAAACCGGTCGTCATGAAACCGGACGGCCCCGGCGCCGTTTGACCCGACATGAACCCTCACGACATCGACGACAGCGATCTGACCCCCGCCAGTCCCGTGGACCCGGCCTCGCTCCAGCACCCGGACCCGACGCTCTGCCCCGAATGCCAGGGCGCGGGCGTGACCATGTCGGGCGAGACCTGCGCCGTGTGCGAGGGGTCCGGCAAGGCGACCGGCCGGACCGGCGGCGGCTGACCGGTTCCGCACACGCCGGCCTTGAATTCGGCTCCGGGAAAATTCCTCTTGTAGCTATATGGCCACGCTGCCCGCTTATCCGCCTCGGCGTCTCGACCTCGGCCAGCGGGACTGTTAAGAGAACCCAGCGGCGGCGAGTACGCCGTCAAAAAATTCACTGGACTGCGGAGGGCATCCACCCATGCGCGTAAAGACTTTTATCATGGCCACCAGCGCGGCCGGGGCTCTCGCCCTGTCAGCCGGCGCTGCGGCGGCTGAGCCGAATGGCTGGTACGGGGCGATTGACGCCGGTTACCACACGTTGGGCGACGTGGAGACGATCTCGCAGACGGGATCCGCTGCGTTCGACATCGGGACGGAAGGCGACTGGGCCGCGTTTGCGCGTCTGGGCTACCGGTTCGACCAGAACTGGCGCGTTGAGCTGGAAGGCGGCTATCGCCAGAACGACATCGAGCTGATCGATCGTCCGGGCGTTGGCGTCAATCCGACCGGCGTGTGCAACGTGGTTCCGGCCGCGGGCGCCTGCAACGCGCCGGATGGCGAGCTGAAGGCCGCCACCCTGATGATGAACGTGCTGTTCGACTTCGGCAGCGAAGGCGACGCCCTGCGTCCGTTCATCGGCCTCGGCGCCGGCGTGAACCGCGTCGACACCAACTTCATCGGCACCTTCGGCAACGCCCGCACCGTGGGCGTCGGCGCTGACGACAGCTCGACCAAACTGGCTGCGCAAGGCATCGCCGGCCTGGCCTGGGCGATCAGCGACCGGGCCCATCTGGACCTGACCTATCGCTACCTGGTGTCGAACATGGAGTTCAACACCTTCACCTCCACGACGGCCTCGGCCATCGGTCCCTTCCAGGGCCGTTATGACGACAGCCACACCGTGACCCTGGGCCTGCGCTATGCGTTCGGCGCCGACGAGCCGGCGTACATCGCGCCTCCTCCCCCGCCGCCCCCGCCCCCGCCGCCCCCGCCGCCGCCCCCGCCGCCGCCTCCGGTGGCCCAGGTTCCGGTCGCGCGTGAGTTCGTGGTCTATTTCGACTGGGATCGTTCGGACCTCACGGCCGAAGCCTCGTCGGTCGTGAATCAAGCGGCAAGCTACGCCAAGTCGGGCCGTCCGACCCGCGTGCTGGTCGTCGGCCACGCCGACACCTCCGGTTCGGCCGCCTACAACATCGGCCTGTCCAACCGCCGCGCCCGCACCGTTGCGGACGCGCTGGTCGCCCAGGGCGTCAACGGCGGCGTGATCTCGCTGGACGGCAAGGGTGAAACCGCCCTGGCCCGCCCGACCGCCGACGGCGTTCGCGAGCCTCTGAACCGTCGCGCCACCATCGGCATCAACTTCCGCTAAACCCGGAAGGCCGATCGGCCAGACAACAACAGCCGCCGGCCCCCGAAAGAGGGCCGGCGGTTTTTGCT
>NZ_JBAZOS010000043.1:0-24176 GCF_041648615.1 Brevundimonas sp.
CGGTCGCGGGGTCGGCCGCCGCGGTCAGCCGCGCCAGCGCCTCAGGGGCCGGCCCCGCCAGCGGCGTCCGGCTCAGGGCGGGAAAGGCCTCGGCGAACAGGGCCGCGCCCGAACCGATCAGCACGGCCCCGGGCGCCAGCGCCGCGATCCGCTCCGAAGCCGCCTCCAGCGACAGGGCCCCGGCGGGGCCGGCGGCGACGCCGTGCGCGAAGAACCGCGCATAGACCTGCCCCCGCCGCGCATCGATCAGGGCCGCGACCGGACCCGTCCCCGCCTCCGCCGACGCCGCCAGCGCGTCCAGGCTCGACAGCCCGACCACCGGCCGCCCCAGCGCCGCCCCCAGCCCCTGGGCGAAGGCCAGGCCGACGCGCAGGCCGGTGAACGACCCCGGCCCCATGGTCACGCCGATGCGGTCGACCGCGTCAAACGCCAGCCCGGCCTCGGCCATCGCGTCGCGCGCGAACCCCGCCAGCCGTTCCGAATGCCCCTTGGCCATGGGCTCGGAGCGCAGGCCCAGCCGGCGCATCGCCCCGCCCCCGCCCTCGCCGGTCCCGACCTCGAAGGCGCCGGCGGTGCACAGGCCCAGCGCCGTATCGACGACCAGCACCCTCATGCCCGCGCTCCCGGGGCCGCGCTCACGGATCCCGCGCCAGCGCCTGGACGATGCACGCCACGGCCTTGCGGACGTCGCGGTCCTCGATCATCGGAAAGCCCGTCGCCACGGTCCGGCCGTCGGTCGTGGCGGTGATGAAGCGCAACCCCGCCCAGCCGTCGTCGACCGCGCCCCGCGCCGTCTCGACCGGGGGAAAGAAGCTCTCGACCGAAGTCCCCAGCACCGTCGCGGCGCGGTGCAGCCGCGAGGCCGAGATGCGGTTCTGCCCCGTCTCGTATTTCTGCACCTGCTGGAAGCTGATCCCCAGCTGCTGGGCCAGGGCGCTTTGCGACAGGCCCAGGGCCGACCGTCTCAGGCTGATGCGCGCGCCGACATAGGCGTCCACGTCGTTCCGTCCGCCGATTCTGGCCATGACCGCTCGCCTCCCTTTCCACACGGAAAGGTTTCATGGAAACGAAAAGGACGCAACGAAAAAGTTTCATTCAACGCTCCAGCCGCGCCACCACGGCCGAGACCGACCGGGTGTCGCCGCGCGCGATCCGCTCCTCGGCGCCCAGGCCGCCGGCCCCGCCGCGCACGACCAGCACCTCGGCGTCGGCCCGGTCATACAGCCTGACCCGCGTCTCGCCGTCGGCCATTTCAATGACGCAGCCCTGATCCCGCCGCGGCCAGCGCCCCGGCTCATACTCCAGCACCACGCCCGAGGCGGCCCAGGGCGCCAGATCGTCATTCGAAAGTTGTACCTGCCGGACCGGCGCGACCGGCGAAGGCGCGGCGTTGAAGCCCCGGCCCGCATTGGCCACGCCTCGCGTTTCAGGGGGTCGGACCGGCGCATCTTCGGCCGGCGACGTCTGCACCAGGGCCAGCGCCTCGACCGTGGCGCCGAGGGCTCCGGTCAGGCGTCGCTGCACGTCGGGGCGAAACAGCCCCGGCCGTTTGCCCGCCTCGTACAGACCCCAGCCCTGGCTGGTCATGCCCGCCCGCTGCCCGGCCTCGGCCTGGCTCAGCCCGGCCTCGCGGCGCAGGGCGGCGAGCGCCTCGCCGAGACGCCGGGCGTCCTCATCGCTTTCGAACCGGGGCATGGAGGGAATGATGGCGCCGTCTTCGCCCGGAAGCGAGACGGATTCGTTTCAGCACGTTGCGCACTCAAGCAGCGAGGCGCCGCGCGCCGGGCGTTAGCGCGCTGAAACTTTACAACACCTGTTCGACGCGGGTCACTTCCGGGACGTAGTGTTTCATCATCTGCTCGACCCCCGCCTTCAGCGTCGCCGAGGACGAGGGACAGCCGGCGCAGGCGCCGCGCATGCGCAGGGTCAGGACGCCGGTCTCCAGATCGAAGGCGTCGAACAGGATGTCGCCGCCGTCCTGGGCCACGGCCGGGCGGACGCGGCTGTCCAGCAGCTGTTTGATCTCGGCCACGATCTCGCTGTCCTCGATCCCGTCGGCGTGGGCGGCCGGAGCGGCGTCGCGCATCAGCGGGGCGCCCGAGACGAACTGGTCCATGACGGCCGCCAGGATGGGGGCCTTCATCGTGCTCCACTCCGGACCCTGGGGATCGCGCGTGACCGAGACATAGTCGTAGCCGAAGAAGACCCCGGTCACGCCCTCGAGCGCGAACAGGGCCTCGGCCAGCGGCGAGGCGGCCGCCTCTGCGGCGTTGACGAAGTCGGTCGGCGAGTCCGCGACATCCCGCCCCGGCAGGAATTTCAGCACATTCGGGTTCGGCGTCGGTTCGGTCTGGATGAACATGGCGCTTAAGTGCGCCGTGGGCGGGTCACGTTCAAGGGTGACGCCCCGTTCTCCCTCCCCCTCGTGGGGAGGGTGGCTGTCGCGCAGCGACAGACGGGTGGGGAACCGCCGCACGGTCTGCTTCACCATACCCCACCCTGTCGTCGCTGCGCGCCGACATCCCTCCCCATAAAGGGGAGGGAGACGCGCCGCTACGTCACGCCAGATCCTCGATGTCCTTCTCGGTCAGCTCACCGGGCACGATCGTCACCGGCAGCTTCCGCCCTGTGAAGGCCGCGCCCTGCTTGACCACCGCCGCCACCAGTGGGCCGGGGCCGCGCCCGCCGCTGCCGGCGGCCAGGACCAGAATCTTGATCTCGGCGTCCTCGCCGACGACCTTGCGGATGGCGTCCTGGGGCTCGCCCCGCTCGATCAGCAGCACCGGCGTGGCGCCCGAGCGTTCGGCCGCCTCCTCCGCCCATTTGTTCAGCAGGGCCTCGGCCTCGACCCGGGTCTGGCGCTCGATCTCCTCGCGCACCCCCGCCCAGTGGGCGTCGGACGCCGCTGCCGGAATCACCCGCAGCAAGGTCACCCGCCCGCCCGTCGAACGCGCCCGCCGCGCGGCGTAACGCAAGGCCGACTCGAACTCGGGACTGTCGTCGACGACGACCAGAAACTTGCGCGGCATAGAGGCCCCTTCCCGCAGTAGCCGGACGCGCTCAGGCAGCGAGCGACCGCGTCGCGCGCTTTAGCGCCCAAACATCAGCCGGCGACCGACGCTATCTCACGAATGGCGCTGTTGGCGATGGTCAGTTTGGCGAAGGTCCAGCCCGAGCCCGAGGCCTCGATCTCGTCGACCGAGGCGCGCACGCCCTCCACCGTCGCCTGACGCGGCCCGATCCAGGCGTCGACCGCCGCCTCGGCGGCCGCCTCGCTGGCTCCGACGACCGCCTTCGCGGTTCCGGCCACGGCGCGCGTCAGCACCACCTGTTCGGTCATCAGATCCTCGATCAGGCGGCGCACGGCCAACCGGTCGAAATGATCCGCCGACGGCACATGGCCCGCGGCGGCGCGCAGCCGGTCGAAATCGAAGGCCGCGCCGACCTGGTGGTACAGCATGGCCATGGCCGGTTCGGGCCAGCCGGCCTCGCGGGCCAGATCGCCGATGTCGACGGTGGCGACCAGCGGCCGCAGCATGGCGAAGTCGCGCGCCATGGCCTCGGTCGCGCCCAGGCCGATGAAGGTCTGGACCCGGTCTTCCAGCCGCGCCTGTTCGAACCGCGACAGCACCGCCCCGCCGGCGGCGCGCAGGGCGTCCGCGGCCGGGCGATAGGCCGCGATCAGCTGGTCGACCGTGCACCCCTGCCGCATGGCCCGGCGGGCCAGCCAGAAGGTCTGGCGGCGCAGGACGGTGGCGATCTCGCGATACAGCGCCGTCTGGGCGTCGGCGGAAATCTTCAGGTCCAGCGCCGAGACGGCGTCCCAGGCCTGGTCGAGGCGGAAGACCTGCCGCGCGGCCTCGAAGGCGATGACCATGGCCCCGGTGTCGCACCGCGCCGACTGGCGCAGCCGCTCGGGGAAGGTCGGGCCGGCCATGTTGACGATCTCGTTCGACAATATGGTCGAGACGATTTCGCGCCGCAGCCGGTGCCGCTGCATGTCGGCCTCGAATTTGGCCAGGGGCGCGGGGAAGTAGCGGACCAGGGTCTGTTTGAAGAAGGCGTCGTCCGGGGCCGTCGAGGCGACGATGTCGTCGAACAGCTCCAGCTTGGAATAGGCCGTCAGCACGGCCAGTTCCGGCCGGGTCAGCGCCTGGCCCGCGGTCTTCATCTCGGCCAGTTTGACGTCGTCGGGCAGGCCCTCGACCTTGCGGTCCAGCTTACCCTTCGAGCCCAGCCACTGCATGAAGCGCTGATCGGCGTCGAGCGCGGCCGGCCCCTCCGCCTCCTGCAGGGAGACGGCCAGGGTCTGGTCGTAGTTGTGGGCCAGCACCTTCAGCCCGACCTCGTCGGTCATGGAGGCCAGAAGGGCGTCGCGGTCCCCGGCCTTCAGCGCACCCGAGGCGATGGCCGCCCCGGTCAGGATCTTGATGTTGACCTCGTGGTCCGAGGAATCGACCCCGGCCGAGTTGTCGATGGCGTCGGTGTTGATCCGGCCGCCGCTTCTGGCGAAGGCGATGCGTCCCGCCTGGGTCAGGCCGAGGTTGGCGCCCTCGCCGATGACCTTGGCCAGCACCTCGGCGCCGTCGACGCGGATGGCGTCATTGGCCTTGTCGCCGACCTGGGCGTCGCTCTCGTTCGGCGCCTTCACATAGGTGCCGATGCCGCCGAAATAGAGCAGTTCGGCCGGCGCCTTCAGGATCGCCTTCATCAGGGCGGCCGGATCCAGAACGTCCTCCTGGATATTCAGGGCCGCCTTGATCTCCGGGCTCAGCTCGATGGACTTGGCCGAGCGCGGGAAGACGCCGCCGCCCTTCGAGATTTTCGACCTGTCATAGTCCTGCCAGGACGAGCGCGGCAGTCTGAACATCCGCTCCCGCTCGACCCAGCTCGTGGCCGGATCCGGCGTCGGATCGATGAAGATGTCGCGGTGATCGAAGGCCGCGACCAGTTTGATCGCCCTGGACAGCAGCATGCCGTTGCCGAACACGTCGCCGCTCATGTCGCCGACGCCGACGACGGTGAAGGGCTCGCTCTGGATGTCCTTGCCCATCTCGCGGAAGTGCCGCTTGACCGCCTCCCAGGCCCCGCGGGCCGTGATGCCCATGACCTTGTGGTCGTAGCCGACCGAGCCGCCCGAGGCGAAGGCGTCGTCCAGCCAGAAGCCGTAGTCCCGCGATATGCCGTTGGCGATGTCCGAGAAGGTCGCCGTGCCCTTGTCCGCGGCCACGACCAGATAGGGGTCGTCGCCCTCGAAGCGGATGACCTGCTGCGGCGGAACCACAGCGCCGGACTTGTCGATATTGTCGGTGATGTCCAGCAGGCCCGACAGGAAGGTCTTGTAGGCGCGGATGGCCTCGGCCTGCTGGGCGTCGCGGTCGCCGCCGGCGCGGACGATGGCCGCCAGCTGTTTGGGGAAGAAGCCGCCCTTGGAGCCGACCGGCACGATGACCGCGTTCTTGACCTGCTGCGCCTTGACCAGCCCCAGCACCTCGGTGCGGAAGTCGTCGCGGCGGTCGGACCAGCGCAGGCCGCCGCGCGCCACGGGCCCGAAGCGCAGGTGCACGCCCTCGATATGCGGCGCCCAGACGAAGATCTCGCGGAACGGCTTCGGCAGCGGCAGGTCGGCCAGTTCGCGCGAGGCGATCTTGATCGAGATGTGCGCCTTGGGCCGGCCTTCAGGACCGGCCTGGTAATAGTTGGTCCGCTTGATCGCCTCGACCAGCAGGGCCAGACGCCGCAGGGCGCGGTCGTGGTCCAGACTCTTCACATCCTGCAGCAGGGCGTTGATCTGCGCGACCCCCTTGGCCACGGCGGCCTCACGGCCGGCGGCGTCGCCGCCCTTCGCCGGATCGAACTTCGTCTCGAACAGCGCCAGGATGGCGCGCGCCACGGCCGGATAGTCGCGCAGCGCCTCTTCCTGCACCGCCTGCGACGGATCCATCCCTGTCTGCTGGCGATAGCGGGCCAGGGTGCGCACCAGCGCCGCCTCGCGCCAGTCGACGCCCAGCTCCAGCACCAGACGGTTGAAACCGTCGCTCTCGGTCAGCCCGGTCCAGACGGCCGAGAAGGCGGTCTCGAACGGCCCCTTCACATCCTCGAACTTCAGATCGCCGCCGCGCGGATCCTCCAGCAGGAATTCATGCACATGGATGTCGGCGTCGCCCGCCGGATGCAGGGCGTGGCCCCACTCTTCCAGCGTCTTCAGCCCCATGTCGGCCAGGATCGGCAGCACGTCCGACAGCGGCACCGCCGCGCCCCGGCGGTAAAGCTTGAAACGGAAATTCAGCGGCCCGTCGGCCGGCGTGCGGAAGGCGCGAACCGCCACCGGCTCGCCCGAGCCGATCTGACCGGACTCGTTCAGCCTGTCGACCGCCATCAGGTCGCGCACCGCCTCGTCGGCGTCATAGCGGTCGCGATAGCCGGCGCCGAAGGCCTCGGCCCAGCGCGCGCTCAGCGGGCCGACGGCGACATCGTCCACCTCGGCGGCGCGCAGGGCGGCCTCGAACCGGTCGATCCAGCTGCGGCCGGCCTCGGCCACCTCGGCCTCCAGCGCGGCATGATCCGGGCACGGATGATCGCCCGGCGTGACGCCGATGATGTAGTGGATGCGCACCAGCGGCTGATCCGACAGCTGCGGATACCAGGCCGACAGACGCCCGCCCCAGGCGCGCACAAGGATGCGGCCGATCCGTTCACGGACCGAGGCGTCGAAGCGCTCGCGCGGGACGAAGGCGAGGACCGAGACGAACCGGTCGAACGGGTCCTTGCGGGTGAAGATCTTGATCCGCGGCCGGTCGTGCAGGTGCAATATGCCGAGGCTGATCTCCAGCAGTTCATTCTCGGTGACCTGGAAGAGTTCGTCGCGCGGATAGTTCTCGAGGATGTTCCTGAGCCGCTTCTCGTTGTGGCTGCCCGGCGTCTTGCCGGCGCGCGTCAGGGCGTTGGCGACCTTGCGGCGGATCAGCGGCACCTGGGTCGCGGTCTTGTCATAGGCCTCGACGGTGAACAGGCCGACGAAGCGGGTCTCCCCCGACGGACGGCCGTCCGGGCCGAACCGCTTGACGCCGATATAGTCCATATAGGCGCGACGATGCACCCGCGACCGGACGTTGGCCTTGGCCACGGTGACCGGCTCGGACAGGTCCAGCTGCTTCTTCATCGACCGGGTCAGCACGGCCGGCTCGTTGGCGCGGCGCAGCACGGTGCGGTTCGGGTCCGCCAGCACGCCCAGTCCGGCGCCCGACTGCGACAGCGGCGCCTCGGCCTCATAGCCGCCGTCCCTGTTGCGCGGATAATCGTAGTCGCGCGCGCCGAGGAAGACGAAATGATCGGCCTGCAGCCATTGCAGGAAGGCCAGGTTCTCGGCCAGGACCTCGGCGTCCACGCCGGGGGGCGACGTCTCGAGGTGGGCGATCGACCGCGCCATCAGGGCGTTCATGGCCGCATGGTCGGCCACGGCGCTGCGCACGTCGCCCATGGTCGCGGCGAGGCCTTCGCCGAGGGCGTCGCGACGTTCCTGCGGCAGGGGATCGAGGACGACGACGATCAGCGAGACCCGCCCGCCGTCGCGCTCGACCAGCGGGTGGAACATGGACCGCACCGTCACCCCGGCCTCGGCCAGTTCGCCCATGACGCTGTCGACGAGAAAGGGCCGGTCCTCCTGGACGATGACCAGGCTGTCATAGCCGGTCGGCCGGCCGTCGGCGCCGGTCAGCGGCCCCAGGCTGATGCGCGCGGTCTCGCCCGCCTTGCGGCCGTCCGCCGAACGCCAGACCGAAGCCAGCAGGGCCGCCAGATCCGCGCCGCCCAGTTCGGGAGCCTCGTCGGCGGCATAGTCCTCCCACGCCTGCAACAGATAGGATTTCGCCTCCGGCCCCGGCGCCTCGCCCACCGCTCCCGCAAAGCCGGCCTCCAGGTCCTCCAGGGTGATCGCCTGAGGGAGCTTGGCAGCCAGTTCGCCGGACATGGGCAGGTCTCTTGCAGGCGCGGCCTCTGCATGGGCCGCCGAAAGGAACGCCAGACTAGGCCGCTTCGCCGCAGGGGCAAGGGCGCTGTCCGACGGCCGCCTGACTAGGCCAGCCGGCCGCTCCGGGAAACCCCCAAAACGACAACGCCGGCCCCGTTGCCGGAGCCGGCGTCGCCGAATCGTCGATCCCTCGAGGGATCTAGAAGCGGACGTTCATGCCGATGCGGAGCGCGTGCAGCTCCAGACCGTCATTGCTGCGCGTGATGTCCGTGCCCGCCGTGTTGGGGGCCAGGATGAAGGGGTTGGTGGCCGGAGCCGTCCCGGCGCCGGCGCGAACGACATAGTCGCCCGGCTGCAGGTTGGAATAGAGGTACTCGCCCGTCAGCGACAGGTTGCGGGCCAGTTTCCATTCGACGCCGCCGCCCAGCTGATAGCCGTCGGCCTCGTCTTCATTGACCGTCTCGGTGAAGCTGTTGGTCGTATTGGTGGTGCGGAAGCTGTTCTCGACCTTGGCCGTGGCGGCGCCGCCGGTCGCATAGAGCAATGCCGGACCGACCGCGAAGCCGACGCGGGCGCGCAGGGCGGCCATCTGTTCCACCTGGCGGGTGAAGACATAGGCGGCCGGGGTGCTGCTGAACGAGGTGACCGAATCTTCCATGTCCACGGCGCTCAGCTCGCCGACCAGGCCGACGACCAGAGGACCGAACTGCATGTCGTAACCGGCGCGGATCGAGCCGTCGACGCCCGTGGGGTCGACGTCGCAGCCGCCGGACGCCGCCTGGCCGGTCGCGGAGCCGTCGCACGAACCGGGCGTGAAGGCGTTGGTGGTCGAGCCGCTCAGCACGACCGTGTCGTCGAACTGGCCGTCGAAATCGCGGTCGAACACCAGGCCTTCGCCGGCGTCCTCATTGTTCTCGACCACGCCGCCGTAGACGCCGATGTAGGGGCCGCTCCAGTCGGGAACGGATTGGGCCAGGGCGGGCGCGGCGACGCCGGCCAGCAGGACCGCCAGGGACGCGGCGGAGAGAGTCTTGTACATACGAGGTATCCTTGGAGCTTTCGCGGACGGTCCGCTGTTCGCCCTTCCGCGCCGCTAACGTGGCGGAATTCCGCGCGTTCCATCCGAACACGTCCTGAATCCTCGACTGTTGCGGAGATGTCGCGGCCCTGTTCCGCAACGCGCGGTCCCCAAAAGACAAGGCCGCCGGACTTGCGTCCGGCGGCCTGCTTGGGATCGGCGCCCGGGAGGGGGAGGGTTGGCGCCGATCTGTCCACCGCGGCTTGGGGGGGGGGAGGGGAGGGCCGCGGCGACAGGGATGAGATAGGCGCCGGTTGTGACCAATCAAGGGCGGTGAAACGCCCTCAATCGGCCGCGCCCTGCGGCGGGTTGACGCGGCCCCGCCGGCCCGGCGCGGGGTCGGGGTCGTCCTCGTCGGCATAGGGCTCGCCATCGCCCGACAGCAGGATGGCCATCCAGCGGGAGCCCTTGAACTCCGCCAGTATGGCCATGGCCATCACCGCCAGCGGCGTCGACAGGAACATGCCGACCACGCCCCAGAGTTGCCCCCACAGCGCCAGCGACAACAGCACCACCACCGGGTCGATATTCTGGTTGTCGCCCTGCATGCGCGGCTGGATCATGTTGCCGCTGATGAACAATATGGCCTGCAGCCCGACCAGCAGCACCGCCGCCGGCCAGTAGCTCTCGAACTGCACCAGGGCGAACAGCGGCGGCGCCAGGCCCGCGACCGCCCCGCCCAGCACCGGGATGAAGCCGACGATGAAGATGACGAAGGTCCAGAACTCCGCGTTCTGCAGACCCACGGCCCGCATCAGCAGCCAGGCGGCGGCGCAGATCATGGCCCCGGTCACGGTCTGGACCCACAGATAGCCCTCGACCCCGCCGCGGACCCTCTGGAACACCGCCAGCGCCTCGGACCGGGACTCGCGGGCGGGGAACAGGCCCACCAGCTTGCGCCGGAAACCGGACTGCGACGCCAGCAGAAAGGCCAGATAGACCATGACGAAGAACGAGCCCGACAGCACCCCCTGGGCCTGCATGGCCGCCCCGGCCAGATAGCCGCGCACGTCCAGCTGACCCAGCAGCTCCGCCGCCGTGGGCACGGCGTCGATCCCGAACAGCCGTCCGCCGTCGATCAGGATCTGGTCGATCCGCGGGCCGATCCGGGTGGTGACGCCGGTCGCCTCGTCAAAGAAGCCGGTCGCCCCGTTCACGATGATGGCGATCGAGGCCAGGAAGCCCAGCACGACCAGCAGCAGCGCGACCGTCCCGGCCCAGCGGCCGGGAATGGTAGTCCGGTCCTCGATCGCCCGCTTCACGCCGTCGATCATGATCATCAGGAAGACGGCCATGGCCAGGGGCGTCAGTATGCCCCGCAGCCAGTAGAGCGCCGCCCCGGCCGCCACCACGGCGATCAGAACGAGCGCATTGCGCGCGACGGTGGACGTCGGCAGGGCGATGGGCGATTTCATGCCCGCATCGTCGGCGGCGTCGCGCGTCCGGTCAATGATCTCGACAAGGCGCTTGAAGCCCGCCGTCCGTCGCGACAGGGTGAATCCCCTTCAGGAGTTCTGCATGACCGACGCCCCCGGCATCTTCCTCGGCCAATCGATGGACGGCGCCCCGGCCGGCGGTCCCGGCCTGCCGGAAATCCTGCTGCTGAACCGCGCCAACCGCCACGGCGTGGTCGCCGGCGCCACCGGGACCGGCAAGACCGTGACCCTGCAGATCATGGCCCAGGGCTTTTCCGACGCCGGCGTCCCCGTCTTCTGCGCCGATGTGAAGGGCGACCTGTCGGGCGTCTGCGTCCCCGGCTCGCCCAATGAGAAGCTGCTGGCGCGCGCCGCCTCCATGGGCCTGACGCTGCAGCCGAAGGCGGCCCCGGTCGTCTTCTGGGACCTGTACGGCCTCAAGGGCCACCCGATCCGCACCACGGTCAGCGAGATCGGCCCCCTGCTTCTCGCGCGCATGCTGAATCTCAACGACGTGCAGGAAGGGGTCCTGTCGGTCCTCTTCCACGTCGCGGACAAGGAAGGCCTGCTGCTGCTCGACCTCGACGACCTGCGCGCCATGCTGGCCTATGTCGGCGAGAATTCGGAGCGCATCGGCCGCGAGGTCGGCAACGTCGCCCCCGCCTCCATCGCCTCGATCCAGCGCGCCATCCTCCAGCTCGAGCAGCAGGGCGGCAAGGCCTTCTTCGGCGAACCGGCCCTGCGGCTGGAGGACATGATGCGCACCGGCCTCGACGGCCGCGGCCAGGTCAATGTGCTGGACGCGACGAAGCTGATGGCCAGTCCGCGCCTCTACGCCGCCTTCCTGCTGTGGCTGCTGTCGGAACTGTTCGAACAGCTGCCCGAGATCGGCGACCCCGAAAAGCCGCGCCTCGTCTTCTTCTTCGACGAGGCCCATCTGCTGTTCAACGACACGCCCGACGCCCTGCGCGAAAAGGTCGAACAGGTCGTGCGCCTGATCCGCTCCAAGGGCGTCGGCGTCTATTTCGTCACCCAGAACCCGGCCGACATCCCCGACAGCGTCCTGGCCCAGCTGGGCAACCGCATCCAGCACGCCCTGCGCGCCTACACCCCGGCCGAACAGCGCGGCCTCAAGGCGGCGTCGCAGAGCTTCCGCGTCAATCCGGCCTTCGACACCGCCGAGGCCATCCAGGGTCTGGGGGTGGGCGAGGCCCTGGTCTCGACCCTGGACGAAAAGGGCGCCCCCCACGTCGTCGCCCGCACCATGATCCGCCCGCCCGACAGCCGACTGGGCCCCGCCACGGACGCCGAGCGCGCCGCCGTCATGGCCGCCAGCCCTGTCCGCGGCCTCTATGAAACCATGGTCGACCGCGAGTCCGCCGAGGACATCCTCGCCGCCCGTCGCGGCGAACAGGATCAGGCCGCCGCCGACGCCAGACTGGCCGAAGCCCGGGCAAAAGCCGAGGCGGCCGCCGCGAAGGAGGCCGAAAAGGCCGCCGTGGTCCGGGAACGGGAACAGGCTCGCGAACAGGCCCGCTATGACCGCGAGGCCGCCCGCCCCCGCGCCGCGCCCCGCCGCTCGACCCGCGAAACCCCGATCGAGGCCGCGACCAAGTCGGTGCTCAGGACGGCGGGGTCGACGCTGACCCGGGAGCTGCTGCGCGGCCTGCTGGGCGGGCTGAAGCGGCGTTGACCGGGATCGACTACGTCCGGGCCGGACTTGAGGGTCTGAGGTCGCAATATACAACCCAACCGGCGCTCCATCGCGGGCTCGAAAATCATGTCGCCGAAGACTGGATGCGGGCGACCGGGCTGACGAGGCGACAGCTCTGCGAGATAATCGCGGCCTGGCTGATCTTCGGTTTCGCCTCAGGGCGACTCGCCTATCCGTTCGCTGATCTGCTTGCCAACAATATGCATTGGGTCGCCCAAGCGGACGCGCCGACCGGCAGATCAGACATCCTGGAGTTTCTGACGCCTCTGTCGTGGGAGACTTTTCTGGCGTTCGACGCGGGTGAATTCACCTTCGAGCCGGACTTCGACCCTGTTGAGGGAAACACCCGTCCCATGGTGGCGGCGATCCTCCATCGGATCGAGGAGCTGGCGGAATACCCGGCCGCTCTCGCCGGCCTCAGGCTTTCGGAACCAGCCGCCACATCCTCAACGGATGGCGCACGGCCCCGGCCTCGGCCCCCGCCGCCTCGCCCCGGCCCATATAGAGGTCCGCCCGCACCGGCCCCCGGATCGCAGAACCCGTATCCAGGGCCACGACCAGACCCTGATAGCTCCCCCGGGCCCCGGCCAGATTGCCGCCGTCGGCCGAAATCCACGCCAGGTCGCCGTATCGCCAGTGGGCCGGATCGACCGCGATAGCCCGCCGCGCCGGCAGGGGAATCCCCGCCGCCCCGGCCGGGTCGCCGCCGTCGTCGGGATCCAGCTTGAAGAAGATGTAGCGGGCGTTCAGCGCCATCACCGCGCGCGCTTCCGGCCCCCGGTGCTCCGCCAGCCAGGCGCGGATGGCGTCGCCCGAGGTTCCGTTCGGCGGCAGCAGCCCCCCCTCGGCCATCGGCCGGGCGATGCCGGTGAAGGGCCGGCCGTTGTCGCCGGCGTAGGCGGCGCGGACCCGCGACCCGTCCTCCAGCGTCAGATAGCCCGACCCCTGGATCTGCATAAAGAACAGGTCCTCGGCCCGCATCCACGCCAGCGGCGGCGCGTCCGACGCGCCTGCCGGATCGGCCTCGATTTCAGCCCGCGAGGCCAGGGTCTGGCCCCGCGTCCAGCCCGCCGGGCGAGCCAGCACCGGTGCGTCGAACTCGACGCTCGGCCCGGTCCGCGCGGGATACTCCGGTGCGAAATACGAGGTCAGCAAGCCCGGCCGGCCGTCCGGCGTTTCCGCCGCCACCGCCGTGAACCCGCTCTCGAAGAAGGCCCGCGCCGCCGAGGGCGTCACCGGCTTCGAGGTCTGTTTGATCTGCATGGCCCGGTCGCACTGGACGCGGGCCGCCGGCTCCCGCGACGCCGCGCAGCCGGTCGCCCAGGCCTCGAACGCCGCCAGATGATCCTCGTCGTTCCAGCCGGGCAGGACGGCCGGGCTCAAGCCGACGGGGGGAGAGGGCCGGGGTTCGCCCGGAGAAGGGGCCGGAGCGGCCGGCGGCGCGACGGGCGTCGTCGCGCACCCCGCCAGCAGGATCGTCAGGGCCAGGACGACGGCGCCGGCCTCGCGGTTTCGCCAGCGGCGCACGCCGCCCGCGATCATGCGGCGGCGGGTTCGGTGCGGGCCAGCACCCAGTTGGGATCGCTGGCGCCCAGGGTGCGCTCGAAGGTCCACAGTTCGGCCACGCGCCGTTCCTCGATCTGCGGCTCGGCGGCCCCGTCGGCCGGGGTGATGGTGTTGCGCAGCTCGGCCAGGAAGCGGACCTTGGCCGTGGCGCGGTCGCCCTCGGCCGAGGCCTGTTCCAGATCGGCGCGGGCCGGATGCAGGAATTCGGCGACCTCGGTCTCGGCCCGGGCCTCGCGCCCGGCTATGCCGGCCTCGAACGAGGCCATGACGGCGGGGGTCAGCAGCGGCTTCAGCGTGTCGCGGTCGCCGGACGCATAGGCCCGCACGATGGTCTCATGGGCCTGGCGGGCGCCCTCGAGGAAGCGCACGGGGTCGAAATTCGGGTCGCGCGCCTTCAGGCTGGCGATAGAGGCCAGGGTCACGGCGTCCAGAACATTGGGGCGGCCGGCGGCCTGGTCGGGCTTCGCCCCGGCGAGCGCGGCGGCGGCGGGCTTGGCGCGCGCATCCTCTTCCGGCTGCCGCCCGACCTTCTTGCCCAGCACATTATAGAGCTGGAACAGGACGATGGCGGCGATCACGGCGAAGATGACGATCTGGATCTGGACCGGCGGCACTGGCAATCCTTGGCTGGCGTCCGCGAAACGGCGGCTGCGGCGATGACGATTAGGGGCTCATATAGGGGCGCGCAACATGAACCGCTGCTGAGGTTGGGCGAGCGTCGTTGCCGCACCCCCGGCCTCGTGCTAGTCGCCGCGCCTTCCGGGGCGTCTGAAACGGCGCCGTTCACCCTATTCAGACAGACCCGACCGATGACCGACGCCGCCCCTCCCGCCGACGCCAAGCCTGCCGCGCCCGCTGCTGACGCCGCCCAGGGACCCCAGGGCCCGGGCTTCCGCATCGTCGCCCAGTACGTCAAGGACCTGTCCTTCGAGAACCCTAAGGCCCCCGACAGCCTGCGCGTCGACGGCAAGCCCGCCATCGACATGGGCGTCGAGATGAACGCCCAGGGCCGCCCCGACGGCCTGTTCGAGGTCGATCTGCGCCTGACCATCAAGGCGACCACCGAGGCCATGACGGTCTTCAACGTCGAACTGCTGTACGGCGGCCTGTTCGCCCTGCAGGGCGTGCCCGAGCAGGACATCGAGCCGCTGCTGCTGATCGAATGCCCGCGCTACCTCTTCCCGTTCGCCCGCGAGATCATCGCCCGCGCCACCTCGGACGGCGGCTTCTACCCGCCTTTCATGCTGGATCCGATCGACTTCGCCGGCATCTACGTCGCCCGCCAGCAGTCCATCGCCCGCGGCCCGGCCGAGAGCGGCAAGGCCTGACACGACCCCTCCCGCCCCTTCATGGGGAGGGTGGCTGAGCCGAAGGCGAAGCCGGGTGGGGAACGTCTGACACACCCCACCCTGTCGCCGCTTTGCGTCGACATCCCTCCCCACAAGGGGGAGGGAGAATGTGGTCAGGCCGCCTCGACCTCAACGCCATAGCCCTTCCACAACGACCAGTCCTTCAGTGTCGCCCGCAGGAAGGCCTCATGGGCCGCATGCTCCGCCTCGCCGCCGCGAGGCTGGAGCAGCCGCGGACGCGGCGGATAGCCGGCCGCCGCATGGGCCGCCGCCGCCGCCGTGACCGTGCGTGACGCCGACAGGTCCAGCCGCCGCTCCTTGCCGCCCTTGAGCTCCAGATAGACCTCGGCCAGCAGCCGGGCGTCGATCAGGGCGCCGTGCAGGCTGCGCTCGACCAGGCTGATCTTGTAGCGCTTGCACAGGGCGTCCAGCGAATTGGCCATGCCCGGAAACCGCGTCTGGGCCAGCTTCAGGGTGTCGATCCAGCGGTCCTCGGGAAACAGCGCCCGCCCGCAGCGGCCGAACTCGTGATCGATGAAATTGCGGTCGAACTGGGCGTTGTGGGCGATGATCGGCGCGTCGCCGATGAAGTCGCACAGGTCGATGACGATCTCCGCGAATTTCGGCGCGTCCTTCACATGGTCGTCGGTGATGCCATGCACCCGGATCGCATCGGCCGGGATCATCCGCTCGGGATGGATCAGCCGGTGAAAGGTCCGTCCCGTGGGCAGCAGATCCTCGATCTCGATACAGCCGACCTCGATCATCCGGTCGCCCGTGCGAGGGTCGAAGCCGGTGGTTTCGGTGTCGAGTACGATTTCGCGGGACATGGCCCCTTATTGGCGCGCTTCGCCCGGTTTCGAAAGGGCCGCGTCGGGTCGGGAGGTCCCGAAGGGCCGACGATCGCGGCCTGCTCAGATGTCGCGCCGGGGCGGCGACCACCCCGGGGCCAGAACCATCCCCACGATTTCGTTCACCCGGGCCCGCGCCGCCTCCAGCCCGTCGCCGGTGTCGATGACGAAGTCCGCCCGGCGGCGCTTTTCGGCGTCCGGCAACTGACGCGCCAGGATGGCCTCGAACCGTTCGCGGGTCATGCCGGGCCGGGCCAGCACGCGCGCGGCCTGCACCTCGGCCGGCGCCGTCACCACCACCACCGCGTCGACGGCGGCGTCCCCGCCCGTCTCGAACAGCAGAGGAATATCCAGCACCGCCAGCCTGACGCCCCGCGCCCTGGCCGCGGTCAGATCCTCGGTCCGCCCTTGCAGCACCAGCGGGTGGACGATCGCCTCCAGCCGGCGGAAGGCCTGCTGGTCCCGTCCCAGCGCCTCGGCCAGCCGCGTCCGGTCCACCGCCCCGTCCACCACCACGCCCGGAAACGCCTCGCCCACCGGCGCCACGGCCGCGCCGCCCCGGGCGTAGAGCCGGTGCACGGCGTCGTCGGCGTTCCAGACCAGGGCCCCGGCGTCGGCGAACATCGCCGTCGTCGTCGACTTGCCCATGCCGATGGAGCCGGTCAGGCCCAGCACGATCACGTCGCTTCCCCCAACGCCGCCAGGGCCGCGGCCCGGACGTCCACGTCCGGCGGCTCGACCCCGAACAGGGCCCGGAACGACGGCCGCGCCTGCCCGATCAGCATGGCCAGCCCGTCCACCGTCGTCAGGCCCCGCGCCCGTCCTTCGGCCAGAAAACCCGTCACCAGCGGCCGATAGGTCATGTCCATCAGCACGGCGTCATCCCGCAACGCCGCCAGGTCGATCGCCGGCGGCACGCTCAGCGCATTGACCACCAGAACCGCCTCGCCCGTCGCATCGGCGTCGACCACCGCCACGCCCAGATCGTCCGCCAGCGTCCGCGCCCGTTCGACCGTCCGGTTCAACACCCCGACCTCGGCCCCGGCCGCCTTCAGCGCCGCCGCCGCGGCCCGCGCCGCGCCGCCCGCGCCCAGCACGACCACGGGTCGGCCCCGGACGTCGAGGTCCGGCGCCTGTTCGGCCAGGGCGGCCATCAGGCCGAGGCCATCGGTGCTGTCGGCCCGAACCCGGCCGTCCTCGAACACCAGCAGATTGGCCGCGCCGCAGGCCCGCGCCGTCTCACTGGCCTCGTCCGCCAGAGCCAGCGCCTGCGCCTTGAACGGCGCCGTCACATTCAGTCCGCGCAGGGCGCCGCGACGTCCCTCCTCGACCAGCCCGGCGAAGGCCTCCGCGTCCGCCGGCCCGAAGGCGCGATAGACCGCGTCCAGACCCGCCGCCGCGATCCACGCCCCGTGGATCGCCGGGCTCAGCGAATGGGCGATCGGCTGGCCCGCGACGCCCGCGACTAGGGTCATGACCGCAGCACTCCCGCCCGCCGCAATTCTTCCAGCACCGGCCACAGCGGCAGGCCGAGGACGGTGAAATAGTCCCCCTCCACCGCCTCGAACAGCTGCGCGCCCATCCCTTCCAGCCGGTAGGAGCCGACGCAGGCCAGGACGCCCTCGCCCTCCGCCATCAGATAGGCGTCCAGAAAGGCGTCCGAGAAGTTCCGCATCCGCAGGTCGACCGTATCGACCCCGGACCAGACCACCTGCCCGTTTCGCGCCAGGGCCGCGCCCGAATGCAGCTGGTGCGTCTTGCCCCGCATCGCCGTCAGCTGCGTCCGTGCGTCGCCCGGCGATTTCGCCTTCGACACAAGGCCGCCGTCGAAGGCCAGGGTCTGGTCCGCCCCCAGCACCCAGGCGTCCGCGTCGTGGCGCGACACCGCCAGCGCCTTGACCCGCGCCAGCTCGAGCGCCAGCCCCGCGGCGTCGGCCGGATCATGCGTCGCCTTGACCGCCTCTTCGTCGACGTCGGCGACCTGGACCGAGAACGGCACGCCGGCGCCTTCCAGCATGGCCCGTCGGGCCGCGCTCTTCGACGCCAGGATCAGGCGCTCGCCGCGCTCATGCAGCCCGGAGGGCGATAGCGCATCGGAAAGACTCACCAGTTCGCTCCCAGACGCCGGGTGCGGCGCTCGTTGAGGACGTTGATGATCGCCGCCGCCGTCTCCTCGACCGAACGGCGGGTCACGTCGATGACCGGCCAGCCGCGCCGCTCGAAAGCCCGGCGCGCCCTGACCGTCTCGTCGCGCACCGCGTCATGGTCGATATAGGACGAGGCGCGGTTGGCGTTCAGACCGTCCAGACGGTTCTTGCGGATCTGCACCAGCCGGTCGGGCGAGACGGTGAGGCCGACGATCAGCGGATTCTTCAGCCCGACCAGCCGCTCTCCGTCCTCCTGCCCCGGCACCAGAGGCACATTGGCCGCGCGAATGCCGCGGTGGGCCAGATAGATGCAGGTCGGGGTCTTGGAGGTGCGGCTGACCCCGCACAACACCACGTCGGCGCTTTCCAGCTGGGCCGTCGTGCCCTGGCCGTCGTCATGGGCCATGGCGAAGTCCAGCGCCGCGATGCGGTTGAAATAGTCGGTGTCCAGCGCATGCTGAGCCCCGACCCGGGTCGACAGGGCCGCGCCCAGATAGCGCGACAGGGCGCCAACCAGCGGATCCAGGGCGGCGATCTGGGGCATGTCCAGCTTGCGGCAGCCCGCCTCCAGCTGCTCGCGCAGGTCGCGATCGACGAGGGTGTGCAGCACGACGCCGGGGGAGGAGGCGATCTCCTCCAGCACCCTGTCCATCTGCTTGTCGTTCCGCACCAGGGCGTAGATGTGCTCGATCGGAATGACCCCGTCGAAACGCGCCACCACCGCCTTGGCCATGGCGTTCAGCGTCTCGCCGGTGGAATCCGACACCAGATGGACGTGGAAATAGGTCGCCAGCCGTGACGGACCTGTCGCACGGCCTGTCCCTGTTGCGCCCGGCGTCATCGGCGGCTGTCCATATGTGCGAGACTCCTGTGGACGGGGCGGGGCGCCTTTGGCCCCGGCCTGTCGGCCTTTTCCTATAGCCGGACCGGGCGGGGGCGGCGAGCGGGGACAGGGGTGGACGACACATACAGCGCCGGGCCGGTTCATCCCATGGCCGCGATGCGCCGACGGTTCGCCTGTGGACTTCCTTAATGAAACCTTAACGGCGCCCAGCCTCACGAGCGCGGCCCGGGCCTGAGAGCCCCCGTTCAGGGCTTCGACAGGAGTTGTCCCCGCTTTCACCAGCCCCGTGGACCACGGTGCGCCATCTGTGACCTTTTGCGGAAAACCCTTCCGTGCGCGCTCAAAACATCCGGCTTATCCCCGCCATCCCCCGCCCTGCCTTCTACCTCCCATTCTTCGAATCTTTTCTTGAGAAGGATTGGAAGGGTGCGACACGGGCCGGGCTTGAGCCGGGCCCGGGCCCCCGGTAGGACCAGGGTCAGATGACCAACTCTTCTTCCTCACCATTGCTTCTCAAGGTTCTCGCCGGGGAGACGACCTCGCGTCCGCCGGTGTGGTTCATGCGTCAGGCCGGGCGCTACCTGCCGGAGTACCGGGCGCTCCGGGCGACGACGCCGGACTTCATCTCCTTCTGTCTGGATCCCGAGAAGGCCGCCGAGGCGACGCTGCAGCCGATGCGGCGCTTCGGCTTCGACGCCGCCATCGTCTTCGCCGACATCCTGCTGATCCCCCGGGCGCTGGGCCAGGAGGTCTGGTTCGAGGCCGGCGAGGGGCCGCGTCTGGGCGCCCTGCCTCCCGTCGAGGTCATGCGGGGCCTGACATCGGGGGCCGGTGAGGCGCTGAAGCAGGTGGGCCAGACCCTGTCGCTGGTGCGTTCGCAGCTGGACCCCGAGCGCGCCCTGATCGGCTTCGCCGGCGCGCCCTGGACCGTCGCCACCTATATGCTGGACGGCGAGGCCCGAACCATCGGCAAGGGCGAGCGGGCCCAGGCGCGCACCTACGCCTATGCCGAGCCTGAAAAGGTCGCGGCCCTGCTGGACGTGCTGGTCGAGGCCACGGCCCATTATCTGAAGATGCAGGCCGACGCCGGGGCCCAGGTCCTGAAGATCTTCGAGAGCTGGGCCGAGGGCCTGCCGGAAGACCTGTTCGAAAGCCTCGTCCTGCGCCCCCACCAGAAGCTGGTGGCCCGCGTCCGCGAGCTGGGCGTCACGGTTCCCCTGATCGGCTTCCCGCGCGGCTCGGCCGCCCTGGCCGAACGCTACGCCGCCGAGGTCGACGTCCAGGCCGTGGCGCTGGACACGGCCTGTCCGCTGGAGATCGGCCGCCGCGTCCAGGCGATCAAGCCGATCCAGGGCGCGCTGGATCCCCTGCTGCTGCGCGCCGGCGGCCCGATGCTGGATCGCCGCGTGGACCAGCTGCTCGAGGCCTGGGGGCAGGGGCCGTGGATCTTCAACCTCGGCCACGGCATCCTGCCCGACGTGCCGATCGCCCACGTCGAACAGGTGCTGAAACGGATCGGCGCCCAATGACCGGGATCAGCACAGGCCGCCGGATCGCCGTGGTCCTGTTCAATCTGGGCGGGCCCGACGACCAGGCCTCGGTGCGGCCCTTCCTGTTCAACCTGTTCCGCGACCCGGCCATCATCGGCCTGCCCCAGCCCTTCCGCACCTGGCTGGCCGGCCTGATCTCCAGCCGTCGCGAGGTCAGCGCCCAGGCCAACTACGCCCTGATGGGCGGCGGCTCGCCCCTGCTGGCCGAGACCCGCAAGCAGGCGGCTGCCCTGGAGCAGGCGCTCGGCGGCCGGCTGCCCGGCGACACCATCCGGACCTTCATCGCCATGCGATACTGGTCGCCCCTGACCGAACAGGTCGCGGCCGAAGTCGCGGTCTTCGCCCCCGACGAGGTCGTCCTGCTGCCGCTCTATCCGCAGTTCTCGACCACCACGACGCAATCGTCGCTCAAGTTGTGGAACGAGGTCTACGCCGGCCCCGGCGCCCGCCGCACGGTCTGCTGCTATCCGCAGGCGTCCGGCTGGATCGAGGCCCAGGCCGACGGGGTTCGGGCGAAGCTGGCGGAAGCCGGCGACCGGCCGGTCCGCGTCCTGTTCTCGGCCCACGGCATCCCCGAAAGCCTGGTCGCGAAGAAGGGCGACCCCTATCAGGAACAGGTCGAGACGACCTGCGCCGCCATCGCCGCCGCGGCCGGACTGGTCGAGCGGGAGGCGGACTGGACCATCTGCTACCAGAGCCGGGTCGGGCCGATGAAATGGCTGGGCCCCTCGACGCCCGAGGCCATCGCGCAGGCCGCCGGCGACGGCGTCGGCGTGGTCGTCACCCCCGTCGCCTTCGTCTCCGAACATATCGAGACCCTCGTCGAGCTGGACATCGAATACGCCGAACTGGCCCACGGCCTGGGCGTCGCGCCGTATCTGCGGGCGCCCGCCGTCGGCGTCGCCGCCCCCTTCATCCGGACCCTGGCCGACGCCGTTCTCGACGCCCTGTCGCGCGATGGCGTGGCGCCCTGGGGTCCCGGTTGCCGGGCCGCGTGGAAGGCCTGCCCGTCGCAATGTGAGCGGAGGGCGGCCTGATGCTGGGCGTCATGGCGTTCGAGATCGTACGCGGCCTGCACATCCTCGCGGTCATCGCCTGGATGGCGGGCATGCTCTTCCTGCCCCGCCTCTACGCCTATGACGCCGAACAGGCGGACAAGGCCGAGCCGCTGCGGTCCGAAATGCGCGCCCTGCTGCGGACCTGGCAGCGCCGGCTGCTGAAGATCATCGTCAATCCGGCCATGACCCTGGCGTGGATCTTCGGCGTCTGGATGATCGCCATCCACATCTACGGCTTCGGCGAGGGCTGGGGCTTTCTGGCCCAGCCCTGGATGGTCGCCAAGCTGGCCGGCGTGGTCGCCCTCAGCGGCTGGCACGGCTTTCTCGCGGGCGAGCTCCGCCGCATCGAGGCCGGGACCTCGACCCGCACCGGTCGCTTCTGGCGCATGACCAACGAGATCCCCTTCCTGATCGCCATCGTCATGGTGCTGTCGGTCACGACCCAATGGACGTTCGGCTGACCGACGCCCGGCGGGCGCCTTGCGTCCGAATCTGACGCATCGCCATGGTCTGATCGCCGCGACCCGGTCGGGTCACGGTCTTTGACAATCGCATCCGGAACGGACCTCAGGCGCACGATGCGCACGAAGCGCACTGTGTTTTTCGGCGAAGACCGGCCCCGCCGTCATCGCCCCGGCGGCCGCTCCCGCTTGACCTGACGGGGCTGGCGTGGTTTCGCTGCTCCCGAACCGTTCCTGGCCCAAGAGCCTTCCACGCCGGGCGGTCCCTCTCTCTCAGCGACGCCGATCGGATCTCTCCCGTCGGAGCCCGTCGTTCTCCCTGCCGGCCGCAAGGCCAGACATTGTCAGCCCGCCCGGTCTCGCTTGCGCGAGCGCCCGGCTGCGCATGTGTAAGAAGCCTCCCATGACCGACGTCCGCGACACCGACCCGACCGCCCCTGAAGCCGAGACCTTCGACAGCGACCTGCCCACGACGGACGTCGCCGCGTCCGACCTGCCCATGGTCGACCAGGAGTCCGGCGACGACGAGGACGACGGCGAACCGATCGTCCCCAACGGCCGCATCACCCTGCAGGAGCTCAACGACAAGACGCCCGAGGAACTGGTCGCCTTCGCCGAAAGCCTTGAGATCGAGAACGCCGGCAATCTGCGCAAACAGGACCTGCTGTTCGCCATCCTGAAGACCCTGGCCGACGAAGAGGTCGAGATCATCGCCTCGGGGACGCTGGAAATCCTGCCCGACGGCTTCGGCTTCCTGCGCAGCCCGGACGTCAATTATCTTCCGGGCCCGGACGATGTTTACGTCTCTCCCTCGCAGATCCGCCGCTTCGGCCTGCGCTCGGGCGACACCATCCACGGCGCCGTCCGCGGCCCGCGCGAGGGCGAGCGCTACTTCGCCCTGCTCAAGGTCGACACGATCAATTTCGAGGACCCGGAAACGGTCAAGACCAAGGTCCTGTTCGACAACCTGACCCCGCTCTATCCCGAAGAGCGGCTGCACATGGAAATCCAGGACCCCACCCTGAAGGACCGATCGGGCCGGGTCATCGACATCGTCGCCCCGCTCGGCAAGGGCCAGCGCTGCCTGATCGTCGCCCCGCCGCGCGTCGGCAAGACGGTGATGCTCCAGAACATCGCCAAGTCGATCGAGCGCAACCACCCCGAGGTGGCCCTGATCGTCCTGCTGATCGACGAACGCCCCGAGGAAGTCACCGACATGCAGCGCACGGTGAAGGGCGAGGTCATCGCCTCGACCTTCGACGAGCCGGCCACCCGCCACGTCGCCGTCGCCGAAATGGTGATCGAAAAGGCCAAGCGCCTGGTCGAGCACAAGAAGGACGTCGTCATCCTGCTCGACTCCATCACCCGCCTGGGCCGCGCCTACAACGCCACCGTGCCGTCGTCGGGCAAGGTCCTGACCGGCGGCGTCGACGCCAACGCCCTGCAGCGGCCGAAACGCTTCTTCGGCGCCGCGCGGAACGTGGAGCAGGGGGGCTCGCTGACCATCATCGCCACCGCCCTGATCGACACCGGCTCGCGCATGGACGAGGTGATCTTCGAAGAGTTCAAGGGCACCGGCAACTCCGAGATCGTGCTGGACCGCAAGGTCGCCGACAAGCGCATCTTCCCGGCCATCGACGTGCTCAAGTCCGGCACCCGCAAGGAAGAGCTCACCACGCCCAAGGATCAGCTGGCCAAGACCTATGTCCTGCGCCGCATCCTCAACCCCATGGGCCCGCAGGACGCGATCGAGTTCCTCATCGACAAGCTGCGTCAGTCGAAGAACAATGCGGACTTCTTC
The DNA here is from genome assembly GCF_041648615.1 of Brevundimonas sp. Taxonomy (GTDB): domain Bacteria; phylum Pseudomonadota; class Alphaproteobacteria; order Caulobacterales; family Caulobacteraceae; genus Brevundimonas. The sequence goes on from NZ_JBAZOS010000043.1 coordinate 23,804, forward strand.
CAGTCGATGAACACCTGATGCGGCTTCGGCTGTTTCACGTGAAACACGGAGCGGCGGCATGAAGGTCAACGTCGAAGTCGAGTGCACGCCCGAGGAGGCCCGCGCCTTCATGGGCCTGCCCAATGTCGAACCGCTGAACGACCATCTGGTCGCCGAGATGAAGCGGCGCATGGACGAAAACATCACCGCCATGCAGCCGGACGAACTGATGAAGACCTGGACCAGTTTCGGCCTCCAGGCCCAGGACCAGTTCCGCAAGCTGATGGAGACGGCGGTCGGCGGAGCGACCAAGCCGTGAACGCCTCTCCTCCCCCTTCATGGGGGAGGTGGCGCGCGCAGCGCGACGGAGGGGGCAAACCCTGGACACCGGCGG
>NZ_JBAZOS010000044.1:0-23713 GCF_041648615.1 Brevundimonas sp.
GCGCGGGCGGCGGAACGGGCGCCGGCGGGGGCGGTGGCGGGGCCGGCGTCGCGGCCGGAGGCGCCGGCGGTTCCGGCGCGGACGGCGTCGTCTGGATCGTGGCGCTCGGATGACCCGCCTCGCGAAACGCCGGGAGGCCCGGCCGGACCCCCGTCTGCTGGACGAGGAGGTGTGGGACGCGCCCCGCCGCCTGACCCACGCCGAGCTTTTCACCCACGGCGGCGACGGCTGGCGTCGCGCCGGTTTCGACCTCGATGATCCGGAGGATTTCCGATGACCGACTTTCCCGGGGAAAACGGGCCTTCGCCCCTGGCCGAGGGCCGCTGGCTGTGGCGCAGGCTGTATGTGTTCGCCACGAGCGCCGGCGCCTGGCTGCTGCTGGACCGGCTGATCGCGGCGACCCCGCCGGAGGCCGCGCCGCGGCTGGCGCAGGGGCTGATGGCGCTGCTGGCCCTGACCATGGTGCTGTATCTGGTCGCACCCAGCGCGCAGCAGCTGATCGCCACGCTCGGCGCCCTGCCGGGGAGGCGGCCATGAGCTTCCGCCTGTCCGAACGATCCCTGAAGCGTCTGGCGGGCGTGCATCCCCGTCTGGTCGCCCTGGTCAAGGAGGCCTCGGCCCTGACGCCGGTCGATTTCATGGTCACCGAGGGGCTGCGCACGCCCGAACGTCAGGCGGCCCTGGTCCGGGCGGGAGCCAGCCGCACGCGCAAGTCCCGGCACCTGACCGGTCACGCCGTGGACGTGGCCGCCCTCGTCGACGGTCAGGTCCGGTGGGACTGGCCGCTGTATCCCCGCATCGCGGCGGCGTTCAAGGCGGCCGCCGCGCGGCAGGGGACGGCGATCGTCTGGGGCGGCGACTGGCCGACCCTGCGCGACGGGCCGCATTTCGAACTGGACCGCAAGGTGTTCCCGTGAGGGGCCTCGCGATTCTGCGCGCCCTTGGCCCGCTCGGCTGGAGCGTGGCTGTGGCGCTGGCCCTTGTCGCCGTCGTGGCGCTCGGCCGGGGCCTCGGCCTTCGCTGGGACCCGTTCGATCTGGCCGGGCGCCGTCTGGCGGCAGCCGAGACCCGGGCGGTCGCCGCCGGGGCCGACGCCGAGGCGCGTCGGCTCGAGGTCGAGGGCGCGGCCGAACAGGCGCGCCGCCTCGATATTCACCACCAACAGCACCTGTTGGTCGCGCGGGCGACCGACCACGCCGTCAGCCATGCAAGGAACGCCGATGACGCCTCCAACCCGCTGGACCCCGATCGCGCCGCTCGTCTGCGCGGCCGCCCCGGTTGAGTCTGCCGGCGGCGGCGACGGCCCCCTGTCGTCTGGACCGGCTTCCTGAAGCGCCGGACATCGGGGATCTGGAGGCGTCATACGCGGCGCGGGGAGGGGCGCTGGTCCTTTGCGACGCCGCCCGAAGTCTGGCCGTCGACACCCTGCTGGCCGAGCGGGCCCTGCTGGACCGCTGGGTCGAGCCGCCCCGGCGGCGCTGGCCCTGGTCGCGGCCCGGTTGAGAGCCGCCTGGCGCGGTTTGGCGCGGCTGGCGCCCGAATTCCTGAAACCGCGCCATGGGCCGGCGGCACAAACTGCAGGGCGACCGGGCAGTTTTTGCCCTCCGCCCGGCACATTCTGCCGGGCTTCCAACGTGCTTAACAGGAACTAACGCAGCAAAAACAACGACCGGCGGGCTGGCATGTCCGTTTGGCGACTGGTCCCGTCCTTGCTGCGATAGCTGCGAGCAAAATGCTCCCGGCAGCCAAAATGGCGTCGGACACCTTGAAACAAGGAATATCGTCATGGCGCTGAACAGCGTTAACACGAACATGGGCGCGCAAATCGCCCTGCAGAACCTGCAGTCCACCAACAATGAACTCGCTACGGTTCAAAATCGCATCAGCACCGGCAAGAACGTCTCGTCCGCCAAGGACAACGGCGCCATCTTCGCCATCGCGACGAGCCAGCGCGCAGAAATCGGCGCCCTGAACGCCGTCAAGGACAGCCTGAACCGCGGCTCTTCCGCCGTGGACGTCAGCCTGGCCGCCGGCGAATCGGTCTCCGATCTGCTGAGCCAACTGAAGGAAAAGGCCCTGTCCGCCACGGACAAGAGCCTGACCACCTCGGCCCGTTCGGCCCTGAACGAAGACTTCAAGGCCATTCGCGACCAAATCGGCACCGTCGTCGCCAACGCCAAGTTCAACGGCGTGAACCTGCTGGACAACTCGACCGGCACCAGCGGCTACAAGGCCCTCGCCAACACCGCGGGTTCGACTCTGAAGGTGGCGGGTGAAAACCTGTCGCTGGGCGGCGCGAACGTGACGGTTGCGGCCACGACCACCATCGGCACCTCGACCCTGGCCACGACCGCCCTGGGTCTGGTCAACGCGTCGATCGACAAGGTTTCGGCCTCCCTGGCTCGCCTGGGCACCGGCTCCAAGTCGTTCACGACCCACCTTGGCTTCGTCGGCAAGCTCCAGGACGCTCTGGAAACCGGCGTGGGCAACCTGGTCGATGCCGATCTGGCCAAGGAAAGCGCCCGACTGCAAGCTCTGCAAACCAAGCAACAGCTGGGTGTGCAGGCGCTGTCGATCGCCAACTCCTCGACCTCCATCCTGCTCGGACTGTTCCGCTAAGGATCGACCGGAAGGGCGGGGTCCCACGCGGATCCCGCCCGACCGATCTCCAGTCCCTTTATAGGAAGCCGCGGGCTCAACCCCGTCGGAAGGAGCCATGCAAAGCAATGCGAAGGTCGCTTCAGTAACCGCGTCCACCATCCTGCCCGCCGCCGCCGCCGGTTTCACCGCAGGCGGCGACTTTCATGATTCCAGGGCCTCCGAGGAGGCCGAGCGCGCCGCGCGCTATCGCCTGGTGATCGAGGAGGGGCCGTCAGGGTCGTTCATCTACAAGACGCTGGACCGGGTCACCGGCGAGGTCGTCAAGCAACTGCCCCGCGAACAGGTGGTCGATCTGATGCAGACCGCGGACTACAGCTCCGGCTCGGTCATCAACACCACCGCCTGACCGCGCCGACCAGTCGATCCATCCGCCGCGCAGGAGCGATCCGCGCGGGTTTCGTCATGGTTAGCGCCTGTTAACCATGTGTGCACGCTTGCGCCTCTAGCCTTGGCGAAACCTCACAGGGCTGAGTCGGATGACGAATAGCGTCCATACAAACAACTCCGCGGCCATCGCGCTGCAGAACCTCACGCGGACGAACGAGCGCCTGGGCGAGGTTCAGGGCCGCATCTCCACGGGGCTTAAGGTCCAGGGAGCCAAGGACAACGCCGCCATCTGGGCCATCGCCCAGGGCCAGCGCGCCGACATCGGCGCCCTGAGCGCGGTGAAGCAGAGCCTGGATCGCGCGACCTCGGTCGCCGATGTCGCCCTGTCGGCCGGCGAATCTATCTCCGATCTGCTGAACCAGCTGAAGGAAAAGGTCGTCGCGGCCAAGGACGGCTCTCTCAAGACCCAGTCGCGTGAGCTGCTGGACAATGATTTCAAGGCCCTGCTGCGGGCGATCTCGTCGCAGATCGGCAATGCTTCGTTCGACGGCGGCAACCTGCTGAACGGCTCGCTGACCTCGGGAATCAAATTCCTGGCCAACGCCGACGCCTCAAGCTTCGTCACCCTCTCGTCCAAGAACCTGTCGCTGGGCGGCTCCATCATCGAGCTGGCCCTGTCGGACAGCTTGCTGACGTTGACCGGCGCGACCCAGGCGCTCACGCGTCTGGACGATTCGATCACCCAGCTGAACGCCGCCCTGGGGTCGATCGGAGCCCAGGCCAAACAGATCGAGCATCACAACAGCTTCGTCACCAAGCTGATGGATACGCTGGAATCGGGGATCGGGAACCTGGTCGACGCCGACCTGGCCAAGGAGAGCGCGCGGCTTCAGGCCCTTCAGGTCCAGCAGCAGCTGGGCGCGCAATCGCTGTCGATCGCCAACCAGGCGCCGCAGATCATCCTGTCCCTGTTCCAGGGCTGATCAAAGCGCCCTGTGGCCGATCCGGATCGCGGCCGGCCTGCGACGCAGGCCGGTTCTGGGCCCAAGGCCGTACAAGGAAAGCAACGATTTCAGGGCATTGACGAAGGCGGTCATCACGGCGTCCTCCTCATCCGGCGCGCGAAGAACGGGCGCAGGAGACCATTGTTCCCCGAGTCGGGGCCGGAGTCGCGTCCACCGTCGTTCCGCGCCCTGACGTTAAGCCCTCGTTACGCCCGACGCCTCACAGTGGCAGCCGGGAGTCGCGTGTGATCAACAACAGCTATCTTCTGGGTTTGTTCGGCGGAACGGCCACCGACACGACGTCGACGTACACGACGGCGGCGCTGCAGGCTGCCAAGAAACAGCCTACCCCGCCATGGTCCTCGACCGTCGTCGCTCCGAAGCAGGATGCGCTGGTGCGCGCGGCGCTGGGCGGCCGCAAGCTGATCAACGAGGACGCGGCCCAGCTGGATATGAAGTCGGCGCCGGCCGACTACCGCAAACTGTTCGCCCTCTATCAGGGTCTGGACACCCTGAACGCCCTGACCAACCGCGCCGCGACCAAGGGCGTCAGCAGCCTCGAGCTGGCCCAGCTGAACAAACGCTTCAGCGCGGGTCTGGCCGAAGTCGGATCGTGGATGTCCGCTGCGGCGTTCGAGGACATCCGGATGGTGCAGGGCACCGCCAAGTCCATCAGCAAGACCACCGCCGCGACACCCCGCGACAGCGCGGTCTCTGTCACCGGCCCGATCCATGAAGGCGCGCTCAGCACGCCCGTCGTCGCCTTCGAGGGCGATGTCCGATTCAACATCACCATCAAGGTTCCCGTCGGAATCACCGACTCGCTGACCACCGCCGTTCCGATCGATCTGGCGGGCCTGGGGGCCAAGCCGAGGACCATGGACAACGTCCTGGAGTTCATCAACACCCAGCTTCAGACCGCCGGCTTCGCGACCCGGGTCGGCCGTGAGCAGATCAAGGCCGAACCCAAGACCGTCCAGGTCAACGGCAAGCCGGTCACCCTTCCGGCCGGTCCCGACAAATGGTCCCTGGCCATTCGCGGAAACTCGACCGAGACGGTCGGCTTCACCGCCGCCGAGACGTCCGACGCCGTCTATGTCGTCCAGTCGGCCGGGATCGCCGGCGGCAGCCAGCTGCTGAAATTCCAGAGCGACGGCGGCACGGCGGCGGCCCCCACGGCCGGCGGCGTCGGCGAAACCCAATGGGTCGACGGCCGTCTGTCGCAGAACGCCCTGCCGGACGGCGTCCAGAACGTGCGGGCCAGCGCCGTGGGGCCGGACGGCTCCCTGTGGATGGTCGCCGATGTCACGGCCGGTCCCGACACCCAGCCGATCAAGGGCGTGCAGGACGTCGCCCTGATGCGGTATGACACCGCGGGCCGGCTGGTCGCCACCCGGACCCTGGGCGCGGCCTCGACGGCCAGCGGCTACGCCATCGCCATCGACGCCAGCGGCAATGTCGCGGTCGCCGGCTCGGTCACAGGATCCCTGAACACCTCGAAGACGGACGCCGGCAAGGCGGGCGAGGTCGCCGGCGTCGCCGACAGCTTCGTCACCGTCTTCAACAAGGACGGCGAGGAGCAGTGGAGCCAGCGCCGCGGGGCCCGCGCCGCCGATGAGGCCACCTCGGTCAGCTTCGGCGCCGACGGCACGGTCTATATCGCCGGCCGCGCCAAATCCGCGGTTACGGGCGCGTCTCCCGTCGGGGGCTGGGACGGCTATGTGCAGGCGTTCAAGGCGGGCGAGCCCTATCCCACCGCCGGCATCACCGTAAAGGCGACCGCCGCGACCCAGTTCGGCACCGCCAGCGACGACAGCGTCGACGCCATGACCATCGACGGCTCGAACCTCTACACCGCCGGGGTCGAGGACGGTCGCGCCGTCGTGCGCCGCTTCACCCTCGACGCCGCGGGCGTGCCGACCCTGGCCTCGACGCGCGATCTCGGCGTCATCAGCGGCGACATCGCCGGCGTCGCGGTCTCTGGCGGCAAGGTCATACTGACGGGGACCAGCCGCGACAGCGGCCTGTCCGCCGGTATGGTGACGACCGCGCATTCGGGCGGCAAGGACGTCTTCATCGCCACCCTGTCCAGCGACCTGACCGCCGCGGCCGGCGACCGGCTGACGTGGCACGGCGGCGCCGGCGACGACACGGCGGCCGACGTCAAGGTGCACGACGGCAAGGTCTGGATCACCGGCGTGGCCGACCGCGGCGAGGCCGCCAAGGCGACCGACCCGACCAGGGGCTATCTGGCCCGGATCGATCCTCTGAGCGGCGCCGTCGAGTATGAGAAGACCTGGTCCGGCGACGGCGACCAGGCCAAACCCCTGACCCTGGCGGTCGCCTCGAACGGAGCCAGCGTGCTGGACCGGCTCGGCCTGCCCAAGGGGGAAATAGACCAGAGCGATTCCAAGCGGCTGATCGACGCGACCTCGGTGCGGGTCGGCGACCGCTTCTACATCAGCCCGCCCGACGGCGGCCGGGCTGTCTCCGTGACCATCGAGGCCAAGGACACGCTCGCGACCCTCGCCCGCAAGATCGAGATCGCCTCGTCCGGCAAGCTGAAGGCCACGGTGGTGTCCGAAGGCGGCGCGGTCACGGGCAAGGATGGCGAGACGACGACGACCACCGGCGGCTTCCAGCGCCTGTCGATCACGGCCCGCGACGGCAAGGCCGGCGGGGTCCTGACCGCCGGAGAGACGGGTCGCGACGCCCTGGCGGGACTGGGCCTGTCGCCGGGCTATGTCGGGGCCTCGGCCGGCGACGACATCGTCAAGACCTTCGGCCTCGACCTTTCCGCCAGCCTGAACCTGGGCGACGCCGCTTCGGTGAAGACGGCCGGCGAACGCCTCCAGGCGGCGATGAAGTCGGTGCGCGAGGCCTATCGCGCCCTGGATCCCGCCACGTCCGCTCCGGCGGCGAGCGGAACCGTGCCCGCCTATCTGACGGCTCAGCTGGCCAACTACCAGGCCGCCCTGTCCCGGCTTACCGGCTAGCCGTCGCCGACGAAGAGCGTTGACGGCGCAGGCTCCGAGGGGGTTATTGGGGACTCCATCCGCGCGAGCTTTTCATGCCTCAGGACAATCGTCTTCTCATCGCGATCGGCGCCGGACTGGCGATCGTCGCGGCCGTCGTTCTCGCCCTGGTTTTCAGCAGCGGACGGGGCCGGGAGGCGGGGCCGCCGCCGGCCGCGCAGGGCGGCCTGACCGTCGATGTAGCCGACGCGCCGGAACTGAACACCACCCGTGAACTGCGCTGCTTCGTGGACGGCCAGTTCATCGGCATGGCGACCCTGTCCGACTGCGCACGCCGCAACGGCCTGGCCACCGACGCCCTCGACGTGGGCATCGACGAGACCGGCGCGCTCGCCGCGGCGCCGACCGCCGCCTTCGCTCCGCCGCCCAGCCTGCCGCCGGTGGAACTGACCGAGGCGGAACAGCCCGCGCCTTCCGTCGAACCGAGCCAGCCGGCCCAGCCGTCGGTCCAGGCCGCGTCCGGCAGCCCCTGCCTGCGCTATACGGGATCGGACTGGCGTTCGCTGTCCTCGAACATGAGTCTGAACGCCTGCGTCCAGGCCTTGTACGCCGGCACCTGCGTCCGGCCGGGCGAGGCCCTGTACGGCCGCTGGGGGGAGACGACTCTCAGGCTGGTTCCCCGCCGGGTCGAGCAGTCGCCTGACAACAACCGTTTCCGCACCCTGGTCGAACAGGACCGGAGCTGCCAGTTCCCGGGTCTGCGCTGATGAAGCTCCTGACGACCGCCACCCTGGGCGCCGGCCTGCTGGCCCTGGCGGCTTGCCAGAAGACCACCGAGGCTCCCTTTGACCCGGGCGTCTGCTACGCCGTCGAGATCGGCGCCGAGGGCGAGGCCCCGCGCTTCAACAAGGTCGCGGATGAGCAGCCGCAGATCGAGTTCTGCGCCGCCCGCCTCGAAGAGATGCGCCTGCGCTTCCTCCGCCTGGGCGGCGGCCGCCGCGAGGTGATGGGCGCCTATCAGGGCCAGTTCATCTTCATCGACCGCGCCGGGGTGTGGATTTCAAAGACGCTGGAAGGCTCGCGCTTCATCCTGCTGGCCCGGACCGGCGACGGCCGGCTGGCCATTCCCAGCGCCATCCAGCGCGCCATCGACGGCACGCCGGTGTCGGTTTCCGCCTCGCCCGAACCGGCGGCGCCCGCGACCGCGCCCTAGACGGAACGGAACAAACGTGGAACAAAGCGTCTGTGGATGACGGCGACAAACCTCGCGTACCCGGTGCGGAAGCGCGCTAGTCAGGCCTGACAAACAATCCCGGCCCGGAACAGCGCGAAGCGCGGCGGGCCAAACGAAGAAGAAGGAGCTCGGCGATGGCGGGCAGCGTCAACAAGGTCATTCTGGTCGGCAACCTGGGCAAGGACCCGGAAATCCGCACCCTGAATTCGGGTGAACGGGTCGCCAACCTGTCGCTGGCCACGTCCGAGCAGTGGCGTGACAAGGCCACGGGCGAGCGCAAGGAAAAGACCGAGTGGCACCGCGTCGTGATCTTCAACGACAACATCATCAAGGTCGCCGAGAACTATCTGAAGAAGGGCTCGACGGTTTACATCGAGGGCACGCTGGCGACCCGCAAATGGACCGACGCCCAGGGCGTGGAGAAATATTCGACCGAGGTCGTGGTCAACAAGTTCAAGGGCGAGCTGACCATGCTGGGCGGCCGTGACGGCGGCGCCGGCGGCGGGGCCTCGCGCGGCGGCGACGACGACTATTCCTCGGGCTTCTCGACCGGCGGCGCCAACAAGCCCAGCGGTCCCAAGGAAAGCTACGATCTGAACGACGACATCCCGTTCTAGGCGGATGACGGACGGTAACGGGGCGTGGTCGAAACGCTCCGTTACCCGCTTTGAGCCCCCGGCGCCCCGGACCTGTGCCATAGCCGGGGGGTGATCACCCCGGACAAGCCCCACACGCCGCTCTCGCCAGTCGAGATTCTCGCCATCATCGCCGTGGTGGTCATCTGGGGCGTCAACAACGCCGCCGCCAAGCTGGCGACAGAAACCATGCCGCCGCTGCTGGTGGCCGCGTTGAGGTTCGCGATCGCGGCGGCCTGCCTGATCCCCTTCGTGCGGCCGCCGTTCCCCAACTGGAAGAGCCTGGCCATCATCGTGGTGCTGGGCGGACCGATCCACTACGGCCTGATCTATCTGGCCTTCTGGCTGGCGCAGGATGTCAGCCCGGTGTCGGTGGCGTCACAGCTGTGGGTGCCTTTCACGGCGCTGTTCGCCTTCCTGCTGCTGGGCGAGAAGCTGTCGCGCTTCGCCGTGGCGGGAATGGCCGTGGCCTTCGCCGGCGTGGCCTGGATGACGCTGGACCCGCACGCCATCGCCGACTGGAAGGCCATCCTGGTCGGGATCGCCGGCGCCTCCGCCTGGGCCATGACGACGGTGATCGCGCGACGCACGACCTCGATTCCGCCGCTGAAAATGCAGGGGCTGCTGGCGCTGGTCGCCCTGCCCACCCTCGCGTTCGGCTCGGCCGCGTTCGAGCAGGGTCAGTGGCAGGCGATCCGCCAGGCCGACCTGCTCATCTGGGCCTGCGTCGTCTGGGCCGGGCTGGTGTCCTCGGTGCTGGCGACCACCCTGGTGTTCTGGCTGGTGCAGAAGCGCGAGGCCGGGCGGGTGACGCCCTATCTGCTGGCCACGCCCGTAGTGTCGATCCTGATCGGCGGGGGCTTCATGGGCGATGTGCTGACGGCCCAGATCCTGACCGGCGCGACCCTGACCATGGGCGGCGTCGCCATTGTGGCCCTGGCCGAGCGCGGCCTCAGGGCGGGGGCGGCGAAGGCCTGACAGGACCAAGGCCCGGACGCTTTCGCATCCGGGCCTTTTTCGGGGATCAGATCGAGCGCCTAGAGGCCCGGCAGCTTGAAGCCGCTATCGCGGCGCGGGGCGATGACGATGCCGACGCGGCCGCCGGTCAGTTCCTGCAGGCGGGCGTATTCGCTGGCGGCGTCCACGGTGACGGCGCCTTCCGCCGTCTGGGTCGTGGTCGCGACCTGGCTGGCGGGGTCTTCACGGCGCCAGAACAGCAGGCGGTTGGCCCAGCCCTCTTCCTTGTGCGCCAGATCGCCGAACTCGTCGTCGACGACATAGCGGGCGAGGGGATCGGCGCGGTCGCCGCCGGCCTGGGCGACCAGCTGCTGTTCGCCCGCCGAACGGGTCACGGCCTGACGCTGGCCCAGCAGAATCTGACGGGCGGCGGATTCGGGCGCCAGCTCCTGCGGGCGCGGCTGGCCCGGCGCGGGCGGGCGCAGGCCGTATTCCGGCGGCACCGTCAGCGGCGCGGTCGAGACCGTCAGGAACTCGTCCGGCGTGATCTTGGTCAGGCCGATGCCCTGGCGAACGCTGGAGCAGGCGCCGAGCGCGAGCAACGAGGTGGAGAGGGTCAGGACGGCGACGGTGCGAAGGCGCATTATAATGATCTCGGTGCGATCTGGATCGGGCGCCGAACGGGCGCGCGCGTAGTCCCTTGATGATGGGGTTGATTACGACTTTTCGGCGGCGAGGCCAACCTTGGCGGCCCGTTCCGACAGCACGCTGTCCAGAATCAGCAGCAGGACGCCGATGGTGATGGCGCTGTCGGCGACATTGAAGACCCACGGGAAAACCCGGGTGCCGGAAAAATCGATGAAATCGACGACGAAGCCGAAGCGGATGCGGTCGATGACATTGCCGATGGCGCCGCCCATGACCAGGCCGATCGCGGAGATCAGCAATCGCCGGTCAGCGCGCAGCGCCCACCAGCCGAGAACGCCGGCGACGATGATCGAGAACAGGCTCAGCATCCAGCGCGCCGAACCGTCCCCGAACAGGCCGAAACTGACGCCGCGGTTCTCGACCCAGGTGAAGTTCAGGATCGGCGGCAGGATTTCGACGCGGCCTGCTTCGCGCAGGTCCAGGCCGGACAGGATCCAGGCCTTGGTCAGCTGATCAAGCACGACGACGAGAATGGCGAAGGCGAAGGCCGTGACGGCGAGGCGTGAGATTTTCATACGGGCCGCTGAAATGTGAAGGGCGTTCGGTTAGCAGCCCGCGGGCCGGGCGCGAAGGGGCAATCGTGTCACGGATCGCGCCCGTCCGTCCCCGGCTTGCCCTCAGGCGCGTGAGTCCCCAGATGTGACGCTTCCAATTCGAGGAAAAGCCCGCCCGCATCCGAGGAGCGCCGATGCCGCATGCCGACAGCCTGATCCTCACCCTCGTCGGCGGTTTCGTGCTGGCGTTCGTGTTCGGCATGTTGGCCCATCGGCTGAAGCTGTCGCCTCTGGTCGGTTATCTGGTCGCGGGCGTCGTCGTGGGACCGCACACGGCCGGCTACGTCGCCGACGTCGAGCTGGCGCCTCAACTGGCCGAGATCGGGGTCATCCTGCTGATGTTCGGCGTGGGGCTGCATTTCTCGCTGGCCGATCTGATGAAGGTGCGGAAGATCGCCATCCCCGGCGCCCTCGTGCAGATCGCGGCGGCGACCGCGCTCGGCTGGGGTCTGGGCCGGTTGATGGGCATGAGCCATCTCGAGGCGACCCTGACCGGTTTCGCGCTCTCGGTCGCCTCGACCGTCGTGCTGTTGCGGGCGCTGGAGGAGCGCAGACAGGTCAAGGGGCCGGTCGGCCGTCTCGCCATGGGCTGGCTGATCGTCGAGGATCTGGTGATCGTCATCGCCCTGGTCATTCTTCCGCTGCTGGTCATCCAGCCCGGCGATGCGCTGGACGGCGTGGAGCTGGCGAGATCGATCGGCTGGACCCTGTTCAAGGTGGCGGCCTTCACCGGCGTGATGCTGGTGGTCGGCGCCAGGCTGCTGCCGTGGCTGCTGGTGCGCATCGCCCACACCCGGTCGCGCGAACTGTTCACCCTGGGGGTGCTGGCTATCGCCCTCGGCATCGCCTGGATCGCCTATGCCCTGTTCCACTCGTTCGCCCTGGGCGCCTTCCTGGCCGGGCTGGTGCTGAACAGTTCGCCCCTGGGCCATAACGCCGCCGAGCGGTCGCTGCCCCTGCGCGACGCCTTCGCCGTGCTGTTCTTCGTCTCGGTCGGCATGCTGTTCGACCCGACGATCCTGATCCGCGAGCCGCTGGCCGTGCTGGGCGTCCTGGCGATCGTCATCATCGGCAAGTCGATCGCCGCCCTGGCGATCACGACCCTGTTCAAGCTCGACAGGGCCACCAGCCTGACGGTCGCCGCGGCCCTGGCCCAGATCGGCGAGTTCTCCTTCATTCTCGCCGCCGTCAGCGTCCAGCTGGGCGGCATGCGGCAGGAAACGCATGACCTGATCCTGGCGGCGGCCCTGATCTCGATCTCGCTCAACCCGTTCGTCTTCGCCCTGATCGACCGGATGGGCGCCCGGCCGAAGCCCCCGGCCAGCGGGTCGGTCGAAGGGCTGGCCCTGGCCAGGGAAAAGGCCGCCGCGGTGAATCCCGCGACGGCCTGATCTCTTCGGCGTCTTCCCGTCAGGTCTGAGGTCTCACAGCACCCCGATCATGCTCGCCACCAGCGGGTGACGGACGATGTCCTGTTCGGCGAGGCGGATCACGGCGATGTCCGGCACGGGGGCCAGACGTTCGGCGATGTCGGACAGGCCCGAGATCCCCGGCAGCAGGTCGGACTGTTGCGGGTCGCCCGTCACCACCATGGTCGAATGCCAGCCCAGCCGCGTCAGCAGCATCTTGAGCTGGACGTAGGTGCAGTTCTGGGCCTCGTCGACGACGATGAAGGCGTTGTTCAGGGTGCGGCCGCGCATATAGCCGATCGGCGCGATCTCGATCAGACCCTCGGCCATCAGCGCCTTGACCCGCTTCATCGAGAGCCGGTCCGAAAGCGCGTCGTAGAGGGGGCGCAGATAGGGGGCCAGCTTGTCCTCCATGTCGCCGGGCAGGAAGCCGATCGATTCCCCGGCCTCGACGGCGGGGCGGCTCAGGACGATGCGACCGATCTTGCCGGCTTCCAGGGCCTCGACCGCCTTGGCGACGGCCAGATAGGTCTTGCCCGTCCCTGCCGGCCCGAGGGCCAGGACCATGTTGTGGTGGTCGATGGCCGTCATCATCTCGGCCTGGCCGTCCGACTTGGGCTTCAGCGTCTTCAGATAGGCCTGGTCGCGATCATCGTTGGACGGATAGGGCGACCAGCCCCCATGACCCTGGCCGCCGTGTCCCTGACCCGTGTGGGTCGGAAGGCGACGTACCCTGGAGTCCTCCATGAACTGACGGGAATCGAGCACGCCGTGTTCACGGGATGTCTCGCGGGTCTGGCGCTTGATGGCTGCACGCTTGGTCATGGACGCCTCCAGGGCATGAAAAAAGGCGATGCCGCAAAAGCATCGCCTCGAACGAAGGTGGGGAGGAGAGAAGGGGATGCGACGCATCCGCCCGGATCGGAGGAGGGCCCTTTCACGGACCGGAAGGCTCCCAGCGGAATAGTCCGCCGAACCGAACGCACCACGCACGTCCCCCGAGGTCTGACCGGACCGGGCTTGATCCGGTTACCGATCCGGGGCCGAAATGGGCGGCCTCGAATCGCATCAACAGAATGATGCTAGCTTGGTTTACGAAGGCTTAAAGCCAAGAAACGCTTCAAGATAAGGTGATGTTTCCATGACGGTTTATGCGTTGGCTGACAAGAAACCACAGCTTCCACCGGAGGGCGAATACTGGGTTGCTCCGAACGCGACGGTTACAGGAGACGTGATTCTGAAGCCGGGCGCCAGCATCTGGTTCGGGGCGGTGGTGCGAGGGGATAACGACCCCGTCACCATTGGCCGGGACACCAATATCCAGGACGGCAGCGTCCTTCATTCCGATCCCGGAGAGCCGTTGATCATCGGCGACGGGGTGACCGTCGGCCATATGGTGATGCTGCACAGCTGCGAGATCGGCGACAACACCCTGATCGGCATCGGCGCGGTGGTGCTGGGCCGGGCCAGGATCGGGAAGAACTGCCTGATCGGCGCCAACACCCTGATCACCGAGGGCAAGATCATTCCCGACGGCTCCCTGGTCATGGGGCAGCCCGGCAGGGTGGTGCGTGAGCTTGAACCGGGGCAGATCGAGGCGCTGAAGGCCTCGGCCGCCCATTATGTGCAGAACTGGAAGCGGTACCGCACCGATCTCGTCGCCGTCACGCCAGGCGTCGGCCGTGAACCGCCGCAAGGCTGAGGGTCGCGCGGGCGGGCTCGCCGACGCCGACCGAGAGCCGGGCCGTCAGCAGGCGGGACTCGTCGGCGGCCAGGGTGAGGGTGGCGGCAGGCGCGTACAGCCCCAGGATTCGATCCGGTTCGCCGGACGGACCCCGCAGGGGAACCAGGGTGACCTCGATCTGGGCCGCGTCCAGGCCGGCCAGGGCGACGATGACCACGGGGCGGGCTTCCCGCGGGGTTTGCGTCAGGGCGGCGGCGACCAGGGGCCGCGAGGCGGGCCGCCACAGCGACAGCAGCGGCTGGTCCTTCAGGCGATCGCCGTGGAAATCCTCGATCCAGGTCCCGGCCAGCCTTACGACGGCGTCCTCGCCGGGCCGCCCGGCGATGAACACACGCGGCAGGCGCAGGCCCAGCGCCGCCGGCTCCACGGCCGCGCGCGCCGGAATGCCGGCCCGCGCCTCGGCGCGGCGCGACAGGCCGGTCCAGTGGTCGATCAGAAATTGCGTGTCAGGATGAAACATCAGCTTCGCCTCTGGCCGTTCAGCCGCAAGGGCCGGGCCGGGCGAAAGCAACGGAATGGAAAGGCTTCCTGGCGTCAGATGAAGGCTGGAGCGGCCCGCGCCTCGTCGGGACCGCACAAGTTTTGATGTGGAGGTCGGCCCATGCGGGTGCGGATCATGAACTGGCTGCTGCCGCTGGGGAGTTTTGTGGCCCTGATGGCGTTCGCGGATTCCGCCGCCGCCCAGTGCGGCCCGCCGTGCGAACCGCCGCCACCGCCGTGCTGCGAACCCCCGCCTCCGCCGCCGCCCCCGCCGGCGTGCTGCGAGCTGCCGCCGCCCCCCCCGTGCTGCGGCGGCGGTGGAAACCTGAACGTAAATGTGAACGTCAACGCCAACGCCAACGCCAGTGCGGCGGCCCGTGCGGGCCTGAACGCCCGCGCCGGCGGCAGCACCTATGTCGGCGGCGGCGGTTCGGCCTATGTGACGGTCGATCAGCCCTATCCCACCACCATCAGCGGCCTGAACGTCGAGGGCGCCCGCGTGCGCCAGACCATCCGGGTTCCCTATGAATCCCGCCGCCGGTTCGAGAAGCGCGTCATCATCCAGGCCGTGTGCATCGACGACCGCAGCGTCCCGCACCCCGCGTCCCAGGTCCGGCCGGGCCGCGACGTGGACGGCGACTACGATGGCGAACTGTACCGCTGCCTCGCGGGGACCTGGCTGCAGGTCACCATCGCCGAGTATCTCGGCGACATCAGCTTCAACGGCGGCGACACCATGAGTTGCCGCAAGGGCGAGGCCCTGTGGCACGGTCGCGGCGGCAGCGTCGAATGCAGGCCCGCCAAGCCCGAGCGCGATTGCAACGAACGCTCGCTCCTCCGCCGCTACGGTGCGGGCGTGAAGATCCTGACCATGATCCGCGAGGAAACCTACACCGAGTACCGCGAGGAAGTGGTCGAACAGGCCGGCGTCGTTCTGTCCGGGGCTTCGATCACCCTGGACGGCGGCGTGGGCGGCCGGGTTTTCTGACGCCAGTCTGAACACCGGTGTTCAGCCGCGGGTCAGCCGCGGAAGTCCAGAACTGTGGAAGTCGGCTCCGTCGACGATCCTGAGAAGCAAACTGGCCCCGATCCGAAAGGACCGGGGCCATTTTTTGTTTACTGGGCCGGGGCGGCGGCCGCGGCGGCCGCGGCGGGAGCGGCCGGGTTGTCCGATGTGATGGTCAGGCGCCAGGCCTTGTCCGCGGTCAGGTACTGACGCGCCAGCCGCTGGATGTCGGCCGGCGTCACCGACTCCAGATCCGACACGTTCGAGCGGATTTCGTCGAAGGTGCCGGGTTTGCGCCCCGCCTCGGCGAGCTGGCTGACCCAGTAGCCATTGTCCGCCTGGCTGCGTCGCAGCGATTCGACCGCCGGCGCGCGGGCCCGGAGCAGTTCGTCATCGCTGATCGGCGTGTCCCTCAGGCTCGCGGCGATCGAGTCGAAGGCCGTGAACAGGACCGGCAGGTTCTCGGGGCGCGTCTCCGCCAGCATGAGCAGATAGCCGTAGTCGGGGAAGACCGGCGACGACGCCGCCGCGGATCCGGGCCCATAGGAGATGCCCAGCTTTTCGCGGACCTCCTCGTTCAGACGCAGCTGGACGACGGCGTTGAGGATGGCCAGTTGCCGCGCTTCCTGTTTGTCGTCGATCGCGTCGGTGGTGGGCCAGCCGATGAGACCGATCGCCTGCTCGCCCGGGCCCTCGTGCTTCAGCTGGACCGGTTCAGCGGTCGGCGCCGGGAAGCGGCGGACGTCGGAGCCCGGCAGGGGTTCGGCCTGGGCCCCACGATCCGGCAGGGCGCCGAAGGTGTTCGCCACGGTGGCGATGGCGGCGTCCACGGTCACGTCCCCGACCATGACGATGTCGATCGGCCCGCGGGAGCGGCCCTCGGTCACGCCGGCGCGGATCTCCTCGATCGACATGGCGGCGATCTCTTCCTCGGTCGGCATGGCGTCGCGCTGGTCCCCGGAACTGATCAGTTCCCCAAGGTCGCGGCCCAGCACGCCGCCCGGCGTCGCCCGGAACTGGGCGAGCTGAGCGGGAAACTGGCTGCGGGCCCTTTCAAAGGGCGCGGCGCGAAGACCCGGATCCACCAGATAGGCGGTCAGCACCTGCATCTCGAGCTGGAGATCTTCAGGCTTGGTCGCTCCGCCGAGCGTATAGGCGTCCGTATCGATGCCGGCGTTGACGCTGTAGGTCTTGCCGCTGAGCACACGCGTCAGCTGATCCACCGTCAGCTTCGACGTGCCGCCCGGTCCCATCACCGAATTGGCGAAGGCCATGGCCGTGACGCGGTCCGTGGGCAGGGCCAGTTCGCCGATGCCGGTGCGGACACTGACCAGGATCTGGTTGTCGCGGAACTCGGTCGGCTTGACGAACAGACGGACGCCGTTGGGGAAGTCCACGCGGGTGACGCCAAGGTCAGCGATCTCGGTGCGGGCGCTCGGCTGGGCCGGCGTTCCAAAATCCGTATAGGGCCATTCCAGCGCGGCCTCGTCCGCGCGGGCCGTGACCGCGACCTGGCGGGAGGCTTCGAGCGCCGCGGTGACGGCGGCC
Source organism: Brevundimonas sp. (assembly GCF_041648615.1). Taxonomy (GTDB): domain Bacteria; phylum Pseudomonadota; class Alphaproteobacteria; order Caulobacterales; family Caulobacteraceae; genus Brevundimonas. The sequence goes on from NZ_JBAZOS010000044.1 coordinate 17,243, forward strand.
TCGCCGCCCTCGATCGCGACCGGGGAGGTGACCAGGACGACCGGCCCCTGGCCTTCGAAGACCGGGCGGACGGCCGCGGTGACCTGATCGGGCGTCAGGCCTTCAACCGTGGCGTTGAAGAGGGCGAGACTGGTCGCCGGCGAAGCGAAAACGTCCCCCTCATTGACCGCGCCGAGCAGGCCGTTGGCCAGGGCGGGCGTGGACCGCGTCGCGGCGGCGGTGACCGCGTTCTGCAGGCGGGTGCGGTTGTCGGTGATCTCGCGCTGCAGTTCGGCCTGGGTGATCCCGAACTGCACCAGGCGGCGCTGTTCCTGCTCGATCGTCTGCAGGGCTCGCGTGAGGCCGCCGGGATTGAAGTTGGCGCTGACCGAACCGGCCGAGCGACTGTCGAAAACGGACGCGTTCGAAGCGCTGGCGCTCACGAACGGGGGATTGTCGGCGCGCGCGAGCTCACCGAGACGGCGCGTCAGCACGGCCAGACCGAGATTCTGGATCAGATTTTCGCGGCGTTCGGCCACGGTGTCCGGATCGAGGTCAGGCGGGCGAATCCAGTTGATATCGACAGAGGACTGGATGCCGGGCTCGACCAGGACGCGGGTTTCGGGACCGCGTTGGGCGACCTGGCCAAGATCGGGATCAGGGCCGTCCGCGGCCTTGGGCGTCCAGCCTTCGAACGCGGCGCGGACCTTGCCTTCCATCACTTCGACGTCGAAATCGCCCACGGCGATGAAGGTGGCGCGGTTGGGCCGGTAATAGGCGTTGTAGAACTCCACAAAGCGCTCTCGCGGCGCCGTGCGGATGATGTCGAGATTGCCGATGGGGAGGCGGTTCGCCAGACGCTGACCCGATGCGAGCAGGCCGAACTGGGCCTTGGCGATGCGCAGTTGCGGCGTGTTGCGCATCCGCTCCTCGCCCTCGATCACCCCGCGCTCGTCGTCGACCGCGTCAGCCGCCATCAGGGCCTCGGACACCTGTTCGCGCATGATGCGCAGCGCGGCGTCGACCGTCTCATCATTGGTGCGCGGCAGCTCCAGCAGATAGGCGGTCTGGTCGAAGCTGGTGAAGGCGTTGGTGTCGGCGCCGAAGGCCAGGCCCAGACGCTCGAGGATGCGCAGCAGGTCGTTCTCGGGAATGTTGGTCGTTCCGTTGAAGGCCATGTGCTCCATGAAGTGAGCCAGACCCAGCTGGTCCTCGTTCTCCATCAGCGAGCCGGCGTCGATACGCAGGCGGAAGGACGCCTGACCCGCCGGCGTGGCATTGCGCAGGATCGCGTACTGCATGCCGTTGGGCAGGACGCCGAAGCGGACGTTGGTGTCAGCTGGAATGTCGCTGGTGGCATGGGCCCAGGGGTCCGAGGGCTGGAACTGGGCTTGCGCCAGAGCCGGCGCTGCAGAAAGCAGAACGGTGGTGGAAGCCGCGACAAGCAGCAGAAGGCGACGGGCGGAACGCATTCTCGGTCTCTTTCCGAAAGGCGCGATCGCTCCCGGGTGGGGCCGCGCCGGACACTGGGCTAGGGAACTGATGGCGACGAACGCCCAGGCCCCGTGCAACCTTTCGGCGACGGGGCGGGCCGGCTCAAGTTACTGAAAGTTAATTTGTCGGACGCGAGACGTAGAAGTTCGCCGAGTTGCCGACCGCGGTCGCGCCGGTGATCACCGCCCGACCCGACCCGGCCACCGTGGTGTTGGCCACGGCGGATACGTCACCGCTGTTGGTCTGGTTGTTGGTGGCGTCGAGGAAGGCTTCGCAGGTCGAGCAGGCGTAGCCGGTGACGCTGTTGCCGACGGCCTCGGCGCCGACATAGGCGTCATAGCCGTTCGTGCCCGAGAAGGTGGCGGTGACGTCCACGCCGCCCGAGTTGAACTGGGTGTTGTCGATCTCGACGAAGATGTCGTTGTTGCCGACCGACAATTCATTGGCGACGCCGCGCGCCTGGGCTTCGGCCTGGCCGAAGTCATAGGCGGTGGTCAGGGCCGAGGCCCGGACGAAGCTGGTGTTGGTCTGGTTCGCCGCGGTCACGACCGATCCGCCCTCGTTGTAGAGCACGGCCTGGTTGGCGCTGGCCCGGGCGCGGGCGGCCAGGTCCCAGCCGTTGCCGGCGTTCGAACTGGCTTCGGCCTCGACGAAATCGCCGGTCGAGCGCTGGCTGATCGACAGGTTCTGGCCCGATGTGGCGTTGCTGTTGACCGCGACGGCGTTGACGATGGCTTCGCTGGTCACGCTGCCGGCGGCCGGTATGTATTGGCTCTGGACGCGGCCGAACGACCGGACGACCGCCGATGAAGACTGGTCGACGGTCCCCTGCAGGAACGAGGCCTGGCCGGCGAGGGCGACGGTGTTGGAAATGGCCGAGGCGTTGACCGCCACGCCGCCGTGAAGCCTGGCGTCGCTGTCCCCGACCTCGGTGGTGGCGCTGACCAGATCACCGGTGTTGGACTGGGTCGCATCGACCGTCAGGTCGGCGTTGTAGGCGCTGACCGCCAGATAGTTTCCGCCGGCCTGGGTCGTCGCATTGACCTCGCCAAACGTGTCGCCGCCGAGGGTGAGGTCGGTCCGGGCCACGGCGTCGCCGCGCATGTCCTGGTTCGACTGGACCGTGACGGCGCCGTTCTCGACCGAGCCCGAGGCCGAATTGCCCTGGGCCGAGGTTTCGACGGTCACCTGATCCTGGGCGTCGACGACGTTCAGCGTCTGGCCGGCGAAGATGTCGCCCAGCTGCAGCTGTTCGTTCAGGACGATGGCGCCGTCCTGCGGCGGTGTGCGGGCGGCGGCCTCAGTAGCGGTTGCCGCGCACAGCACCGTCGCGGCGATCGTGCCAGCGAGACGGATCCGCACGTGTTGCGCCATTGTTTGTGTCCGTGTTGGGGTAAGCGGGATAGAAGCCGCCGGTCGGGCCGACGGCGCCGCCCAGCGGGTCCGGGCCGGCGTTCAGGCAGACTTCAGGGCCGGGCGCGCCGTACAGATTGGCCATGAATTCGACGGTGGCGCGCTCGATCAGGGCGCGAACGGCGAGTTGCACGGGCTCCAGCCCGCCCTCGCCGGCGGAGATGTCGAAGACGTTGCCGTTCAGGAAGTCGAACACCCCGGCCGAGATTTCACGACCGATGATCTGCTTCTGATAGGAGACGACATCGACGACCTCCATGGTCGTGGTCTGGACCAGGCGCAGGTCGATGGCGATGTTCATCACATAGGCCTTGCCCGCGAACGCCGTGGACAGGGGCGTCTGGCTGGTCGCCTGACCCGCGGCCATGTCGAAGCCGCCCGAGCGGATATTGTAGTTCACCTCGGTGATGCCGCCGACGATGTAGAAGTCGGAGCCCGGCACCTGGCCGGCGAGGATGCGGCGGTACTGGGTGTCGCCCGGACCGCCGGGACCCGCGTCGCCGATCAGCCGGTTGTTGGCGTAGCGCAGCTCCAGCTCGGACACCGAGATGTCATAGCGTTCGACGATATGGGCGCCCGCCTTGGCCAGGGCCGTATTGGCCATGAGCGAGGCGCCGCCCGTGACCTGACGGCCGCCGTCGGCCGAGACGGTGCCGGTGTAGTCGCTGATCCGGCCCACCGCGATGCGCGGCGAGGGCAGGCTGTAGCGGCGGGCGTAGTCCGCCATGCAGTAAAGGGCGGCGGAGTAGGGGGTCGGGTTGGCGGTCACGGGCGCGTCGCCGATCGGCGAGGCGTATTGACCGTTCGGACCCGCCGAGGCCGAAATGCAGCCGCTCAGAAGGGCCGCAGCCGCAGAGGCTATGCCCGCGGCCCGAAGCCGGCGGGGAAGGGAGCCAGCGCTCATGGAAGCCTCAGGGTGCCGTTCAGGCTGGTCCCGGCGGTGACCGCGCCGTTGTTCACCTGGGTGGAGTTGACGATGACGGTGTTGTGGTTGCCCTGAACGACGACATTCAGGTTGTTGCCGATGGCGGTCGAACCGCCGATGGTCCCGTTCGACCCCGCGCCGGAGTAGCTGGAAGAGACGCCCCCGCTGGCGCTGGAATAGCTGCTGGCTCCGGCCTGGATGACGCCGTCGACAATCAGCCGGTTGCCGTTCGCGTCGCGAGTCGAACCGGTCTGGGGCCGGGCGGTGGTGTAACGCGAGGAGCCGTAGCCGGCCTGATAGGTTCCCATGCTCGAGGAACCGGCTGACTGGGCCGAGGCCGCGACCGGCGCTGCGAGAAGGACGACGAGGGCGATCGCGGGCAGAAGCTTGATGCGCATGGTCATGGCCACCTCTCACGCAAACAGGGTCAATGGACCGGAAACGATCCTTCATCCCACTTTGGGTCATGGTTATTAAGAAGCGCTTGCCATGATGACGTCGGACAACCGATTGGTTTGTCTTCGTGAATCGCCGGAGCTTTCGCCCTGACCGCCCAGCCGCCCGAACGTGTGTTCAACGCCCCGCTCATGGCGGTCGGCGTCGCCGTGTCGATGCCGGTGCTGTACTGGTTCCAGACGCGTCTGCCCGACGGAGGCCTGTCGCTGGCGTTTCGGCCCTCGTCGCTCTGGGATGGCGGATGGTGGCCGGGGCTGCTGACCTCGATGTTCGCCCACGGCGGATGGCCGCATGTGGCGATGAACGCCATCCTGGGGCTGGCGTTCGGGACGCCCGTGGCGCGGCTCATGCCCGGCGTTAAGGGGAGCCTCGGCTTTCTCGCCTTCTATATAGCATGCGGCCTGCTCGCGACGGCGGGGTACGGCCTGGTCCACGCCGCCAGCTATGACGCCCTGGTCGGCGCGTCCGGAGCGGTGTTCGGGCTCATGGGCGCAGCCCTTCGCCTGCTGGGCCGTAGGTCCGGGCGGCTGAGAGCCCTGACGGACAGGCGATTCCTCACGCCGGCCGTCGCGATCATGGCGGTCAACGCCGTCGTCGGCCTGCTCGGCTTCGCGCCGGGAATGGAAGGCGCCCGGATCGCCTGGGAGGCGCACGCCTTCGGCTTCGTCGCCGGAGCCCTGCTGATCGGCCCGTGGGCAAGGGCGTTCGGTCCGCGTCCGGAAGCGTTTGATTCGCCGCCCGATCTGCGCGACCCTGCGGCCTGAAGCGGTCCATCCGCGGCCGCACTCTATATAGAGAGGGAGGAGCCGCGATGCTGGTCGCCGAAATTCTCAAGGACAAGGGCGACGCCGTCTACGCCATCGGCCCCGATCTGACGCTGGGCGAGGCTTGCGGCGAACTGGACCGGCTGCGTGTCGGCGCCCTGATGGTCTGTAACAAGGACAAGGTGGTGGGCGTGCTGTCCGAACGGGACGTGGTCAGGGCCGTGGCCCGCGACGGTCAGGCCGCGCTGACCCGGCCGGTTTCGTCCGTCATGACGTCGGAAGTGGTGTTCGCGGCCCCCGGAGAGACGGTGGCGATTCTCATGGGCCGGATGACGGACCGGCGAATCCGCCATTTGCCGGTTCTGCGCGACGGCCGGCTGGCGGGCGTGATCTCGATCGGCGACGTGGTCAAATGCCAGATCGCCGAGGCCACCCGGGAGGCGGAATCCCTGCGCACCTATATAGCCGCGGGCTGAAGGGCAGGCTGAGCGGGCGGTTGCGGCCTGTCGCGGACGGGCCGGGATCCGTCATACGCCGTCCGCAGACCGCGACTCCGCGAGAAAGTTCGCAAAACTGTCGGAATCGGCTTGCGGACAAAATGGCCGCTGCGTATATCGCCGCCTCGCTCGGAAACGGGCCGGCCGCCGGGGCCACGGAGACGAAAGTCTCCAGCGGGTCCCCGGGAAGAAAGTCGCAGATGCGGGTTGCTTCCTTAAGGTGTTTCGGTTAGGTTCCGCGCTCCAATCGAATCGTCGGTAACGAAACAGAGGCAAGCCTCTCGGGCTTTCCAGACGGTTTTTTGCGGCCTGAAGTCTCCGGATTTCTCCTCCGCGAAATGGCTCAAAAAGCCCGGTTGACACGGAGATCGGCTCTCTTTAGACAGCCGCCTCCACCGGCCTCCCGGGCCGGTTCGCAGACAGAGGTTCTTCTTTAAAAAGAACCACTTGACGCGGAATACTGAGGCGCTAAAGAGCGCCTCCCCCGTCTCCGGACGGGGCGGACGGGAAAGAGGTTGTTCTTCGGAATAACCGCTTGACACGGATTACCGAGGCGACTACATCGCCGCCTCCGCCGCAACCGGGCGCTAAACGGTTGGAGCCGGTCTCCGGCTCCTCTGGTCTTTGAAATCGTTGATCTGGAAAGAGAAACGCAGGCGGCGGTGTCCTAGCGATAGTTCTTCGGAACTGTCTATCGACACTGACATCTGCGGTCTTTTTGAAAAGACACCATGACGTCGCTCTTCGGAGAGGCGTTCGTGGGATCTCGTCAATCAAATACGTAGAACTAATGCCAAATCGGATTTCGGTCCGATCTGCTTAGGTCAGAAGTCAACTCAACCTGAGAGTTTGATCCTGGCTCAGAGCGAACGCTGGCGGCAGGCCTAACACATGCAAGTCGAACGAACTCTTCGGAGTTAGTGGCGGACGGGTGAGTAACACG
>NZ_JBAZOS010000045.1:0-21638 GCF_041648615.1 Brevundimonas sp.
AGGAGGCCCAGACCGCCCGCGCCGCGGCGCTGAAGGCCGCGCAGGACGCCGAGGCCCAGCTTGAAGGCGGGCGGCGGATGGAGAACGTCGGCCGCCTGACCGGTGGTCTGGCGCACGATTTCAACGCCCTGCTGGGCGTCATGACCGGGGCCCTGGACATGATGCTGCGCCAGGCCGACGACCCCGTCCGCGTGCGCCGCATCGGTCAGGCGGCGCTGGCGGCCGGCCAGAAGGGCGAGCTGCTGACGCGCCGTCTGACCGCCTTCTCGCAGGGCGACGACGAACCCGTCCTGCGCGTGCTCGACGCCGGCGTTCTGTTGCGCGGCATGGAAGGCCGGCTGCGGGCCATGGCCGGGCCGGGCGTCGATCTGATGATCGAGGGACCGTCCGGGGACGCCCCGGTGCGGCTGGATCCCGTCGCCTTCGAAGGGGCGGTCAACAGCCTGACGCGCAACGCCGTCGACGCCGTGGCCGGTCAGGGCTCGGTCGCCGTGCGGCTGGAGGTCCTGCTGGAGGGCGGAGTCCGCCTGAGCGTCCGCGACAGCGGCCCGGGCATGGACCGCGACCTGGCCGCCCGCGCGGTCGAGCCCTTCTTCACCACCCGCGACGGCGCGGCGGGTCTCGGCCTGTCGCAGGCCTATGCCTTTTCGCGCCAGTCGGGTGGCGTCCTGTCGATCGACAGCGCCCCGGGCGAGGGCGCCGAGGTCTCCATCACCCTGCCCAACGCGAGCTGACCCCCGGCCCCCTTTCGCCGGCTCCACGGACCGGTGTAAGGTTAACGGGAGTTGGGAGGCTCGAAATGAAGCTGTTGCGCTTGATCGTGATGCTGGCGGTGCTCGGCTATGCCGGATGGCTGGCCTGGCCGTTCCTCTCTCCGCTGATCCAGGGCGCGGCGCCCGATGCGGCCCTCGCGCGGGCCGGGGCGGAGGCCTCATCGGGCGGCGAGCTGTTCGGTTTCCTGCCGGTGTGGACGCTGTGGGCCGGGGCGGTCGGCCTCTATGTCATCGCGGCGCTGATGCTCGGGGCCGGGAATGCGAAGGCGGCCGTGGCCTATTTCCTCGCCTTCGCCGCGGACGTCGTCCTGCGGCTGGCCATTGACCGGCAGGGGGGCGACGCCGCCGCCCGCTCCGGCGGACCCACGACCATGGCGGCGCCCGAGACCCTTCCGGGCATGCCGGTCGAACCGGTGTGGCTGGTCCTCGGCGCCCTGTTCCTGCTGGGCGTGCTGGTGGCGGTGGCCAGCCGGCGCATCCGGCGCAAGCGGACGGCCGGCCAGCTGAATTTCTGACGTCTGTCGGATCGGGGCCGTCGCACCTATATGCGGCGCCGCGGTTGACGCTCGCGGGCGGCGCCGTCAGGTTCCGCGCGCCTCCCCGCGCCCACCACAGACACGAGAGACCCCATGGCCGAAGCCGCTTCCCCCAGCACCTATGACGTCGTCATCATCGGCGGCGGACCGGGCGGCTACAATGCGGCCATCCGGGCCGGCCAGCTGGGGCTGAAGGCCGCCTGCATCGAGATGCGCGAGACCCTCGGCGGAACCTGTCTGAACGTCGGCTGCATGCCGTCCAAGGCCCTGCTGCACGCGTCGGAACTGTTCGAGACGGCCACGAAGGAGTTTCCGACGCTCGGGATCGAGGTCGGGACGCCGAAACTGAATCTCGGCCAGATGATGGGCCAGAAGCAGGACAGCGTGACCGCCCTGACCAAGGGCATCGAATTCCTGTTCAAGAAGAACAAGGCCGACTGGATCAAGGGCCGGGGCCGCATCGTCGGCAAGGGTCAGGTCGAGGTGACGGCCGCCGACGGCTCGAAGACGATCCTGACGGCGAAGGACATCGTCATCGCCACGGGTTCGGAGCCGACGCCGCTGCCGGGCGTGGCCTTCGAAGCGGACAAGGTCGTGGATTCGACCGGGGCCCTGTCGCTGCCGGCCGTGCCGAAGCACCTGATCGTGATCGGCGCCGGCATCATCGGCCTGGAGCTGGGATCGGTCTGGCGCCGTCTGGGGGCGCAGGTGACGGTGGTCGAATACCTCGACCGCATCACGCCCGGCATGGACAGGGACCTGGCCACCGCCTTCCAGCGCGTCCTGACCAAACAGGGCATGACCTTCAGGCTCGGGTCGAAGGTCACGGCGGCGAAGTCGGGCAAGGACGGGGTCGAGCTGACCGTCGAGCCGGCCGCCGGCGGACCGACGGAAACCCTGAAGGGCGACGTCGTTCTCGTCGCCATCGGCCGGCGTCCGTACACCGGGGGTCTGGGACTCGAGACGGTCGGGGTCGAGACGGACAAGCGCGGCTTCCTCGCCAATGACCACTTCAAGGTCGCCGACGGCGTGTGGACGATCGGCGACGTCACCTACGGCCCGATGCTGGCGCACAAGGCCGAGGAAGACGCCGTGGCCGTGATCGAGCTGATCGCGGGCAAGGCCGGGCACGTCGACTACAATCTGGTGCCCAGCGTGGTCTACACCGCCCCGGAAGTGGCCTGGGTCGGCAAGACCGAGGACCAGTTGAAGGCCGACGGCGTCGCCTACAAGGTCGGAAAATTCCCCTTCGCCGCCAATTCGCGCGCCAAGATCAACCATGAGACCGAGGGCTTCGCCAAGGTGCTGGCGGACGCCGCGACCGACCGGATTCTGGGGGTCCATATCCTGGGTCCGCAGGCCGGCGAGATGATCGGCGAGGCCTGCGTGGCCATGGCCTTCGGCGGGTCGTCGGAAGACATCGCCCGCATCTGCCATCCGCATCCGACGCGCTCGGAAGCTGTCAAACAGGCGGCCATGGGCGTTGAAGGCTGGACGATGCAGGCCTGATCACGGGGCGCGCGCTTCAGACGCCGGGAATTTCGAGCCTGCGGTCGGTCTGACGGCGGAGGCCCGAAAAGACCACCGTATTGCCCGGGAAGTCCAGGGTGACCTCGCGGAACCGGCCCAGCAGGTCGGCGCCGATCAGCATGGACGGCCGGCCCGACAGACCCAGGGTCTCGAAACAGTGCAGGTCGGCGAACAGCATCGGCGTGGCCCCCAGGCGCTGCGGTCCGAACCTGAGATCGTCGACCATCGCCAGGTCCGCGCTGAGGCTCTGACCGGTGACGCCGTAGATCGGCACCTCGCGGGCCGCCCGGCCGCCGTCGCGGCGACGGGCCGAGACCGCGCGCCGCAGCGCCAGATTGCCGATCGAATATTGCGCCCCGCTGTCGATGAAGGCCGCCGTCGGCTGACCATCCACGAGAATCTGGGTCATGATCATCTGGCCGAAGCGGCCGCGAACGGAGCGGATGCCCTCGCGGCGCAGGCGCGACCCGGTGACCATGTCGCCGCCCATACGGACGCTGACGCCCCGCACATTCAGGCTGGCCGTGCGGCGCGAGACGTTGAATTTCAATCGGAAACGATCCAGCACGTCCAGACCGATCAGACCGTCCGCGGCCAGCTGATCTCGCGGAAAGACCGGGCAGGCGAGGTTGCGGAATCCCAGTCCGCTGAGCTGCAGCCGGTTGATCGCCACGCTGCGCGTAACCCTGGCTTCGGTGATTCCGTGAACCAGTACGGACTGCAGCGGAGGCAGGGCCAACTGATCCGCCAGGGTGTCCGCGATCGAGGTCGTGCCCGCCCCGGTGTCGATCACGAAGGTGAACGGCCCGTGCCCGTCGATGAAGACCGCGGCGCCGACGCGCGTGAACAGGTTGCTCAGCAACTGGATCGGCCGGTCCTCGATCAGCGGTCCGACGGGGTCCTGCGCGGCGGCGGGGCCGGCGGGAAGGCCGAGGGCCCCGAGCCCTGCCAGCAAGACGCGACGGTCAAGGCCTGTCATTCAGTCACCTCTCGCGCCGTCTCCCTGGCGGATGGACCGTCACTGTAGGCGCGGCCGGACGACCCTGACCAGCCCGCCGTGGTCAGTGGCGCGGATGGGCGGCGGAATAGGCCGCCAGCAGGTGTTGGGCGTCGACGGCGGTGTATTTCTGCGTCGTCGACAGGCTGGCGTGGCCCAGCAGTTCCTGGATGGCCCGCAAGTCCGCCCCGGCGCCCAGCAGGTGGGTGGCGAAGCTGTGCCTCAGGGCGTGGGGCGTCGTCGAGGCGGGCAGGCCCAGCCGCCCGCGCAGCCGCTGGACGGTGGCCTGAACGTGCCGGGGCGTCAGCGGCCCCCCGCGGCGGGCGCGGAACAGGGCGTCGCCGGGCGCCAGCGCAAACGGCTGAACCGCCAGCCAGGCGTCCACGGCCGCCCGCACGGCCGGCAGGACCGGAGCCATCCGGGTCTTGCCGCCCTTGCCGGTGATGCGCAACGTCTCCGGCAGAGGCGTGTCGGCGAACGTCAGTGACAGGGCTTCGGATATCCGCAGGCCGCAGCCGTACAGCAGGGTCAGGACGGCGCGGTCGCGCGCGGCCTCCCACGGTTCGGCGTCGGGGTCGGTTTCCGGCTCCTGCATCAGGCCGCGCGCCTGATCCTCGCTGACGGGCCGGGGCAGGGACGGCTTGATGCGGGGGCCCCGCACCAGGGCCAGCTGCGGCGCGGGCGTGGCGCAGCGGCGGTCGAGGAAGGCGTGAAAGGCGCGGATCGCCGACAGGGTCTGGCTGATGGATCGCGCCGCCAGCGGATGGTCCCCGCCGCGCCGTTCGGCCAGATGGGCGCGGACCTCGGCGGCGGTGACGGTTCCCAGATCGGCCAGCCGCTGCGGCTCGCCGCGGTGGCGTTGCAGGAAGGCGAGATAGCCCCGGCCGATGCGGCCGTAGGCTTCCAGCGTATTGGCCGCCAGCCGGCGTTCGTGGGCCAGATGCTCCAGCCAGGCCGAGAGGGCCTGGTCCGCGGACAGGCCGGGAACGGTCAGCTGAGAATCGGCCATCGTTCGGCGGTCCGTTCCACCACCCGGGCGATGAAGGCCACCAGCTCGCAGCCCATGGTCGGGGCGAAGCCGTCCGGCTCGGGCGAGCCGAAGGCGCAGATGGCGTGGCGCGCCGGAGCTCCGGTGCCGGGGAACTGCGGGGCCATGCGGATCAGGGCGACCGACTTCACCCCGGTCTCGGCCGCGCCGAACAGGTTGAGCCCGTCGAAATTGGGGCCCAGCCAGGTCAGGCCGTGGTCGCCCAGCAGGGCGTCGACCCCGCCGGCCTCGAGCCCGCGCCAGCCGAAGGGCACGCCGCCCGGCTTCTCCATGGCGATGGCGGCCCCGGCGAGGCCGAACCGGCCCTGCGCCACGGCGTCGAGACGGCGGGCCAGATCGGAGGCGTTGCGCGCCTCCATCAGGTCGAGGGCGGCGACATGGGTCTGGGTCTGGGCGGCGAAATTGGCGCGGGCGATGGATTCGATGCGCTTGCGAGCGTCGGCCTCGCGCTCGGCGGCCTCTTCCAGCCGGGTCAGGGCGGCGCGGCCGAACTCGACGACATTGCGGCCATGGGGCTTGAGCCCGATCTCCTCCAGCAGGGAGCGATCGTCCAGCAGGATCTGGGCGTTGGTCTGCAGCCAGGCGCGGATTTCCGGCCAGTGAGGCTCTGCCGGCTTGGTCGAGAGGTCAGGCGAAACGCTCACAAACCTCTCCTCGAGGCACAGCTACAGAATGGACTGGCCGGTCTTGCCCCAGTCCGCCAGGAAAGCATCAAGCCCCTTGTCGGTTAACGGGTGTTTGACCAGGGCCTTGAAAACGTCAGCGGGGATGGTCGCGGCGTCGGCCCCGGCCACGGCGGCGGCGCTGACATGGTTCGGATTGCGCAGGCTGGCGGCCAGAATCTGCGTGTCGAAGCCGTGCACGTCGTACAGGACCCGGATTTCCTCCAGCAGGCCGATGCCGTCGGCGCCGTGGTCTTCCAGCCGGCCGACGAAGGGCGAGATGAAGGTGGCGCCGGCCTTGGCGGCCAGCATGGCCTGGGCGGCCGAGAAGCACAGGGTGACATTGGTCCTGATCCCCTTGTCGGCGAAGGCGCGCGCGGCGCGCAGTCCGTCCCAGGTCAGGGGCAGTTTCACCACCACGTTCGGAGCGATGGCGGCCAGCTTGTCGCCCTCCTTCACCATGGTCTCGAAATCGGTCGCCACGGCCTCGGCGGAGATGGGCCCCTCGACGAGGGCGCAAATCTCGGCGATGACCTCGGCGATGTTGCGACCGGATTTGGCGATCAGCGAGGGATTGGTGGTGACGCCGTCCACCATGCCGGTGGGGACCATGTCCCTGATGACGGCGACGTCGGCTGTGTCGAGGAAGAGTTTCATGCCAGTCTCTCTAGCGGAGCGGGCTGCCCGGTGAAAGTCGCCAGCGTCCTCATTCCCCTGCCGGTGCCCGAGGCCTTCGACTACGAGGTCCCCGAGGGGCTGGACGTCGCGCGCGGGGACCAGGTCGCCGTGCCGCTGGGGCCGCGGCTGATGCGGGGCATCGTCTCGGAGGCGCGCGAGACGACGGGCTCGAACCGGCGGCTGAAGGCCATCGACCATGTGCTGGACGATCCGCGCCTGCCCGAAAAGACCGTGGACTTCGTCGAATGGGCCGCCCGCTGGACGCTGAGCGCGCCGGGCGAGATGGCGGCGACGGCGCTGAAGGGCCTGCGCGCGCCGAAACCCCGGCCTGAACGGCGGGTGCGGCGGGTCGGCGACAAGGCTTCCGCCAGACCGACGGCGGCGCGGACGGCGGTGCTGGAGGCCCTGGGCCAGCGGTCCATGCCGGGGCCCGATCTGGCCCGGGCGGCGGGCGTGTCGTCGGGCGTCGTCAAGGGGCTGGTCGACGAGGGCGTGCTGGAGGTCATCGAGATCGAGGCGGTCGCCGCCTTCGACGCCCCCGACCCGGATCACGCCCCGGCGACGCTGAACGCCGATCAGGCGGCGGCGGCGCATGAGATGGCCGAGGCGACCGCGAAGGGCGGCTTCGCCCCCTTCCTGCTGGACGGGGTCACCGGCTCGGGCAAGACCGAGGCCTATCTGGAGGCGGCGGCGCGGACGCTGAAGGCCGATCCGGCGGCGCAGATATTGATCCTGCTGCCCGAGATCGCCCTGACCCAGGCCCTGATCTCCCGCATCACCGACCGCTTCGGCGCGGCCCCGGCGGAATGGCATTCGGGCGTCGCCCCGCCGCGCCGGCGGCAGGTGTGGGAGGCGGTGATCGCCGGGCGCTGCAACATCGTGGTCGGCGCCCGCTCGGCCCTGTTCCTGCCCTACGCCAACCTGCGGCTGGTGGTGGTCGATGAGGAGCACGACGGCTCGTTCAAACAGGAGGAGGGGCTGGTCTATCACGGCCGCGACCTGGCCGTGGCGCGGGCGCGGATCGAGGGGGCGACGGTGGTGCTGGCCTCGGCCACGCCGTCGCTGGAGACGCTGTGGAACGCCCATCAGGGCCGTTACGGCTGGCTCAAGCTGGCGGCGCGGCACGGGGCGGCCGTGCTGCCGGACGTGTCCCTGCTGGACCTGCGCCAGACCCCGCCTGATCCCCAGACCTGGCTGTCCCAGCCCCTGCGCGAGGCCATCGGCGAGACGCTGCTGCGCGGCGAGCAGACCCTGCTGTTCCTGAACCGGCGCGGCTATGCGCCGGTGGTGCTGTGCCGGGTCTGCGGCCATCGCCTGACCGCGCCCGATACCGACAGCTGGCTGGTCGAGCATCGCTACACCGGCCGGCTGATCTGCCATCTGACCGGCTTCTCCATGCTGCGGCCGAAACACTGCCCCGCCTGCGGGGCCGAGGATTCGCTGGTCTCGGTCGGGCCGGGGGTCGAACGCGTCGAGGAGGAGGTGCGCCAGCTGTTCCCGCAGGCGCGCACCGCGGTGTTCAGCAGCGACACGGCGCCGGACGCGAAATCCGCGCGGGCGCTGATCCAGCGCATGGCCGACGGAGAGATCGACATCCTTGTGGCCACCCAGGCGGCGGCCAAGGGCCACAACTTCCCGCACCTGACCCTGGTCGGGGTGGTGGACGCCGACCTGGGCCTGCGCGGCGGCGACCTGCGCGCGGCCGAGCGCACCTTCCAGCTGCTGACCCAGGCCACGGGCCGGGCGGGGCGGGCCGACAAGCCGGGCCGGGCCATCCTGCAGACCTGGACGCCCGAGCATCCGGTGCTGATGGCGCTGGCCGCGGGCGACCGCGACGCCTTCGTCGCGGCCGAGATGGCCGAGCGCGAGGCGGCCTCCCTGCCGCCGCACGGCCGGCTGGCGGCCATCATCCTGTCGAGCGAGAACGCCATGGCGGTCGAGAAGGTCGCCCGCGACCTGGCCGAGAACATCCCCAACGCCGGACGGCTGGAGGTCTATGGTCCCGCCGACGCGCCGCTGGCCCTGGTGCGGGGGCGGCGGCGCAAGCGGCTGCTGGTCCGCGCGGATCGCGACGTCGACCTGCAGGGCTTCCTGCGGGCCTGGCTGGCGCGGGTGAAGGTTCCGGGGTCGGTGCGGCTCAGCGTCGACGTGGACCCGTACAGTTTTCTGTAGCTGCGTTCTCCCTCCCCTTCATGGGGAGGGATGTCGGCGCGGAGCGACGACAGGGTGGGGTGCGTCTGAAATTCCCCACCCGGTCGCTGCGCGACCACCCTCCCCATGAAGGGGAGGGAGAGGACTAGCGCGGTCCCGTCAGCCGGATCTCGAACAGTTTCGGCCAGTTCTTGCCGGTGACGAACAGGCGGCGGCCCTCCGCGTCCCAGGCGATGCCGTTGAGGACCGCATCGGTCGGATCGAGCCCGGACCGGTCCGGCATCAGGCCGGTCAGGTCGATGACGCCCTTCACCACGCCCGTCGCCGGATCGATGCGGACGATGAAGTCGGTCTGCCAGACATTGGCGAAGACCTCGCCCTCGACCCATTCCAGCTCGTTGATCTGGCGCAGCGGCCGGCCCTGGACGGTGACCGGGACCCGGCCCGTTTCCGCGAAGGTCCGCGGATCAAGGAAGCGCAGCGCGGCTGTGCCGTCGGACAGGATCAGCCGCGTCGCGTCATGGGTCAGGCCCCAGCCTTCGCCGGCATAGGCGAACTCGCCGCGGGGCTCGAGCGTCGCCGGGTCCCAGACGAAACCCTGGCCGCCCTTCCATGTCAGGGTCAGGACGCGGTCGCCGAAGGCGGTCAGCCCTTCGCCGAACAAGGCCGGATCCAGTTCGCGTTTCTGTATCACCGCCCCGTCTTCCAGCCGCACCCGTCGCACGGTCGAGGGAGAACGGCCCGTGCTTTCCAGCAACTCGCCGTTGCGGAACTCCAGCCCCTGGGTGAAGGCGCCGGGGTCGTGGGGATACGCCCGGACAATCTCGAACCCGTAGACCGGGATCGGGGCCGGCGCGGAGGCCTCTATGGGGACCGGCGGGACCGTCGACTGCGCCGCCGCCGGCAAGGGCGTCAGCAGCGCAGCGAGAAGGAGGACGGCCCCCCGCATGGTCAGACTCCCGGTTCGGCCGTCTCGGCCTTGTTCAACGCCGCCTGCCGTTCCGCGAGGGCGGCCTGCTTCTTCTCGGAGGCCTTGCGGCTCCACATGTTCAGCACCTCGACCCCGGCCGAGAAGGCCATGGCGGCGTAGATATAGCCCTTGGGCACATGCGCGCCGAAGCCCTCGGCGATCAGCACCATGCCGATCATCAGCAGGAAGCCGAGCGCCAGCATGACGACGGTCGGGTTCTCGTTGATGAAATTCGCCAGCGGATCGGCCGCCAGCAGCATGACCGTGACGGCGACCAGCACGGCCACGACCATGATTGGCAGGTGATCGGTCATGCCGACCGCGGTCAGGATGGAGTCGATCGAGAAGACCAGGTCCAGCAGGATGATCTGGAAGATGGCCGAGCCGACATTGGAGATGACCATCTCGGTCTTGTCCTTCTCCAGCATGTCGTCGCTCTTCGTGGGATCCACGCTGTGGTGGATTTCCTTGGTCGCCTTCCAGAGCAGGAACAGGCCGCCGGCGATCAGGATCATGTCCTTCCATGAGAAGGCGTTGTCCATGACGGTGAAGACGGGGGCGGTCAGGCTGACGATCCAGGCGATCATCGACAGGAGGGCCAGACGCATGATCAGGGCCAGGGAGATGCCGATGCGGCGGACCCGCGAGCGGTGCTCGGGCGGCAGCTTGTTCGAGAGGATGGAGATGAAGATCAGGTTGTCGATCCCCAGCACCACCTCCATCACGATCAAGGTGACAAGGGCGGCCCAGGCGGCGGGATCGGATAGCAGTGCGACGATTTCGGTCATGAACCCCGGATAGGCCAGCCGGGGAGACCGCGCCAGAATTTTTCACCGCAGCGGGGCGCGGCAGGGCGCCGCGCTCGATCGCGCCTCTGGACCCGGCTCGCGGCCTCGCCTAGCCAAGGAAGAACTGCATTCGTTATCAGGTGAAGCGTGCCCTCAGGTCTAGCCGCCCTTCTCGACGACGTCGCCACGATCGCCAAAATGGCGGCGGCCTCGGTGGACGACGTCTCCGCCGCCGCCGGCCGCGCCAGCGTCAAGGCCGCCGGCGTGGTGGTCGACGACGCCGCGGTGACGCCGGGTTACGCCATGGGCTTCTCGCCCGCCCGCGAACTGCCCATCATCGGCAAGATCGCCATCGGTTCGTTGAAGAACAAATTCCTGATCCTCCTGCCCGGGGCCCTGCTGATCAGCGCCTTCGCGCCCTGGGCGCTGACGCCGCTCCTGATGGCCGGGGGCGCCTATCTCTGTTTCGAGGCGTGCGAGAAGCTGTGGGAGAAGCTGGCGGGTCACCGAGATGGCGATATCCCGACAGAGGCCCTGGCCCTGTCGTCCCGGGAACAGGAAAAGAAAATGGTCGGCTCGGCGATCCGCACCGACCTGATCCTCTCGGCCGAGATCACCGCCATCGCCCTGGCCGACCTGGCTGAACGGCCGCTGGCGACCCAGGCGGCGGCCCTGGCCCTGGTCGGATTGTTGATCACCGGAGCGGTCTATGGCGCTGTAGCGCTGATCGTGAAGATGGACGATATCGGCCTGCATCTGGCCGAGCGCACTTCGGCTCCGGCGCGCGCCCTGGGCCGGGGCATGGTCAAGGCCATGCCCGTCGTGCTGACCGGGCTGGCGACGATCGGCACCCTGGCCATGCTGTGGGTCGGCGGAGGAATTCTGGTCCACGGCCTGCATGAATACCATCTCGACGCCGTGCCGGACCTGGTCGCGAGTCTGGGACAGGCGGCCGGGCGCGTCCCGCTCATCGGTCCCGTGACGGGCTGGGTGGCGACGGCGGCCGCCTCGGCGGTCGTCGGCCTGGTGGTGGGGGGCGTCATCGTGGCGATCATGCACCTTGTCCCTCGCGGCAAGCGCGTCGCCCACTGACCGGGGTGCGGCAATCCGACGACTCATCTGGGCCCGCCTCGGTTGCGGCGCCCCGGTATGAGTGCTATCAGGCGCCCGGCTGAGCCGGAGGGCGCGTTGCAAGACGCGTCCCCGGCGTGCTTTCTTCAAGCATTTCAGGCCTTTGATCGGTGCGCACCCCGCCGCCGGTCGCAAACCCGAACGCTAACCCGCGCGGACCTTATAAGTGGCTGACGATTACAGGACGACGGAAGTCGGCAAGCGCTACGCACAGGCGCTGTTCGACCTCTCTGACGAGACAGGCGCCCTGAACGCCGTGCGCGCCGATCTGGCCGCACTGCGGGCCGCGTGGAACGAGAGCGCCGACCTGCGCCGGCTGGCCCAGTCGCCGGTCATCGCCGCCGAGGACCAGCAAAAGGGCCTGGTCGCCATCGCCGACAAGGCGAAATTCAATGGCGTGACGAAGAATTTCCTCGGCCTGCTGGCCCAGAACGGCCGCTCGCGCGACCTGCCGGGCGTGATCGCGGGCTTCGAGGCGCTGTATGCCAAGAAGACGGGCGTCGTCGCCGCCGAGGTCGTTTCGGCCCAGGCCCTGACCGCCGCCCAGATGAAATCCATCCAGACCGCGCTCCGCACCTCGCTGGGCAAGGATCCGGAGATGACCGCCCGCGTCGATCCGTCGATCCTGGGCGGCCTGAAGGTCAAGGTCGGCTCGAAACTGTTCGACGCCTCGCTGAAGACCAAGCTCGACCAGATGAAGTTCGCCCTCAAACGGGCCTGACCCCAACGCTCGCGGCTCCGACGGGGCCGCGCTGACAAGACGATAACAGAGAGCCTGTCATGGACATCCGCGCCGCCGAAATCTCGGCTATCCTCAAGTCGCAGATCGCCAATTTCGGCGTTGAAGCCGACGTGTCCGACGTCGGCCAGGTGCTGTCGGTCGGCGACGGAATCGCCCGCATCCACGGTCTGGACAATGTCCAGGCCGGCGAGATGATCGAGTTCCCGAAAGCCGGCGTGAAGGGCATGGCCCTGAACCTCGAGCGCGACAACGTCGGCGCCGTGATCTTCGGCCAGGACAACCAGATCGCCGAGGGCGACGAGGTCCGCCGTCTGGGCGAGATCGTGGACGTTCCGGTCGGCAAGGGCCTGCTGGGCCGCGTCGTCAACCCGCTGGGCGAGCCGATCGACGGCAAGGGCCCGATCCAGTTCACCGAGCGTCGCCGCGTCGACGTCAAGGCGCCGGGCATCATCCCGCGGAAGTCGGTGCATGAACCGATGCAGACCGGCCTGAAGGCCATCGACACCCTGATCCCGATCGGCCGCGGCCAGCGCGAGCTGATCATTGGCGACCGTCAGGTCGGCAAGACCGCCGTCGCCATCGACACCATCCTGAACCAGAAGAGCACCAACGCCGCCGCCACCAGCGAAGGCGAGAAGCTGTACTGCATCTACGTCGCCATCGGCCAGAAGCGCTCGACCGTGGCCCAGATCGTCAAGACGCTCGAGGAGCGCGGCGCCCTGGACTACACCATCGTCGTCGCCGCCACGGCCTCGGAGCCGGCCCCGCTGCAGTTCCTGGCCCCGTTCTCGGGCACGGCCATGGGCGAGTTCTTCCGCGACAACGGCATGCACGCCCTGATCGTCTATGACGATCTGTCGAAGCAAGCTGTCGCGTATCGCCAGATGTCCCTGCTGCTGCGCCGTCCGCCGGGCCGCGAAGCCTATCCGGGCGACGTCTTCTATCTGCACAGCCGCCTGCTGGAGCGTTCGGCCAAGCTGAACGCCGACTATGGCTCGGGCTCGATGACCGCCCTGCCGCTGATCGAGACCCAGGCCAACGACGTTTCGGCCTACATCCCGACGAACGTGATCTCGATCACCGACGGCCAGATCTTCCTCGAGTCCGACCTGTTCTACCAGGGCATCCGCCCGGCCGTGAACGTCGGCATCTCCGTGTCGCGCGTGGGCTCCTCGGCCCAGACCAAGGCGATGAAGAAGGTCGCCGGCTCGATCAAGGGCGAGCTGGCCCAGTACCGGGAAATGGCCGCCTTCGCGAAATTCGGCTCGGACCTCGACGCCTCGACCCAGAAGCTGCTGGCCCGGGGCGCGCGCCTGACCGAGTTGCTGAAGCAGCCGCAGTACAGCCCGCTGACCATGGAAGAGCAGGTCGTCTCGGTCTACGCCGGCACGCGCGGCTATCTGGACGGCATCGCGGTGGGCGACATCGGCCGCTTCGAGAGCGAGCTGCTGGCCCGCATCAAGTCGTCGAACGCCGGCCTGCTGGACGGCATCCGCGCCAAGAAGGACCTCACCGCCGAGCTCGAAGCCGAGCTGAAGTCGGTGCTGGACGCCTTCCTCAAGACGTTCGCCTGAGACCGGACCGGATAGCGAGAAAGTAGCGCCGGATGGCCAGCCTCAAGGAAATGCGCAATCGGATCGGAAGCGTGAAGTCCACGCAGAAGATCACGAAAGCCCTGAACATGGTCGCCGCGGCCAAGCTGAAGCGCGCCCAGGACCAGGCTGAAAGCGCCCGTCCCTATGCGAAGAAGATGGCCGCCGTGATCGCCAATCTGGCGGCCGGCGTGTCCGGCGACGGCGCGCCGAAACTGCTGGCCGGCACCGGGTCGGACAAGAAACATCTGATCGTCGTCGCCACCGGCGACAAGGGTCTGGCCGGCGGGTTCAACACCAACGTCATCCGGGCCGCGCGCGAGCGGATCAACAGCCTGGTCAGCGCCGGCAAGGACGTCCGCATCATCGCCGTGGGCCGCAAGTCCCGCGACGGCCTGTCCCGCCTGTACGGCGACAAGCTGGTGAAGACCTTCGAGATGAGCGACCACAAGGTCATTGGGCTGCCGGCGGCGGAGCCGATCGCCCGGCTGATCGCCGAAGAGTTCGAGGCCGGCCACGCCGACGTCGTGACCTTGTTCTACAGCCGCTTCCAGTCGGTCATCGCCCAGGTGCCGACCCCGAAACAGCTGATCCCGGCGGTCGTCGACGGCGACGCCGCCCCGATCGACCTGAACGGCGCGACCTACGAGTACGAGCCCTCCGAGGAAGAGATTCTCGAGACCCTGCTGCCGCGCAACATCACCACCCAGGTGCTGGCCGCCCTGTACGAGAACCAGGCCAGCTTCTTCGGGGCCCAGATGGGCGCCATGGACAACGCCACGCGCAATGCGGGCGACCTGATCAACAGCCTGACCCTGCAGTACAACCGCAAACGCCAGGCCCAGATCACCACCGAACTGATCGAGATCATCGCCGGCGCCGAAGCCCTCTGATCCGACCCCCGCACAGACACGCCAAGCACGACCTTCCGAACGGAACGAACCGATGACCGACACCACCGCCAAGAAACCCGCCCGCAAGCCGGCCGCTCCCAAGGCGCCCGCAGCCGCCGCCTCCACCGGCAACGCCGCCTATACGGCCGGCACCGGCGTGGGCCGGATCGCCCAGGTCATCGGCGCCGTCGTCGACGTCGAGTTCGAGGGCCAGCTGCCCGCGATCCTGAACGCCCTGGAGACCCAGAACGTCGACCAGAAGACCGGCAAGCCGTTCACCCTCGTGCTCGAGGTCGCCCAGCACCTCGGCGAGAACATGGTCCGCACCATCGCCATGGACACCTCGGAAGGCCTGACCCGCGGCCAGCCGGTGACCGACACCGGCACCTCGATCCTGGCCCCGGTCGGACCCGGCACGCTCGGCCGCATCATGAACGTCGTCGGCGCGCCGATCGACGAACAGGGCCCGATCAAGACCACCATGTACCGCCCGATCCACCGCGAGGCCCCGAGCTTCGAGGAGCAGTCGACCTCGTCGGAAATCCTCGTCACCGGGATCAAGGTCATCGACCTGATGTGCCCCTACACCAAGGGCGGCAAGGTCGGCCTGTTCGGCGGCGCCGGCGTGGGCAAGACCGTGACCATGCAGGAGCTGATCAACAACATCGCCAAGGCCTACGGCGGCTATTCGGTGCTGGCCGGCGTGGGTGAACGCACCCGCGAGGGCAACGACCTGTATCACGAGATGATCGAGTCCAACGTCAACGTGGACCCGGCCAAGAACGGCGGCTCGACCGAGGGTTCGAAATGCGCCCTCGTCTACGGCCAGATGAACGAGCCTCCCGGCGCCCGCGCCCGCGTCGCCCTGACCGGCCTGGCCCAGGCCGAATATTTCCGCGACGAAGAGGGCAAGGACGTCCTGCTGTTCGTCGACAACATCTTCCGCTTCACCCAGGCGGGTTCGGAAGTGTCCGCCCTGCTGGGCCGCATCCCCTCGGCCGTGGGCTATCAGCCGACCCTGGCCACCGAGATGGGCAACCTTCAGGAGCGGATCACCTCGACCAGGAAGGGCTCGATCACCTCGGTCCAGGCCATCTACGTCCCCGCCGACGACCTCACCGACCCGGCCCCCGCCGCCTCCTTCGCCCACCTGGACGCGACCACGGTTCTGAACCGCGACATCGCCGCCCAGGCCATCTTCCCGGCCGTGGACCCGCTGGACTCGACCTCGCGGATCATGGACCCGCTGGTCATCGGCGAGGAGCACTACCGCGTGGCCCGTTCGGTCCAGGAAGTGCTGCAGCAGTACAAGTCGCTCAAGGACATCATCGCCATCCTGGGCATGGATGAGCTGTCGGAAGAGGACAAGCTGATCGTGTCGCGCGCCCGCAAGATCAGCCGCTTCCTGTCGCAGCCGTTCTTCGTGGCCGAGCAGTTCACCAACTCCCCGGGCAAATTCGTCTCGCTGGAAGACACGATCCGATCGTTCAAGGGCATCGTCGCCGGCGAATACGACCACCTTCCGGAAGCGGCCTTCTACATGGTCGGCGCCATCGAGGAAGCCGTCGAGAAGGCCCAGAAGCTCGCCGCCGAGGCGGCCTGATGAAAGGCTGGGGCCACTTTCTGGTCCTGGCCGCATCGGCTGTCGCGGTCGCCGCACCCCCCGCGTCCGCGCAGGAGCGTCCGCACGCGGAGGAGCAGTTCGCCGCCATGATCTTGGTGCGAGATCTCTGCGTTAACGTCGCCGTGGAGGGCGTAGAAATGGCGGCGGCCGCCCGAGCGATCGGGGCCAGACCGATCGCCAATCCTTTGCCGGACGGCGAAATGGATCTTCAGCGGCAAGGATATTCGTGGCGCGGAGCGGACGCTGTCGTCGCCGTCGCGGGGCCTGCTCCCGGCTCATGCACTGTTGTCTATCTCGGTCCAGACGCGCTCAACGTCGGCGAAGGCATGAGAGCCGGAGTCATCGGGTCGCGTAAGGATATCGACCTTGAACTCAATACGACCTGCGGCACCGGGAACGGCTATCAGGTCTGCCCCTACGACGAGCTTCTGATCATCGACGACAGCGGTGAGCAGAGCGAGCGCCTCGGTTTGACCGTCCGGGCGATGCAGTCTCGACACGGTCCGATCGCCTACACTCACTTCCCCGGAAAGGCCTGAACATGGCGTCCAAACTCTCATTCTCCCTCGTCTCGCCTGAGCGCGAGGTCTTCAACGGCCTCGTCGACCAGGTCGATGCGCCCGGCGTCGAGGGCGATTTCGGCGTCCTCGCCGACCACGCCCCCTTCATGACCGCCCTGCGCGAAGGCGTGGTCACGGTCATCGACGGCGTCTCGCGGCGCCAGTTCGAGGTCCACGGCGGCTTCGCCGACGTGACCCCGGCCGGCCTGACCATCCTGGCCGAACAGGCCTCGGAAGTGGCCGCGGCGTAGGCCTTCAAGCCCTTGTCATCCCGGACGCGGCGCAGCCGCGATCCGGGACGCGCCCTCCCCAACCATCCTGCTCCCGGAAGGCGTAGCCTGTCCGGGAGCAGGGTTGATCCCACCCGGATCCCGGTTCAGCTCTTCGAGCTGCCCGGGATTTTTCATTTGTGGAGTTCGTCCCGTCCCGGCTCTCCGCTTCGCTGCGGCCGGGATGACAAGATCGGCGGTGCTTGACCCCCCGGTTGGAAGCCCTAGATAGCCCCTGCAGACGAGGCCACGTCCTCGCCCCGGCGATCCTTTATCGCGGGCAAAGTCCGGGACGGCCCGGCCCTTTGCAAGGAGGGCCGCACCCATGGCCTGGATCTATCTGATCATCGCCGGACTGCTGGAAATCGTCTGGGCGTATTTCATGAAACAGTCGGCGGGCTTCACCCGCCTGTGGCCCAGCGTGATCACCTTCGTGACCATGGGGATGAGTTTCGCCCTGCTGTCGGTGTCTATGAAGAGCCTGCCGCTGGGCACGGCCTACACCGTCTGGACCGGCATCGGCGCGGTCGGCGCCTTCGTGGTCGGGGCCATCTGGCTGAACGAGGGCGTGCATCCAATGCGGGTGACGGCCGCCGGCCTCGTCGTCGTGGGTCTGGTGCTGATGCGGCTGGCGCCGGCGCACTGACGGTGTAGCCTCCGCCGCGAGGAGGCTCCCATGCTCGAACTGCGCCCCAACTGCGAATGCTGCGACCGCGACCTGCCGTTCGACAGCGCCGAGGCCCGCATCTGCACTTTCGAATGCACCTTCTGCGCCGCCTGCGTGGACGGCGCGCTGAAGGGCGTCTGCCCCAACTGCGGCGGCGGCTTCGTCGCCCGGCCGATCCGGCCGGCCCGTCTGCTGGCGAAATATCCGGCGTCGATGACGCGGGTGTTCAATCCGCAGGGCTGCGCCGCGGCCTAGACAACCAGCGGCGCGAACACGGCCACGACCTGTTCATAGACCGCCCGCTTGAACGGCACGATCAGGTCCGGGGCGTCGCTGAGCGGGCCCCAGCGCCAGGCGTCGAACTCGATCTCGCCATGGGCCTCAAGGTCGATCTCGGACTCGTCTCCGGTGAAGCGGAAGGCGAACCAGCGCTGCTTCTGCCCGGCCCATCCCCGCGCCTGTTTCGTGCCGCCATAGCCCTCGGGGAAGTCGTAGACGATCCAGCCGTCGGTGGAGGCGATCAGTTCGGCGGAGACGACGCCCGTCTCCTCGGCCAGTTCGCGGCGGGCGGCGGTTTCCGGATCCTCGCCGTCGTCGACGCCGCCCTGGGGGAACTGCCAGTTATGCGGGGCCCCGGTCCCGGCCCGGCGCCCGTACCAGACGCGGCCGTCCGGATGGAACAGCACGACGCCGACATTCGGGCGGTAGCGGGAGAGTTCCTTCATAGGGATGAGGGATTAGGGATTAGGGATGAGGGAGGGAAGGGGTTATGGCGCGGGACGGAGCCGGGGAGGGCTGCTTCCTAATCCCTAATCCCTAATCCCTAATCCCTCGTCCCTATCTTCCCGGCCGCTGCGTCATCGCCGAGGCGGGCGCCAGCTGCAGTCCCCGCGCGTCGAGGTCGGCGGTCCAGCGGGCCACGGCCTCGACCGTGACCGGATAGCTGAAGCCCGTGCCCAGGGCCTGTCCATTGCCCTTGGCCAGGGCCTCCAGCGCATTCAGCTGCCCGACGATGGCGGCGGGGGTCTGTTGTTCGTCGATGACCCGGTTGGCGCTGGCGCGAGCCCAGGCGCCCGGGCGGCGGCTCATCGAGCCGTCGTCGAGGAAGGCGACGCCGCGCTGGCGCAGGATGCCGAGGAAGGCGTTCATCCCGGCGTCGGAGTTGGCGAACCGGTCGCCCATGTAGTTGGTGACGCCGAAATAGCCGGTGGCGCGGCCCAGCAGCCAGTTCATCTTGGCCGTGATGTCGGCGGGCTGGCCCGAGGCCAGGAGGGTGTAGGGGCCCGGATCGTTGTCGGGATAGCCGGTGGGCTCCATCGGCATTTCCAGCATGACCTCATGGCCCTGGGCGCGGGCGAGGTCGATCCAGGTCTGCAGGCCCTCGGCATAGGGCACGAAGCTCAGGGTGACCTCGGCGGGCAGGCGTTCGATGGCGGCGCGGGTGGTGGCGGCGTTCAGGCCGAGACCGCCGACGATCAGGGCCACCCGGGGCCGGCCGTTCGAGCGGAAGGGCCGGGCATAGGCCTGGGCCGGCACGCGGCCGTCCGAGGCGATGGTCGGCAGGGGGCCGTTGGGGCCCGGCTGGCTGAGCCCGGCGAGGGGGGCGGCCGGCAGGGGCGAGGCCGTCACGCGCGGCGCGGTGACCGGCGCGCCATTGCCGGAGACGGTGGCCCCGTTCGGCAGGGTGATGACCGCCTCGCCGGACAGGGCGGGATCGGCGGCCCCGCCTTCGGCCGCGACATCCTGCCAGGAGCCATAGGCGCCCATGGAGAAGGCCTCGAGGCCGGTGGGGACCGGGGCGGCGACGGGGGCTTCGCGCTTCAGCGCCGCGCGGGCCGACGGGGCGCCGGCGCGGGGATCGCCCAGCACGGTGATGAACAGGGCGGCCGCGCCCATCAGCATCAGCCCGGCGCCGGCGACGGCGACCGGCGGCTTGCTGAGGAAGCGGGCAGCGGGCGCGAGGTTTTCACGCATTGACCGGCGCACCGGGGGGATTGCGGCGGTGGCGGCCAGGACAGATTGGCGTTTGGCGAACATGGGCAAACTGGACGCTTGATGCGGGGGTCCGCGAAGCGGACTCCTTCAAGGGCCACTCTGGCGGGCGTCGGTTAAGAAACCCTAACGCGCCGTTAGGCATGGGCGCCCGCCCCTTGACGTCCCGGACCTAGTTCTCGGGCGCGGGCTCCGGCTCGACCGCGGCCAGGGTCGCGCCGGGCTCGGACACCACGATGCCCTCCGGCGCGGCGGCCAGCTGGGTCAGGTTTCCGCCGGCGCGCAGCACGTCGAAGGCCCGCTCCAGCTGATAGTCCTTGTCCTCGTCATAGGTCTCGCCGGGCGCCTCGCGGGGCGTGTGCGGCCCCTTGCGCTCGGCCCCGATCGACGAGTCCAGGGCGGTGGCGTAGGCGGCCTCGGAATAGATGAAGTTCGACCGCGACACGATCTTGGCCTCGGCGGCCGAGCGCGACACTTCCAGATCCGGCTCGACGCCGATCTTCTGGATCGAGGCGCCGGACGGCGTGTAGTAGCGCGCCGTGGTGATCGACAGGGCCCCGTCGGCGCCGCCGCGCAGGGGGATGACGGTCTGGACCGAGCCCTTGCCGAAGCTGGTCAGTCCGACCAGCGTGGCCCGCTGATGATCCTTCAGGGCGCCGGCGACGATCTCCGAGGCCGAGGCCGATCCATAGTTGATCAGCACCACCAGCGGCAGGCCGCCGATCTGGTCGCCCGGTCGGGCGGAATAGCGCTGGATCTGATCGGCCTTGCGCCCGCGCTGGCTGACGATCTCGCCGCGTTCCAGGAAGGCGTCGGACACGGCGATGGCCGCGTCCAGCAGGCCGCCGCCGTTGTTGCGCAGGTCCAGCACATAGCCCTTGATGGCGGGGTTCTCGGTCTTGAGCCGGGCGATGGTCTCGCTCAGTTCGCGGCCGGTGTTCTCGTTGAAGGTCGAGACGCGCAGATAGCCGAACTCGCCCTCGACCCGGCCGGTGACGGACTCGATCTTGATGACCTCGCGGGTCAGGACGACCTCCCTCGGCTCCTCGCCGTCGCGCAGGAAGGTGACCTTGACCGAGGTGCCGACGGCGCCGCGCAGCTTGTCCGACACCTGGCTGACCGTCAGGCCCGAGGCGTTCTGGCCGTCGATGGACGAGATGACGTCGCCGGCGTTGACGCCCGCGCGCGCGGCCGGCCCGCCGTCCATGGGCGAGATGACCTTCACCATTCCCGCCTCGGACTGGATGGTCAGGCCGACGCCCGAATAGGCCCCCGAGGTGCGTTCCTGCAGGTCGCCGTAGCCGTCCGGCGGCAGATAGTTGGAGTGGGGATCGAGGGCGGTCATCATGCCCTGCAGCGCCGCCTCGATCAGCTTCTTGTCGTCGACCGGCACGACATAGGCCTGTTCGACGATGCCCAGCACGTCGCCGAACAGCCCCAGCATGCGGAAGGCTTCGTTGCGCGGCGTCTGGCCGACGGCGGCGGCGCTCACGCCGACCATGGTCACGGCGGCGGCGCCTATCAGAAGCAGTTTACGCATCGGGTTTCTTTCAACGGTCAGGCGGCGGCCGCGAGCGCGGCGTGTTCAACAGATACGGACCGACGCGCGACCAAATCGTGGCCGACCGCCGATCCGCGGATAAAATCAGCGTCATCGCGGCTTGGGAAGCGGTTTCGGAGGAGCGGCCAGCCACTCGCCACGCCTTCACCGCAACCATGGCGCCGGATCGATCGGCCGTTCGTCGCGGCGCAGTTCGAAGGCGATCTCGCCGTCCGCGCCCGAGCGGCCCAGAACCTGGCCGTCGGCGACCCGGTCGCCCGTCTCCACCGCCGCCTCGTCCAGGCCCGACACCACGGCGCGCCAGCCCGGTCCGAGGTCGAGGATCACCACCTGCCCCCAGCCGCTCAGCGGGCCGGCGAAGGCGACCCGTCCGC
Organism: Brevundimonas sp.; assembly: GCF_041648615.1. Classification (GTDB taxonomy): domain Bacteria; phylum Pseudomonadota; class Alphaproteobacteria; order Caulobacterales; family Caulobacteraceae; genus Brevundimonas. Next base: position 21,539 of record NZ_JBAZOS010000045.1, read on the forward strand.
TCGCGGGGGCGCGCGCCTCGGCCCGGTCCGCGCGCCAGCGCCAGCCCGTCGAACCGCGCCCGAACCGCTGCGACGGCGCGCCGTCGATCGGCGGCGTCAG
>NZ_JBAZOS010000046.1:0-17799 GCF_041648615.1 Brevundimonas sp.
GGTTGGTCTGGTCCATGAACTGCGACAGCTGCGACGACCCGAAGAACTCGCGCACGGCCGCGGCGGCCGGCTTGGCGTTGATCAGGTCGTGCGGCATCACCGTGTCGATATCGACCGAGGACATGCGCTCCTTGATGGCGCGCTCCATCCGCAGCAGGCCGACGCGGTACTGGTTCTCCAGCAGCTCGCCGACCGAACGGACCCGGCGGTTGCCCAGGTTGTCGATGTCGTCGATCTCGCCCACGCCGTCCTTCAGGCCGACGAGGATCTGCAGCACGCGCAGGACGTCGTCCTTGCGCAGCACGCGGATTTCATCCGACACGTCCGGGGTTTCCAGACGCATGTTCATCTTGACCCGGCCGACGGCCGACAGGTCATAGCGCTCGCTGTCGAAGAACAGCGAGTTGAACATGGCTTCGGCGGCTTCCGGGGTCGGCGGCTCGCCCGGGCGCATCACGCGGTAGACGTCGAACAGCGCGTCCTCGCGGCCGGTGTTCTTGTCGATGCGCAGGGTGTTGCGCATGTAGGCGCCGACCGTGACGTGGTCGATGTCCAGCACGTCGATGGTGGTGAAGCCGAAGCCTTCCAGCAGTTCGATCGTCGGGGCGTCCAGCTCGTCGCCGGCCTCGGCGTAGATCTCGCCGGTCTCGTAGTTGACGGCGTCGGCGGCCAGGTACTTGGTCAGCAGGGCGTCGGCGGCCAGCGACAGCGACGTGGTCGTGTCGCCCAGCTTCTTGGCCTGGCGGGCGCTGATCTTGGCGCCGGCGGGCGCGATGACTTCACCGGTGTCGGCGTCGACCAGGTCGAACTCCGGCTTCACCCCGCGCCAGCGCTCGGCCTTGTACGGCGTGACCCAGCCTTCGCCGCGCTTCTCGTAGGGGACGGTCTCGTAGAAGGTCTTGAGGATCTCCTCGCCGTCCATGCCCAGGGCCATCAGGAAGGTCGAGGCCGGCAGCTTACGGCGACGGTCGATGCGAGTGTAGACCACATCCTTGGCGTCGAACTCGAAGTCCAGCCACGAACCGCGGTACGGGATCACGCGGGCGGCGAACAGCAGCTTGCCCGAGCTGTGCGTCTTGCCCTTGTCGTGGTCGAAGAAGACGCCCGGCGAACGGTGCATCTGCGAGACGATGACCCGCTCGGTGCCGTTGACGACGAAGGTGCCCTTGTCGGTCATGAGCGGGATGTCGCCCATGTAGACGTCCTGCTCCTTGATGTCCTTGACCGAGCGCGCGCCGGTCTCTTCATCCGCCTCGAACACGATCAGGCGCAGCTTGACCTTCAGCGGCGCGGCATAGGTCATGTCGCGCTGGATGCATTCCTCGACGTCGTACTTCGGGTCCTCGAACTCGTAGGAGACGTATTCCAGGATGGCGCGTTCGTTGAAGTCCTTGATCGGGAAGACCGACTTGAAGACCGCCTCGATGCCCTGGTCCTTGCGCGGACCGCTGCGCACTTCGCGCTGCAGGAACTGCTCGTAGGAGGCGCGCTGAACCTCGATCAGGTTCGGCATCTGCACCGCTTCGGGGATCCGGCCGAACGAGTGGCGGATGCGCTTCTTGCCGGTGAAGGTGGTGGCGTGTGCGAACTGGCCGTTGGCGACGGCGACTTCGGCTTTGGACTTGGCCATTCTGTCTTCCCAATGCGCGGCCCGGGCAGGCCGCGTTCAATGCAGCAGCCACGGGTCCGCCTCTCGGGCGACCCGCAGCCATCGGTTTCGGCGTCCACCCTCGGGCCTTTCGGCTCCAGGACGCCTGAAATGTAGAGCTCCCTTGGGGAGGAGCACGCCTTCGCTCGGTCGGAGGGCGACGGACCGGGCCTCGGCGCTTTCGCGCGCATACGGGGGGTGTCTGCGGGACCGGCACATATACTCGCTTCTTCGACGAAATAAAGGCCCCTGCTGATCTTTCCTGACCCGTGCGCGGCGACGGAGCACGGGACCGTCCCGGCGACGCTGTCGGGCGCCCCATTGCTTTGCTGCGGGCGGGAAAATAGCGTCCTCGCATGAAACACCTCCTGATCGCCGCCGCCGCCCTGTCCCTCGCCGCCTGCGCCGGCGCCCCGCCGCCTCCGGTCGCCGCGACGCCCGGAACCGGCACGGCCGAGGGCTGGGCCGCCGGCAATGCCCAATATCTGATCCTCAACGGCGCGCGCCGCGGCTGGACCACCACCGAATCGGGCCTGCAATACCGCCGCGTCGGCCGCGCCCGTCCGGAGGGCCGCCAGCCCTCGGGCTCGGACACGGTCAAGGTCCACTATCGCGGGACCTTCGTCGACGGCCGCGAGTTCGACAGCTCCTACAGCCGCAACGAACCGGCCGAATTCCCGCTCAACCGGGTCATCAAGGGATGGACCGAGGGCGTCGCCCTGATGCGCGAGGGCGAAACCTTCGAATTCGTCATCCCCGCCTCGCTCGGCTACGGCGAACGCTGGGTCGGCGGCGACGAACTGCCGCCCAACTCGACCCTGCTGTTCACGGTGGAACTGCTTGAGGTGAAGCCGGCGGGCTGAACCCCCAACATGACGGCGTTGTAATGCGCGGCGGTCCTGTCCCGCTTGACCCCCGCCCGCGCGCGGCGTGATCTGCACCTCCCCTCGTCCGAGAGTGTCCGATGAAGCCTGCCGCCCGCCTGCTCGCCTCCGCCTGTGCCGCCGTCCTTCTGTTCGGGGCCGCGCCCGGGCTGGCCCAGGTCGGAACGCCCGCCCTCGACCGCGTCCTCGCCCCCATCCCCGCGCCCCGGGACGTGGCCTACCCGGGGGTGATCACCCTCGACATGGACGCGACCGACATCGACCGGCGCATCGTTTCGGTGAAACAGACCATTCCCGTCGCCGGCCCCGGCCCGCTGATCCTGCTCTATCCGCAGTGGATCCCCGGCAACCACGGCCCCGTCGGCCCGGTCGACGACCTCGGCGACCTGCGCATCAGCGCCAACGGCCAGCCGCTGCGCTGGGTCCGCAACACCGTCAACACCAACGCCTACGAGGTCGAGGTCCCGGCCGGCGCGACCGCGGTCGACGTCTCGTTCAAATGGCTGACCCCGATCGACGGCTCCCAGGGCCGCATCGTCATCACCGACGAGATGCTGAACATCCAGTGGGAGAAGGCCCTCCTCTACCCCGCCGGCTATTATTCGCGGCAGATCACCTTCCAGCCGACCCTGCGCCTGCCCGCCGGCTGGCAGTACGGCACGGCGCTGGACACCCGCTCGTTCCAGAACGGCGTGGCGGCCTTCGCCCCGATCACCCTCGAGCATTTCGCCGACAGCCCGCTGTTCGCCGGGGCCCACTATCGCCAGATCGACCTCGATCCGGGCGGCCGTTCGCCGGTGCGCCTCAACATCGTCGCCGACGACGCGAAGATGCTGGCCGCCACGGACGAGCACATCGAGCTGCACCGCAATCTGGTCGATCAGGCCGACCGCCTCTACGGCGCCCGCCACTACAACCACTACGACTTCCTGCTGGCCGTCAGCGACGACCTCGGCGGCATCGGTCTCGAGCATCACCGCTCGTCCGAGAACAGCGTCGACACCGACTATTTCACCGACCCGACCTCGACCTTGGCGGACCGCGACCTGCTGGGTCACGAATACACCCACTCCTGGAACGGCAAATGGCGTCGGCCGGCCGACCAGCTGACCCCGACCCTCAACGAGCCGCTGCAGAACTCCCTGCTCTGGGTTTATGAGGGCCAGACCCAGTACTGGGGCCTGATCCTGACCGCCCGCGCCGGACTGATGACGAAGCAGCAGGCCCTGGACGTGTTCGCCAACACCGCCGCCACCTACGCCGCCGACAACCCCGGCCGCGCGTGGCGCGCCATGCAGGACACCACCAACGACCCGATCATCGCCCAGCGCCGGCCCCAGCCGTGGGGCAGCTTCCAGCGCGGCGAGGACTATTATCGCGAAGGCGCCATGATCTGGCTCGACGCCGACACCCTGATCCGCGAGCAGACCGACGGCCGCAAGTCGCTGGACGACTTCGCGAAAGCCTTCTTCGGCGTTCAGGACGGCAGCTGGGACCCCGCGCCCTATACCTTCGCTGACGTGACCTCGACCCTGAACGGCGTCCAGACCAACGACTGGGCGGCCTTCCTGCGCACCCGCCTCGACGCCGTCGGTGCGAACGCCCCGACCCCGAACGCCGGCATCGAGCGCGGCGGCTACCGCCTCGTCTGGCGCGAGACGCCCAACGACTATTCAAAGGCCCTGAACAAGGAGCTGGGCCGCGTCGACTTCCAGTATTCCCTGGGCCTCAGCCTGAATGCGACCAACCGCGTCACCGCCGTCCGCTGGGGCTCGCCCGCCTTCGAGGCCGGCCTGACCTCGGGCTGGGAGGTCGTCGCCGTCAACGGCCGCGCGGCCAGCGCCGACGCGATCTCGGAAGCCATCACGGCCTCGAAAGGCAATACGACCCCGATCGAGATGATGCTCAAAAAGGGCGACCGCTTCCGCACCATCGCCTTCGCCTACCACGACGGCCTGCGCTACCCGCACCTCGAGCGGATCGCGGGAACCCCCGACCGCCTCGGCGACATCCTGTCCCCGCGGCGCCGTTGATCGTGAGGGACAAGACGATGATCCGCACCGCCGCCCTCGCCCTGCTGCTGACCTCGGCCGCCCTGCCCGCCCTGGCCCAGGTCCCGGCCTCGCAGGCCCAGACGCCCCTGCCCGCCCCGACCAGCCTGCCGCGCGCCCTGCCCCCCATCCCGGCGCCGCAGGACCGTGACTATCCCGGCGTCATCGGCATCCAGGCCGACCTGACCGACCTCGACCACAAGGTCATCCGGGTGCGCCAGACGGTCCCCGTCTCGGCCGGCCACCTCGTGCTGCAGTATCCGAAATTCATCCCCGGCAACCACGCCGACACCGGCCCGATCCAGCTGATCTCGGGCCTGACGGTCACGGGCGATGGTCAGCGGATCGAATGGCTACGCGACACCGTCGACCCCCACGCCTTCCACCTCGACATCCCCGCCGGCGTCAGCGAGATCCAGGTCGCCTTCGAATGGCTGACCCAGCCCGACAACGCCACCTGGCGGGTGGTCATGACGCCCGAGATGGTCAATCTCCAGTGGGAGAAGGCCCTGCTCTATCCGGCGGGCTACAGCCACGACCGCATCACCTTCGCCCCCTCGGTCAAGCTGCCCGAGGGCTGGAACTACGGCGTCGCCCTGACCACCACCGGCCGCGAGGGCGACGTCGCGACCTTCGCCCCCCTCTCGCTCGAGCATCTGGCCGACAGCCCCATGTTCGCGGGGCTCCACTACCGCCGCATCGACCTCGACCCCGGCGGTCGGTCGCCCGTCAATCTGCACCTCGTCGGCGACACCGCCGCCTCCCTGGCCGCGCCGGACGCGCGCATCGAGGAATACCGCTCGCTGGTCGACCAGGCCGACCGGCTGTTCGGCGCCCGTCATTTCGACCACTACGAATTCCTGCTGGGCCTGACCTCGAAGATGGGCGGCATCGGCCTCGAGCATCACCGCTCGTCCGAGAACACCGCCAGCCCCACCTTCTTCACCGCCTCCACCACGCCCGACTACGGCGCCCGCACCCTGCTGCCGCACGAGTTCACCCATAGCTGGAACGGAAAATTCCGTCGTCCGTCAGACGAATACGTCCCGAACTTCAACGTGCCGACGCAGAACAGCCTGATGTGGGTCTATGAGGGCCAGACCGAATACTGGGGCGATGTCCTCGGCGCCCGCTCCGGCCTGGTCTCGAAGGACGAGGCCATCGCCAATCTCGCCGAGATCGCCGGCTTCTACGACCAGCAGCCCGGCCGCGAATGGCGCGCCCTGCAGGATGTCACCAACCACAACCTGCTCGGCTACCGCACCAGCAATCCATGGCCGTCGTGGATGCGCGGCACCGGCGACTATTACCGCGAGGCCCTGCTGATCTGGCTCGACGCCGACACCCTGATCCGCGAGGCGACCGGCGAGCGCAAATCCCTCGACGATTTCGCCAAGGGCTTCTTCGGCGTCGACGACGGCGTCTGGGAGGCCAAACCCTACACCTTCGACGACGTCGTCGCGGCCCTGAACGCGGTCCACCCGCACGACTGGGCGACCTTCCTGCGCGCGCGTCTCGACGCCGTCGGGCCGGACGCGAAGGCCCCGCTCGACGGCCTCGCCCGCGCCGGCTGGCGCCTGACGTACGTCGACGCCCTGACGCCGGTCGAGAAGCGCATCCAGTCCGGCTGGGCCACGGACTTCCAGTATTCGCTGGGCTTCAGCCTGAACGCGGCCAACCGCATCACCGGCGTGCGCTGGGGCGGCCCCGCCTTCGAACAGGGGCTCGGCGCGGGCTGGGACCTGGTCGCCGTCGGCGACCGCACCGCCTCGGCCGAGGCCCTGCGCGACGCCGTCACCGCGGCGAAAGGCGGGTCGGACCCCATCATCCTCGTGGTCAAACGCGGCGACGAGTTCCGCACCCTGTCCTTCGCCTACCACGACGGCCTGCGCTATCCGCGTCTCGAGCGCGTCGAGGGAACCCGCGACCGTCTGGCCGACATCTTCGCGCCGCGACGGCGCTGAGACCCGGAGGGGGGCCGCCCCCCCTCCGCCGCCTCTACTTCAGCAAGGCCAGCAGGGCCTCCGCCGCGCCCTCCGAAGAGGCCGGGTTCTGGCCGGTGACCAGCTTGCCGTCGGTCAGGACATGCACGCCCCAGTCCGCCCCCTTCGAGTACAGACCGCCATTGGCCGTCAGCATGTCCTCGACGAGGAAGGGCACGACTTCGGTCAGGCCGACGCCCTCTTCCTCGCCGTTGGTGAAGCCCGTGACCTTGCGGCCCTTCACCAGGAATTCGCCGTCGGGGCCCTTCACATGGCGCAGCGCCGCCGGGGCGTGGCAGACCGCGCCGACGGGCTTGTCGGCCCTGGCGAAGGCCTCGATCAGCGCGATCGAGACGGGGTCTTCCGCCAGGTCCCACAGCGGGCCGTGCCCGCCCGGATAGAAGACGGCGTCAAAATCGTCCGCCGACACCTCTGACAGCGGCCGGGTCGAGGCCAGCGCCGCCTTGGCGGCCGCGTCGTCCTTGAAGCGCCGCGTGGCGTCCGTCTGGGCGTCGGGCTCGTCGCTCTTGGGATCCAGCGGCGGCTGACCGCCCCTGGGCGAGGCCAGGGTGATGTCGGCCCCGGCGTCCTTCAGCACATAATAGGGGGCGGCGAACTCCTCCAGCCAGAAGCCGGTCTTCCTGCCGGTGTCGCCAAGGGCGTCGTGGGACGTCAGGACCATCAGGATTTTCATGGGCAGGCCTTTCGGGATCGGGGGGCGCGGATGCGGCGAACCCGCCCGGCCACCGCCGAAACGAAAACAGGCCCGAAGGTTTCCCTTCGGGCCTGCGATTTCCGGACGCCGAAGCGCCCGATGCCTTGGTCGATCCTACTTGATCTGGACCTTGGCGCCGGCTTCCGTCAGCTTCTTGGCGACTTCGTCGGCGTTCTGCTTGGAGACGTTCTCGACGACGTTCTGCGGAGCGCCTTCGACCAGGTCCTTGGCTTCCTTCAGACCCAGGTCCGAACGCACGCCACGGACTTCCTTGATGACGTTGATCTTCTTGTCGCCGCCGTCCAGCAGGACGACGGTGAACTCGGTCTGCTCTTCAGCAGCTTCGGCCGGAGCGGCGGCGCCGCCGGCGGGCATGGCCATGGCGACCGGAGCAGCGGCGCTGACGCCCCACTTTTCTTCCAGCAGCTTGGACAGTTCGGCGGCTTCCAGAACGGTCAGTTTCGACAGGTCTTCAACGATTTTGGCGAGATCGGCCATGTGAGTTTTCCTTCGGAGGAGTGGTTGTCAGAGAGAGTTTTGCAGAGATGAAAGAGGCGGTTCCGCTTACGCGGCGTCCTTCGAGGCGTACGCGCTGAACACGCGGGCCAGTTGGGAAGCCGGGGCTTGCACGACGCCGGCGATCTTGGTCGCGGGCGCATTGAGCAGGCCGAGCAGCGAAGCGCGGATCTGATCCAGCGACGGCAGTTTGGAGAGAACCTCCACGCCCTTCGCGTCCAGAACCTTCTCACCCATGAAGCCGCCCAGAACGACGAACTTGTCGTTGGCCTTGGCGTATTCAGCGGTGATCTTGGCGGCCGTCACCGCGTCGTCGGCATAGGCGATGCCCACGGGACCCTTGAACAGGCCGTGGTAGTCGCTGCCTTCGGCGGCATCCAGCGCCTTGAGCGCCAGGCGGTTCTTGACCACCTTGAACGTGCCGCCGGCAGTACGCAGGCGTCCACGCAGGTCTTCCATATCCGCAACGGTCAGACCCAGGTTGTGGGTCACGACCACGGCGCCCGCGTCGGCGAAGACGCCCTTGAGCGTCTCGATCGACTCGGCTTTTTGAGCGCGGTCCATTGCGGTCTCCAGTCTGGTATTCGCCGCCGGGCTTATTCCCGACGACGGATTGGCCAAAGCGCGCCGCATCGCTGCGAAGCGTTCAGGCCGGTCGTAATGTCCGAAGGAGGCTCGAACCTCGTACGGCCCGGATACCGGGTCGACGATGGCCGTCTGCATCCCCATCTCCCCACGGCGTCAGAGGGCTCTCTGACATTTACGGCCCGGGTGACCCCCAGACCCCGAAGTTCTCGGACAGGACCGCCGCGGCGAAAAAGCTGCGACGGAGAAGGCGCGCTCTATACACGCACCCGCGCAGAACTCAAGCGGGCACTATGCAGGCGGGCTGAAACGGGGTCACATCCCCGCTTCGAGGGGAAGCGACCATGACCGAGACCATCGAGGCGACCGGCCGGAACAGCCTGGGCGGCGCCGCGTCGCCCGTGCTGGGCCCGATCCGGCTGGGCATCGGCCTGTTGCAGGGGCTCGGCCTCTACGGGCTGCACCGCAGCGCCGACAACGACCTCATGACCTGGCCCGCGACCAACCCCCTGGTGTTCGGTCCCCTTCTGCTGGTCGTCGCCTTCCTGCCGCTGGTGCTGCTGGCCGGCGTCGGCCGCCTGCGCCCCGTCACCCTGGCGATCTGGACCGTCGTCGCCGGCGTCGCCCTGGCCCTGCTGGGCCTGCAGGACATCGCCCGCCAGAGCGCGGAGACCCTGCGCCATTCGCCCTTCCTGTCCGCGCCCGTGATCCTGTTCGCGGCCGCCGCCCTGTTCATCAGCCACCATCTGGTCGCCCCCGCCGATCTCGAGCGCCGCCGTATCGCAAGCTTCCCGGCCTATTTCGACACCACCTGGAAGGCCGGGGTCCAGCTGGCCATGTCGATCGGCTTCACCGGCGCCTTCTGGATCCTGCTCCATCTCGGCGCGGCCCTGTTCAAGGTCATCGGCCTCGACTTCCTCGAGGACCTTCTGCGCAAGGACTGGTTCTCGATCCCGGTCACCTTCGTCGTCTTCGCCGTCGCCGTGCACCTGACCGACGTGCGCGACGGCCTGATCCGGGGAGTCCGCACCGTGGCCCTGATGCTGCTGTCCTGGCTGCTGCTGGTCATGACAGTCCTCGCCGCCGGCTTCCTCGCGGCCCTGCCCTTCACCGGCCTGGACGGGCTGTGGGAGACCGGCAGCGCGACGTCCCTCGTGCTGGCCGCCGCCGCCGCCCTGATCATCCTCATCAACACGGCCTATCAGGACGGCCGCCCCGACAATCTGCCGCCGCTGGTCCTGCGCATCGCCGTCCGCGTCGCCGCCGTCCTGATCACCCCGCTTGTCGTGATCGCCCTCTGGGGCCTGTCGCTGCGCATCGGCCAGTACGGCCTGACCCCCGACCGCATCATCGCCGCCGCCTGCGTCCTCGTCGGCGCCGCCTACGCCCTCGGCTACGGCTGGGCCGCCCTCAGTCCCTTCTGGCGCAAGGACGACTGGATGCGGCCGCTGGAACGCACGAACGTCTGGACCGCCATCCTGACCGTCGCCGTCATCCTGGCCCTGTTCAGCCCGCTGCTCGACCCCGCCCGGCTCTCCGTGACCGATCAGGTCGCCCGGCTGCAGCGCGGCGCGGTGACGCCGGACAGGTTCGACTACCGCTTCCTCCGCTTCGAGAGCGGCAAGGCGGGACAGGCGGCGCTGGCCCGGCTCGCCCGGTCCGACAATCCGGAGATCGCCACCCGGGCGCGCGCCGCGACGACCGCCGAGCGGTACGAACGGCTTCGACCCAGGCCTGCTCCGACAGCCGCGGGCATCCGCATCCAGACCTGGCCGTCAGGCGTCATCCTTCCAGGATCCTTCACCGGGCAATATGGCCGTCTCGCCGAGGGACTCGGCCATTGCGACGGCGAACACCCCTGCATGGCCAGACTGACGGACCTCGACCGGGATGGCGCTCCGGAGGTCCTGATCGCCGGCCGGGCGACGCTTTCGGTCTACAAACAGGAGACCGACGGACGCTGGTTCGAATGGGCCATGTACACGCCGCCCGGCTGCAAGGCGGACTCCCTCGACATCGGCCAGGCCGTCGCCGCCAGCGATCTGGAGACGGCGCCGCCGATGTTCCCCGATCTGATGGTGGGCGGCGTCCGGCTGCGGCATCAGGAAGGCGAACCGGAATGCCCGGGTGAACCTGAGCCGGCTCCGGAGCGTCCCGCCGCCGCGTCCCGCTAATTTGCGGCGCCGCAAGAACCGCTCTTGACCCGGACCGTCTCCGTAACATTACATCCAGTTCATGAAATCGGGATCGGGGGACCCCGCGTGACGCATGACGGACCACAGGCCGAGTTGCTGCGTCGCGCCGCCGAGGCCCTGGCGCGCCGTGACCCTCAATCCGCGCTCGGCCTTCTCGACCAGGCCGACCGACTGGGCCCGACTCACAGCGGCGCGCTGAACAGGGCCGTCGCCCTGAGGCTGATCGGCGACTTCAACGGCGCCCTGATGGTGCTCGACGACGCCCTGGCGATGCAGCCCTATGATTTCTCGGCCCTGCTGGCCAAGGCGGCGATGCTGGAGCAGATCGGCCGGGCCCACGCCGCCGCCGACGTCTACCGCAACGCGCTGAAGATCGCTCCGCCCCGGGACCGCTGCCCGCCCCCTCTGGCCGCCCAGATGGACCACGCCGACGGCGTCGTACGCCGGCACGCCGAGGCCCTGCGCGACCATATGCAGAGCCAGGTCGCCGGCCTTCGCGACACCCTCGACCCCGCGACCCTGGACCGGTTCGACGAGGGGCTCGAGATCTACGCCGGCCTGAAGACCGCGCCGAAGCAGGAACCCCTGCTGCTCGACTATCCCCGCCTGCCGGCGATCCCCTTCTACGACCGCGCCCTGTTCCCGTGGCTCGAGACGCTGGAAGCCGCCACGCCGGTCATCCAAGCCGAGCTGGAGGCCCTGCTGGCCTCGTCCTTCGACGAATTCGCCCCCTACATCGCCTATCCGAAGGGGGCCCCGGTCAATCAGTGGGGCGAGCTGAACCATTCGCGCAAATGGAGCTCGCTGTGGCTGTGGCGCGACGGCGCGCGGCAGGACGCGGTCTGCGAACGCTGCCCCCGGACCGCCGCCCTGCTGGAGTCCCTGCCCCTGTGCCGCCAGGAGGGATTCGCCCCGACCGCCGTCTTCTCGGCGCTGCAGCCCCACACCCACATCCCGGCCCACACCGGCTCGTCCAACGTCCGGCTGCTGACCCACCTGCCGCTGATCCTGCCGGGCCCGGCCCGCTTCCGCGTCGGCAATACGGTGCGCGACTGGAAGATGGGTCAGGCCTGGGTGTTCGACGACACCATCGACCACGAGGCCTGGAACGACGCCGACGAGATGCGGGTCATCCTGATCTTCGACATCTGGAACCCCTGGCTGACCGAGGGCGAAAAGACCCTGATCACGGCCATGATGCAGGCGAAGCGCGGCTTCACGGCGGAGGCGTAGGGATCAGGGATGAGGGATGAGGGATGAGGGATTAGGGATTAGGGATTAGGGATGAGGGATTAGGGACCAGGGGGTCAGGGCACACAGGCCACCTGGCGAAACGCAGGCACGCTGTGCCCGAAGCCGATCCCTAATCCCTAGTCCCTAATCCCTAATCCCTAATCCCTAGCCCCTAGCCCCTAGCCCCTCATCCCTAATCCCTCTCCCCGTTAACCCACCGCTCACCACCCCCCACAACCCGATCTTCACCTTGTAGGGCGTAAAAACGTCCCGGAATGAGCCAGTCCCGCCTGACGAGGGCCGGCCGCAACGTGATGATGAAGGGCGCCGCTCGATGGCCAAGACCGTTCTCGTGGTCGATGACGACCCGACCCAGCGTCGCCTCGCCCAGGCCGTGCTGGAGCGGGAAGGCTATGCCGTCGTCCATGCCGAATCCGGGGGCGAGGCCATCGACCGCCTGACCAAGGGCGGCGGCGCCGACGTCGTCCTGCTGGACATGGTCATGCCGGGCATGAGCGGGATGGAGGCCCTGGCCGAGATCCGCACCGCCGGCGTCACCACCCCCGTCATCGTCCTGACCGCCTCGGGCGGCGTGGACGCCGTGGTCAAGGCCATGCAGGCGGGCGCCCAGGACTTCTTCGTCAAGCCGGTCTCGGCCGAACGCCTGCTGGTCGGCGTCTCCAACGCCCTGCAGATGACCCGCCTGACCGCCGAGGTCGGCCGCCTGAAGAAGCACGTCGCCGGCCGCACCTCCTTCGACGATCTGGTCGGCCAGTCCGCGCCGATGCGCATGGTCAAGTCGCTGGGCGCCCGCGCCGCCAAATCCTCGATCCCGGTGCTGATCACCGGCGAAAGCGGCGTCGGCAAGGAAGTCATCGCCCGCGCCCTGCACGGCGCCTCGGACCGGGCGGGAAAGGCCTTCGTCGCGGTCAACTGCGGCGCCCTGCCCTCCAACCTGATCGAATCCATCCTGTTCGGGCACGAGAAGGGGGCCTTCACCGGCGCCCACGACAAACACCCGGGCAAATTCATGGAGGCCAACGGCGGCACCCTGTTCCTCGACGAGATCGGCGAACTGCCGCTGGACATGCAGGTCAAGCTGCTGCGCGCGCTGCAGGAAGGCGAGATCGATCCCGTCGGCGCCAAACGCTCCGTCAAGGTCGACGTCCGCATCGTCTCGGCCACCAACCGAGACCCGGCCCAACAGGTGCGCGAAGGCGCCTTCCGCGAGGACCTGTTCTATCGCCTCAACGTCTTCCCCATCGAGGCCCCGTCGCTGCGCGAACGCCGCGAGGACATCCCCGCCCTGGTCGACCACTTCGTCGCCCGCTTCAACGTCGAGGAGGGCAAGCGGATCGCCGGCTGCTCCGGCGAGACCCTGGCCCTGCTCACCGCCTTCGACTGGCCCGGCAACGTCCGCCAGCTCGAAAACGCCGTCTATCGCGCCATCGTCCTGGCCGACGCCCCCTTCCTGCAGCCGCACGACTTCCCCGCCATCTCCGGCCGCGCTGCGCCCCTGACGCGCGAGGATGAAGCGGATCACGCCCAGGCCCCGGCCGGGGCGGGCGAGATCGACCTTCCGCCCCTCCCGGACACGCCGATCCGCATTCTCGACGACCGCGGCCACCTGCGCACCCTCGAGGAGATCGAGCGCGATCTGATCCAGCACGCCATCGAGGTCTACGCCGGCCATATGTCCGAGATCGCCCGCCGTCTCGGCATCGGCCGCTCGACCCTGTACCGCAAGGTGCGCGAGCAGGGTCTCGAAGGCAGCCTCAGGGAAACCGGATAGCGAGCCCGCGGCCCTCGCTTCAGGGGCGCCGCAATTCGGCAACATCCCGGCAAAGCCCGGAGTCTGACCAAAAGTTCATTGGCCAGCGGGCGCGCGAACCCCGAAGACGGGTGAACTGAGCGCACCCGCAACCTTTGGTTTCCTGGCTGAAACGCGACGGAAACATTGCCGGGCGACGTTGCAGCTTCGTCGTTCTTCCCCGAAGGCCTTTCGCATGCTTCTCGTCACCACCGCCCTGTCCGGACTCATGGCCGGGGTGATCCAGGCCGCACCGCCGCAGCAGGCCCCGCAAACGCCCCCGGCCACGCCGCCTGCCGCGACCCGGCCGGCCGCCGCGGACGACAGCGCCTATGACCTCGGCACCGTGGTCACCACCACCTCGCGCCCGCGCGGCAGCGTCAATTCCGACATCCCGCCCGACGTCACCCTGACCGCCGAACAGATCCAGGCCTATGGCGCGTCCAACATCGCCGAACTGCTGACCTATCTGGAGCCGCTGACCCGCAGTTCGCGCGGGCGCGCCGACGGCCAGCCGGTGTTGCTGGTCAACGGCCGCCGCATCTCCGGCTTCCAGGAGATCATGGGCATTCCGAGCGAAGCCATCGAGCGCATGGAAATCCTGCCCGAGGAAGTCGCCCTGGAATACGGCTACCGCGCCGACCAGCGCGTGGTGAACTTCGTGCTTAAGGCCGATTTCCGCTCCATCACCGGCGAACTGACGGGCCGCGCCCCGACCCAGGGCGGCCGCTCCACCGCCGAGGTCAAGGGCAACATCCTGCGCATCGCCGGCGCCACCCGCTGGTCGATGGACGCTGAATACGAGCGCTCGACCCCGCTGTACGAATCCGAGCGCGACATCGTCCGCGATCCCGGCTCGACGCCCTACGACCTGACCGGCAACATTTCGGGCGTTCCGTACGGCGCCGAGATCGACCCCGCCCTCTCGGCCCAGGTCGGCTCGACCGTCGTGGTCAATCCGGTTCCCGTCAGCGGCGCGCCGTCCATCGCCAGTTTCGCCGGCGTGGCGGGCGACCCCCGCACCGGCGATCTGGGCGCCTGGCGCACCCTGCTGTCGGCCAGCGAGCGCAGCACCGTGCGCGGCTCCATGAAGCGCGACATCAACGGCACGACCCAGGGCACCGTCAGCGGCAGCCTGCAGAACGTCTCCAGCCGCAGCTTCAACGGCCTGCCGGGCGTGGTCCTGACCCTGCCGGACGGCAACCCCTTCTCGCCCTTCGCCGACGACGTCCTCGTCTATCGCTACCTCGACGACGCCGACGCCCTCGGCCGCGAGACCGACACCCTGACGGGCCGGATCGCCGGCGTGCTGGACGGCTACATCGGCGAGGACTGGCGCTGGACCCTGACGGGCTCCTACGACCGGGTCGAGACCGACACCCTCACCGGCCGCGGCTTCGGGACCACCCCGTTCCAGACGCGGCTGACCGCCAACGACCCGACCGCCAATCCCTTCGCCGCCCTGGCCCCCGCCGACTTCACCCGCCTGCCCGACGACACCGCCGACTCCGTGTCCCAGGTCCTCGCCGCCGAGCTGGTGCTGAACGGCGACGTCCTCGACCTGCCGGCCGGCGGCGTCTCCTCGACCTTCACCTTCGGCGCCGACACCCGCTCGCTGGATTCCACCAGCGTCCGCTCGGGCGTGACCACCGAGCGCTCCCAGTCGCGCGACCGCTTCAACGGCCAGGCCAGCTTCGGCATCCCCATCGCCAGCCGCCGCACCGGCGTCTTCCCCGCGCTGGGCGACCTGTCGGCCAATTTCAACGTCGGCTACGAGGAGCTGTCGGACTTCGGCGGCCTGTCCACCCTCGGTTTCGGCGTCAACTGGTCGCCGATCGAGCCCCTGTCCCTGCTGGTCAGCTACACCGACGAGCACGGCGCCCCCTCGATCTCCCAGCTGAACGACCCGACCATCTCGACCCCGAACACGCCGGTGTTCGACTTCGCCACCGGCCAGACCGTGCTGGTCAGCCGCATCGACGGCGGCAATCCGAACCTGAACTCGGACAACCGCACCGTCTGGAAGCTGGGAGCCACGCTCAAGCCCTGGTCGGGAACCGATTTCCGCCTCAGCTCGACCTGGACGTACAGCCTGACGGAAGACGCCATCGCCGCCTTCCCGACCCTGACGCCCGACCTCGAGGCCGCCCTGCCCGGCCGCTTCGTCCGGGACGCCGGCGGCAATCTGGTCTCCTTCGACGCGCGCCCGCTGAATTTCGACCGCTTCGAGCGTCAGGACATCCGCACCGGCTTCAACTATTCGCGCGCCTTCGGCCAGGCCAATCCGAACGCGACGCCCCTGCCCGGCATGCCCGGCGGCGCGCGTCCCCCGGCCGGCGGAACGACGACGATGGTGATCCGTCAGGGCGGCGACGGTCCCGGCGGCGACGGCCCTCGCCCGGGAGGCGGCGGGACCCAGGTCCGCATGGGCGGCGGCCCCGGCGGCGGCGGCGGCATGCAGCCCGGCCAGGGTCGTTTCAACCTCTCGATCTATCACACGGTCCGTCTGCAGGATGAGATCGTCATCGCCGACGGCCTGCCGATTCTCGATCTGCTGGACGGCTCGGCCACCGGCAGCCGCGGCGGCACGTCCCGCAACGAGATCCAGGCCCAGGCCGGCGTCTTCAGGAACGGCAAGGGCGCCTTCCTCAACGCCAACTGGCGCGAAGGCACCCGCGTCGACGGCGGAACCGGCCCCGACCTGGCCTTCTCTGACCTGGCCACGCTCAATCTGAACGTCTTCATCGACCTCGGCGGCCAGGCCGGCTGGGTGGCCAAATATCCGTGGCTCAAGGGCTCGCGCCTCAACCTCGGCGTCCAGAACATCTTCGACAGCCGCCTCGAGGTCACCTCCAGCGCCGGCGACGCCCCGCTGAACTACCAGCCCGACTACCTCGACCCGCAGGGTCGGACCATCAGCCTGACCTTCCGCAAGATCCTGTTCTAGGGATCAGGCGACAGGCAACAGGCATCAGCGACGGGCCGGAGTCGGAAGCCTCCTGTTGCCTGTTGCCTGATGCCTAATCCCTCTCCTTCCGCCCCCAACGCCGCTTCGGCGTCTCGCCCTTCGCCTTGGCCGCGATCTCCTTCAGCTTGCGCCCCTGCAGGGCCGACAGCGCCTGCCCCGGCGCGCCCAGCTCCGGGTCGCCGAAGGCGCGGCCATGGGTCTTCACCCGTTCGCTGACCGAGTCGATGAACTCGCCTTCCCATTCAGACAGCGAAACGCCCGCCTTCTCTGCCGAGCGGCGGGCGCGTCTGAGAGCATTGAGGGCCGCCCTCTGGGCCGCCTTGCGCTGGGCTTCAAAGGGGCTGGAGGGCGGTTTTCTCTGCACGGGGGGACTGGGATCAGGGATTAGGGATTAGGGATGAGTCGATGATCGAGCACGACCGCATCTCATCCCTAATCCCTGATCCCTGATCCCTCAAAATCAGATCTCCCCGAGCGCCGCCAGATACAGGTCCAGGATCGCGTCCTCTTCCTGTCGCTTGGCCTTGTCCTGTTTGCGGATGCGGATGACCTTGCGCAGGATCTTGACGTCGTAGCCCTCGCCCTTGGCCTCGAGGAAGACCTCCTTCATGTCGGCCATGACGGCGGCCTTGTCCTCTTCCAGCCGCTCGATGCGCTCGATGATGGTGCGCAGCCGGCCCTGGGCGGCCGAGGTCAGGACGTCGGGCGAGGAATCGAAGGAAGCGTCGTCGGCCAAGGGAGAACTCCGGGAACAGGCCCTCGGCGCGGCGCGCGGCCGTCCGGGGCGGAAATGGGTGTGGGAAGGACGCTAACCACGTCGCCCCGCGCGACTCAACGATCGCTGGGGGCAGACGCGAAAAAGGCTGCGGACAAGTCCGCAGCCCTGAAACTTTTCAGCGCTCAAGCAGCGGGCGACCGCGTCGCCCGCGTCAGCGCGCTGACTCAGCCCTGCTTCGCCTTGAAGCGCGGGTCGGTCTTGTTGATCACATAGACGACGCCCTTGCGGCGAACGACCTTGCAGTCGCGGTGGCGACCCTTGAGCGACTTGAGCGAGCTGCGGACCTTCATGGTCGTCGTCCTGAGGCAAAACAAAACAGAAAAGCCGCGAGGCGGACCTGCGGCGGAGCGGTGCGTATAGAGAGGCTTCCCCGGTTCGTCAACCAGATGGAGACGCCAGATCGGGACAACGCGCCGCCCGGTCCCGCCGCCCTA
>NZ_JBAZOS010000047.1:0-16830 GCF_041648615.1 Brevundimonas sp.
ACGAGGGTGTCGGCGACCCGGCTCAGCTCGGCGATGAACGGCCGCATCAGATCGGCCCCGAGGGCGCAGTTGAAGCCGATGGCGAAGGGTTTGGCGTGGCGCACGCTGTTCCAGAAGGCCTCGGCCGTCTGGCCCGACAATGTCCGGCCCGAGCGGTCGGTGATGGTGCCCGAAATCCAGATCGGCAGGGCCTCCATGCCCTCGTCCTCGAGGTCCTTGATGGCCTTGATCGCGGCCTTGCAGTTCAGCGTGTCGGTGATGGTCTCGATCAGATAGAGGTCGACCCCGCCCTCGTTCAGCGCCTTCACCTGATGGCGATAGGCGTCATAGACCTGGTCGAAGGTCACCAGACGCGCGCCGGGGTCGTTCACGTCCGACGACATCGACAGCATCTTGTTCAACGGTCCGATCGAACCGGCGGCGAAGCGCGGCTTGTGCGGCTCCTTCGCGGTCCAGCGGTCGGCGGCGGCGCGAGCCAGTTTCGCGCCCTCCAGATTGATGTCCCAGACCGACCGGGCGTCGAGCTTGTAGTCGTCCTGGGCGATGACCGTGGCCGAGAAGGTGTTGGTCTCGGAGATGTCGGCGCCGGCGGCGAAATACTGGTCGTGCAGGCCGGCGATGATGTCGGGCCGGGTCAGGCACAGGATGTCGTTGTTACCCTTCATCTGGCCGACGTGATCGGTGAAGCGGTCGCCGCGGAAATCCTCTTCCGACAGGTTGCTGCGCTGGATCATCACGCCCCAGGCGCCGTCGAGGACGAGGATGCGTTCCTTCGCGGCCCGGTGCAGGGCGGCGATGCGTTCGCTGCGGGGGAGGGGGGAACTCATGCTGTGGCGGCCTTCGTCTCACGCACGCCCAGCACCCGGCAGATGGCGTAGACCAGGTCGGCGCGGTTCAATGTGTAGAAGTGGAAGTCGGCGAACCCCTCCTCCTGCAGCCGGGCGCAGGTCTCGGCGGCGACCGAGGCGGCGATCAGCTTGCGGGTCTCCGGGTCGTCATCCAGCCCGTCGAAATGCGCCGCCAGCCAGTCCGGCACGGCCGCGCCGCACGCCGCCGACATCCGCTTCAGGCCGCTGAAATTGGTCACAGGCATGATGCCCGGCGACATCGGAATGGTGATCCCCGCCGCCCGCACCCGATCCCGGAAACGCAGGAAGGCGTCGATGTCGAAGAAGAACTGGCTGATGGCGCGCGTGGCGCCGGCGTCGATCTTGGCCTTCAGCACATCGATGTCGTGGTCCATCGACGGGCTTTCGGGATGACCCTCGGGATAGCAGCCGACGATGACGTCGAAGCCGCCCTTCGCCGTGATGGCGGCGGTCAGTTCGGTGGCGTTGGCGTAACCGTCCGTACGCGGAACATAGGCGCCGCCGATGCCGTTTCCGCCCGGAGGATCGCCGCGCAGGGCCACGATATGGCGCACCCCGGCGTCGCGATAGCCTTCGATGACCGCGTCCACATCCTCGCGGCTGGCCTCGACGCAGGTCAGGTGGGCGGCGGGGGTCAGGGACGTTTCCGCCAGGATGCGCTCGACCGTCCGGTGGGTGCGCTCGCGCGTCGAACCGCCGGCGCCGTAGGTCACCGAGACGAACTCGGGCTCGAGCGGCGCCAGGCGGGTCACCGCCTTCCACAGATTGGCCTCGGCCTCGTCGGACTTGGGCGGGAAGAATTCGAACGAGACGCGGGGGCGCGACGAATCCTGTCCGGCGCGCGCGACGGGCCCCAGCGGCGACAGCAACAGGGCGCGGGCCTCGGCGAGACTGCGGGGGGCGATGCTCATGCGACCTTGGCCTTGGCTGCGGCTGGACGTTCGGCGGTCCAGATCGAGACGGTCAGGCCGTCGGTGTCGGGGGGGAGGGCGATGGGCGCGCTCGGCTTCAGGCCCGCGCCGGAGAGCCAGCGCCGCATCTCGGGGTCGGAGAAGCCCAGACGGCGATGCTGGTGCTCCTCGCGCAGATGCTCCAGCTGATGCGGGGCGAAATCGACGATCAGCAGCCGGCCGCCGGGCATGACCAGCCGCGCCGCCTCGGCCACGGCCGCGGCCGGATCGGCGAGGTAGTGCAGGACCTGATGCACCAGCACCAGGTCGGCGCTGTGTTCGGGCAGGCGGGTGGCGAAGATGTCGCCGTGGCGCAGTTCGACCTTGTCCAGCCCGGCCCTGGTCACATTGGCGCGGGCGATGTTGAGCATGTTCTGGCTGAGGTCCAGCCCGACCGACATCTTCGCCGTCTTGCCCAGCAGGGTCAGCATCCGGCCCGAGCCGGTGCCCAGGTCGACGACGCGCTCGAACGGGCCGTCGCCGGCCGCGCGCTTGATCGCCGCCTCGACGGCGGTCTCGCAGACATACAGCGAGCGGATGCGGTCCCACTGGGGCGCGACGCGTTCGAAATAGGCGCTGGCCGCCGCGCCGCGGTCGCGCCTCACATCCTCCAGCCGCGCGTCGTCGGCCCCATGGGCGGCGTCGTCCAGCAGATCCAGCACGGTGTCCACCAGCCGGCGCGCCTGGGGATCGGAGGACAGGCGATAGAAGACCCGCGCCCCGTCGGGGAAGCGCTCGATCAGGCCCGCGTCGGCCATCAGCTTCAGATGCCGGGACACGCGGGGCTGGCTCTGCTCCAGAATCCGCGACAATTCCATCACCGACAGCTCCTCGCCGGCCAGCAGCGACAGCACGCGCAGGCGAGTGGGTTCGCCCGCGGCGCGCAGCGCTTCGATCGCCTGATCTGCGGTCAACGACATAGGTTTATATAAAGATATCCTTATATGATTTGGCAAGTGAATTGCGACGCGCGACACGGCCGGGTAAACGGGCGTACACTGTCTGATCTCGTGGAACCCGGCAGGAGATACGCCATGATCCGCACCGCCTTCGCATCCTCGCTCGTGCTCGCCCTCGCCACGGCGGCCGCCGCCCAGACGCCGCCTCCCGGCATGGGACCCGGCATGGGCGGGCCCCAGACCCTGGAAGCCATGCAGGCCCGCCAGGACCAGATGTTCGACCGTCTCGACGCCAACGTCGACGGCGTGATCACCGGCGACGAACTGGGGGTCCTGACCCGGCCGCCGATGAGCCAGGCCGGCGGGCCGCGGATGCGGTCGATGATCACCCGCGCCGACGCCGACCGGAACGCCCGCATCACCCGCGAGGAGATGCGCAACGCCGCCGCCGCCCTGTTCGCCAGCCTGGACTCGGACCAGGACGGCCTCGTCACGCCGGCCGAACGCGCCGCCATGATGCCCGCCCCTCCTGCGCCGGCGCCCGTTCGCGTCCCGGCCCAGGCGCCGTCGATGCCGACCTTTCCGGACGGACCGCCCGAGGGCGGTTGATCAGGTCCCGTCCTTCACCGGTCCGGCCGCGTCCATCGCCGACCAGACCATGAAGTCGGTCGGCGTCTGCGGCGACCCGGGAGCCTCCGGCGCGTCCGACAGCGGCGCCAGGCGACGCTTGTTCACATGGCTGGCCGGCCTTTCCGCCTGATCCGGATATTCCCCGCGGAAATAATAGCGTTGCCAGGCCTGTTTGATCGCTTCCGGATCGCCGGCGGCCATGCGGTTGTTGAACAGGGCGCGGACCTCTTTCCAGGCCTCGTACTGCCGGGCCAGTTCCGCGTCGCCCTCCAGGGAAGCGCGCACCGGCTGGAACGCCTCGACGCTGTGATGCTGGACCGGCTGGATGAAGCAGAAGGGCTCGTCCTTCTCGAACCGCACCTTGCCGGGCGCGGTGAAGCGCCAATTCATCGTGAAGGGGTAGGGCAGCCAGTCGGTCTCGACCAGGCCCTCCAGAGCCGCCAGGCCGTGCTTGAACCGGTTCGGGCTGCCCGACACCCGCAGCGCCCACCCGGGCGGCGTGCGGAACAGCCAGCCGGTGTGGAAGGTGACCACGCCGTGGGTGAAATGCGAGGCGGCGAAATGGCCGAACAGGTCGGCGTCGGCGTCGGCGTCGGGTGTGAACCGGATGGCCTCCGCCCCCTTGCCGCCGTCCCACTCGGCCTCGAAGCCGTACGGACACAGGATGTCCCATCCCGTGGTGTTGGCCATGCTCAACGGCAGGCAGCGATTGGGATGGCGGGCGGTGAATTCGTCCATCCAGTCCCGGTCCGGTCGCCCGGGAACCAGTTGCGGCGGCGACGGCCGAACGGGAAAACACTCCAGCCGCAGGGGGTTTTCGGGCTGCTGGGTCACGGGGCTGCCTCTCAACGGATGCGGGATCTGAATATCCTCGCCGAAATCGCCGCGCGCCAGCCTCCAATGCTGATCAGGCCGTCTCCGGAACCGGGGTTTTCAGCGGTTCGCCCGCGAAGGCCGCCGTCAGGTTCTGCATCAGCAGCATCAGCATGCCCTGCACCGCCTCGGTCGTGGCCCCCGCCGTGTGCGGCGTCAGCACCGTATTGGGCACGTCGGCCCAGCGCGCGATGTCGGTGGGTTCGTCCTCGAATACGTCCAGCGCCGCCTGACCCAGCCGGCCGTCCTTCAGCGCGGCGATCAGGGCGTCCTCGTCGACCAGCTGGCCGCGCGCGACATTGACCAGCAGGCCGTGCGGCCCCAGCGCCTCGATGACCTCGCGCGAGATCAGGCCGATATTGCTGTCGTCGGCCTTGCAGGCCACGACCAGTATGTCGCTGTCCCGCGCCAATTCGGGCAGGGAGGCGGCGCGGGGCCAGGCGGCGGCCTTCTCGCGCGGCCCCCACCATCTGACCGTCATGCGCAGCGCCTCGGCCCGCCGCGCCACGGCCTCGCCGATCCCGCCCAGGCCGACGATCCCGACCCGCTGGCCGTGCAGGGACGGCGTGATCATCTTCGAGTCCGCGGTCCATTCCCCGGCCCGGAAGGCCCGGTCGCCGGCCGCGATCTGTCGCCGCGCGGCCAGGATCAGGCCGATGGCGTGGTCGGCCACGTCCTCATGGTTGACGCCGGGCGCATGGGTGACCGGCAGGCCGCGGGCCTTGCACCATGCGGTGTCGATGCGGTCGTAGCCCGAGGTGAAACAGGCGATCAGCTGCAGCCTGGGCAACTGTTCGATCAGCGCCTTGTCGAGCGGAAACTCCCCCGCCACCACCAGCGCCCGTATCTCGGCCTGCGCCTCAAGCGGCGGCCCCTCCCAGAACCGGTAGACGGTCCACTGACTCTCGAGAAACGCGGTCAGCGGCGCCAGGTGCCGCTGCATGATCAGAAGGGCGGGGCGGTCGGTCATAGGCGAACCTCGATCAGGTGGACACCTTCAGCAAGCCGGGCCTCAATCTCCGGCCAGCGCGGACCCAGCCAGGCGAACAGCGAGAGGGTCGTGGCGTTCCCCAACCTTAGCCAGACAACCTGCGGACCGGATCGCCGCTCGGAGGCCCAGATGGCGAAGTCACGGTCCTTGGTGATGATGATCCGGTCCTGCTGTGCGGCGACCAGCCAGATTGCCTGATCCGGCGCAGCCAATGACAGGGTGGTCGCCACGTGGTCTGCGTCGTGCCCCTTCGCGGCCAGCCAGTCGGCCAGCGATGGCGGCAACTGGGCGTCGATGATGAACCTCACGCCGCGATGACGGCCGTGTCGCCGATACTGGCGGCCGCATAGGCGAGACTCGCGCGGATGTCGTCAGGTTCGAGATACGGAAAATCCGCCAGAATCTGTTCTTGGCTGGCCCCGCCGGCCAGCATATCCAGCACGTCCTGCACGCGAATACGCATGCCCCGGATGCAGGGACGCCCTCCGCACTGGTCGGGACTGATGGTGATGCGGGACAGAAGATCGCTCATGTCCCGCATCCTATCACAATTGGATCAGCGCCCGAACTTCTGGAACTTGATCCGGTGCGGGATCAGGCTGTCGACGCCGAGGCGACGCTTCTTGTCTTCCTCATAGGCCTCGAAGTTGCCTTCGAACCATTCGACGTGGCTGTCGCCCTCGAAGGCCAGGATGTGGGTGGCCAGACGGTCGAGGAACCAGCGGTCGTGGGAGATGACCACGGCGCAGCCGGCGAAGCCTTCCAGCGCCTCCTCGAGGTTCTGCAGCGTCTCGATGTCCAGGTCGTTGGTCGGTTCGTCGAGCAGCAGCAGGTTGCCGCCGGTGGCCAGGGTCTTGGCCAGGTGGACGCGGTTGCGTTCGCCCCCCGAAAGCTGGCCGACCTTCTTCTGCTGGTCGCCGCCCTTGAAGTTGAAGCTGCCGACATAGGCGCGGGTGTTGATCTCGCGCTTGCCGACCATCATCACGTCGGTGCCGCCCGAGATGACTTCCCAGATGGTCTTGTTGGGCTCCAGATCGTCGCGGCTCTGGTCGACATAGGCCAGCTTGACCGTCTCGCCGACCTTGATCGTACCGGCGTCCGGTTGTTCCTGGCCCGTGATCAGGCGGAACAGGGTCGACTTGCCGGCGCCGTTGGGCCCGATGACGCCGACGATGCCGTTGGGCGGCAGCTTGAAGGTCAGGTCCTTGAACAGCAGCTTGTCGCCATAGGCCTTCTCCAGCCCCTCGGCCTCGAGCACGACGTTGCCGAGGCGCGGGCCGGGCGGGATCTGGATGACGGCGTGGGTCTGGGCGCCGCGCAGGCTCTCCTGCTCGTCGACCATCCGCTCATAGGCGGCCAGACGGGCCTTGGACTTGGCCTGGCGGGCCTTGGCGCCCGAACGGACCCATTCCAGTTCGCGGGTCAGGGCGCGCTGGCGGGCTTCGGATTCCGACTGCTCCTGCACCACGCGCTTGGTCTTGGCCTCCAGCCAGCTGGAATAGTTGCCCTCGTGGGGATGGCCCTTGCCGCGGTCCAGCTCCAGCGTCCACTTGGTCACCAGGTCCAGGAAGTAGCGGTCGTGGGTCACCAGGATGACGCAGCCGGGGAAGTTCTCGAGGTGGTGCTGCAGCCAGGCCACCGACTCGGCGTCGAGGTGGTTGGTCGGTTCGTCGAGCAGCAGCATGTCCGGCTTGGACAGCAGCAGCCGGGCGAGGGCGACGCGGCGCTTTTCACCGCCGGACAGGTTGGTCACCTCCCAGTCGTCGGGCGGGCAGCGCAGGGCGTCCATGGCCATTTCGATGCGGCTGTCGATGTCCCAGACGTCGCCGGCGTCGATCTTCTCCTGGAGGGCGGTCATCTCCTCCATCAGTTCGTCGGAGTACTCTTCGCCCATTTGAATGGCGATGGCGTTGAAGCGGTTGACCCACTGCTTCTCCTCGCACCAGGCCTCGACGTTCTCGCGGACGTTCAGGCTGTCGTCCAGCTGGGGCTCCTGCTCCAGATAGCCGCGCTTGATGCCGTCGGCGGCGCGCGCCTCGCCCGAGAATTCCTTGTCCAGCCCGGCCATGATCTTCAGCAGGGTCGACTTGCCCGAGCCGTTGACGCCGACGACGCCGATCTTGGCGTCGTTGTAGAAGCTCAGCCAGATGTTCTCGAAGATCTTCTTGCCGCCGGGAAAGGCCTTGGTCAGGCCCTGCATCTGGAAAATATATTGCTGCGCCATGAGGTGCGGTGCGCCCTGTCGTTCCGAAGTGGGGGGAGGTTGGCGCGGGATGTAGCCGCCGCGCCGCCGTTGGGCAAATGTCTAGGCGCGGGGGAGGGCGGTTTGATGGCGACCGCCGCTGCATCCATTCACCGTCCCGGGGGGCATTCGCGCTGGTTTCAGAGTCTGACTCCCTTGAGCCGCAGCGCGTTGGTGATGACGCTGACCGAGGACAAGGACATGGCCAGGGCCGCGATCATCGGCGACAGCAGGATGCCGAAGGTCGGATAGAGCACGCCCGCCGCCAGCGGCACGCCCAGGGCGTTGTAACCGAAGGCGAACAGCAGGTTCTGGCGGATGTTGCGGATGGTCGCCTTTGACAGGCGCCGGGCGCGGACCACGCCGTTGAGGTCGCCCGACAACAGGGTGACGCCGGCGCTTTCGATGGCGACGTCGGCGCCGGCGCCCATGGCGATCCCGACGTCGGCGGCGGCGAGGGCAGGTGCATCGTTGACCCCGTCGCCGGCCATGGCGACGATCCGGCCCTCGGCGCGCAGCCGCTCCACCACGGCGGCCTTGTCGGCGGGGGAGACGTCGGCCTCGACCTCGTCGATGTCCAGCCGGGCGGCGACGGCCCTGGCGGTGGTGGCGTTGTCGCCGGTCAGCATGACGATGCGCACCCCGTCCAGATGCAAGGCTGCGATGGCGGCCCGGCTCGTCGACTTGACCGGATCGGCGATGGCCAGGACTCCGGCGAGGTCGCCGTCCACGGCGACATAGATGGCCGTGGCGCCGTCCTGGCGCAGGGTCCCGGCCTCGGCGGACAGGGGCGACGCATCCACGCCCTGGTCGCCGAGGAAGCCCGCGGAGCCGATCAGGACACGGCGTCCGTCGACCACGCCCATGACGCCCCGGCCAACCGGACTATCGAAATCCGAGACGGCGGACAGGACCAGATCGCGGGCCTCGGCCGCCTGGACGACAGCGCGGGCCAGTGGGTGTTCGCTGGCGCGTTCGACGCTGGCGGCGAGTCGAACCAGATCGTCTCCGGACCAGCCGGGCGCGGGCCGGATGGCGGTCAGGGCAGGGCGCCCTTCGGTCAGGGTGCCGGTCTTGTCGACGACGAGGGTGTCGACCTTGCCGAACTGTTCCAGCGCCTCGGCGTCGCGGATCAGGACGCCGCCCTGGGCGCCGCGGCCGACCCCGACCATGATCGAGATGGGCGTGGCCAGGCCCAGAGCGCATGGACAGGCGATGATCAGCACGCTGACGGCGGCGACCAGGGCATAGGCCAGACGCGGCTCAGGCCCCCAGATCGCCCAGGCGACGAAGGCGGCGACGGCGGCCAGAACGACCGTCGGCACGAACCAGGCCGCCACCCGGTCGGCCAGTCGCTGGATCGGGGCGCGGCTGCGTTGGGCCTTGGCGACCAGGACGGCGATCTGGTGCAGCAGGGTGTCGGCGCCGACCTTGCGCGCCTCCATGACAAAGCCGCCGGTGGCGTTCAGGGCGCCGGCGATGACCGGGTCGCCGATCTGTTTCGTCACCGGCATGGACTCTCCCGTGACCAGGGATTCATCCAGCGAGGCGCGGCCTTCGATCAGGACGCCGTCAACCGGAACCTTTTCGCCGGGGCGGACCCGCAGGCGGTCGCCGACGACGATGTGATCCACGGAAATCTCTTCGTCTGTCCCGTCGGGACGAACCCGCAGCGCCCGTTTCGGAGCCAGGTCCAGCAAGGCGCGGATGGCGCCCGAGGTGCGTTCGCGCGCCCGCAGCTCCAGCACCTGGCCCAGCAGGACGAGGGTGATAATCACTGCGGCGGCCTCGAAATAGAGCGGCGGCTGGCCGTGCCCGTCCTTGAAGGCCTCGGGAATCAGGTCCGGAGCGATGACGGACAGGGTGCTGAAGCTCCAGGCCACCAGGGTCCCGAGCGCGATCAGGGTGAACATGTTCAGGCGCCAGGTGCGGACCGAAGTCCAACCCCGCGCCACGAACGGCCACCCCGACCAGAGCACCACAGGCGTGCCAAGGGCCAACTGCGCCCAGCCGCTCCAGCTGTGGGGCAGGGGTATGCGCAAACCAGACAGATGCGACCCCATCTCCATGACGAACAGCGGGAGGGTCAGGATCGTCGCCACGATCAGGCGGCGGCTGAAGTCCGCGATCTCGGGATTGGGAGCCTGGTCGGCGGTGGTGACGAGAGGTTCCAGCGCCATGCCGCATTTGGGGCAGGTTCCGGGTCCGGTCTGGCGCACTTCGGGGTGCATGGGGCAGGTGTAGATGGCGCCGGGGCGGGCCGGTCCGGTCGCCGCGTCAGGATCGTGCGAGGTGGCGTGCGACATTCAAGGCCTCCGGTCCCCGGCTTCCACAACCAGGCGTGATCTCTCGGTCCACACGGCCTCAGGCGTAGTTGAAGCTGACCGAGATGCGCTCGGTCTTCGCGCGGTTCGGCGGCACCTCGTGGCGCAGCCAGCTCTCCCACATCAGGATCGTGCCCGCCTGCGGGGCCAGATAGACGAAGGGCTTTTCGGCCTCGGGCGCGTCGGCGTGGACGCCGGGCCGGGCCATCATCAGCGGCAGGCGCGGATCCTCCAGCTTCAGGGCCGAGGCGCCGTCGGGCACCTCGACATAGACGGTGCCGCTGAGGAAGGCGTGCGGGTGGATATGGCCGCTGTGCCCGCCGCCGGGCTTGAGGATGTTGACCCACAGATTGTCCAGCCGCGGCTTGCGCGCCAGGTCGAAATTCAGCGCCTTCGCATAGAGCAGGGCGTGGCGGTCCAGCAGACGCTTCAGGTCGGCGAACTCGGGCATGCGGTGCGGCAGGTCGGCCAGGGAGCCGTAGGAAGTATAGCCGCGGTATCCGTGCTCGCGGCACCAGGCCCGCCCGGCCTGATCCTCGAGGGCCAGGATGCGGCAGGCGTCGGCCAGGGCGGCGTTGAAGGTCTCGAAGCCGGGAGCGGCGGCCAGTGAGGCCTCATAGACCTGGGTGACGAAGAGGGGGCGCAGGGACATGGACACCCCATACATCTCCCTCCCCCTTGTGGGGAGGGTGGTCGCGAAGCGACCGGGTGGGGAATGTCAGCCTCGATCCCGGACGGTGGTTGTTTCGGCCTTCCCCACCCGGGCTCGGCTGCGCCTCGCCGTCCCTCCCCATGAAGGGGAGGGAGAGGTCAGCTTTCACCACTCCAGCGCCGCCTCGCCCCGCAGGATCGCTTCGGCCTCGGCCGTATGCTTCGGCCCCCCGCGGTCGTGCAGCACCAGCGGCGGCAGCAGCCGCAGCGGCGCCTTGCCCGTCTTCACCGCGCTGATGAGCACCCGCTTGGCTGGCTCGTCCGCGTGCGGGTGAACGCCCCTGACGGCGAACGATCCGGCCTTTTCGCCCAGCAGGGCCAGCAGATCGGCCAGTCGGTCGGCCCGGTGGATGACCACGATCCGCCCGCCCTCGCGCACGCCCTTCAGCAGAAAGTCCGTCCACGCCTTCAGCCCGTCGTCCGCCATCCAGGCCCCGCGCTTGCCGGGGGCGGGCGCCCGCAGCGCCCCCGCGTCGTCGAAGAAGGGCGGATTGCTTATGGCCCAGTCGAACGGCTCGATCTCCAGCGCCCGGAACCCCGCCGCCACGTCGCCGGTCACGACCGTCGCCTCGACGCCGTTGAGCGCCGCATTCTCGCGCGCCAGGGCCGCCATGGCCGGATCGCGCTCCAGCCCGGTCAGGCGGACGCCCGGCCGCCGCGCCGCGATCTGCATCAGCACCGCTCCCGCGCCGCAGCCCGCCTCCAGCACCCGCTGCCCCGGCGCCGCTTCCACGGCTGCGGCCAGCAGGGCGGCGTCCATGCCGGCGCGATAGCCTTTCGCCGGCTGGCGCAGCCGGACGCGCCCGCCCAGCAGGGCGTTCTCGACGATGTCGACGGCGTCGGACGATTGCGGTGCGGCGGTCACGCGGCTTGACCCTTCATGGCCCGATCACCATTGTGCGCCGCATCGCCGCCCGGCAAGGCGGCGGCTGGATTTTCCGGTGCGATCCTCCTCCCGCGCCGCGCCGAATGAGTATTCCGTTGGACGCTGTCACCGTCGCCGATCCCCGCTCGAAGGGAGATGTCGAGCCTCTGGTTCGGCTGGCGAAGGACGACATGGCGGCCGTCGACGCCCTGATCCTCGCGCGGATGCAGTCGCAGGTGCCGGTGATTCCCCTGCTGGCCGACCATCTGGTCAGCGCCGGCGGCAAGCGGCTGCGGCCGCTGCTGACGGTGGCCGCGGCGCGCGCCTCGGGCGCCGCGGGCGAGATCACCGCCCCGGTCAAGCTGGCCGCCGCGGTCGAGTTCATCCACACCGCCACCCTGCTGCACGACGACGTCGTCGACGGCTCCAACCTGCGCCGCGGCAAGGTCGCGGCCCACCTGATCTGGGGCGCGCCGTCCAGCGTCCTGGTCGGCGACTTCCTGTTCGCCCGCGCCTTCGAGCTGATGGTCGAGACCGGTCAGATGCGCGCCCTCGGCATCCTCGCCCGGGCCTCCAGCGTCATCGCCGAGGGCGAGGTGCTGCAGCTGACCCGCGCCCACGACCTGAACCTAGATCAGGAAACCTATCTGCGCATCATCTCGGCCAAGACCGCCGAACTGTTCGCCGCCGCCGCCGAGTCGGGCGCGGTCGGGGCAGGGGCGGGCGAAAAGGCCGTCCAGGCCCTGCGCGCCTATGGCCTGAACCTGGGTCTGGCCTTCCAGCTGGCCGACGACGCCCTCGACTACGGCGGCGTGTCCGAGGAATTGGGCAAGAACGCCGGCGACGACTTCCGCGAGGGCAAGGTGACCATGCCCCTGCTGCTGGCCGCCGCCCGCACGCGCGGTCGCGAGGACGCCTTCTGGGAGCGCACCATCAACAAGGGCCAGCGCACCGAGGACGACTTCCGCCGCGCCCGCGAACTGGTCATCGGCTCCGGCGCGGTCGGCGCCACCCTGGCCACCGCCCATGAATACGCCGACGCCGCCAAGGCCGCGCTGAAGGGCCTGCCCGCCGGCGAATGGCGGGATGCGCTGGAGCAACTGGCTGATTTCGCGGTGTCGCGGGCGGCCTGAAAGTCTCCTCCCCATCTGCGATGGGGAGGAGACGGTCAGCGCAGCCCCGCGCAGAACCGCTGGATGCGCCGGCAGGCCTCCTCCAGCACCGTTTCCGAGGTCGCATAGCTGATGCGGAAATAGGGGCTCAGGCCGAAGGCCGAGCCCTGCACCACCGCCACCCCCTCGGCGTCCAGCAGGGCCGTCGCGAACGTGTCGTCGCCGTCGATCACCACGCCCGCCTCGGTCGTCTTGCCGATCAGCCCCTCGATCGACGGATAGACGTAGAAGGCCCCCTCCGGCGTGGCGCAGCGGATGCCGGTCGCCTGGTTCAGCATCGACACCACCAGATCGCGGCGCGCCTCGAAATGGGTCGCCCGTTCGGCGATGAAGTCCTGCGGCCCGTTCAGCGCCTCGACCGCCGCCCACTGGCTGATCGACGAGGGGTTGGACGTCGTCTGCCCGGCCACCTTGCGCATCAGGTCGATCAGCGGCTTCGGCCCGCCGGCGTAGCCGATGCGCCAGCCGGTCATGGCGTAGGCCTTGGAGACGCCGTTCACCGTCAGCGTCCGCTCGTAGAGATCGGGCGCGACCTGGGCCAGCGTCCTGTACTCGAAGTCGCCGTAGATCAGGTGCTCGTACATGTCGTCGGTCATCACCCAGACCTGCGGGTGGCGACGCAACACGGCGGCCAGGGCCTCCAGCTCGGCGCCGGTATAGGCCGCGCCGGTCGGGTTCGACGGGCTGTTGAGGATCAGCCATTTCGTCCGCGGCGTGATCGCCGCCTCCAGCGCCTCGGGCTTCAGCTTGAAGCCGTCGGCCTCATGCCCCGTGACCGTCACCGGCTCGCCGCCGGCCAGCAGCACCATGTCGGGATAGGACACCCAGTAGGGCGCGGGCACGATCACCTCGTCGCCGGGCGACAGGGTGGCCAGCAGGGCGTTGTAGATCACCGTCTTGCCGCCCGGGGCGACGTGGATCTGGTCCACCGCATAGGTCAGGCCGTTCTCGCGCGCGAATTTGGCCGCCACGGCCGCTTTCAGCTCGGGCAGGCCGTCGACGTCGGTGTATTTGGTTTCGCCCCGGCGGATGGCCGCGATGGCGGCTTCCTTGATGTTCTCGGGCGTGTCGAAGTCGGGCTCGCCGGCGCCGAGGCCGATCACGTCGCGACCCTCGCGCTTCAGCTCGCGGGCGCGGGCGGTCACCGCCAGGGTGGCCGAGGGTTTGACGCGAGACAGGGCGGCGGACTGCAGGCTGGACATGGCGACTCCCGGGGAAGGCGCGCATCCTTACGCAGTTGCGAAAGGGCGATCAAATGGCGGGCGCTCGCCCGGGGCGGACGAGAATGCTAATCGCCGTCCCATGCGCCGCCTGATCGACTTCATCCTCAACATGGAGGGCCGCCGCTGGCGGGCCGTGCTGGCGACGGCGCTGTTGCTCGGCGCGACGGTGGCCCTGCTGGCGATCGGCAAGACCCAGCTCGGGCTGGCGGCCGAGGAGAACCTCGAGGCCTGGCTGCAGGGTTATTCCGGCAGTCCGTGGGCCTTCGCGGCCACCGTCATCCTGTTCATCGCCGCCGCCTTCATCGGCGCGCCGCAGTTCATCCTGATCGCCGCCTGCGTCGTCGCCTTCGGGCCGTCGCTGGGCTTCTTCTACAGCTGGGCCGCCACCATCGTTTCGGCGGGCGTCACCTACTGGATGGGGCGCGGGCCGACGGCGCGGCTGGTCGACCGCTTCGGCGGCCGGACCATGGGCCGGCTGAAGGGTTTCGTGGGCAAGAACGCCTTCTACGCCAGCTTCATGATCCGCAATGTGCCCTCGGCGCCCTTCATCGTCGTCAACATGGCCTTCGGCGCGACCCGGGCGTCGTTCTGGCGCTTTCTGGCGGGCTGTTCCCTGGGCGTGCTGCCCAAGACGGCCCTGGTGTCCTTCTTCGGCGGGGCGGTGGTTTCGGCGGTCAGCGGCGACGGCGTCTGGACCTCGCTGATCCTCGCCGGGGTCGCCGTGGTCTGGCTGGGTCTGATGCTGGGGGTGCGCGAACTGGTCAAACGACGCGAGGCCGCGTCGGGGGCCGATTGAACGGCTGGTCACGGCTTCGACAGCGGCGCGTACAAGGGCTTGTATTCGCGGTCACACACGGGCAAACGAGCCGTAAGGTCGGTCAGGCGATAACGATCAGGAAGCGGTGCGTGGGGATGCGCGACGCCGGGGCATCGCCGAAGCGGATCGAGACTGCCTAACGCCCCTCCAAGGCCCGAACGAACGGTATCCCGGACCCATGTTCTCCAGCATTTTCGGCGCGATCTCCAACGACATCGCCATCGACCTCGGCACCGCCAACACCCTGATCTACATGAAGGGCAAGGGCATCGTGCTGAACGAACCGTCCGTGGTCGCCCTGCGCAACGTCGGTGGTCGGAAGATCGTCCACGCCGTCGGCCTGGAGGCCAAGCAGATGCTGGGCCGCACCCCGGGCCACATGGAAGCCATCCGTCCCATGCGCGACGGGGTCATCGCCGACTTCGAAGTCGCCGAGGAGATGATCAAGCACTTCATCCGCAAGGTTCACAACCGCAAGGGCTTCGTGAACCCGAAGGTCATCGTCTGCGTGCCGTCGGGCGCCACCGCCGTCGAGCGCCGCGCCATCAATGACAGCTGCCTCAACGCCTCGGCCCGCCGCGTCGGCCTGATCGACGAGCCGATGGCCGCCGCCATCGGCGCCGGCCTGCCGATCCACGAGCCGACCGGCTCCATGGTCGTCGACATCGGCGGCGGCACCACCGAGGTGGCCGTCCTGTCGCTGTCGGGCATCGTCTATTCGCGCTCGGTCCGCGTCGGCGGCGACAAGATGGACGAGGCGATCATCAGCTATATGCGCCGCAACCATAACCTTCTGATCGGCGAGACCACCGCCGAGCGCATCAAGAAGGACATCGGCACCGCCCGCATCCCGGCCGACGGCGAAGGCCTGTCGATCGACGTCAAGGGCCGCGACCTGATGCAGGGCGTCCCGCGCGAGGTCCGCATCTCGGAACGCCAGGCCGCCGAAGCCCTGGCCGAGCCCGTGTCGCAGATCGTCGAGGCCGTGAAGGTGGCGCTGGAAGCCACCCCGCCCGAACTGGCCGCCGACATCGCCGACAAGGGCATCATGCTGACCGGCGGCGGCGCCCTGCTGCGCGGTCTGGACGCCGAGATCCGCGACCACACCGGCCTGCCGGTCTCGGTCGCCGACGATCCGCTGTCCTGCGTCGCCATCGGCTGCGGCCGGGTGCTCGAGCATCCGCGCTGGATGAAGGGCGTGCTCGACTCGGCCCTCTAGGGGGCAGGTCGAAACATCGCCTTGAATCCCTGCCATTGCGGGGTCCGCGCCGGTTTCCAACTGGCCCGGATTTTGCGATAGGCTGCAGACGTCGGCGGGGGGCTCCCGCTGATTCCCTCTTTTCCAGGAAGGCGCGCCGTGGCGTTTCGCGACGGACCGTTCGAAAACATCAAGGTGCCGCTGGTCTGGACCGCGGCCCTCGCCGTCGTGCTCGCCGCCATCGGCTGCATCCTGCTGCTGATCAGCGACGTGCGGGCCCAGACCTCGCCCTACCAGCCCGTCCGCTCGGGGGCCGAGGCGGTCGCCGGTCCGGTCGGCGGAGTCTTCGCCGCCCCGGTCCGCTGGTTCGGCCACGCCAGCGACTATGTCGGCGGCTATTTCTTCGCCGTCTCCGAGAACCGCCGCCTGAAGAGCGAGCTGGCCGAACTGGCCCCGTGGCGCGACCAGGCCATCGCCCTCAAGAACGTCAACGCCCGCTATGAGGCCATGCTGGGCATCCGGCCCGAGCCGCCGGTGGCGATGCAGACGGCCCGTTCCATCTCCGACACCCGCGGCCCCTTCTCGAACGCCCGCCTGATCGACGCCGGCTCGGCCAAGGGCGTCAAGGTCGGCAATCCCGTCATCAACGAGCACGGCCTGGTCGGCCGCATCGTCGGAACATCGTCGGGCGTCAGCCGGATGGTGCTGCTCACCGACGTCGCCAGCCGCACGCCGGTGCTGGTCGACCGCACCGACGCCCGCGCCCTGCTGACCGGCGACGGGTCGCCAAATCCCCGTCTCGAGTTCATCCGCGGCGTCGGCGCGGTCCAGGCCGGCGACCGCATCCTGTCCTCGGGCGACGGCGGCGGCTTCCCGCGCGGCGTCCCGATCGGCGTCGCGGCCAAGGGCATCGACGGCTCCTGGCGGGTCAAGCTGTTCAGCGACCGGGGCGCCATCGACTATGTCCGCGTCATGCTGTTCGAGGACTTCGGCCAGCTGATCGGTTCGGACGACCTCAACGCCCCGCCGCTGGCGGGTCTGGGCTCCCTGTCGGAGGCCACCCCGG
>NZ_JBAZOS010000048.1:0-16526 GCF_041648615.1 Brevundimonas sp.
GAATACCAGATGCTGGAGCTGCTCTCGCTCCGCAAGGGCACCACCCTGACCAAGGAAATGTTCCTGAACCACCTGTACGGCGGCATGGACGAGCCCGAGCTCAAGATCATCGACGTCTTCATCTGCAAGCTGCGCAAGAAGCTGGCGACGGCGGCCGGCGGCAAACACTATATCGAGACCGTCTGGGGGCGGGGCTATGTGCTGCGCGACCCGTCGGAGAGCTCGGCCCCGGCCCCGGTCAGCGCCGCGGCCTGATCGGGTCGACTATCGAGACCTGGAAACGCCCGCCGGAGGGATCCGGCGGGCGTTTTCGTGCGCTGCCAGACTGCAAGCGGTCATCGGCGGAGTCCGCCTGGGGTGGAAAGCGGACGTCATTGAATATTGTGAGGTGCAACCGGGCCTCGAACGCCCCCCGCCCCGGCGAGGCGGCTGACGCCGGTGAGGCTTTGCGCGGTTCGTCGGGAGGATAAGGCTGGACCTGACATATCCAGGCGATATGAGTGACGATGCTGCATAGTCGTGTGGGAGGCCAGCAGGCGATGACGTCCCTGAAGGACTGGCTTCTCTTGCTGCTTGTCGCGGCTTTCGCGCTGCTGATTTTCCCTCAGCGGAGCGCCGCGCAGGGGGCGATCACCATATCGCCGGCGTCGCTGCCGACGGTCATCGCGGGGTCTCCCTACAGCCGGACGTTGACGGCCAGCGGAGGGGCAGGTCAATATAGCTTTCAGCTGATCGCGGGAGCCTTCCCCGCGGGTCTTTCCGTTGCGCCCGGCGGAACCGTGTCAGGGGTGACCACGGCTGCGCCCGGCAACTATCCGATTGTCATACGCGCGACCGATATCAACGGAGTTTTCGGAGACCGCTCGTATACGGTGGCGGTAGCCAACCCGGTCATCACCGTAACCCCCGGGAGTTTGCCGCCGGGTGTCGTCGGCCGATCCTACAGCCAGGCGCTTGCCGCATCCGGCGCCGAGGCCCCCTACAGTTTCGTATTCGCCGGCAAAACCATGCCGCCTGGCCTGTCGCTCCAGGGCAACCTCATCTCCGGTGTGCCGACCCAGCCCGCGAATTATCAATTTCCGGTCATAGTGACCGATGCGAACGGCTACTCCACCCGGATGGAGTACATACTTCAGATTTCGTACGCACCGATCTCGGTTGCGCCGGCAAGCCTCCCTGACGGCGTACGGGGGCAGTCCTACAACCAGTCGCTGGCGGCGTCCGGCGGCGCGGCGCCCTACCAGTTCGCGGTCTCGAGCGGGATCTTGCCCCCTGGGCTGACACTCAGCCAGGGCGGCGCCATTTCCGGGGTCGCATCGGCGGGGGGCGCATTCAATTTCACCGTTCAGGTCAGCGACAGCGCCGGGGACAGTCGCCCGTTCACCTACAGGATCACCATTTCCCAGCCGCCGCTGGCGCTGGCGCCCACGGCCCTGCCGGACGCCGTTCGAGGACAACCCTACAGTCAGACGATCGTCGCCAGCGGCGGTTCCGCGCCCTATGTCTACCGGCACGACGGCATGCCTCAGGGCCTGACCTTCAGCAGCACCGGCGTCCTCAGCGGAACCGTACAGACCGCGGGTTCGTACCCCATCGGCGTCACCGCTACGGATCAATACGGCGTGACGGGCCACCGGACCTATACGCTGATCGTTCAGCCGACGGCGCTGACGCTGTCGCCCACCAATCTTCCCACAGCGACCGCCTACGAGCCGTACAGCCAGACCCTCGCCGCGGGCGGGGGAACGGCGCCCTACGTCTTCTCGCTGGTGACCCCTCCCCCCCTTCCTGTTGGACTGACGCTGTCAGCGGACGGCGTGATTTCGGGCTCGCCCAAGGCGCCCGGAACCGGGACGGTGAAGGTCCGGGTGACAGACGCCGAGGGTGTTTCCGACGATTTCCTGGTCAGGATGTCGATCGTGGAGCCCCCCGTGGTGTTCAGCCCGGACAGCCTGCCCGACGCGCCCTTCGGTCAGCCGTACAACGTCACTGTCGTCGCGCACGGCGGGCCGACGACCAAAAGTTACGCCATTCACCCCAATGCGTCCTTGCCCCCCGGCCTCACCCTGTCTTCACAGGGGGTCATTTCCGGGGCGCCGACGAAGGCGGGCGTTTATTCGTTCCTGATGAACGTGAGAGCCCCCGGCTTCGGGGCCTTTTCAATCTACAGGGCTTACACGATCACGGTCCCGGCTCCCGCGATCGCCGTCAGCCCGGGCGCCTTGCCCGGAGGGTCCAGAGGGACGGCGTATAGCCAGGTGCTGACGGCGTCGGGAGGGCTGGCGCCCTACGCCTTCACTCTCGACAGCGGCGCCTTGCCCCCCGGGCTGACCCTTTCGACAGGCGGCGCGATCGCTGGAACGCCGACCGCCGGCGGCGGCTTCAACTTCGTTGTTCGCGTGACGGATTCCGCGGGCACGACCTCTATCGCGCCCTATTCGCTGACGATCAGCCAGCCTCCGCTCGTCCTGACGCCCGCGACCCTGCCGGACGCGACCTTGAACCAGCCCTATAGCCAGTCGATCACCGCCAGCGGAGGGTCGGCGCCCTATGTCTATCAGGGGGCGGTCGCACTTCCCCCCGGCCTATCGATGAGCCCCGACGGCCTTGTGTCGGGAACACCGGCCGTCGCCGGCGTGCATATGTTCACGGTGCAGGCGACAGACCGCTACGGCGTGACAGGCAGTCAGCAGCACAGCCTGACGGTGAACTCTTCGGGGATCATCGTATCGCCTCCGACCCTGCCGACGGTGACGGGCGGGTTGGCCTACAGCCAATCCCTGACGGCTTCGGGCGGCTCCGCTCCCTATGCATTCGCCCTGATCTCGGGCGCGTTGCCGAGGGGGATCACCCTGTCGAGCGGCGGCCTCCTCTCCGGCCAGTCCACCGCCAGCCCCGGCACCTATGCTTTCACCGTCAGGGTTACCGACGCCGGCGGGGCGACGGTCGACATCCTCTACCGGTTGAGGATGGAGAACCCGACGCTGGTGATGGCTCCCGCTGTCTTGCCGGCCGCTGTCTATGACACGCCTTATAGCCAGACGCTTACGGTCTCCGGCGGCTCGGCGCCCTATTCGATGGGCATCGTGCGGGGCCGGCTTCCGGAGGGACTGAGCCTGACGGATAATGTGATCGCCGGGACGCCGACCGAAACCGGCACGTTCTCGATCGACCTCCACTACCGCGATGCGTATTCCTACATCAGCTCCATCCGGTACGAACTGGTCGTGTCCGGCCCCTCGATCGCGGTCTCCCCGGACGCGCTACCGTCCGGGCGGGTGGGCGATCCCTATAACCAGCCCATCATCGGCTCGGGCGGGGTAGGCCCCTATACCTATGCGCTCCACGTGGGTCGGTTCCCCGAGGGGATGGGACTCAGCACGGACGGCGTCGTTGTCGGGACGCCGTCGGAGGCCGGGGATTTCGGGCTTGAGATCAACGTCACGGACTCGCGAGGTTTCTCGGCGCGCAAGGGCTATCTGTTGTCCATCCAGCCGCTGCAGCCGGCGCCGGTTCCGGCGCCCCCGACGACCGTCGAGATCATGGGCGGCCAAACGGCGACGGTCGATCTGGTCTCGGGCGCGACCGGCGGGCCCTTTACGGCGGCGACGATCACCGGGATGGGCCCGTCGTCTTCCGGGTCGGCGATCCTGCTCAATCCCGCGCCGGGACAATACAGCCTGGTGGTGACCCCGGAGCCGGATTTCTCCGGGACAATGACCGTCAGCTATACCCTTTCCAACGCGGCGGCCACGTCGGCTCCCGGAACGATTACGGTCGTGGTGGTCGCCCGGCCGGACCCCACGATCGACCCCGAAGTCACCGGCCTGATCGCCACCCAGGGCGAGACCGCACGGCGCTTCGTCACCAGCCAGGTCGACAACATAAACGGACGGCTCGATCAGCTGCGGTCCGGTGGCGGTCGGGGCGGCAGCGCCCGGATCGCCTTCTCCGGCGGCAGCCAGGATGTGGACTACGGGCTGGCTGCAGGTCTCCGGCGTGACGACTCGGCCGGGCGCGAGAACCCCGATCTGACTTTGTCCGCCTCCTCGCTGGTCGGTCAGGTCGCCGCCCAGGCCGACGCCCTTGCTCCGGCGGCGCTCAGCAGCTCTGGCGAAACCGCCACCGTCGGTCGCTTTGGCATATGGGCTGCCGGTACGATCGATTTCGGTCGTCGAGACGGGCAGGCTTCGATGGAGTCAGCAAGATTCACCACCTCGGGGCTGACGGCGGGACTGGACTATCAGGTCGATGACCGGCTGATCATCGGAGTGGCCGCGGGGTACGGCCGTGACGAAACGCGCGTCGGCGAAAACGGCACCCGCTCGGAAGCGGACGGCTACAGCGTATCGGCCTACGGTTCCTTCAGGTCATCGGCCGCCCTCTTCCTGGACGGCGTTGTGGGCTACGGCGTTCTCGACCTAAAATCCCGCCGGTTCATAGACGCCACGAACGATATCGCAGTCGGCGGGCGTGAGGCGGATCAATGGTTCTCCTCGATCAGGCTGGGCCGGGAGATGATGCGGGAAGGGTGGCGCCTGGCGCCCTACGGCCGCCTTTCCATGACGCGATCCGTTCTGGACGCCTTCGCCGAAACGTCCGGCGGCCCCTACGCCCTCGCCTATGACGAACAGGTTGTCCAAACCACCACCGGCGGGCTGGGCATCATTCTCGATAGCGGTCGCGACGTGCGCTGGGGCCGGCTGCGCACCCGTGCTCTGCTGGAATATGCGCACGAGTTCCAGGACGCGGCCCGCGCCGGCCTGGCGTATGTCGACTGGCTCAACGGGCCGCGGTATGAGGCTACGCTCCCGCCCTGGGCCGACGATCGTGTGAGAGCCGGCCTCGGCATGGATCTCCTCCAGGACAGCGGCGTGACGCTCGGCTTCGACTATCAACTTGGCGTCGGAGCTGACCTTTTGCAGCATCAAATCCGGCTGCAGTTCGAGGTCCCGTTCTGACGGCGACACGCCAGAGGCGACGGTGGCGATGATCGCGACCGCCCAACTCTTGTCGATATTGATGGCGCGTTCAGTCATATCAGCCCCCTGACGAAGCTAGGAAGTGGGGACGCCCAGCCCCTTCGCACCGACCGTGAAGGGTCGAAAGCAGATGCTCGGTTCAAACGCCCTGGGCGCCCCGCGTCCTTCAGGATCTGGCTGACCATGCGCCGGCTCCAGCTCCGGGTG
This sequence comes from Brevundimonas sp., assembly GCF_041648615.1. GTDB lineage: Bacteria > Pseudomonadota > Alphaproteobacteria > Caulobacterales > Caulobacteraceae > Brevundimonas. The sequence goes on from NZ_JBAZOS010000048.1 coordinate 5,190, forward strand.
CGAGGCGCGGGGGCGTCAACGCGACGGTCCCGCCCGCCTGGGCGTTGCCGGCCCGCCGGCCCCCCGGTCCTTGCCGCCGTGTTGAGAGCGGTGCATCGCTCGGGCGGGCGCCATGCCGTTCAGAAGCCGTAGCGCAGGTTTTCCGTGAGCGTCAGCGGCGCATCGGCGACGGTGAATTTGTGGTCGTCGAAGGCGGGCGGGCCCGTCATCGGCCGGTCGCTGTTGGAGAAGGCCCAGCCATCGGTTCCGAAGTCGAACTGACCGTTGCCGTTCAGGTCATGCATGACCATCAGCGCATAGTCGCCCGGCGCCACATTCTCGAACGTCAGCGTCACGCCGCCGGCGACGGGCTCGACGACCGTCTCGTGGGCCGGGCCGGCGCGCAGGAACTGTTCGCGGGTGTTCAGGACGGCGATGATCCGGCCGGGCTTCGCTTCAACGCCGTTCAGGGTGATGGTGACAGTCTCCGCGGCGGCGGATCCCGTGGTCAGCGCCAGGGCGGCGAGGGCGAGGGTCAGGGCTTTCATGGTCTGCGGTCCTTCTTTTATGAAGAACTTTGTAAATCAAAGTGGATTGGCCTGTCAATCCACCGAGGGGTCCAACGCAAAGGTGCGGACCGTCGCATGACGGCCCGCACCCTTTCGTCTGGATAGCGGCGGCGATGCTACGCCGCCGGATGGATCAGCTCTTGGCGACGTAGCCCTTGCCGCCGTTGGACGGGCGGCGGCTGCGGGGACGGCGCTTGATCTCGCCGGCCGGCTTGGTCTCGGCCGGGGCCGAGGTGTGGCGCGGGTCGTTGTTGGTCGAACGCGGACGCTCGCGCGCCATCGGGTCGAAGGCGCGTTCCGGCGTCGGACGCACGTCGCGGCCCGGGCCGGGCTTGCGGACGCGATGCGGTTGCCCGCCGCCTTCCAGCTTGACGCCGTCGCGGCGCGGATTGCGGTTGCGCGGTCCGCCGCGGTTGTCGCGTTCCTCGCGGTCCGGCATCGTCGCCTTGGACTTGACGCCCGAGGCCATGATCGACTGGTCCAGCAGGGCCAGCGACTTGTCGTTGCGGCGGTCGGTCGAGGGGATCTTCTGGCGCGTGACCTTCTCGATGTCGCGCAGCAGCTTCATCTCGTCGCCGGCCACGAAGCTGATGGCCGTGCCCTCGGCGCCGGCGCGGGCCGTACGGCCGATGCGGTGCACATAGGCTTCCGGCACATAGGGCAGCTCGAAGTTCAGCACGTGCGAGACGTTGTCGACGTCGATGCCGCGGGCGGCGATGTCGGTGGCGACCAGAACGCGCAGCTTGCCGGCCTTGAAGGCGGCCAGGGTGCGTTCACGCTGGGGCTGGCTCTTGTTGCCGTGGATGGCCCCAGCTTCGACGCCGCCGGCTTCCAGATAGGCCGCGACCTTGTCGGCGCCGTGCTTGGTCTTGGTGAAGACCAGGCAGCGAGTGTAGCCCGGATCGGCGAACATCTCGGTCAGCAGGGCGCGCTTGCGGCCCTGTTCGATGTGGATGATCGACTGGCTGATGCGCTGGACCGTGGTGGCCTGGGGCGTCACCGAAACCTTGACCGGATCCTTGAGCAGTTCGCCGGCCAGCTTGCCGATCTCGGTCGGCATGGTGGCCGAGAAGAACAGGTTCTGGCGCTTGGCCGGGATGCGGCTGACGATCTGGCGGATCGGCTTGACGAAGCCGAGGTCCAGCATCTGGTCGGCTTCGTCGAGGACGAAGATTTCCGTCTGGCTGAGATCCAGGGTCTTCTGCTGCATGTGATCCAGCAGGCGGCCGGGGGTGGCGACGAGGACGTCGAGGCCCTGTTGCAGGGCGCGTTCCTGCGGCCCGTACTTCACGCCGCCGAAGATGACGGCGACGCGGAAGCCGAGGTGCTTGCCGTAGCTCTTGAAGCTCTCGGCGATCTGGCTGGCCAGTTCGCGGGTCGGCGACAGGATCAGCACCCGCGTCGTGCGGGGCACGGGCGGGATGCGGTTGGCGGCCAGGCGGTGCAGGATCGGCAGGGCGAAGGCGGCGGTCTTGCCGGTGCCGGTCTGGGCGATGCCCAGCAGGTCCTTGCCCAGCATCACGTCCGGAATGGCCTGCGCCTGGATCGGGGTGGGGGTGGTGTAGCCTTCGGAGGCCAGGGCCTGCAGCAGGGCCGGATTCAGGCCGAAGGAGTCGAATGTCTTGCTCATGGAGCGGATGTCTTTCGCGTATGCGGCGACGCGCATCAGCCATGGCTCAACGCCGGAAGGCCGCGCACCGCCAGTCCCGACAGGGTCTCAGGGAGGAGACCTTCGGGGTGGATCGGGCGCCGCCCCGCGTGTCCGGGCAGCGAATGAATCTTGAGGAGCCGGCGACTGCTACAGTCAGGTTTCCGTATTCGGGAGACCCACACGCGCTGGAGGCGCCGGTAATCGCAATTGTGCGACGCAGCGCAAATGGGCGCTCAATACGGCCAAGTCAAGGCGTGGCGGTTAACCGCTCCCCAGCAGGGTGACCGCCAGATTGACCGTCAGGGCCACGACGACGGTGTTGAACAGGAAGGCGGTGACGCTGTGCACGGTCGCGGTGCGACGCAGCGTCTTGCTGGAAATCTGGATGTCGGCGGTCTGCTGGGCGACGCCGATGATCAGGGAGAAGTGGACGAAGTCCCAGTAGTCGGGGTCTTCGCCGCCCGGGAAGATCAGACCGCCGCGGTCCCTGGTCTTGCCCTCGGCGCCGGCGCCGGCGGTCGCGGGGGCGTAGTATTCGTGGGCGTAGTGGAAGGCGAAGATGGCGTGTACGAAGGTCCAGGACAGGGCCACGGTCGTCAGACCCAGAACCGCCGCGTCGCCCGCCCGGCTCCGGTCGCCGGCGACCTGAACCGCCTCACCCACGACCACGGCGATGCTGGCGAGCGCCGCGAACAGCGCCAGCGGAAGGACCGCGCCGGCCGCCTCGTCCAGCGCCGCCGCCCGCTCGCGGATGTCGTCCGCCGACCGGGCGCGCCGGAGCTTGACGAGACATTCGACAAGGAACAGGCCGACGCCGACATCCCACCCCAGCGCCAGCCGCGACAGCCAGCCCCCGCCGATCGGCCAGGCCAGGCTGGAGGCGGCCACGGCGATGGCCAGCAGAAGCGGCCAGTGGAGGCGGAGCCAGGCGATGTTCATGGCGCCAGCATGCGCCTGTGACGGCCACAGGCAAGAGAGGCCGGAGCCCATTCGCCCGTGGACGCGATCAGGGATCAGGCCGGGCCGTTCAACATGGAGAAGACGGCGACGTAGTCGTTGGCCTCGGCGAACCGCAGCGGCTTGACCCGTTCGACGAGGATTTCGCCGCGCGGCGTGTCCTGACGCTCGATCAGGCCGATCACCTCCGCCGTATAGTCGGCCAGCGGCATGGAGTTCGGGTTCTCGGCATGGCCCGGCATGAGGTCGGTCGCGACGGCCGGCGGCGCCAGTTCCAGCACCTCGACCGACGTGCCCGCCAGTTGATGGCGCAGGGACTCGCTCCAGGAATGGATCGCCGCCTTGGAGGCGCTGTAGGTCGGCGTGGCGGCCAGCGGGATGAAGGCCAGGCCCGACGAAACCGTCATCACCGTCGCGGCCGCCCGGGCGCGCAGGTGCGGCAGCAGGGCGGCCGTGAGACGGATCGGTCCGAGCAGGTTGGTGGCGATGGTTTCCTCGACCGTGTCGAGGTCGAAGGGCTCGGCCTTGAGGTCCTCCACCTTCATCACGCCGGCGTTGTTGATGAGGACGTTGAGGGCGGGGTGATCCTTCACGATCCGGGCGGCGAAGGCGCGGATGGAGGCGGGGTCGGCGACATCGAGGGTCGCGAAGGCCATCCCCGGATTGGCGCCGGCCACGTCGGCGAGGACGGACCCGCGACGGCCGGTGATGATGACCTGATTGCCGCGCGCATGCAGAGCCTCGGCCAGGGCCCGGCCTATGCCCGAGCCGCCGCCGGTGATCAGGATGGTGTTGCCGGTGATGTTCATTAGGACTCTCCTTCAGAGGTGCGCTGACGCTGGAAAGCAGGTAGATTCGACACTCCCTGTTGGAAAGTAGGCACCGCAAAGGGCGGTACTTACCTGACGGAGAGATTTGGATATGACAGCGTCCATGGTCGGAAAAATCGCACATCCGGAGACGGGCCTGCCCGCCGATCCCCGCGTGGAGGCGCTGGTGAACGAGGTGATCGGCCGGGTCGCGGACAAATGGACCATGCTGATCCTCGAGGTTCTCGCCGAGCATGGCGAGCAACGCTTCGGGCGGGTCGGCGAACTGGTCGGAGGGATCAGCCAGAAGATGCTGACCCAGACCCTGCGCCAGATGGAACGCGACGGACTGGTGATCCGCACGGTGCATCCGGTGATCCCGCCCAAGGTCGAATACCGGCTGACGGACCTGGGCGTGACCCTGGCGGAGGCTTTTTGCGGGGTCTGGACCTGGGCCGAGAAGAACCTCGACCGGATCGAACGGGCGCGGGAGGCCTTCGACAACCGCGGCTGAAGGATGCTGCGGCGCAAAAAAAGGCGCTCGACTTCCGTACGGTCATCACGGAATGTTACAGCCTTGTCCCGAGGAGTGCTCCATGCCGATGACGCCGCGCGCCGGATTGCAGATCGCTGACGAACTGGCCGCCTTCATCGAGGGCGAGGCGCTGCCGGGGACGGGCGTGGAGCCTGACGCCTTCTGGACCGGCGTCGCCGCTGTCTTCGCCCGGTTCACGCCGGAGAACCGCCGGCTGCTGGCCGTCCGCGACGACCTGCAGGCGCGGATCGACGCCTGGCACCTGAAGCGTCGCGGGCAGCCGTATGATGTCGCCGCCGCGACCGTCTTCCTGCGCGAGATCGGCTATCTGGCCGATGAGCCCGCGGCCTTCGCGATCGGCACGCGCCATGTCGACGCCGAGGTCGCGACCCTGGCCGGGCCGCAGCTGGTCGTACCCAGCCTGAACGCCCGCTTCGTGCTGAACGCCGCCAACGCGCGGTGGGGCAGTCTGTACGACGCCCTGTACGGCACGGACGCGCTGGGCGATGCGCCGCCGGCGGGTCCCTATGACGCGGCGCGCGGCGCGCGGGTGGTGGCGCGGGCCAGGGCCTTCCTCGACGAGGCGGTTCCCCTGGCCGAAGGCTGCTGGGCCGATCTGACCGACCCGGACGGCATCGTTCTCCGCGACCCGGACCAGTTCGTCGGCCGCAGCGACCGGTCGCGATTGTTCCGGCACAACGGGCTGCACATCGAGGTCCTGTTCGACCGGGATCATCCGATCGGCGCGACCGATCCGGCGGGGATGTCCGACGTGGTGCTGGAGGCGGCGCTGAGCACCATCGTCGATCTGGAGGATTCGGTCGCGGCCGTCGACGCGGCCGACAAGACGGCCGCCTATCGCAACTGGCTGGGCCTGATGAAGGGCGACCTCAGAGAGACCTTCGACAAGGGCGGGCGGTCGATGACGCGGGCGTTGGCGCCGGATCGGGATTTCGTCGCGCCGGACGGATCGACCGTGACCCTGCCGGGCCGGTCGCTGCTGTTCGTGCGCAACGTCGGCCATCTGATGACCACCCCGGCGGTGCGGCTCGCCGACGGGTCGGACGCGCCCGAGGGCGTGCTGGACGCCATCGTCACCTCGCTGGCGGCCCTGCACGATCTCAAGGGGCAGGGGCGGTTCCGCAACAGCCGCGCCGGTTCGATCTACATCGTCAAACCCAAGATGCACGGGCCGGAAGAGTGCGCCTTCACCGACGCCCTGTTCGACGCGGTCGAGGACCTGCTGGGGCTGGACCGACACACGATCAAGGTCGGGGTGATGGACGAGGAGCGCCGCACCTCGGCCAACCTCGCGGCCTGCATCCATGCGGTGAAGGACCGTATCGTCTTCATCAACACCGGCTTCCTCGACCGCACCGGCGACGAGATCCACACCGCCATGCAGGCGGGGCCGGTGGTGCGGAAGGGCGAGATCAAGTCGTCGGCCTGGATCGCGGCCTATGAGGCGCGCAACGTCGCCATCGGCCTGAAGTGCGGCCTGTCGGGTCGGGCCCAGATCGGCAAGGGCATGTGGGCCGCGCCGGACCGGATGGCCGAGATGCTGGAGCAGAAGGCCGCCCACCCGAAGACCGGCGCCAACACCGCCTGGACTCCCAGCCCGACGGCGGCGACCCTGCACGCGCTGCACTATCACCAGACCGACGTCTTCGCCCTGAGGGAGGCGATCGCCTCCCGCCCGGTCCCCGGCCTTGAAGACCTGCTGACCCCGCCGCTGGCCGCGGGGCGGAACTGGTCGGAGGCCGAGATCGCCGAGGAGCTGGACAACAACGCCCAGGGATTGCTGGGCTATGTCGTGCGCTGGATCGATCAGGGCGTCGGCTGTTCCAAGGTGCCCGACATCCACGACGTCGGACTGATGGAGGACCGGGCCACCCTGCGTATCTCGTCCCAGCACATGGCCAACTGGCTGCTGCACGGGGTCTGCACGGCCGCGCAGGTGGACGCCGCGCTGCTGAGGATGGCGGCGAAGGTCGACGCCCAGAACGCGGGCGATCCGCTCTATCGTCCCATGGCTCCCGATCCCGAGGGCAGCCTGGCCTTCCGTGCGGCGCGGGCCCTGATCTTCGAAGGCGTCGCCCAGCCGAACGGTTATACGGAACCGCTGCTGCACCGGTTCAGACTGATGGCCAAGGCGCCCGTCTGATCGCGCCGGGAGGCGAACCTGACAGAACCGTAACTTGCGGGGGGTGGTGGCGGCTGACAAGGTTCCTTTACTTACGGAGGGGGCTTCCATGCTGACGATCGAGAACCTGACCCATGTCTACGGCAACGGCACGCGGGCGCTGGACGACGTCAGCCTGACGATCCCCAAGGGCATGTTCGGCCTGCTGGGTCCGAACGGGGCGGGCAAGTCGACGCTGATGCGGTCGATCGCCACCCTGCAGACGCCGACCTCGGGTTCGATCCGCTTCGGCGACATCGACGTGATCCGGAATCCGGAACAGCTGCGCCGCGTGCTGGGCTATCTGCCCCAGGACTTCGGCGTCTATCCGCGTGTTTCGGCCTACGACATGCTGGATCACATGGCGGTGCTGAAGGGCGTCTCCAACGGCAAGGACCGCAGACAGACGGTCGAGGCCCTGCTGAACCAGGTCAATCTGTGGCCCGTGCGCGGCAAGGCGCTGGCTGGCTTCTCGGGCGGCATGCGCCAGCGCTTCGGCATCGCCCAGGCCCTGATCGGCAATCCTGAACTGATCATCGTCGACGAGCCCACCGCCGGGCTGGACCCGGAGGAGCGCAACCGCTTCCTCAACCTGCTGGCCGAGGTCGGCGAGAACGTCGTCGTCATCCTGTCGACCCATATCGTCGAGGACGTAACGGACCTGTGCCCCCGCATGGCGGTGCTGGCCGGCGGCAAGATCCAGCTGGAAGGCGCGCCGGTCGACCTGATGCACACGCTTGAAGGGCGAGTGTGGACCAAGACCATCGACAAGGCCGAGCTGCCGGAATTCAACAAGCGCCACAACGTTATCTCGACGCGCCTGTTCGCGGGCCGGACCGTGGTTCACGTGCTCTCCGACTCCAATCCGGGCGCCGGGTTCGAGCGGGCGCCGGGCGGGCTGGAAGACGTCTATCTGGCGACCGTCAACGCCTCGCGCCGCGCGGCCTGAGGGGCGCATCATGTTCGCCAAGATCGCGAGTTTCGAATTCCGCTACCAGCTGCGCCAGCCGGCCTTCTGGGTCATCGCCATCGTCTTTGGCCTGCTGGCCTTCGGCGCCGTGGCCAGCCAGAACGTGTCGCTCGGCTCGGGCGGCAACGTCCTCAAGAATGCGCCCTACGCCCTGGCCGGGGCCCATATCGTCTTCAACGTCTTCTTCATGCTGGCGACCACCGCCATCGTGGCCAATGTCGTGGCCCGGGATACCCAGACCGGCTTCGGGCCGATGATCCTGTCGACGCGGATCACCAAGGGGGCCTACCTCTACGGCCGCTTCTTCGGCGCCTTCGCGGCGGTGGCGCTCTGCTATCTGAGCATCGCCCTGGGCACGCTGATCGGCACCTTCATGCCGTGGGTGGATCCGGAGACGATCGGGCCGTTGCGGCCGGGTGACTACGCCTATGCCTATGGCGTCTTCGGCCTCACCGGGCTGTTCCTGACCTCGGCCCTGTTCTTCATGCTGGCGACCGTGACGCGGTCGATGATGGCGACCTATATCGGCGTCGTCGCCGTGCTGATCGCCTATCTGGCCTCGACCGGCGTGCTGGGACAGCGGCCCGAGTTCGAGACGGCCATGGCCTGGGCCGAACCCTTTGGTTCGGGCGCCTACGCCCTGGTCACCAAATACTGGACCGCGACCGAGCGGAACACCCTGAACGCCCCGCTGGAAGGCGTGCTGTTGTGGAACCGCGTCATCTGGACCGGCGTCGGCGCCATGCTGCTGGCGGCCTCGTACGTCCTGTACCGGCCGTCGCCGCGCGGGGCGAAGCTGAAGAAGCGGGAGCGTCTCAAGGCCCTGGTCGAGAAGGACGTGGTCGTCACCCCGGTCGGCGCCCTGCCGCGCCCGACCTATGGCCTGTCCAGCGCCCTGACCCAGCTGTGGTCGCGCACCGTTTTCGAGACGGTGCTGATCTTCAAGAGCCCGGCCTATGTCGTGCTGATCCTGCTGGGCTTCGCCTTCGCCATGGCGACCCTGTTCTTCACGGGCGAGATCTACGGCGCGCCGATCCTGCTGGTGACACGGGTGGTGATCACCGGGCTGGCCGGCGCCTTCGGCCTGATCTCGATCGTCATCGCCATCTACTACGCCGGCGAGCTGGTCTGGCGCGATCGTGACCGCAAGGTGCACGAGATCGTCGACGCCTCGGCGACGCCCGACTGGACCTTCCTGGTTCCCAAGACCCTGGCGCTCGCCCTGGTGCTGGTCTCGACCGCCCTGGCGGGCGTGGTGGCCGGCGTCGTGACCCAGACGATCAAGGGCTACACCGACTACGAGCTTGAGAAATACCTGCTCTGGTACGTCTTCCCGCAAGCCGTCAGCTTCGGTCTGCTGGCCGTTCTGGCCATCTTCATCCAGGCGTTGTCGCCCAACAAATTCGTCGGCTGGGCCATCATGGTGGTCTATCTGATCTCGACCCTGGTGCTGTCGAACCTGGGCTTCGATCACATTCTTTATCGTTATGGCGCGGGCATCGGCGTGCCGCTGTCCGACATGAACGGCCGGGGTGATTTCGCCGTCTTCTCGGGCTGGCTGGACGCCTACTGGACCGCCTTCGCCATCATCCTGCTGGTTCTGGCCTACGGCCTGTGGCGGCGCGGAACGGAGCAGCGGCTGTGGCCGCGGCTGAAGCGTCTGCCGCATCGGCTGGCGGGCCCCGCCGGCGTGATCGGCGGCGTGGCGCTTGCCGCCTTCGTCGGCCTGGGCGTCTTCATCTACATCAACACCAACGTCTGGAACGAGTACCGCACGCAGAGCGCGGTAGAGAAGGAACAGGCGGCCTATGAGAAGGCGCTGCTCCGCTATGAAGCCACGCCCCAGCCCTCGGTCGCCGACGTGCGTCTGGTCATGGATCTGCGGCCGCATCAGCCGAAGCTGACCACGCGGGGCTCCTATGTGCTGGTCAACAACACAGATGCGCCGCTGACCGAGGTTCACCTGCGCTGGCAGGACGATCTCGACATGGTCGGCCTGACCGTCGAGGGCGCTTCGGTGGCCCGCGAGTGGAAGGATTTCGAGTACCGGATCTATCGCTTCGCGACCCCTATGCAGCCCGGCGAGCGCCGCAACGTCACGTTCGAGACGGTGCTGGAACAGCGCGGCTTCAAGGCGTCGGGCAACACCACCCGGCTGGTGGACAACGGCTCCTTCGTCAACAACGGCGAGTTCGCGCCGTCGATCGGAATGGACCGTCAGGGGCTGCTGACCGACCGCTCCAAACGTCGCAAGGCCGGCCTGCCGGCCGAGCTGCGTCCGGCGAAGCTGGAAGACGTTTCGGCCCGGACGCACAACTACATCGGCGCGGACTGGGTCACCGCCGACATCACCGTTTCGACCGACGCCGACCAGACGGTGGTCGCGCCCGGCCGGATGGTGTCGGACGTGGTGCGCGGCGACCGCCGGACCAGCCGGTTCGTGACCGAGTCCCCGGTGCTGAATTTCTTCTCGGTGCAGTCGGCGCGTTACGAACAGACCCGGCGCATGCATAACGGAGTCGAGCTGGTGGTCTTCCATGACCCCGGCCACGATCGCAACGTGCCCCGGATGCTAGACGCCCTGTCCGCCTCGCTGGACTATTTCCAGGCGAACTTCAGCCCCTACCAGTTCAAACAGGCGCGGATCGTCGAATTCCCGGACTACGCCAGCTTCGCCCAGTCCTATCCGAACACCTTCGCCTGGTCCGAAGGCCTGGGCTTCATCGCCGACCTGAGCGACCCGAGCAAGATCGACTACGTCACCTACGTCGGGGCGCACGAGTTCGCTCACCAGTGGTGGGCGCACCAGGTCGTCGGCTCGAACCAGCAGGGCGCCACATCCCTGTCGGAAACGCTCGCCCAGTATTCGGCGCTGATGGTGATGGAGAAGAAGTACGGCAAGGATCAGATCCGCCGCTTCCTGAAGCAGGAGCTGGACCGTTATCTGCGCTCGCGGGGGACCGAACGGCTGGAGGAACTGCCCCTGATGCGGGTCGAGAACCAGCAGTATATCCACTACCAGAAGGGCGGGCTGGTCATGTATCTGCTCCGCGACCAGATCGGGGAGGACGCGGTCAACCGCGCCCTGCGCCGGGTGCTGGCGCAATACGCCTTCAAGGGCGCGCCCTATCCGCGCTCGCTGGATCTGGTGGCGGCCATCCGGGCCGAGGCGCCGGCCGACAAACAGGCCCTGATCACCGACCTGTTCGAGAAGATCACCCTGTACGATGTGAAGACCACGGGCGTGACCTCGACGAAACGGGCGGACGGCCGCTGGGATGTCACGGTCACCGTCAATGCGCGCAAGCTCTATGTCGACGGCAAGGGGGTGGAGAGCGAAGCCCCGCTGAACGAGACCTTCGACATCGGCCTGTTCACCGCCATGCCGGGCAAGGGCGCCTTCAACGCCCGTGATGTCGTGCAGCTGGAGCGGCGGCCGATCCGGTCCGGGGTGCAGACGCTGCGGTTCGTGACGGCGCGGGAGCCGAAATTCAGCGGGGTGGACCCGTACAACAAGTGGATCGACCGTAACTCGGACGACAATGTGCGGGCGGTCGACTAGGGTCCGGACTCATTTGGCCCAGTAGCAGACGGTTGCGGCGATGAGCACGCCGGAGAGGTAGTTTGCGGCGAGCTTGTCGTAGCGGGTGGCGACGCGGCGATAGTCCTTGAGCCGGGCCCAGAG
>NZ_JBAZOS010000049.1:0-16444 GCF_041648615.1 Brevundimonas sp.
ACGGCGCTCGGTCTCGGTGGTCGTGGTTCCGGCGGCGGCCGGCGCCTGGGCGTTCGGCGCCGCGGTTCCGTCCGACAGGGTCGCGCCGGAGGCCGGCGCCATGGTCTGGCCGCCCGTGCTCGCGCGCGATCCCGAGGCGGACCCGCCCGCGTTCGCGCCCGAGGCCGTCCCGCCGGTCGAGCCGTCGGCGCTCGTGGCCGCGGCGTCCACAGCGGCGCCCGAAGCTTCGGCGGCTTCGGTCGAGGCCTCGGTCTTATCTTCGGCGGGCTTGTTGCAGGCGGACAGGGTGAAGGCTGCGGCGGCGGCGATGATCAGGGCGGCGGTTCTCATGGGCTGAATCCTTGCGGCTGGGGCGGTGGGTCCCGACCATCAGGATGCCGACCGCCAAGCTTGTTGCACAGGTCAAATCCCCCCGGGCGACCGATGTTCCCGCACCGGGCCAAAGGGACGAAACCGGGCGCAAGAAAAAAGGGCCGCCCGTGAGGGCGACCCTTTCCTTCAACGAGGCCCGAAGGCCCGTGTTGATGTCGCTCTTAGTGAGCGGCTTTTTCTTCAGCAGCCGGGGCAGCCGGGGCCATGGCGGCGTCGGCGGCCGGAGCAGCAGCGGCGTCGGCAGTGGCGGCAGCGGCGGTCGCGTCAGCGGCGGCAGCGTCGGCGGTCGCGGCAGCGTCCGTGGCGGTGTCGGCGGCGGCGGTGGCGTCGGCCGAAGCTTCAGCGGCCTTGTCTTCAGCGGCGGGTTGGCAAGCAGCCAGGGCCAGAGCGGCGGCCGAAGCGGCGATCAGAGCGGTGATGCGCATGGTTTTTCTTCCTTCAGAAGGTCACACGAGGTCATGAATCCTCGCAATCCCGGAGATAACGGATTCGTGAGCGGGAGCGCAAGCGAAATTCTCACGCATTCGTGAACCCCTGTGACGCAACCTATCCCTCAGTGAGCGCAGGCCTCGCCGAGACCCCGTTCCGGCTTGGGCGCCAATCGGTGATCCCGCGTGACCCGCCCGTGGTTTCGGGCTCAGCGGTCGGCCGGCATCCGCCCCGCATTGACCGCGATCCGCCCGATCAGCCCCTTGACGATCAGATCGACGGGGGAACCCTCGCGATAGTCGGCGGCGGCGACGAAATTGACCCGGTCCTCGGAGATCAGGCGGTGGATCTTCGTCGTGTCGCGCGGCGTGGTCTCGGGATCGTAGACGGCGATCGAGAAGCCGCCCTTGGTGTGCATCATCTTCATGGTCGGCACGTCGGTGTCGCCGTCGCCGAGGAAGATCATCCGCTCGAACGGGATCGGCCGCTCGTCGTCCGGGATGAAACGGTTGATGCGCTCGTCGTCCCAGTGGTTGAACACGCCCTTGTTGATGCGGAAGAGGTACTGGGTCTTGGTCGTGTAGTTGACGCCCACCGCCGGCCAGATGGCCACGTCCTCGTCGTCATAAACGTATTTCGAGGCGTAGACGTGCTTGAACGCCTTCGCGATCGGGCAGCCCTCGATCATCTCCGTCAGCCCGGCCGAGATGATGTAGTGCTCGATCTCGAGCCCGAACTGGTCGCCGAAGGCGTCCATCCGCTCGAACCAGCTCATGTCGCGCAGACCCTCGAACAGGGCCACGTCCTGACCGTGGTCGCGCAGCGCCTGTTTCGTCACCGGCTGACCGTTGTCGCGCGCGGCCTGCAGCATCATCTGCATATACATCAGGATGCCGTCGCCATCGGCCTTCTGCGTCTGCGGGAAGACGCTGTCCCAGAACTGTTTCGGCGTCATACCGATCGACGGAATGAAGCTGACCTCCTGCATGTTGCCGCGCGCCAGGGTGCCGTCGAAGTCGTAGATCAGCGCGGTCTTGAGGCGTTTGGCCATGGCGGGTCCGGCGACGGTGGCGAAGGAGTGATTAGTGGCTAGTGATTAGTGATTGGGGTGTCAAAGCGGCCTGGATCGTCGCCAATCACTAACCACCAATCACTAACCACCCGATTCTACCCGAGCCGCAACTCCGGCGCCGCCGCCACCACCGCCGCCTCCAGCGGCAGGTGCAGGATGAAGGCGGCGCCCTTGCCGGGCTCGCTCTCGACCTCGGCCCAGCCGCCGTGCAGCTCGACCAGCGCCTTGACCAGGGCCAGGCCGACGCCCGGTCCGCCGCGCTCGCGCCGCACGAAGCGGTCGAAGACGTGGGCCTGCAGGTGATAGGGAATGCCCCGGCCGCTGTCCTCGACGCGGACGCGGACCTCGGAGCTCGTGGCCTCGGCGGTCAGGGTCACGGCCCCGCCCTCCGACACGGCGCGGGCGGCGTTGTCCAGCAGATGCTCCAGCGCCTGCCCCACCCTCTGGGCGTCGGCGCGGATCGGCCGCAGCCCCGTCGGGCAGGTCACGGTCAGGGTCGCGCCGCGGCCCTCGATCCGGGCCCGCGACTTCTCCGCCGCGTCATCCAGCAGGTCGCTGACCCGCACGTCGCCCAGCGTCAGCTCCATCTCGCCGGCGTCGATCTGGGCCATGTCCAGCACGTCGTCGATCGATCCGGCCAGCTGGCTGGCGGCGACGCGGATGGCCCCCGCGTGCTGGCGGCTCCGTTCGGGCAGATCGGCCTGCATCTCCAGCAGTTCGGAATAGCCGACGATGGTCGTCAGCGGCGTGCGCAGCTCATAGGAGACGCTGCCGACGAACTCGCGCTTCAGCGCCGTCGATTCCTCCAGCGCCTGGGCCTTGGCGGCCAGGGCCTGTTCCAGTCCGCGTTGCGCCGTCACGTCCGAGAAGGCCACCAGGGTCGCGCCGTCCGGCAGCGGCCGGGTCAGCCAGGAGGCGATGCGGCCGTCCGTCGTCCGCCCCTCGCCCGCGATCGGCACCCGGCTTTCGGGATCGGGATCGGCGACCCGCGCCTTCAGCCCCAGCCACAGGGCCGGATCGGGCATGGTCGACTGGCACAGGGCGGCGACGGCGTCGAAATCCCCCGCCGCGTCGATGGCCTCGCCGCTCAGCCCCCAGAAGTGGTCGAACGCTTCGTTGTGCAGGCGGATGCGGCCGTCGGAGCCGAACACGGCGACCGCGTCGCTCAGCTTGTCCAGCGTCGCCGTCTGCACCTGGATCTGGGCGTTGAACCGGCTGCGCAGCTTCAGCTCGTCGGTGATGTCCGAGAACAGCAGCAGCACCCCGCCCAGCGGGTGGGGCTGGCGCACGACCCGCAACGTCCGCCCGTCCGGCAGGGACCAGCTGTCGTCGGGCGCCGCTTCCGAGGCGCCGTAGAAGTCCAGCTCATGGGCCTTCCAGCCGGCGTAGTCGATGACCTCGGGCAGCAGCCGCCGCTGGCGCAGCTTGTCCAGCAGCTCGGCGTGGGTCGGGCGCTCGTCCAGCCAGGCCGGATCGATGTTGAACAGGGTCTGGAAGGCGGTGTTGTGGAAGGCCAGCCGCTTCGACGGACCGAAGATCGCCACCGCGTCGGCCAGATGGTTCAGCGTCTCGTCATGGGCCTCGACGTGGCGGCGCAGGGTGTCGCGCGTCTCCTCGGCCTCGGTCATGTCGAGGGCGAAGGCCAGCACCGCGCCGGCCCCGCCCTGCACCGGCTCGGCGACGATCCGCCACGCCCGCCGCCGCCCCCCGCCCGTGGTCCAGCGGAAGCCGTCCTGATGCTGACGGGTGCGGCCCGCCTCGGCGACGATGGCGTCGGCTCCGCGATCGAAGCTCAGCCCCTTTTCGCGCGCCGCCTCGACGCTGTCGGCCTTCATCTCGGTCAGCCACGCCTTGTTGGCCCAGGCCAGCCGCCCGGTCGCATCGGTGATCCAGGTCGGGGCCGGATAGGAGTCAGCCAGCAGGCCCAGCCCGCTCTCGGTCGCCGTGCCCACCAGTCCCAGTCGTGAGACTTTCAGCCAGGCGGCGCCCGCGGACGACCGGCCCTCGACCGCCCACGCCCCGCCCACGCCTTCCAGCACGGCGTCGAAGGCCTCGCCCTGGTCGATCAGGGCGTCCAGCCGCGGCCCCGCCGCCTCGCGCACGGCGTCGAGCACGACCAGGGATGGGTCGCCGGGTTCCTCGCCGTCAGCCGCCAGGTCGCGGACCACCGTGTCCCAGGCCGACTGCGCGCCCAGCCGCCGGGTCCGCCCGTCGGGCCCCAGCGCCAGCCGCACGTCCTCGAACGCCGCCAGGGCGCCGTCGCAGTCGGCCAGATCGGCGCGGGTTCGGGCCAGGTCGGACTCGGCCATACGGTGGCGGACCGCCAGCCGGCCGCGCAGCCGGGCCGCCCAGGCGCTGAGCGCCAGGGCCAGCCCCGCGGCGCCCGCGGTCGCGACATAGGCGATGTCGGCCTCGGCCATCGGTTTCGTTCAGCTCCCGCCCTGATTCGGTAACCATACCTGATGAGGGGCGAGGGACTAGGGATTAGGGATGAGGGATGAGGTTTTGGGCGCCGGGCCCGGCGGGATCGAGGCCTTCCCAACCTCATCCCCAATCCCTAATCCCTCATCCCCATGACCGACTGGACCGACCAATCCGCCCCCTCGCTCGACGACTTCGCCCGGCTGGCCCGGGAAGCCTTCGACGCCCTGCCTGATCCGTTTCGCTCTCTGGCGGGCGAGGTGGTCATCCGCGTCGACGACTTCGCCGACGAGGAGACCCTGACCCTGATGGAGATCGAGGACCCGTTCGAACTGACCGGCCTCTACCACGGCGTCGACATCGGCCTGCGCGACCAGATGGGCCCGGCGGCCGAGCCGTCCCGCATCTTCCTCTACCGCCGCCCCATCCTCGACGAATGGTGCGAGCGCGGCGACGTCGGCCTGTCCGGGATCATCGCCCACGTCCTGATCCACGAGATCGGCCACCATTTCGGCCTCGACGACGACCGGATCCACCACATCGAGGACGCGGCGGACTAGGATTTCGGGCGAGCGGGCCGGACCAGCAGGCTCGCACCATAGAAGGCGGCGAAAGCCAGATTGAAGCCGCCGCCGACCACGGCAGCGCCCAGTGGGGCGGGAAACCATGTGGCGGTGGAGAACAGCAGATAGAGAGCGCCCGGACTGATCACTGCGAAGGCGCGAGGCCATGCAGACCGCCCCGAAGCGACGACCGCGAACAGCAGGATCGACGTCGGCGCGCCGACGATGCCACCGATCAGGAAATGAAGGTCGAGGTAACGCCCGACGGCGCTCGCGGCTGCCTCTCCGGTCCCGGCCGCCAGAGCGAAGGCGCCCCAAACGGCGTGGGTTGCGGTGGCGATGATCGCGACAAGAAGAAAGCCAGCCGTCACGGCGCCTCTGAGCCATGGCGCCGTTGGCGACAGGCGCCCCCAAACGTGCAGCACGCCCAAGCTATAGCCCAGACCCCCAAGGATGGAGGTCAAGCCGCCCAGGGTCAGCCGGAACGGGTCTGCGCCGCGCACCTCCGCCATTGTTCCCGTCAGCGCGTCTGCGCCGGAGCCCCACTGGCCGTAAAACAGCATGTCCCCGACGAACAGGAGACAGGCCCCCGCCAGCCCCGCAAAAGCGGCGAACCTCACGCGTTCTTCCGTCATCCCGCCTTGCCCCCTTCGATACGGCAGCTTCGAACAGGCAGGGGCGCGGGGCAAGGCGCCGTGCTCGCAACGACGCCGCGCGCCCCCCCGCCTTAAATCCTGCCCGATCTGTGGTATAAGCCCCGCCTCCCTCTCCTGCAGGACTGACCCTTGAGCCTCACGCTCGACCTTTCGCGCACGCCAAACGCCCTGGCTGCCGCCGACAAGCCGGCGGTTCCCGTCAACCTCTCGGGGCTGACGCGCGCGGGTCTGCGCCAGGCGCTGATCGACGCCGACATCTGCCCGCCCGAGAAGGCGAAGATGCGCGCCAGTCAGGTCTGGGGCTGGATCCATCACTACGGCGTCACCGACTTCACCGCGATGAGCAACATCGCCAGGGACACCCAGGCGAAACTGGCCGAGGCCTTCACCCTCGCCCGCCCCGAGATCGTCGAGCGGCAGGTGTCGAAGGACGGCACCCGCAAATGGCTGATCCGCACGGCCCCGGGCATCGAGATCGAGACCGTCTACATCCCCGACGTGGGCCGCGCCGGCGCCCTGTGCGTCTCGTCCCAGGTCGGCTGCACCCTGAACTGCACCTTCTGCCACACCGGCACCCAGAAGCTGGTCCGCAACCTGACCGCCGCCGAGATCGTGGCCCAGGTCCAGGTCGCCCGCGACGACCTCGACGAATGGCCGTCCCCGAAAGAGGACCGCCGCCTGTCCAACATCGTCTTCATGGGCATGGGCGAGCCGCTGTACAATCTCGACCACGTCGCCGACGCGATCGACATCATCTCGGACAACGAGGGCATCGCCCTGTCGCGCCGCCGGATCACCGTCTCGACCTCGGGCGTGGTGCCGCAGCTGGACGCGCTGGGCACCCGTACCCAGGCCATGCTGGCGATCAGCCTGCACGCCACCAACGACGCCCTGCGCGACGTGCTGGTGCCGCTGAACAAGAAATACGACCTGGCCCAGCTGATGGCCGGCATCCGCGCCTATCCGGGCCTCTCCAACGCCCGCCGCGTGACCTTCGAATACGTCATGCTGAAGGGCGTCAACGACAGCCCAGAAGAGGCCCGCGCCCTGCTGAAGCTGATCGAGGGCATCCCGGCCAAGGTCAACCTGATCCCGTTCAACCCGTGGCCCGGCACGGACTACGAATGTTCGGACTGGAAGACGATCGAGCGCTTCGCCGCCATCCTCAACAAGGCCGGCTACGCCTCGCCCATCCGCACCCCGCGCGGCCGCGACATCCTGGCCGCCTGCGGCCAGCTGAAGTCCGAGAGCGAAAAGGTTCGCGCCTCGGCCCTGCGCCGGGTCGAACAGGCCACGGCCGCGGGCGCCGTCGAGGCCGCCTAACCTCCGGTTACATCGCGACAAGATTCTTGATCCGGTGTGTCGCCGCAGCGCTTGCGGATTGGGGCGAAAACCGGGCAATCGTCAGGGATCGTCTGACCCCCGGATCAACATGGACTCCTCGTCCCTCTCCACCGTTCTCGAAAGCGCCGAGGTCCAGGCCTTCGCGACCGGCTTCCCGACCACCATGGCGCACCTGGGCGTGACCCTGGCCCTGATGGTCGGCGGCGCGATTCTCTATGCGATGCTGACGCCGTGGAAGGAGATCACCCTGATCCGTCAGGGCAACGCCGCCGCGGCCGTGGCCTTCTCCGGCGTGCTGGTGGGTCTGGCCATCCCCCTGGCGGTCAGCCTCAGCGTCTCCACCTCGGTCAAGGACATCGCCCTGTGGGGCGTCGCCACCGTGGTCATCCAGCTGCTGTCGTTCCGCCTCGTCGACATGATCCTGACCGGACTGCCCCAGCGCATCCGCGAGGGCGAGGTCGCCGCCGCCGTCCTGCTGGTCGGGGCCAAGCTGTCGACCGCCCTGATCCTCGCCGCCGCCCTGACGGGCTGACGCCATGGCCTTCCCCCGCCCTCCCGACTGGGTGATCTATTCGGCGGTTCTGGGCGGCCTGTTGATCCTGTCCCTGAGCCGTCGCGAAAACGCCGATGCGCCCCCGGCGCCGCCCGCGCCGGACGAGATCGAAGGCGCCCTGCTGGGCCCCGTGACCCCGTTCGACCCCGCCGTCACCGTCCACGCCCCGGACATCCCGTTCCAGCCGGCGTCCGGCACGGCCTTCTCGATCTCGCGCGACGGCCGCTGGGTCACCGCGCGCCATGTGGTCGAGGGCTGCCGCCGGCCGGCCATCCTCGTCGGCGGCGGCCGCGCCGTCGCCGCCGACGTGCGGCTGGCCCCGCGCGCCGACATCGCCGTTCTGATCACCCAGGGCGGCTCCGACGCCGTGCCCGTGGCCAGCGTCCACAGCCTGCGCGCCGGCCAGCGCGCCTTCCATCCCGGCTTCCCCCAGGCCCGGGCGGGCGAGGTCACCTCGCGTCTGCTCGGCCGCGAGACGCTGAAGGTGCGCGGCCGCGGCCAGCGCGACGAACCCATCCTGGCCTGGGCCGAGGTCGGTCGCACCGAAGGTCTGGGCGGCACGCTCGCGGGTCTGTCGGGCGCTCCCGTGCTGGACCGCCAGGGCCGCGCCATCGGCGTCACCATCGCCGAGAGCCCGCGCCGGGGCCGCATCTACACCACCTCGCCCGACACCTTCGGCCCCGCCGTCCGCGGCGTGCAGAAGGCCGACGAGCCCCTGACGGGCCGCACCGTCACCGTCGACAACTACGGCCTCGTCGCCGACGACCTGCGCCGCGAACTGCGGGTCGCGCAGGTGGTGTGCCTGTCGGCCTGACGTTCTCCCTCCCCTTTATGGGGAGGGATGTCGGCGCGAAGCGGCGACAGGGTGGGGCAAGTCTGGACAATTCCCCACCCGGTCGCTGCGCGACCACCCTCCCCATAAAGGGGAGGGAGAGCGTTGCGCCCTACTTCAGCGCCGCGCTGTCGAGGTTCAGCTCCGACAGCGGAATGACCTCGACGTTCGGGTGTTTCGCGCGCAGGGCGTCGAGGAATTTCGACGCGTCGCCGACGATGACCACGCTGGACCGGTCGACCGGAACATTGCGGGCGAAGGCGGCCTGGACGTCGGCGGCGTCGACGCCTTCGACATTGTTCACATAGGCGGCCAGATCGCTCATCGGCAGATCGTACAGCGCCAGGCCGGCGACCAGCCCGCCCAGACCGTCCACCGTCTCCAGCGAGTCGCTGAAGGCGCCGGTCAGGATGGCGCGGCGGGTGGTCATCTCCTGCTCGGTCGGGACCGTCGAGCCCAGTCGGGCGACCTCGGCCAGGATCAGATCCACCACCTCGGGCGCGGCGTCGTTGCGCGTCTGGGCCGAGGCGACGAAGGCCCCCGTATCCCGCCGGACGCCCAGCGACGAGCGTGTCCCATAGCTGAGACCGCGCTTGATGCGGATCTCCTGATTGAGGCGCGAGGTGAAGCTGCCGCCCAGCAGGGTGTTGCCCAGGGTGAGGGGGAAGTAGTCGGGCGTGGCCCGCGGCGCGCTGCGCATGGCCACCGCCACCGCCGCCTGTCCGGCGCCCGGCTGGTCGATGACGATGACGCGCGGCGCCACGGTCTGGCCGGCCGGCGATTCTGTGGCCGCGGCGGCCGCTCCCGCCGGAGTCCAGTCGCCGAACGCCGACTGCGCCAGGGTCCGGGCCTGCTCCGGCGTGATGTCGCCCGAGAACACCAGGGTGGCGGCCTCCGGACGATACCGCGCCGCGTGGAAGGCGACGATGTCCTCGCGCGTGATCGCCGGCAGGGAGGTCACCGTGCCGACGCCCGGCGCGCCATAGGGCGCATTGCCGTAGACGGCCCGCCCGACCGCCTGGTTCAGCACCTGGCCGGGCGTGCTCAGCGCCACCTTCAGACCGTCGAGGGTCTGGGTGCGCTGACGCTCCAGCTCTTCGTCGGCGAAGGCCGGATTGCGCACCAGATCGGCCATCAGGGCGACCGCCTGCGGGAAGACATTGGCCGGGGCGTTGGCGAAGACATTGGTGAAGTCCGGGCCGGCTCCGGCGCCGACATTGGCGCCCAGCTGTTCGATCTCCGTCGCGATCTGCGGCGCCGAGCGCGTCGCCGTGCCCTGGGTCAGCAGGTTGGCGGTCAGGCCGGCGGCGCCGGCCTTGCCCGCGGCCTCATCGGCCGAACCGGCGTCGAAGCCGAGGCGCGCCGAAACCAGCGGCAGGCCGCTCTTCGGGGCCACCAGCACGCGCATCCCGTTGTCGAGCCGGAAGTCGGCGATGGCCGGCGTCGCGGGCGACACCGCCGCGCCCGGCTGGGGCATGGCGGCGCGGTCGGCCTCGGGCAGCAGGGCGAAGATCTCGCCGACGGGGGCCAGGTCGGCGACCCGCACCGGCGCATCGACGGCCGTGTCCTGTTCGGTCGGCGGATGGGCCTCGTCGGCGGCCAGGTAACGGATGGTGACGCTGCGCTGCGGCGTCAGATAGCGCCGGGCCACGCGCTGGACGTCGGCGGCGGTCACCGCCTGGATGTCGGCGATCTCGCGGTCGGCGACCGAGGCGTCGCCATTGGTCCCGATCAGGGCCGAGCCCAGCACATTGGCGCGGTCGTCGATGGTCTCGCGCTGGCGCAGGGCGTCGGCGACCAGTTCGTTCCTGGCCTCGGCCAGCTCGGCCTCGGTCACCGGCGCGTCGCGGAAACGGGCGATCTCTGCGGCCAGGGCGGCGACGCCCTCGTCCGCGGTATGGCCGTCGGCCATGATGGCGAAGGCGGTCAGGGCGCCGGCCTGCTGTTTCATGTCGGGCGACGAGCCGATCTGGGCGGCGATTTCCTGCTCATAGACCAGCGACCGGTACAGGCGCGAGCTCTCGCCCGTGGACAGGATGCCGTCCAGCACGGTCAGCGCGGCGCGGTCCGGGTCGGCGTATTTCACCGTCGGCCAGGCCAGCATCACTGCGGGCAGCGGCACGTTCGGGGCGTAAAAGGTCACGTCGCGCGGGCCTGTCGGCTCGGGCTCGACCACATTGTTGGCCGGCAGCGGACGCTCGGGATTGGCGATGGGCGCGAAATACCGGTCGATCCAGGCGTCCAGCCGGGCCTGGTCGAAATTGCCCGCCACGATCAGATAGGCGTTGTCGGGCCGGTAGTAGGTGGCGTGGAAGCGCCGCACGTCCTCCAGCGTCGCCGCGTCCAGATCCTCGATCGAGCCGATGGTCGAGCGGCGATAGGGGCTTTCCTGATAGACGGTGGCCGGTTCGAACAGGCCGAACAGCCGTCCGTACGGGCTGGCCAGAATGCCCTGCCGGTACTCTTCCTGCACCACGGCGCGTTCGGATTTGAACACGTCGTCGCCGACGACCAGCGAACTCATCCGGTCGGCCTCGGCGAACAGCAGCCGCTGCAGGTGGTTGGCGGGAATGGTCTCGTGATAGGCCGTCACATCGTCCGAGGTGAAGGCGTTGTTGTTGCCGCCGACGTCCTCGGTCAGCCGGTCGAAGGTCTCGTCGGGGAAATTCTTCGTCGCCTTGAACATCAGGTGTTCGAACAGGTGGGCGAAGCCCGAGCGTCCGGCCGGATCGTCCTTGGACCCGACCTTGTACCAGACCTGCACCGTGACATTGGCCGTCGATGCATCGCGCGCCGTGTAGACCTTCAGGCCGTTCGGCAGGGTCCGCTCCGCGAAGCCCAGCGGCGGCACCGCGACGGCGGCGGTCGCGGTCTGCGCCATGACGGGCGCGGCGACCGGCAGGCCGAGCAGCAGGGCCGAAACGGCGGCGGTCAGGATCAGGCGGGACTTCATGGACGCGGGCTCCGAACGCCCGACGCGCGCGGGCCGCCGGACCCTATCAGGGCCCAAACCCGGCGCACCTTACGGACTCGTAATGTCACACCCCTCTCCGTGCATCCCGACTTTCGCCGGGATGAGCGGCCGGGGGTAGTCAGTCCAGGGTCAGCGCCTCGGCCAGCAGCTTCGCCTCGGCGGCGCGGCTGGAGCCGGTGCGCCAGGCCACGACGATCTCGCGGCGCGGAGCCTTGGCCGAGATCGAACGGACCACCACGCCGGGCATGTCGGCGAGGCCCGCCCGCACCGCCATCTCGGGCAGGAAGCTGACGCCCAGCCCCGCCGACACCATCTGCACCAGGGTGTGCAACGAGGTCGCGGCGAAGACGTCGTCGCCCTTGGGCGGGTCGATGTCGAAAGCGGCCAGCGCCTGGTCGCGCAGGCAGTGGCCGTCCTCCAGCAGGATCAGGTCCTCCGCCTTCAGCGATCCCGCCGGGATCGGGCCGGTCCCGGCCAGGGCGTGGCCGACCGGCGCGGCGGCCATGATTTCGTCGTCGCCGATGCGGGCGTGATCCACCCCGCTGGCGCTGTACGGCAGGGCGATCACCGCCGCGTCCAGCTGCCCCGCCTTCAGCGCCGCGATCAGGCGCGGCGTCAGGTCCTCGCGGATGAACAGCCGCAGGGCCGGCCAGGCCAGTTTGATCCCCGGCAGTTTGGCGGGCAGCAGGAAGGGGGCGACGGTCGGGATGACGCCCAGCCGGAACCGGCCCGACAACGGCTTGCCGGCGTTCTTGGCCGCCTCGACGAGGTCCTCGGTGCGGGCCAGCACGTCCTCCGCGCGGCGCACGGCCTCGGCCCCGACGGCCGTCAGCTGGACATTGCCGCGCGTCCGCTCGACCACCGGCGCGCCGAGAATCTTCTCCAGCTCCTGCACCCCGGCCGACAGGGCCGGCTGGCTGACGTGGGCCGCCTCGGCGGCGCGGCTGAACGAGGCGTGTTCGGCCAGCAGCTTGAGATACTGGAGCTGTCGCAGGGTGGGGAGCATGCGCCCGACATAGTCGGTAGCTATGCCGAAAGCCATACTCATTCACATATCCTATGCGGGCCCCTTCGCGGCCCGCAGGCCGCGAAGGTCCGTGGCGTCTAGGCCGCCGCCGCGCCGAACTCCTCGTTCAGGGTGATGTCGAAACGGTCGGCGTTCATCACCTTGGTCCAGGCGGCAACGAAGTCGCGGACGAATTTTTCGCCCGCGTCGGCCGAGGCGTAGACCTCGGACAA
The DNA here is from genome assembly GCF_041648615.1 of Brevundimonas sp. Lineage (GTDB taxonomy): Bacteria > Pseudomonadota > Alphaproteobacteria > Caulobacterales > Caulobacteraceae > Brevundimonas. The sequence goes on from NZ_JBAZOS010000049.1 coordinate 12,456, forward strand.
CGCCCGCAGCTGCGAGTTGGAGCCGAACACCAGATCGGTGCGGGTGGCGGTCCACCGGTTCTCGCCGCTGATCCGGTCCGAGCCGACGAAGGTTTCGTCGCCGCTGTCGTCGACCTGTTTCCAGGCCGTCCGCATGTCCAGCAGGTTGACGAAGAAGTCGTTGGTCAGCTGGCCCGGCCGATCCGTCAGCACGCCGTTTTTCGACGCGCCATGGTTGGCGCCCAGGACGCGCAGCCCGCCGACCAGCACCGTCATTTCCGGCGCCGTCAGGCCCAGCAGCTGGGACCGGTCGACCAGCAGTTCCTCGGTCGGCACATTGAACCGGACCTGCAGATAGTTGCGGAAGCCGTCGGCCTTCGGCTCCAGCACCGCGAAGCCCTCGACGTCCGTCTGCTCCTGGCTGGCGTCGGTCCGGCCCGGGGTGAAGGGAACCTCGATCGGATGGCCGCCGGCCCGGGCCGCCTGTTCGATCCCGACGCCGCCGCCCAGAACGATCAGATCGGCGATGGAGACGTTCAGGCCCGACTCGGCCTTGATCCGCTCATAGGTCTCCAGCACCTTCGACAGCTTGTGCGGTTCGTTGACGTCCCAGCTGCGCTGCGGCTCCAGCCGCAGGCGGCCGCCATTGGCCCCGCCGCGATGATCCGAGCCGCGATAGGTCGCCGCCGCGGCCCAGGCCGTCGTCACCAGCTCGGCCACGGACAGGCCCGAGGCCGCGATCCGGTCCTTCAGCGTCCGGATGTCGGCCGCGCCGATGACCGGGCCGACCTGCGCCGGGATGGGGTCCTGCCAGATCAGATCCTCGGCCGGGACTTCCGGCCCCAGGTAGCGGACCTTCGGCCCCATGTCGCGATGGCACAGCTTGAACCAGGCGCGGGCGAAGGCGTCGGCGAAATGGGCCGGGTCGGCGCGGAACCGCTCCATGACCTTGCGGTATTCCGGATCGACCTTCATCGCCATGTCGGCGGTGGTCATCATCGTCGGCACGCGCTTGCCGGGCGTGTGGGCGGCGGGGGCCAGGGTGTCGTCCGGATCGCCCACCGGGTGCCACTGCTTCGCGCCGGCCGGGCTGCGGGTCAGCTCGTACTCGTGGTCCAGCAGCATGTTGAAATAGTCCATGTCCCAGGTGGTCGGCGTGGGCGTCCAGGCGCCCTCGATCCCCGAGGTGATGGTGTGGTCGCCGATCCCGCTCTCGTGGCCGGAGATCCAGCCGAGGCCCTGCTGGGCGATGTCCGCCCCTTCCGGGCTGACCCCGACCAGCTTGGCGTCGCCCGCGCCGTGGGCCTTGCCGAAGGTGTGGCCGCCCGCCGTCAGGGCCACCGTCTCCTCGTCATTCATCCCCATGCGGGCGAAGGTCTCGCGGATGTCGCGGGCCGACTGCAGGGCGTCCGGCACGCCGCCGGGGCCCTCGGGGTTCACATAGATCAGTCCCATCTGGATCGCCGCCAGCGGGCTCTCCAGCGCCATCTCCTTGTCGGGCTGGATGCGGGTCTCGTTGCCTTCCTCGCCGACCCAGTGCTCCTCGGTGCCCCAGTAGACGTCCTTCTCGGGCTCCCAGACGTCGGCGCGGCCGCCGCCGAAGCCGAACACGGGCCCGCCCATCGACTCGATGGCGACATTGCCGGCCAGGATCATCAGATCGGCCCACGACAGCTTGGCCCCGTATTTCTGCTTGATCGGCCACAGCAGACGCCGCGCCTTGTCGAGGTTGCCGTTGTCCGGCCAGCTGTTCAGCGGGGCGAACCGCTGCTGCCCCGAGCCGGCCCCGCCGCGCCCGTCGCCGGTGCGATAGGTGCCGGCCGAGTGCCAGGCCATGCGGATGAAGAAGGGGCCGTAGTGGCCATAGTCGGCCGGCCACCAGGGCTGGCTGTCGGTCATCAGGGCGGTCAGGTCGCGTTTGACGGCCGCATAGTCCAGCGCCTTGAACGCCTTCGCATAGTTGAAGCCGTCGCCCATCGGGTCGCCGGTCCGGCCCTGCTGATGCAGGATGTCGACGGCGATCTGGTTCGGCCACCAGTCGCGGTTGGTCCGCCCGAGCAGGGACCGCAGCGCGGCCGGCTCCTTCTTCGGATCGTTGAGGGGGGTGGGTCCGCCGGCGTTTCCGTCCATGGTGTCCTCCTGCGCTCCGGGCGCGATTGAGGGGAGCCTAGGCCCGTACGGACGGAAAGGAAAATCGATAAACTTTGTCGTCGGAAGCAGATGAAGTTATCGAAAAACGGATGGGGCCCCGCGGAAACATACTCGAAATAGCGGGCTCCCTGAATCTCGGCCGAGCTCCGCGCAGAGAGGGCGATGACCGCGCCCAAAACGCCTGTTTGGCTGACGCTAGCAGCCGTGCGTAGCGCAGACACAACATCTAGGGGGTGCCTGGCGCGCACCCGCAGCCTGTGGATATCCCCAGAGTTAATTGATTTAATTGGCATTTCGGCCCCACCGGGACTCGACGGGGCCGAAAAAATGGGCCTACACGGTATTGCGCGGACGATCGGGCGCATTTCCCGAGTCGTTGCGCGGCTGACTGACCCTCGCACGGTCTTTCAGCTGGCAGTCGCTAAAGTCGGTCGCGGCACAGGGGGCGGGTTTGGCTTACGCTGATCCCGCCCTCTCCTTGTTCGCTAGTAGCGAACCACCGTGTAATACACACAACGTTTTACGCACCGCAAGCGTATTGCTACGAAACTCCGTATGCGGTGGCGTTGACGCTGGCTTTAAAGCGGCTTTGGAAATGACGCTATTAGTGGCGGGTATAGCGGTGTCGAATTGAACCCTCCGTACTATACCTAAAGGTCCGATCAGCTCAGCCCGCCTCCCCCATCCACCGCATCCGGCAGGCCATCATCGCCGTCTCGCCCAGCCGGTCGACCAGCCGCCAGTTGACCACCGCCCCGATCGGCGCCCCGACCACGGGGATCAGCTGGGCCATCTTGGCCAGGTCGATGTAGTCCCGATACTCGATCTGGAATTTCCGCCAGTCGTAGTCGGTGATGGCTTCCGGCTGATCGATCCCCGCGATCCAGCGCTCCAGCTCGGCCAGGGCCTCGGGCCGCCGTTTCGCGCTGGCGAAGGCGAGGTGGAAGATGTGCAGCACGAACAGCCGCTCCCGCACCGACCCGCCGCCCCAGCCATAGGCGGCGACGACGTCGCCCAGCATCCGCACCTTGATCGCCATCAGGGCCGGAAAGTCCGCCGCCGCCAGCACGAAGCCGCCGGCGCCTGCCACCCCGCCCTCGACGCCGGCCGTGTTGCGATACCGCCGGATCATCGCCCGGGCCCGCAGCTCGCGCGCCGCCAGCGAACCGTCGCGCACGGGCTTCGCCTTCAGCAGGTCCGAGCCGAACAATATGCCCCTGGTCATGGCCTCGACGCCGGCGGTGATGATGAGGTGCACCCGCTCCGGTATGATCCGGTTGATCCGCTCCTGCGTCCCGCGCGTCGCCCTGTCCCACAGTCCCGGCCGCTTCAGCACCCTGGCCCGCCAGGCCGCGACCTCGGCGCGCACCGTCGTCTCGTCCACGACCGTGATCAGGCCGGACGGGATGTCTTCGACAGAGACGATCTCGGAAGGGCTGGCCATCGGGACTCCGGGTGACGCGGCGTTACGGTTGCAGGCGAAAGCGCGCGGGTCTAGACCGCCGCCACGGTTCCCTCCCCAACCTTGCACAGACGGCCTCAACTAGCGCGAAGCGCGATAGGCCAACGGAGAAGACTATATGGCTCGCGCGAAGATCGCCCTTATCGGCGCCGGCATGATCGGCGGCACCCTGGCCCACGTGGCGGCGCGTGAAGCGCTGGGCGACGTCATCCTGTTCGACATCGCCGAGGGCACGCCCCAGGGCAAGGCGCTGGACATCGCCGAGGCCACCGCCGTCATCGGCTCCGACGTCTCGCTGAAGGGCGCCAACGACTATGCCGACATCGCGGGCGCCGACGTCTGCATCGTCACCGCCGGCGTGCCGCGCAAGCCGGGCATGAGCCGCGACGACCTGATC
>NZ_JBAZOS010000050.1:0-14372 GCF_041648615.1 Brevundimonas sp.
TCGATCCGCGCCCACGCTTCATCGTCCAGCCAATAGAGCTTCCGCATTCAAAGACTCCTTCCAGAATCCTTGAATCAGAACACCTGCCGCCGAGCCAGGACTTATTGAGTACGGACCCTAGAGGCGTTCGCGCGTCGCCTGTTTCAGGCGGGAATCGCAGCTTAACGTTGACTTCACGGCTTGTGGCGCTTGCTGCTCCCTGAAGGGGGCGTAACGTATGCGTCAGAGTTTACTGGGGTTTGACGAGGCCTTCGACCGCACCGCGGCTGAAACGCGGAGTCAGGCCGGGGCCCGCGCCGCGATCGGCGTGATCGTCTTTCTGTCAGGCCTGACGGCCATCCCGTTTTCGGTGCTCATGGTCTGGGCCGCCATGTATGTGGCGGGCGATCTGACCCTGTGGATCGCGACCGATCGGGAGAACCAGCGGCGCCGGCCGGTCCTGTTCCGGACGCTGAGACTGGCCGCCACCCTGCTGTCGACATGCGCCTGGGTCACCATCGGCACGCTGTGGTGGATGGCGCCGGGCGAGTACGCCAAGGCGGCCGGGGTCGGCCTGATCGCCGGCGTGCTGCTGTACGTGGTGAGAGGGTGCCACCGTTCGCTGGCCCAGATGCTGGTGTCCGGCCTCCCGCCGGTCATCGCCCTGACAATCCTGCCCTTCGTCGGCGGCGCGTCGGTCGAGAAGATCGGCCTGTTCACAGCGCTCGCCCTGCTGATGGCCTATGCGGTCAGTTCGGGCGTCAACGCCTGGCATGGCCACCGTCGGCTGCAGCGGACGACGCTGGCCCTGGTGCAGAAGCAGCAGGAAGCCGAGGCGGCCAGCGTGGCCAAGAGCGAGTTCCTGGCCAATATGAGCCACGAAATCCGCACGCCGCTGAACGGCGTCCTGGCCATGGCCCATGTGCTGCACCGCGCCGACCTGCCGCCCCGCGAGAAGGAAGCCGCCGGCGTGATCTGCGCCTCGGGCGAGATGCTGGAACGGCTGCTGTCCGACGTCCTGGACCTGGCCAAGGTCGAGGCGGGCCAGATGACGCTTGAGGCCGCGCCCTTCGACGCCGGCGACCTGACGCGCAGCGTCGTGGCCCTGTGCCGGATGCGGGCCGAGGAGAAGCGGATCCGGCTGGAGGTCGAGATCGACCCCGCCGCCGAGGGCCACTATCTGGGCGACAGCGTGCGGGTCCGGCAGGTGTTGAGCAACCTGCTGTCCAACGCCGTGAAATTCACCGGCGAAGGCGAGGTCCGCGTGACTCTGGGCGTCAATGCGGATGGCGCGCTGCGCTTCACCGTCGCGGACACCGGGGTCGGGTTCGATCCGGCCATGAAGACGCGTCTGTTCGACCGGTTCGAGCAGGCGGACGGCTCGATCACCCGCCGGTTCGGCGGCAGCGGCCTGGGCCTCGCCATTTCGCGCAGTCTGGTGGAGATGATGGGCGGGTCGCTGGACTGCCACAGCGCGCCGGACGTCGGCGCCCGGTTCTGGTTCGACCTGCCGCTGCCCCGCAGCGCCGGGGTCGAGACGAGCTTGGCGAGCCTGGCCGAGGTCGTGGCGGAAGCGGCGCGGACGCGTCAGCTCAGCCTGCTGGTCGCCGACGACCACTCGACCAATCTGAAGGTCGTGGAGATCATCCTGGCCGACAGCGGGGTGACGGTCACCGCCGTGACGGACGGCCTTCAGGCGGTGTCGGCCCACGCCCTGCAGACCTTCGACCTGATCCTGATGGACATGCAGATGCCCGTGATGGACGGTTTGACGGCCGTTGCGATGATCCGCGCCGCCGAGGCTGCGTCAGGCGGGCGACGGACGCCCATCATCATGCTGACCGCAAACGCCGCGGCCGAGCATGTGGCGGCGGGACGTTCGGCGGGCGCGGACATGCACATGACCAAGCCGATTTCGCCGGCGGTGCTGCTGTCCGCCATCGCCGAGATGACCGCCTTCGCGGCCGGGACCCCGGCGGCCGCGCCGCGCGAGCGGATGGCCGTCTGACCTAGCGCGTCCCGAACAGCCGGTCGCCGGCGTCGCCCAGACCCGGCACGATGTAGCCGTGCTCGTTCAGCCGCTCGTCAACCGCGGCGACCCAGATCGGCACGTCCGGGTGCCAGCCGCGCAGGCGTTCGAGGCCCTCGGGCGAGGCGACGAGGCAGACGAAGCGGAGCCTGGTCACACCGCGCTCCTTGAGCCGTTCCAGGGCGGCGACGGCGGTGTTGCCGGTGGCCAGCATGGGGTCGATGACCACGCACAGGCGCTCGGCGACGTCGTCGGGCGCGCGGAAATAGTATTCGACGGCGTCGAGGGTCTCGGGCTCGCGATAGAGGCCGATGTGGCCGACGCGGGCCGAGGGGACCAGTTCCAGCATCCCGTCCACCAGGCCGAGGCCGGCGCGCAGGATGGGGACGAAGACCAGCTTCTTGCCGGCGATGCGCTGGCCGGTGGTCGGGCCGACGGGAGTCTCGACCGGATAGTCCTCCAGCGGCAGGTCGCGGGTGACCTCGTAGCAGAGCAGGGTCGAGATCTCGCGCAACAGCTGGCGGAACCGGGCGGTCGAGGTGTCCTTCGCCCGCATGATGCTGAGCTTGTGGGCGACCAGCGGGTGGGAGACGACGGTGACGCCGTCCATCTTGAAGGCAGGCTTGGTCGGCATCAGAACACAGTCCCGTCGGAGAGGATGGTCAGGGGCGGGCCGCCGCCCGGTCTGCGTTCGGCGGCGGCGCGGCGGCCGGCGGCCCAGGTGCCGCCCTCCAGCACGCTGGCCAGGGGCATGGCCCCGGCCGTGACGCCGAGCTCGGCGCGGACCATGGGGGCGATCCGGTCCAGCAGGGCCACGGTCATGGCGCGCCAGCCGACCACGAGCGGATCGGAGACCGGCCACGGCTTTTCGGCGTCGGCGGGGTCCTTCAGGGTCAGCACGCCGAGGTCCATGAACAGGCCGCCGTTGCGGTACTCGGCGAGGCCGGTCAGGCCGTCGAGATCGGTGACCTGCACGCCCGCAGTCTGCAGCGGTTCGACCAGCGAATAGCTGAGCCATTGCGACAGCTTGTGGATCGGCACGAGTCCGTCCGTGGCGTCACCGCGCTTCATGGCGGGGTGGGTCCAGCAGTCGCCCAGGTCGACGCCGCCGAGGGTGAGGCGGTCGCGCCAGACCGGGCCGAGGGCCTCCAGCAGGACCTCGAGGATGGTCGGGGCGGGGAGGCGATCCTGATCGTCGGCGCGGTCGACCATGGCGTCGAACAGGCCGCCGGGGCGGGGCTCGTCCTCGAGGGCGAACAGGTCGGGCTGGGCGAGGCAGGCCTGGCCGAGACGGCGCAGCAGGGCGGCGCGGCCGTCCAGGCCGACCAGTGGATTGTCGCTGGAGGCCTGGAAGCCCCGGGCCAGATCGGCGGCGGTCAGGAAGGTGAGGGCGACCGCGTCGACGCGCCACGGGTCGTCTTCGGTGATGGAGAAGGCGCCGGCCTCGAACATCCGCAGCGAGGCGATGGCCAGACCTTCGGACCGTGTCAGGATGCGGCCGGTGACCGCGTCCTTGTACGACCAGTCCGGACCGGCGCCGGCGTCGAGCAGGACGGAGACGATGGCGAGGTCGAACTCGGCCCGGGCGCGGGAGGCCGGGTCGAGCCAGTCGCGGACCCCGGCGGCCGGCCCCCACTGGTCGACGCCGTCGACGGCGAAATGCCGCCAGCGCGCGTGGAAGGGCACGGCCAGGGTCGGATACCGGTCGCGGATCACGGCGGCGACGTAACGCGCGACCTCGGGCAGGCGGTCGAGGTCGACGCGCCAGGGATCGAGGCCGCCGGCGACGCCGATCGCCAGCATCTCATGGGCGCGTTCGCGGACGGCGGCGGCGGTGAGCAGGCTGTGCGCCTGCTGTGTGTCAGAACTGTTCAAGGTCGCGGCCCACCACGCGGGTCAGGTCCTCGGCCGACGGCGGCGCGTCGGGGCTGAAATAGCCGGCCGCCTTCTTGGCCTCCATCTCCACCGAGGCGTCGGGCGGCACGAGGTAGTCGGGGATCGGCACCCGCTCGCCGATCTCGATGCCGGATTCCGTCAGGGCGTCGTGCTTCATGTTGGACATCGAAACGAAGCGGTCGATCTTCGTAATGCCCAGCCAGTGCAGGATGTCGGGCATCAGCTGCTGGAAGCGGGCGTCCTGGACCCCGGCGACGCATTCGGTGCGCTCGAAATAGGTGGCGGCCTGGTCGCCGCCGGGCTGCCGCTTGCGGGCGTTGTAGACGAGGAATTTCGTGACCTCGCCGAGGGCCCGGCCCTCCTTGCGGTTATAGGCGATCAGGCCGGCGCCGCCGTCCTGGGCCTCGCGGATGCATTCCTCGATGCCGTGGGTCAGATAGGGGCGGCAGGTGCAGATGTCCGAGCCGAAGACGTCGGAGCCGTTGCATTCGTCATGGACGCGGCAGGTCAGACGGCGGGCCGGGTCGGCGATCGCGGCCGGGTCGCCGAAGATATAGAGGGTGATGCCGCCGATGGGGGGCAGAAAGACCTTGATGTCCGGCCGGGTGACGAGGTCGGCGTACATGCCGCCGGTCTGTTCGAACAGGGTGCGGCGCAGGGCGGTCTCGGTGACGCCGAAACGTTCGGCGATGCCGGGCAGATACCAGACCGGATCGATGGCGGCCTTGGTCACGGCGACGTCGCCGCTTTCATGGACGATCTGGCCGTCGGCCTTGAGCCGGCCGGCGGCGATGGCCTCGCCGATCTCGCCGAGCTGGAGGCGGGCGCGGGTGACGGCGATGGTGGGGCGGATGTCGACGCCGTCGCGGAGTTCGTCGGCGAAGTCCTCGGCGACGCGGGCGCCCCAGGGATCGAGCGAGACGATCTTCGAGGCGTCGGTCCACTGGGGGAAGGGGCCCATGGGCGTGGTCGGTGAGGTGTTGGTCAGGTCGGGCCGGTTGTTGGCGCTCATGGCGCCCGAAGAGACCGCGAGCGCGCGATAGACCGAATAGGCCCCGCCGTGGGCGCCGATGGCGTTGCGGTCGCTGCCGGAGTTCACCGTGCCGATGACGGGCCCGCGCTCCTGCGCGGTGGGCGCGCCCCAGTTCAGCGGAAAGCGGCTGACGGTCCCTGCGCCGGGGTGGGAGTTGAGCCGGATGTGGCTCGGTCGGTTGGACATGATTCCTCACTCGCGCCGGCTTGTTGTTTTTCTTGCGCCGGACTCGTCAGGACACACCGGGTCGCGGGTTCTGTCCAGTGGGGATGTTGGCTTCTCCCTCCCGCTCGAGGGAGAGATGTCGGCGCGCAGCGACGACAGGGTGGGAGCGGCTCGATGGCCCTCCCCACCCGGCTTCGCCTTCGGCTCAGCCGCCCTCCCCCGGCGGGGGAGGGAGAGCGCTGGCTGAACCCCTCGCGCCCGCCTGCGTTGTGGACGCGCAACACGGAGTCTGCACCATGGCCGCCCGACCCACCTGGCAGGGACATCTGAAGCTGTCGCTGGTGACCTGTCCGGTCGCCCTCTACACGGCGACGTCGAGCGCGAGCCACGTCAGCTTCCACCTGATCAACCCCGACACCAACAACCGCATCCGCATGGTGCCGACCGATCCGGACACCGGGCCGGTCGAGCGGTCCGAGCTGGTCAAGGGCTATGAGGTGTCGAAGGACGAATACGTCCTGTTCGACGACGCCGACTTCGACAAGGTCAAGCTGGAGTCGACCCGGACCATCGACATCAACCAGTTCGTCGACGAGGACGCCATCGACCGCCTGTACTGGGACGACCCCTTCTATGTGGTGCCCGAGACGGGGGTCGGGGCCGAGGCCTTCGCCGTCATCCGCGACGCCATGAAGGCGGCGGGCAAGATCGCCATCGGCTGTCTGGTGCTGCGCGGCCGCGAGCGGCAGATCGCCCTGGAGGTGCGGGGCAAGGGGCTGGTGGCCTACAGCCTGCGGCCGCATGACGAGGTGCGCGACACAGCGGACTATTTCGACGACATCCCGGCGGTGAAGCCCGACAAGGACATGGTCGAGATCGCCACCCGCATCATCGGCCAGAAGGAGGCGGACTTCGATCCGTCGAAATTCACCGACCGCTATGACGACGCCCTGAAGGAGATGATCAAGGCCAAGCAGAAGGGCGGCAAGGGCCTGGTCGAGGCGCCCGAGCCCGACGACACCAATGTGATCGACCTGATGGAGGCCCTGCGGGCCAGTCTGAAGGGGTCGGCGGGCGGCAAGGCGCCGGTGAAAAAGCCGACGGCGAAGAAGGCTGCTCCGGCGAAGAAGCCGGCGGCGAAAACGAAGGCGGCCTAGCGCCCCCGATCCGTGCCTCCCCGCCTTCGCGGGGATGTTTGGAGTTGGGGTGTGCCTTCGCAGAGGCTGAGGCATGATGTCCGGCGTCGCGCCGGTGACTTGACCATGGGGCCCGCCAAGCCGTTGGTGAGCCATGGATGATCAGGAACAGGCGGCGGTGGTCGTCGGGGCGTCGGGCGGGATCGGGGCGGCGGCGGTGCGGTTGCTGCGGGCGTCGGGGCGGTTCGCCGTCGTGCACGCCCTGTCGCGGTCGGAGACCGGCTTCGATCTGGAGGACGAGGCGTCGATCGCGGAGGCCGCCGCGCGGGTCGCGGAGGGGCCGCCGCCGACGCTGGTCTTCGTCGCCACGGGCGTGCTGCACCACGGGTTCGAGCCCGAGCGCGGCTATCGCGCCCTGGACGCCGAGCACATGCTGCGCGACTACCGCATCAACACCGTGGGGCCGGCGCTGACAGCCAGGCATTTTCTGCCGTTGACGCCGCGCGACCGGCGGGCGGTGTTCACCGCCCTGTCGGCGCGGGTGGGGTCGATCGGCGACAACCGGCTGGGCGGATGGCACAGCTATCGCGCCTCCAAGGCGGCGCTGAACATGGTGCTGAGAAATCTGGCGGTGGAACTGGGGCGCACCCATCCGCAGGCGGTGGTCGCGGGGCTGCATCCGGGGACGGTGGACACGACCCTGAGCCAGCCGTTCCAGCGCGGGGTCAGGCCGGAACGGCTGTTCACCGCCGACCATTCGGCGGAGCGGCTGCTGGCTGTGATCGACGGCCTGACGCCCGCAGACAGCGGCGGCGTCTTCGCCTGGGACGGCGCGCGCATTCCCGAATGACCGACCGGTGATCGCCGGTGCTTGACTCCCTCACACAGTATGCGGCATACACTGTGCGTCACACACTATGTGAGACGTAGGGAAGCGGCATGAGCCTCGATCCGGACCTTTATGAATCCATGCGGCTGGAGCTGCGGCGCGGGTCGCTGGTGCTGGCGGTGCTCGCCTGCCTCAGGACCGAGCGGTACGGCTACACCCTGCGTCAGGCCCTGGCCGCCGACGGGCTGGAGATGGAGGAATCGACCCTTTATCCGCTGCTGCGCCGGCTGGAGAGCCAGGGCCTGCTGAACAGCGAATGGCGCGAGGAGGAGAAGCGGAAGAAGCGCTTCTACGTCCTGTCGCCGGGCGGCGTTTCGATGCTGGCCGCCCTGACCGACGAGTGGCGGGGGATCAACGCCTCGCTCGACAAGATTCTCTGAGATCGGGCTGAAGGGGAAAAGCCATGGATATGATCGACCGCTATCTGAACGCCGTCGCCGCGCAGCTGCCGCAGGACGAACGGGCCGACATCGTCGCCGAACTGCGCGACCTGATCCTGAGCCGGTTCGAGGCGAAGGAAGAGGAGCTGGGCCGGCCGCTGACCGAGGACGAGCAGGAGGCGATCCTGCGCGAGATCGGCCATCCGCTGGTCGTGGCGGCGCGCTACCGCAAGGGGCCGGACTCGCTGGTGGGGCCCGAGCTGTTTCCCTACTGGCTGTTCGGGGTCAAGGCGGGGCTGCTGGTGCTGCTCGCGGTGCAGGCGATCGGCCTGTTCATCCACCTGATCAGCGGGCCGGAGGACAGCGGACGGGCGATCGCCCAGGCCTTCCACGGCTTCTTCGGTTCGGGCCTGACCCTGATCGGCGCGGCCACCCTGGCGGCGGCGATCTTCGAACACTATGACATCCGGCCGAAATGGCTGACGCAGTGGCGGGTGAAGGACCTCAGCGCCTTCGGCCTGTCGGATCCGGCCGCCTGGGGCGCGTCGGTGGCGGGCGCGCAGACGGCGAGGCGCACGTGGAGGCTCCGGCCCGCCAAGGCCTGGCCCGGCGCGGAATACGCCTTCTCCTTCATCGTCCTGGGGATGTTCTCGCTGTGGTGGGTAGGGCTGCTGCACTTCCCCGGCCTGACGCATGTCCGGCTGCTGGGCGCGGAGGCGACGGTGACGCCCGCGCCGATCTGGTCGATCCTGTTCGCGCCGATCCTGATCTACGCCCTGATCCAGATGTCCGTCGACCTGAACAGCCTCGTTCGCCCCCATGCGGTCCGGCTGCGCGCCGTGGCGCGGCTGGGGATCGCGGTCGGAGGCCTGTGGCTGACGTGGGCGATCTACCAGGCGGGTCACTGGTTCACCCTGACCGGGCGCGACGGCGAGACCGCCCGCGTCGCCGGAAACGGGATCACGCTGGATGTCGAGGCCTTGAGAACGCTGGGCGACGGGGCGCGGGACCTGGTCGGGGTGGCCGACACCCTGTCGGTGGTGATGGTCTGGGCCCTGGCCATCTCGGCGATCAGCCTGGTCTTCAGCGTCTTCGCCAACCTGTGGCGGATGGCGCGGGGGTGAGTCCTGCAGTGTCCGAAAACCGCGAGACATCGCGCGGCGTCGGGCCCATTCTGCGGCCATGGAAAACGCCGACGAACTCGATCAGGAGGCCTGTTACCGCGCGGTGCTGACGCGGGACGCGCGGTTCGACGGCCGGTTCTTCGGCTGCGTCAAGACCACGGGCATCTACTGCCGGCCGGTGTGTCCAGCGCGGACGCCGAAGCGGGAGAACATGGTTTTCGTGCTCACGGCGGCGGCGGCGGAGGAGGCGGGCTTCCGCGCCTGTCTGCGCTGCCGGCCCGAGACAGCGCCTGACATGGGCGCGTGGCGAGGGACGTCGAACACGGTCAGCCGGGCCCTGGCCCTGATCGAGGCCGGCGCGCTGGACGAGGGCGACGTCGACGGACTGGCGGCGCGGCTGGGGGTCGGCGAGCGGCACCTGCGGCGGCTGTTCCGTCAGCATCTGGGCGCGGCGCCGGTCAGCGTGGCCCAGACCCGGCGGGTGCTGCTGGCCAAGGCGCTGATCCACCAGACCGATCTGAGCATGGCCCAGGTGGCGCTGGCCTCGGGCTTCGGCAGCGTGCGGCGCTTCAACGAGACGTTTCAGGCCCTGTACGAACGCCCGCCCTCGGCCCTGCGCCGGCGCGGCGAGCGGGTGCATGAGGGCGGGGTCCGGCTGAGCCTGTCGTACCGCCCCCCCTATGACTGGGCGGCGATGTTCGCGGCCCTGACCGCGCGCGGCGATCCGGTGGAGGGGCGGCGCTGGTCGCGGCGGCTGACGGCCGATGTCGACGGGGCCGGGGGCTCGGTCTCGGTCGAACCGGGCGAAGCGGGCAAGGTTTCGATCTGTATCGAGGCGACCGATCTGAAAGTCCTGCCGGGGGTGCTGGCGCGGGTGCGGCGGGTGTTCGACCTGTCGGCCGATCCGGACGCCATCGCCCGCGACCTGTCGGCCGATCCGGTGCTGAAGCCGCTGGTCGAGGCGCGGCCGGGGCTGCGGCTGCCGGGTTCTTGGATCGATGAGGATCTCGAGGCGCCGAGCGACCGGCTGAAGGATGAAACCCTCGCCGCGCGGGCCGAAGCCTGGCGGCCGTGGCGGGCCTATGGGGCGCTGCATCTCGCGCTGGCGGGGATCAGCGGCGCCCAACGGATGGAGAGAGACGATGCCAAGCGCGCAGCCTGAGACCCTGACCCTGGACCGGGTCCCCACCCCGACGGGCGAGGTGCTGCTGGTCACCGACGCAGAGGGCGCCGTGCGGGCGCTGGACTTCGCCGGCTACGAGGCGCGGATGACGCGGTTGCTGGCTCGGCATTGGCCCGGGGCGGCGCTGGTCGAGGGCCGTGCGCCGTCAGCGGTGCGGACGGCGGTCGAGGCGTATTTCAAGGGCGACGTCGCCGCGCTGGACGGCTTGCGGATCCGCACAAACGGCACGGAGTTCCAGCGCTCGGTCTGGGCGGCCCTGCGCGCCATTCCGCATGGCGAGACCCGGACCTACGGCCAGCTGGCGGCGGCGATCGGCTCGCCGAAGGCGGTGCGGGCGGCGGGGTCGGCCAATGGCCAGAACCCGATCGCGGTGATCGTGCCCTGTCACCGGGTGATCGGCGCCAATGGGACCCTGACGGGCTATGCCGGCGGCATCGAGCGCAAGCGCTGGCTGCTGGAGCATGAGCGCGCGAGCGCCCGCACCGTCGCCTAGAATTTGTAGTTCAATCCCACCTGGACGACCGGGAACAGGCCGTAGCCTTCGGTGTCCTCGGTGATCTGTTCGGACTCGGCCCGCAGGCGGGCCTGGAAGGTCGGATCGTTGGACAGGCTGCCGCCGGTCGAGGTCAGGGCGACCTCGGGCTTGTCGCTCCAGGCGACGCCGGCGACGGCGCGGAAGCCCCAGCGGCCGCGGCGGTAGAAGGTGTCGTCCCAGCCGATGCCGACGAAGGGGGCGACGTCGCGCAGCTTGACCGCGCCGTTCAGGGTTCCGACCTGCGAGGGCGTATAGGTCTGGCCCCCGATCTCGACCGGCCCGGTCGGGGTGGCGGCCAGGTCGATGTCGCGGTCCCCCATATAGGCGCCGCCCGAAATCAGCAGGCCGTTGGCCATCGGATGCATGTCGATGAAGCCGCCGACGGTGTCGAAGGCCAGGTCGGCGTTGTAGTCGATCCCGTCATAGCTTTCGTCGGCGCTGTGGGTCAGGCGATCCAGCGACCCCCGCAGGGTGAAGATCGGCCCGACCTTGACCTGAACCTCCACACCGAGACCGGTGGTTCCCGCCGTCGCCCCGACGGCGACGCCCGGTTCGGACGATTGCGCCATCGCCGAGCCGGCGGACAGAAACAGGGCGGCGGCCGCGAGGGGGATCAGGCGCATGGGATTCTCCGGTGAGTCCATCCTCTTGCAGTCTGTTCCGGTTAAGATCGTGTTTCCCATAATCGACGGGATCGGCCATCCGGCTTGCGTTTTCCGGCCAGCGTCCTACATTCATCGCGACTTATGCTAACTTTGAGCATAAGTGGAGGATATGAGTGATGGCGGACGGCATGTTTGGCTTGTCGAAGGAACTGGAGCGGGAGACCGCGCCGGTCTGGGCCAAGGTCAAGGATCACGTCACCCCGATGGAGTGGCCGGCGCAGGCCGCCCTGATCAGCGAGATCAATGCGCTGAAGAAGACGCGCGACGCCGTCATCCTGGCCCACAATTACATGACGCCGGAAATCTTCCACGGCGTCGGCGACTATGTCGGCGACAGCCTGGGTCTGGCCAAGGAGGCGGCCCGGTCCCCGGCGAAGGTGATCGTCCAGGCCGGCGTGCATTTCATGGCCGAGACCTCGAAGATCCTGTCGCCCGAAAAGACCGTGCTGATCCCCGACCTGAAGGCCGGCTGTTCGCTGGCCGAGGCGATCACGGGGGCGGACGTGCGGCTGATCAAGCAGCGCTATCCGGGCCTGCCGGTGGTGACCTATGTGAACACCACGGCCGACGTGAAGGCCGAGACCGACATCTGCTGCACCAGCGCCAACGCCGTGCAGGTGGTGGAATGGGCGGCGAAGGAGTGGGGCGTCGACCGGGTGATCCTGATCCCGGACGAGTTCCTGGCGCGCAACGTCGCGGCCCAGACCAACATCGGCATCATCGCCTGGAAGGGTCGCTGCATCGTGCATGAGCGATTCACCGCCTCGGACATCGCCGAGATGCGCGAGGCCTATCCGGGCGCGGAAATCCTGGCCCACCCCGAATGCCCGGAGGAGGTTCTGTCGGCGGCCGATTTCGCCGGCTCGACCGCGGCCATGACCGACTACATCACCAGCCGGAAGCCGAAACAGGTGGTGCTGCTCACCGAATGCTCGATGGCGGCCAACATCCAGGGCGACGTGCCCGAGGTCAGCTTCGTCGGCCCGTGCAACATGTGCCCCTATATGAAGCGGATCACGCTGGAGAACATTCGCGACTGCCTGCTGCACATGCAGTTCGAGGTGACGGTGCCGGACGAGATGGCCGAGCGCGCCCGGCTGGCGGTGCAGCGGATGATCGACCTGCCGCCGCCGGCGGTCCCCGCCCGCTACGACCTGTTCAAGGCCAAACACCACGTCGCGGTGGAGCTGATCTGATGCATTACGTCGCCCCCGTGCGGATCGTCGCCCATGTCGACCCCAGGAGCCTGCGGCTTCTCGCCCTGCTGGCCTTGTGGCTGAGGCCGGAGAAGGCCACGTCTGCGCGATGACAGACACAGATCAACCCCGCCGCCCCGGTCCCTGGGAAAACCTGCCGCCGGCCGCGCCGGTCGAGCGGGAAATCGCGCGACCGCAGGCGGGCGAACCGCCGCTGGACAAGGGCCAGCATCCGGTCTGGGCGGTAGTGTCCACCCTGCTTCTGGGCGGCTTCATCTGGTGGGTCTCGGGCAGCTGGGTCATCGCCGTGGCGGCGATCTGGGGCCTGCTGGTGCACGAATACGGCCATGTGCTGGCGATGAACGCGCTCGGCATGGGCCCCGCGAAAATCTACATCATCCCGTTCCTCGGCGGCGTGGCGAAGAGCCAGCGCCTGCCGGCCAGCGAATGGCACGGCGTGCTGGTGTCGCTGGCGGGGCCGGCGTTCGGCCTGCTGGCCGCTATTCCCTTCTTCGGCCTGTACATCGCGACCGGACAGGGGATGTGGCTGCAGGGTGTGTTCATCATCGCCCTGATCAATCTGGTGAACCTGGCCCCGGCGCCGCCGCTGGACGGCTCCAAGGCGCTGGGGCCCGTGCTGGCCCTGATCCATCCCATGGTCGAGAAGGCCGTGATCGCCGCCATCGGCCTGATCGTCGTCATCTGGGGCGTGACCAACGGCAGCTACATCTTCGCCGTCTTCCTCGCCCTGGCCCTGATCGGCCATTTGCGGCGCGGCGTCTGGCGTCCCGACGGGCGCCGGCTGACCTGGCCCGAGGCCGGTCGCAGCGTCGGTCTGTTCCTGGCGGTGGCCGCGGGCTGCGCCGGCGTGGCGCTGGCCGGACTGATGCCGATCGCCGGATCTCTGCCGGAGGCGCTGGCCATAGGCGCGGGCTATTTCGAGTTCGGCCGTTGAGCCGCATCCGGCATGACGGGCCGCTGATCATCGGCGGCGGACTGGCGGGGCTGTCGGCCGCGCTGGAGGCCGCGCCGCGCAAGGTGCTGCTGGTCACGCCCGCCCCCCTGCTGGAAGCCTGTTCCTCGGCCTGGGCCCAGGGCGGCGTGGCGGCGGCCCTGTCGGCGGACGACGCCCCGGCCCTGCACGCGGCCGATACGGCGGCGGCGGGCGCCGGTCTGGTCGAGGTCGAGGCGACGCGCGCCCTGACCGGCGACGGGCGGGCGACGGTGGAATGGCTGGCGGCCCTGGGCGCGCCGTTCGACCGCGAGGCCGACGGCGGCTTCGCCGTCAGCCTGGAAGCCGCCCACTCCCAGGCCCGGGTCGCCCGCGTCGGCGGCGACGGGGCGGGGCGGGCGATCCTGTCGGCGCTGGTGACGGCGGTGCGCGCCGCGCCGCATATCGAGGTGTGGGAGGATGCGCGCCTGCGCGGCCTGATGCAGGACGCGAGCGGCCGCGTGTGCGGAGCGCTGATCGAACGCGGCGGCGGCCGGACGATCGAGGTCATGGCCCCGGCCGTGGTGCTGGCCACCGGCGGTGCGGGCGGGCTCTATGCGCAGACCACCACCCCCGCGGCCCTGCTGGGCGAGGGCATGGCCCTGGCCTGGACGGCGGGGGCGGAGATTCTCGATCCCGAGTTCGTGCAGTTCCATCCGACGGCCATCGACGTGGGGCTGGACCCCATGCCGCTGGCGACCGAGGCCCTGCGCGGCGAGGGCGCGCGGCTGATCGACCGCGACGGCCGCTTCCTGCTGGGTCCGGCGGCGGACGCTGACCTGCAGCCGCGCGACATCGTGGCCCGGGCCGTCCACGCCGCATGCGCGGAGGGACGCGGCGCCTTCCTCGACGCCCGGGCGGCCATCGGTCACGAATTCCCCGAGGCCTTCCCCGCCGTCTTCACCGCCTGCATGCGGGCCGGGCTGGACCCGCGCGAGACGCCGATTCCGGTGGCGGCGGCGGCCCACTATCATATGGGCGGGATCGCCGCCGGGCCGGACGGCCGCACAACGCTGCCCGGCCTGTTCGCGGTCGGCGAATGCGCGGCGACCGGCGTGCATGGGGCCAACCGGCTGGCGTCCAACTCCCTGCTGGAAGCGGCGGCCTTCGGGCGGCGCACCGGCCGGGCGGCGGCGGCGGAACGCGGCGGCGGGGGCGAGCCCGTGCCTGC
>NZ_JBAZOS010000051.1:0-12595 GCF_041648615.1 Brevundimonas sp.
CTAGGGTCCGGACTCATTTGGCCCAGTAGCAGACGGTTGCGGCGATGAGCACGCCGGAGAGGTAGTTTGCGGCGAGCTTGTCGTAGCGGGTGGCGACGCGGCGATAGTCCTTGAGCCGGGCCCAGAGACGCTCGACGGTGTTGCGCTGGCGGTAGGCGACGACGTCGTAGGGGATGGGCCGCTTTCGCGATGTGGTGGTCGGGATGACGGCCTCGGCGCTGCGTTCGGCCAATCGCTTCCGGAGGTGATCGGCGTCATAGCCGCGATCGGCGAGCAGCTTGCGGAACGGTCCGGCGGCCTCGATCAGGGCGTGGGCCATGGTGATGTCGTTGGTGTTGCCGGCGCTGAGCAACAGCACACGCGGACGACCGTGATCGTCCACGAGGCCGTGGATCTTGGTCGTCCGACCGCCTCGGGACCGGCCTATGCTCTGGACGAAGGCCCCCCTTTAGCGCCCGCCGCCGAGCGGTGGGCCTTGACCGAGGTGCTGTCGATGGCGGCGCTCGAGTAGATGCCGCTGTGGCCGGTCAGGGCCTTGAAGATGTCGTGCCAGATACCCTGGCGGCTCCAGCGGTTGAACCGGTTGTAGACTGTCGTGTACGGCCCGTACTCGGCGGGGCAGTCGCGCCAGCGCGCACCCGATTGAAGCATATGGATAATCCCGGAGATCACCCGGTGATCGTCAACCCGCCGCGCACCACGCCGACCGCGAGGCAGGTGGGGCTCGATCCGCGCCCACGCTTCATCGTCCAGCCAATAGAGCTTCCGCATTCAAAGACTCCTTCCAGAATCCTTGAATCAGAACACCTGCCGCCGAGCCAGGACTTATTGAGTACGGACCCTAGGCCAGGAAGCGGGCCTTGATGTCGATGCTGGATTTCTCGCCGACATGGTCGATGCAGTGCTCCAGCCACTCGCCCGCCGCCTCGCGTCCGCGCGTCTTCAGGTCGTTGAGGAAGGTCCATTCGGTATTGAATTTCGAGCTCAGCGACAGGGCGCCCAGCCACGGGCCCGGCTCGACGGCGTGCAGCATCAGGCGCCGGTAGCGGTTCTCGCCGGTCCGCTTCATCCGCCCGTCCTCGATCATGTCCTGGATGAGGGCGATGGCTCTCAGTTCGGCGACGAGGGGCGCGTTGAAGACGATCTCGTTCAGCCGGTCCATGATGTCCCCGGCCACGCGCGGCGTTTCCTCGCGCACGAACGGATTGAGCGGCAGCAACAGGATGTCGTCGGGGGTGTCGGTATGGAGAAGCGGCCACAGGGCGGGATTGGCCAGATAGCCGCCGTCCCAATAGGGCTCGCCGTCGATCTCGACCGCCTGGAACAGATGCGGCAGGCAGGCCGAGGCCAGCAGGACCTGATCGGTGATCTCCGGGTTCTCGAACAGGCGCGCCCGGCCTTGTTTCACCGCGGTGGCGGCCACGAACAGCTTGATCGGCGAGGCGCGCACGGCCTCGAAATCGATCGCATTGTCCAGAACGCGTTTGAGAGGATTGAGATTGAACGGATTGAATTGATACGGACTCATCGACATGGCCGCCGTCTCGGCCGACCGCCACAGGCTGCTGTCCTTCAGCCAGCCCGGCGTCATGGCGGCGCTCCAGATCGAGGAGTCGCCGAAGACGTTGCGCCCGCCCGACCGGTTCACCTCGCGCCACAGAAGGTCGAGCTGACTCCGGCCGCCCTCGGCCCCGCCGGTTTCCAGGCCGCTGATCAGGGCCGCGGCGTTCATGGCCCCGGCGGACGAGGCGGTGACCGCGCGGATGTCGAGCCGGTCGTCCTCCAGCAGACGGTCCAGCACGCCCCACTGGAACGCGCCATGCGAGCCTCCGCCCTGCAGGGCCAGGCTGATGGGATGACGTTTCGGGGTGGCCGGCTTTCGCTTCAACACCCGTTCGCCTCCGTGCCTATTGGGCGGTCCAGCCGCCGTCGATGGAGAAGCTGGCCCCGTTGGCCGAGGCGCCGAGGTCGGACGCCAGATACAGCATCATCCCGGTCAGCTCGTCGGTGGTGACGAACCGCCTGGTCGGCTGCGAGCCCAGGATCACCTCCCTCAGCACCGCCTCCTTCGACATGCCGCGCGTGCGGGCCTGATCGGCGATCTGCTTCTCGACGATCGGCGTCTCGACGAAGCCGGGGCAGATGGCGTTGCAGGTGATGTTGTCCTGGGCGACCTCGAGCGCCACGGTCTTGGTGAAGCCGAGCACGCCGTGCTTGGCGGCGACATAGGCCGACTTGAACGGGCTGGCGACCAGGCCGTGGGCCGAGGCGATGTTGATGATCCGGCCGCGACCCTGGGCCTTCATGATCGGGATGGCCGCGCGGGTGGCGTAGAAGACCGAAGACAGGTTGATGGCGATGATCTGTTCCCACTTGTCGGACGGGAATTTCTCCACCGCCTCGACATGCTGGACGCCGGCGTTGTTGATCAGGATGTCCAGCCGGCCCAGCTGGTGCTTGCCGTAGGCGACCATGTCGGCGACCTCGTCGCCGCGCAGCATGTTGGCGGCGTGATAGCGGACCCGCACGCCGCAACTGGCTTCCAGTTCGGCCCGGGTGCGTTCGATCTCGGACGGGTCGCCCAGACCGTTCAGGACCACGTCGCCGCCGCGCGAGGCGATGGCGCGGGCGAAAGCCAGGCCGATGCCGGAGGTCGAGCCCGAAATCACGGCCACCTGACCCTTCAGGTCGCCGATGTCGCGGAAAGGTTCGCGCGCCGTCTCGGAGCCGTCACCGCGCTTGGGCCATTGGAACATGAGGTCTCTCGTCCGTCCGTCAGTCTCGCCAGCCTAGCCGTTCGCGTTTGCGAAGGCGACAGCCGGGTTTAATTTCCCGATCTGGTGAATATCCAGTCTGTGTCGCTCGAGGCCGCCTTGTCAAAGCGATAACCGTCGCGGTCGAACGCCTTCAGGTCCTGGGCCTTCCCGATACGCTCGTCGATGGCGAAGCGGGCCATGCCGCCCCGGGCCTTCTTGGCGAAGAAGGAGATGATGCGGCTTTCGCCATCCTTCGATTCGCGGAAATGCGGCGTCACCACCGGCAGCTTCAGCGCCCGGGCGTCGACCGCGCCGAAATATTCCTGACTGGCCAGATTGATCAGGGTCGGGTCCGACTGTCCCTCGGCGTCGGCGTTCAGCTGTTTCGACAGCCGGTCGCCCCAGAAGTCATAGAGGCTGGACCCGCGCCGGGTCTTCAGCCGCGTGCCCATCTCCAGACGATAGGGCTGGATCCGGTCCAGCGGCCGCAACAGGCCGTAGAAGCCCGACAGGATGCGCAGGTGATCCTGCGCCCAGGCCAGCGAAGCCTGGTCCAGCTCGCGCGCCTTCAGACCCTCATAGACGTCGCCCGCGAAGGCGAAGGCGGCCTGGACGCCGTCGGTCGAGGCGGGGTCGAAGGCCTGGAAACGCTCGCGGTTCAGCCGGGCCAGGTCGTCGGAAATGTTCATCAGCCGGCGCAGCTCGGCCACCGTCCGCGCCCGCGCCGTCCTGGACAGGTTGGCGGTATCGTCCTGGAAACGCCGCTCCGAGGCGGGCAGCTCGGGGTCGGCTTCGGTGAAATCCAGCCGCTTGGCCGGTGACAGAACAATCAACAAGACGGCGCTCCGGCGGTGTGGCGTGCAGATAGGCCGGTTCGATGACGAATTGAACCGGGCTCCGGCGCCGTGATCAGACCGCCTGTGGGTAGAGCGCCGCCAGAACCCGCGGCAGCCGCTCGGGCAAATCCTCTGCGATCAGTCCGGGGCCGAACCCGCGCGCCGCCTCGGCATGCATCCAGACCGCCGCCCGGGCCGCGTCGAAACTGTCCATCCTCTGCGCCATCAGGCCGCCGATCATGCCGGCCAGCACGTCGCCCGTCCCCGCCGTCGCCAGCCATGGGACGCCGTTGCCGTTCACGGCCAGCCGCCCGTCGGGCGCGGCGATGACGGTCGCCGGTCCCTTGAGCACGACCACGGCGCCGGCCTGTTGCGCCGCCTCGCGCGCGGCGGCCTCCCGGCCCCTGTCGAGCAGGCCGGGGAACAGGCGTTTGAACTCGCCCTCGTGCGGGGTCAGCACGTCGTCGCGGTCCAGAACGGCGAACAGATCGCCGGGCCAGGTCTCGAACACGGTCAGGCCGTCGGCGTCGACGACCAGGGCCGCGCCCGATCCGGCCAGGGCCCGGACATGGGCCCGGGTGGCGTCGTTCACCCCGGCGGCGGGACCGATGACCACGGCGTCCATGCCTTCCACCGCCTCGATCAAGGCCTCCTCCGAACGGAACGGCGTCAGCATGACGGCTTCGATGGCGGAGGCGATGACCGCGGTCGCGTCCGGCGGGCACAGGATCCGCACCACTCCGGCGCCGATGCGCAGACCGGCCCGCGCCGCCAGTCGGGCCGCCCCCGTCTGACTGGCCTTGCCCGAGACGACGCCCAGCCGTCCGCGCGCGTGTTTGTGGGCGTCCGCCGCCGGCCAGGGCAGGGAGAGGCGCCAGTCGGGCAGGGGGGGCTCCGTCATCGCGCCAGTCCTCCGTTCACGGATGGCGACGGGGCGCGAAAAACGCTTGCCTTATTGTGCAATGCAATGTCCCTTTACCTCCCGTGCGCGCGGCATAATAACGCCCGCTGGGATCGCCAATGAAAAAGATCGAAGCCGTCATCAAGCCGTTCAAGCTGGATGAAGTGAAGGAAGCGCTGCAAGACGCAGGCGTGCAAGGCATGACCGTGCTGGAGGCCAAGGGATATGGCCGCCAGAAGGGCCATTCCGAGCTGTACCGCGGCGCCGAATACGTCATCGACTTCCTGCCCAAGATCAAGATCGAGGTGGTGGTGTCCGACGACATGGTCAACTCCGTGGTGGACGCGATCCAGGCCGCCGCCCGCACCGGCAAGATCGGCGACGGCAAGATCTTCATCACCGACGTTCTCGACGTCATCCGTATTCGCACCGGCGAGACGGGCGCCCAGGCCGTCTGATTTCCGTCGGTCGCCTTCCGGGGCGGCCATTTTGATAACCTCCCCGAGCCACAGGACGTCGAACACCATGAGCGCCAGCAAGATCCTCAAGGAGATCAAGGAGAAGGACGTCAAATACGTCGACCTCCGGTTCACCGACACCAAGGGGCGGATGCAGCACGTCACCTTCGACATCGACCTGGTCGATGAGGAATTCCTCGAGGAAGGGACGATGTTCGACGGCTCGTCCATCGCCGGCTGGAAGGCGATCAACGAGTCCGACATGCTGCTGAAGCCGGACCTGAACGGCTTCTGGATCGATCCGTTCTACCAGCAGACCACGATGTTCCTGTTCTGCGACGTGCTGAACCCCGACACGGGCGAACCCTACAACCGCGACAGCCGCTCGATGGCCAAGAAGGCCCTGGCCTATGTCCAGTCCTCGGGCGTGGGCGACACCGTCTTCTTCGGCCCGGAAGCCGAGTTCTTCATCTTCGACGACGTGCGCTGGAGCACGGCGCCGCATGACACCGGCTACAGCTATGACTCGATCGAGCTGCCGACCAACACCGGCGCCGAATATTCGGAAGGCAACATGGGTCACCGCCCGGGGCCCAAGGGCGGCTATTTCCCGGTCAATCCGGTCGACAGCGCCCAGGACCTGCGCGGCGAGATGCTCGGCGTCATGCGCGACCTGGGCATGCAGCCCGAGAAACACCACCACGAGGTCGCCCCGGCCCAGCACGAACTGGGCCTGAAGTTCAGCGACCTGCTGACCATGGCCGACCGCCTGCAGCTCTACAAATACGTCATCCACAACGTCGCCGCCGCCTACGGCAAGTCGGCCACCTTCATGGCCAAGCCGACCTTCGGCGACAACGGCTCGGGCATGCATGTGCACCAGTCGATCTGGCGCGACGGCAAGCCCCTGTTCGCGGGCGACAAATACGCCGGCCTGTCGGACCTCTGTCTCTGGTACATCGGCGGCATCATCAAGCACGCCAAGGCCATCAACGCCTTCGCCAACTCGACGACCAACTCCTACAAGCGGCTGGTCCCCGGTTACGAAGCGCCGGTCAAGCTGGCCTATTCGTCGCGCAACCGCTCGGCCTCGATCCGCATTCCGTTCGTCAACTCGCCCAAGGCCAAGCGCATCGAAGCCCGCTTCCCGGATCCGATGGGCAACCCCTATCTGACCTTCGTCGCCCTGCTGATGGCCGGCCTCGACGGCATCGAGAACCGGATCGATCCGGGCGCGCCGGCCGACAAGAACCTGTACGACCTGCCGCCGGAAGAGCGGGGCAACATCCCCGAGGTCTGCGGCAGCCTGAAAGAGGCCCTCGACAACCTCGACAAGGATCGCGCCTTCCTCAAGAAGGGCGGCGTCATGGATGACGACTTCATTGACAGCTACATCGAGCTGAAGATGGAAGAGGTGATGCGTCTGCAACTGCACCCGCACCCCGTCGAATTCGACATGTACTACAGCTGCTGATCGGCGGCTGAAGCCGGACGATCAAAGGGCGCCGGAGGCATCTCCGGCGCCCTTTTTCGTGGCTGGTCTGCGGACCCTAGTTGCGGCGGGTCGTCTCGACCTCGATGCCGTTCTCGCCGGCGCGGACGGTCGTGCTGTCGGCGGGACGGTCGTCGCTGCGTTCGATGATGACGGTGGGCGGGCTGGCGGGCGCGGGAACGGCGACCTCGCGGGTCTCGATGATGGTCCGGGTCTCGGGCGCGGGCGCGGGTGCGGCCGGCGCGGGCTCCTGTTGCGTGCAGGCCGCGGCGGCGACTGTCAGCGTGGCGAGGGCGGCGAAGCGGAAGGCTGTCATGGACCGGTCTCCTGATGGACGGTCCAGTGCAAACACCGGCGCCCGGCGCCGGTTCCGGTCAAGCTGGCTAGTGCAGGCTGACCGCCACGGGCTCCCAGGCCTGGACGGGCTGGATCGCGGCCGGGAAGCTGATGCGGACGCCGCAGCCCGTCGCGCCCCGCGTGATCAGCAGACGACCGCCCAACTGTTCCGAAACCGCCTCGAACAGGGGGATGTCGCGCGGCGGTCCGATATCGCCCCCGCCCGCGGCCACGAGGCTGAGCGTCCGCTGGTCGCCGTCGTCGGCCAGGATGACCGCAAGGCTGGCGGCCGGGGAACAGCTCTTCAACGTGGTCAGATAGTCCAGCAGCACCAGGCCGAGCGCCGTTGCATGCTCCAGCGGCACGTCCAGGTCGCCGCCGGCGATCCGCACCCGGTCCGTCGCCAGACCGCCCCGCGCCGCCGAGGCCTCGACGAGCTTGCGGGCGAAGGCGTCAAACGGAATGCGGCTGTCGGGCTTGCCGGTGAACTCGCGGTGGGCCCGGGAGATCAGCAGGGTGCGCGAGGCGGCGTTGGTCAGCACCCGCGAGACCATCGGATCGGCCTCCTCACGCGCCCGAAGCTGCAGGATGGCCGAGATCAGCTGCAGGTGGTCGGTCGTCCGCTGGGCATGCTCGCGGAACAGTTCGGCCTGGCCGGTGGCGAGGGCCTCGACGCGGGCGTGGGTGGAGGCCAGAAGATCGAACCGGGCCCGGATCGTGCTCAGGATGTGGATCAGCAGCGCCGACGACAGCAGGAAGAAGCTCAGCGCCACCAGACCGCGTCCGTCCATGTTCCAGTGCAGGGGCGCGGGGCCCAGGAAGGCGTAGACGATCGCCGTCGACAGGCCGGCGGCCATCAACGCGGGCCGGGCCCCCAGCCAGTAGGCGGCGAGGATCACCGCGGGATAGAAGCAGGTGTAGCCGTAGCCGTTGCCCATGGCCGACGACAGCAGCAGCCGGACCGCCAGCGCCAGCATCACCAGTACGGCGGCGGCCCAGTAGCCCGCGCCGGGAATATCCTGCGCCCGGGCCAGCAGGGCGGCGGGACGGGGCGTCAGCGAAAAGGCCGGCGAATCCATGACTAACTTCCCCCGCGGGCGATCAGGCCGCGGCGTCCGCGGTCTTGCGACGCATTTCGATCAGACGCACGCACCAGATGGAGATTTCATACAACAGCACCATCGGCACGGCGAGCATCAGCTGGCTGATCGGATCGGGCGGCGTCACCACGGCGGCGACCACGACCACGGCGACGATGGCGTACCGTCGCCCCCCGGCCATGAGCTTCGAGTTTATGATGCCGGCCAGACCCAGCAGCGTCATGATCACGGGCAGCTGGAAACACAGTCCGAACGCCAGGATCAGGGCCGTGGCCAGGCTCATGTATTCCGACACCTTGGGCAGCAGGGCGGCGGTGACGCCCTCGGCCACAATGCCCTGGTTGAGCGAGAACAGCATCACGATGGGCAGCATGACATAGTAGACCAGCGCCGCGCCGGCGATGAACAGGACCGGAGCCGCGATGAGGAACGGCAGGAAGGCCCCGCGCTCATTGCGATACAGGCCCGGCGCCACGAACCGGTACAGCTGAAAGGCCAGGATCGGGAAGGAGGCGATCACGGCGCCCAGCCCCGCCAGCTTCATCTTCACGAACAGGATTTCCAGCGGCGCCGTGTAGATCAGCTGCGCCGCCTGATGCTGGCCGCTGGCCAGCGGCTTCAGCCCGACCATGGTCGAGATCAGGTCCGGCACCGATACGTTGTGGCCGTGGGCGGCCTGCAGGGCGCTGGCCACCACATAGGGTTTGACCAGGAAGACATAGAGCGGGCTGGCGAAATAGAAGCAGACCAGGAAGGCGATGATGAAGGCGACGACGCAGATCAGCAGTCGTCCGCGCAGTTCGATCAGATGATCCATCAGCGGCGCGCGCGACGCCTCGATCTCGTCCTCGTCGCGATCGACGGCGCTCATGACGCGGGCGCCGTCTTGCGGGAGGTCCGGGGCTTCGCCGGCTTGGCGCCGGCGGAGGCTCTGGCCGTGGTCGGCGCGGGTTTCGCGGTCGTTCCGGCTGTGACGGGTTTGGACGTCTTCGCCTTCGCCTTGGGCCTGGTCGGCTTCTTCGCGGCGCCGGCGGCCGGCGCGGGGGGCGTCTCCAGCGGCGCCATGACCGGCGGGCTGTCGGGCCATTCGTCAGGGGCGGACAGCATCGGCGGGTCCAGTGGCTTGTTCAGGTCGGCGCGGATTTCACGGAACGCCGCATCGGCGTCGGCCCCCAGGGCGTGGACGCCCTGGTGGGTGCGCAGCGCCTCGACCTCCTTGCGCAGCTCGTCCAGTTCGGACTGGCGCGCCATCTCGTCGAAGCTGGAGCGGAATTCATTGGCCATGCCGCGCGCCTTGGCGACGACCTTGCCCAGCTTGCGCAGAAGCAGCGGCAGGCGCTCGGGCCCCACCACCAGCAGGGCCACGACCGCGATCACCAGATATTCGCCGCCCCCGATTCCGGGACCCAGGCCACCCATGCGTCAGGTCTCCGCCGTTTTCAGCGGCCTTACGACTTCAGGTCTTCTTTTTCGGCGTCCGTGCGGGGCAGGGCGCCGGCGCGCTCGTCACGCGGCTTGTCGTCGTCGGTGTCCTTGAGCCCGTCCTTGAACGCCTTCACGCCCTTGGCCGCATCGCCCATCATGGCCGACAGCTTGCCGCGGCCGCCGAACAGCAGAAGCACGATGACGGCGACGATGGCCCAGTGCCAGATGCTGAATGTACCCACGGAATACTCTCCTCAGTCAGGCCGGCCCGGCCCGGTCGAAATCTCTCGCCGCATATAGGCCGTTCAGTGGCGCGACGCCAAGCGATTGCCGCGTCAGGTCGCCGCGCTGTTGTCGCGGATCCAGGCGGCCAGGGCGTCAATGTCGATCTTGCCCTCGGCCACACCGTACATGGTGGCCGTGGCGTCCTCCTGGGTCGCCCTGAGACGGAGGCCGTTGCGGGCCAGGAATACGACCATGCCAACGAAGGCGGCGCGCTTGTTGCCGTCGATGAAGGGATGGTTCTTGGCGATGGCCACGGCGTAGGTCGCGCCCAGTACGGTGATGTCTCCCTGACCCTCGTAGCCATAGGCGTTCAATGGCCGGCTGAGCGCGGACAGGAGCAGGCCCTCGTCTCGCAATCCGGCCGCGCCGCCGGTCAGCGCGATGACTTCGTCATGAGCCTGCATCATCGCGGGCTGGTCCAGCCAGATCGGTTCGGCCATGACCTAGCGGGCGAGCGCGTCGAGCGTTTCGCGGTAATCGACCATGACCTGACGTGCGATGGCCAACTGGCGTTCCGTTTCGGACTCGCCGCTCACGATTTCGATAGCGCTCTCGTCGAGCTTCACCGTGTCACCGATCGTTCCGCCCAGTCTGGCCAGGTCGGCTTCGTTCAGCTCCATGACCGTTTTTCCGTCGAGCTGGGAAATCTTCAGGTGGATCATGACGTCTCTCCTGCCTACGAACATACGCCAAACCGGATTCGCCTCCAACCAATCGGAGGTAGGAGCGGCTGTCTGAAGGTTCGCCCGTGTCCCACGTCATCATCCACACCGACGGCGCCTGCAAGGGCAATCCGGGCCCCGGCGGCTGGGGCGCCGTTCTTCAGACCGGCGGCGGTCACGAGAAGGAGCTGTGGGGCGGCGAGCCGCTGACCACCAACAACCGCATGGAGCTGATGGCCGCGATCCGCGCCCTGGAGGCCCTGTCCCGGCCCTGCCGCGTCGATCTGCACACCGACAGCAAATACGTCATGACCGGCATCACCGAATGGATCCGGGGCTGGAAGGCGCGTGGCTGGAAGACGGCCGACAGGAAGCCGGTCAAGAACGAGGACCTGTGGCGACGTCTGGACGAGGCGCGGACCCGGCACGACGTCAAATGGCACTGGGTCAAGGGCCACGCCGGCCACGAACTGAACGAACGCGCCGACGGCCTGGCGAACCGCGGGATCGACGAGATGCGGCGCTAGCCGGTCACGACCTTCAGCAGGGCGCCCTCGGCCTGGATCACCGTCACATATGTGCCCACGGGCGGCGCGCCGGCGTTCAGTTCCGCCGCCCATTCCGCCCCGGAGACGAAGACCCGGCCCCGGCCGTTGACGAACGCTTCGACGACTCGCGCCTGCTGGCCCACCAGCCGGCTGTCGCGGGCGTTGATGTCCGGGCTGTCGCTGGGGTTCACGCGCTGGATCAACCGGCGTGACAGCAGGGTCATCGCGACCGTCAGCACTGCGAACAGGGCGACCTCGCCCACGAAGCTGAGCGGCAGGCCCAGGGCCGTGACCACGGCCACCATTCCCGCCGACACCGCCGGCCAGAGCAGCCATTCGGTCGAGAAGGCGGCCTCGACCGCCAGCAGGACCACGCCCAGGGCCAGCCAGATCCAGAACGGTTGGGCCGCATGCAGGTCAGTCAGGGCTTCCATGGATCAGGTCCTCGGTACGGACGGACGCGGCGGGCGAGGCGGGGAGGGCGGCGTGGCCCGGGGCGGAGGCGGCGGGGCGTCGCGGCGGACGTCGCTGCGGCCCTGCTGCTGTTCCTTCGCCAGGCCGACCAGTTCGCCCAGGCCGGCGATGGTGCCGACCAGGCCGGACATCTCCGCCGGGACGATGACCGTCTTGGCGGTCGGATTCCGCGCCAGTTCGGCGAAGGCCTCGACGTATTTCTGGGCGACGAAGTAGTTGATGGCGTTGACGTCGCCGGCCGCGATGGCCTGGGACACCATGGCCGTCGCCTTGGCCTCGGCCTCGGCTTCGCGTTCGCGGGCCTCGGCGTCGCGGAAGGCGGCCTCGCGGCGGCCCTCGGCCTCGAGGATGGCGGCCTGTTTGGCGCCCTCGGCGCGGGCGATGGCGGCCTGCTTCTCGCCGTCGGCCTCGGTGATGACGGCGCGGCGCTCGCGCTCGGCCTTCATCTGGCGCGCCATGGCGTTGGTGATGTCGGCGGGCGGGGTCAGGTCCTTGATCTCGATCCGGTTGACCTTGACGCCCCACGGCTCGGTGGCCGCGTCGATCACGGTCAGCAGCCGCGAGTTGATCGAGTCACGCTGGAACAGGACCTCGTCCAGCTCCATCGAGCCGACCACGGTGCGCAGATTGGTCGAGCACAGCTGGGTGATGGCGTAGGGCAGGTTCTCGATCCGGTAGGCGGCGGCCGAGGCCTCCATCACCTGGATGAAGACGATGGCGTCGACCTTCACCATGGCGTTGTCCTTGGTGATGACCTCCTGCTGGGGCACGTCCAGGACCTGCTCCATCATGTTCATGCGGCGCCCGACCCGCTCCACAAACGGCGTCAGCAGGCTGATGCCTGGCTTCAGGGTCTTGGTGTACTTGCCGAACCGTTCGATCGTGAATTCACGGCCTTGCGGCACGATCTTGACCACGCTGAACAGAAAGATGATCGCGAAACTCGCGAACACCGCAAAGAATAAGAACGAGAAATCCATAAGCCCCTCCGATTGAGGGTGAAGCTTATCGGTCCCCCCGCCCCCGCGCCACCGAATCCGGTTCACCGGCGATGACAAGGCCGTCAGATGGGCGTGCCGCCGCCATGGCGTGGGCCTCCCGGATGATCCGCCGCGTCTCCGACCAGTCCACCCGTCGCAGGGCCTCCTCGAACGGCACAAAGACCGCCTCAGCCGCGTCGTCGCCTGCTGTCGGCTCCCCGCTGACCCAGAGCGCGGCGTAGTCGATCAGGACGTAGTGCTTGCCCGCCTCGGGAAACAGACCGTCCACCACGTCGATCAGGCCGATCAGTTCGGCCTCGACCCCCGTCTCCTCGCGCAGTT
>NZ_JBAZOS010000052.1:0-12568 GCF_041648615.1 Brevundimonas sp.
CGGCGTCGGGGTGGGGCGGGGCGGAGGCGGAGCCTTCTTGACCGGCACGGGGGCAGGCGTGGGAGCCGGCCTCGGCGTGGGCGGAGGGGGCGTCGGTTCGGGCGGCGCGGGCACGGGTTCGGGCGGCGGGGCGACGGGCGCCGTCGCGGCGTCCTCGGTGACCAGTTCCTCGCTCGGGTTGTCGGCGGCGGCGGCCTCGATCACCACGTCCGAGACGATGGAGACCGGCACGGCGTTGACGACCGGACGCAGCTCGGCCTTTGGCGCGATCAGGCCGGCGGCCAGCACGACGGCGATGGCGGCGCCGTGCACGAGGATGGATCCGATCAGGGCCGGGCCGGGCCGTTCCAAGGCTTCAGCCCTCCCCGCCTGATCCGGAAGATTGGGCGGAGGTGTCGGTGATCAGGTTCATCTTGGTGAAGCCGGCGCCCGACAGCCGGGCCATGACGCGGGCCACGGCCTGATACGGCGCGCGGCCGTCGGCGCGGACAAAGACCGGTTTTTCACGCGCGCCCTCGCCGCCTTCCTGTGCGACGGCCAGAATCAGACGGTCCCAGGCGACCTCGCTGTCGGCGACGAAGATGGCGCCGTCCCGGTCGATGGAGACCACCACCGGCTCCTGATTCGTCTCGACGGCGCTGGCCTCGGTCTTGGGCAGTTCGACCTCGACGCCGGTCGTCAGCAGCGGCGCCGAGATCATGAAGATGATCAGCAGCACCAGCATGACGTCGACCAGCGGCGTCACGTTGATCTCGCTCAGCGGCCGCTTGCGCGGCCGTCTGCGGCCCCGGACGTGTCCGCCCCCGCCGCCGCCCGCCAACGCCATGGCTCAAAACTCCCGGCGGTTGTAGTCGCCCGCGGCGGGCGGGGTGACCGGGGGCGCCGAGGGCGCGTTCGAGCCGCCCAGACGGCGCGCCACGGCGGCCTGCAGGTCGTCGGCGAAGCTTTCCAGCCGCCCCGTGAACTTGCCCGCGTCGATCGAGAATTTGTTGTAGGCGATATAGGCCGGGATGGCCGCGGCCAGACCGAGGGCCGTGGCGAACAGGGCCTCGGAGATCGCCGGCGCCACCGTCGCCAGATTGGTGTTGCCCGACGAGGCGATGGCCCCGAAGGCGTTCATGATGCCCCAGACCGTGCCGAACAGGCCGATGAAGGGCGAGGACGTCGCCACCACCGACAGGACGCCCAGGCCGTTCTCGACCCGCTGGCCCTCGCGGGCGATCAGGCTGTCGAGCGCGCGGTCGATGCGCGACATCAGCAGGTTGGCCTGGTTCTCGGTCAGGGGCCCGCGCGTGCGGGCCTCGCGCCAGTCGGCCAGGGCGATGACCAGCATGCGCGGCAGGGGATGGGCCGGATCGGGCCCCGCCTGGGCGGCGATCTCTTCCAGCGACCGTCCCGAGCCGACCGCCTTTTCGAAATCGTCGGCCTGGCGGTTCAGTCCGGAGAACCGCACCGCCTTGTCGATGATCACGGCCCAGGACCACAGCGAGGCGATCGCCAGGCCGATCATGATCGCCTGCACGACGATATCGGCCTCCAGGAACAGGCTCACCGGGTTCAGCATCGAGGCCTGGGTGGCGGTGGTCATCGAATAACGTCCTTCCGTCTGACCGTCCCTGTGCACCGGACGGGCGTGGCGGTTGTGTGGCGGGTTCCCGCGGGTCTAGCGAGGTGTGGCGGCGGCGTCACCCGTCTACACCCGTCAGGCGGCGAAAACGGCTACGCTTCGCGCGCCAGCCAGGGCCCGACCTTTTCGACCAGGGCCCGCGTCGGACGGCGGGGCCGGCCGTCCATGTGGATGCAGACCACCTCGACATCGGCCCGGCACAAGACGTCGTCGCCCCGCGTGACGGTCTGGGAGATCAGCAGCCGGGGGCCCTTCACCGCGTCATACCAGGTGCGCACGAGCAGGGCGTCGTCGATGCGGGCGGGCTTGAGGAAGGACAGACCCATCTTCGTCACCACGAAGGCCATGGGCTGGTCGCCGTCCAGCAGGTCGGTGTGGCCGATGCCCATCAGCCGCAGGCAGTCCGACCGGCCGCGCTCGAAATAGCGGACGTAGTTGGCGTGATAGACCAGGCCGGTGAAGTCGGTGTCCTCGTAATAGACGCGGACCGGCAGGCGGTGCTCGCGGCCCTCGAAGCGGCCGGCTGTGGGCTGGTCGGTCATCAGTAGACCCCGGGCGGGGGCGTCATGAACCCGGGACAAACGTCGGAGAGCATCTCCTTGAACTCTGCCTTCAACGGGTCCGTCTCCAACAGTATCCGGTTCGGGCGGGAGATGAAGGCGGGCCCTCCGGAGCCGCCCCGCGTCCCTGCATACCCGCAAACAGCGCGTCCCTTGCCCACCTCGAGGTAGTGAATTTCGGTGTTGGGTCCCAGATGGTCCCGGAGTTGCCGCAACGCCCGATCGCTGGCGCTGGAGGTTTCCAGAATACTTCCGTTCCGCACGAAGACGAAGAACAGCACAACGCCCAGCAACAGCACCGCGCCGCCCAGCACCGCGATCAGCCGCTCGGTTCGGATCGCCCTGCGCGCCATGCCCTCTCCTTCGCGCGGACCATGCCGGGGTTCGGCGATTGCGGGAAGGGCTTGCCGGGATGAGCGGGCTATTTGCCCCCGAACAGCCCGCCCTGCTCCGGCGTCTTCGGCGGCTCGGTCAGGCCGAGGTGCGCATACGCCCGGGCGCAGGCCATGCGGCCGCGCGGGGTGCGCTGGATGAAGCCCTGCTGCAGCAGATAGGGCTCGATGACGTCCTCGACCGCGTCGCGGGCCTCCGCGATGGCGGCCGCCAGCGTATCCATGCCGACGGGCCCGCCGCCGTAGTTCTCGATCAGGGCCTTGAGGAAGCGGCGGTCGTTGGCGTCGAGGCCGGCCTCGTCCACCTCAAGCCGCGCGAGGGCGCGAGCGGCGGCCAGACGGTCGATCATCGGCGATCCTTCGGCCTCGGCGAAGTCGCGCACCCGGCGCAGCAGCCGTCCGGCCACCCGCGGCGTGCCGCGCGAGCGCGAGGCGATCTCGCGGGCGCCCTCCTCGTCGACGGCCACGCCCATCTTGCGCGCGGCCCCGGTGATGACCCGCACCAGTTCGTCGGGGGTGTAGAATTCGAGCCGCAGCGGAATGCCGAACCGGTCGCGCAGCGGCGTGGCCAGCAGGCCGGCCCGCGTCGTCGCCCCGACCAGGGTGAAGGGCGCCAGATCGATCCGCACGGAACGCGCCGACGGCCCCTCGCCGATGATCAGGTCCAGCACATGGTCTTCCATGGCCGGGTACAGGATTTCCTCGACCGTCGGGGCGAGCCGGTGGATTTCGTCGATGAACAGGACGTCGCGGGGTTCGAGATTGGTCAGGATGGCGGCCAGATCGCCCGCCTTGGCGAGGATGGGGCCCGAGGTGGCGCGGAAGCCGACGCCCAGTTCGCGGGCGACG
Organism: Brevundimonas sp.; assembly: GCF_041648615.1. Taxonomy (GTDB): domain Bacteria; phylum Pseudomonadota; class Alphaproteobacteria; order Caulobacterales; family Caulobacteraceae; genus Brevundimonas. The sequence continues at coordinate 3,429 of NZ_JBAZOS010000052.1, forward strand.
ATCTGGGCCAGGGTGGTCTTGCCCAGTCCGGGCGGGCCGAACAGCAGGACGTGGTCGAGGGATTCGCCGCGACCGCGGGCGGCGTCGATGAAGACCTTGAGATTGCCCTTGGCCTGTTCCTGGCCGACGAACTCGGACAGGGTCTGGGGCCGCAGGGCGCGGTCTTGGACCTCGCCGGGAACGGGGGCGCCGGACACGATGCGGTCGTCGGTCACCGCCCCAGCTCCTGCAGGGCCGCGCGGATGACGGCGGAGAGTTCGGCCGCGTCGCCCAGGCGGATCAGCGCCTGATCCACGGCGCGGCGGGCGTTGACCTCGGCCACGCCCAGACCCAGCAGGGCCGAGACGGCCTCGCCCGTGACGCTGGGAACCGGGGCCGGAGCCTCGGCCTGGACGCCCGACCCGCCGGGGGTGAATGACGCGTCGCCCAGCGACTTGCCCTTCAGCTCGGTGACGATGCGCAGGGCCAATTTCGGGCCGACGCCGTTGGCGCGGGCCACCGCCGCCTTGTCTTCCCGGGCCACGGCCGCCGCCAGATCGCCGGGGGGGAGGACGTCGAGCACCGACAGGGCCGCCTTGGGGCCCACGCCCTGGATGTCGGTCAGGGTCCGGAAGGCGCGGCGCTCGTCCCGGGACAGGAAGCCGTAGAGGCGCGGGCCGCTCTCGGCGTTCCAGGTCGATTCGATCTGCAGGGTCGCCTCGTCGCCGGGGGCCGGGAGCCGCTGCAGGGTGCGCGCGCCGCAGACCACGACATAACCCACGCCGGCGCAGTCGATCAGGCAGTGGTCCGGCTCGACCTCGGCCAGCAGACCTCGCAGTCGGCCGATCACGCGGCGCCCCGCAGCGCGGTGAGCAGGGCCCGCTTGCGCAGCTGGGCGTGGGTGATAGCCACCGCCAGGGCGTCGGCGGCGTCGGCCTTCACGTCGCCGGCGGAGGGCAGCAGCCGTTTGACCATGAAGGCGATCTGGCTCTTGTCGGCATGGCCGGCGCCGACCACGGCCTTCTTGATCAGATTGGGCGAATACTCCGCCACCAGCAGGCCGCAGCGGGCGGGGGCCAGCATGACGGCCGCGCGGGCGTGACCCAGTTTCAGGGTCGAGGACGGGTTCATGTTGACGAAGACCTCCTCGATCGCCGCCTCGTCGCAGCCGTGAGCGGCGCAGACCTCGCCCACAGCATCGAGCAGATGCAGCAGCCGCTCGCTGAACGGCGCGGCCTCGGGCGGGCTGACCACGCCGTGCGCCACCCAGCGCAGACGCGATCCCTCGGCGACCACGACGCCCCATCCGGTGCGGCGAAGGCCGGGGTCCAGTCCCAGGATTCGAGTCGCTTCGTTCGTCATTCGTTCCAGTCATGCCTCAAACGAGGTTGACGAACAATGACCGGCGTCACGCAGCGCCGGACAGTCGCGCTATTCGGTGGTCTTGCCGTCGAAATGCTCTTCCTTCGCCTCGGCCTCGGCCCTGGTGGCCCGGACCACGCCGTCGCGGTGCTCGGGCGGACCGTAGAGGGTGTAGAGCGTCAGCAGGACGTCGCCCGTATTGAACAGGTTATGGCGGGCCCCGGCGGGCACGATGATGGCGTCGGCGTCCTTGATCGGCGTGCGCTTGCCGTCGATCAGAATCTCGCCGGAGCCGCTCTCGATGCGGAAGAACTGGTCACGGTCCTCATGGACCTCCTCGCCGATCTCCTCGCCGGGTTTCAGGGCCATGAGCACCAGCTGCAGATGTTCGCCGGTGTAGAGCACGCGCCGGAAGTCTGTGTTTTCCGTGGTCAGGGTCTCGATGTCGTCGACGAAGCCTTGCATGAGAAATCCTTGAGCGAGGAGACAGGGGTGGGCGGTGAGATCGTCATGGGACCGGCACAGGTCAAGTGAGCCGCCCGGTCCAGAGGCGGCCGTCATGCCACGGCAACGGTTGTGGCCGGCGGCTGTTCCTCCCGTGCCCGATTGAGGATAACGTCGTCGCCGGGACGGGAGAAACAAGATGTCGATTGCGAGCGGGGTCACCTCGACGGATCTGGCCGGTCCCCTGTCAATGAACCGCCCCGGCGGTCGCGCGGCCCTGAGGCGGCTGGTGCGGCGCGAGGCCGTGCCCGAAAGCGGCGACCGCTACTGGCTGGACGAGACCGCCGGTGAGACGATGCGCGACGGTCGCCGCGGCCGCGCCGTCTTCACCGTGATCGTGGTCGCGGCCGCCGTCATCGGCGCCCTGGCCTTCGGGGCCGGCAGGGCCATGGCGCAGACCCCGGACGCCCGCCCCGACCAGGCCGCCTTCCGCGCGCTGTACGAGGAATTGGTCGAGACCAACACCACCCTGTCCGAAGGCAGCTGCACCCTCGCCGCGGAGCGGATGGGCGCGCGCCTTCTGGCCGCCGGCTATCCTGTCGCGGACGTGCGGGTGCTGGCCCCCGCCGACCGGCCGAAAGACGGAAATCTGGCCGTCGTCCTGCACGGCTCGGACCGGTCCGCGGCGCCCCTGTTGCTGCTGGCCCATATCGACGTGGTCGAGGCCAACCGGGCCGACTGGACGCGCGATCCGTTCACTCTCGTCGAGGAGGACGGCTATTTCTACGCGCGGGGCGCGTCCGACGACAAAGCCCAGGCCTCGGTCTGGGTCGATACGCTGGTGCGGCTGAAGACAACCGGCTTCCGACCGCGCCGCGACATCAAACTGGCCCTGACCTGCGGCGAGGAAACCGCCGACACCTGGAACGGCGTCGAATGGCTGCTGCGCGAACACCCCGACACGCTTGAGGCCGGCTTCGCGCTGAACGAGGGGGCGGGCGGCCAGCTGGACGCTGAGGGAAACCGCATCGCCCTGAACGTCCAGGCGGGCGAGAAGCTGTATCAGGACTATACGCTCGAGCTGACCAACCCTGGCGGCCACAGCGCCCGGCCGCGCAAGGACAACGCCATCGCCGCCATGTCGCGCTCGCTGGCGGCGTTGGGCGATTATGACTTCGCACTGGACCTGAACCCCATCACCCGCGCCTATTTCGCGGCCGTGGCGGACACGTCTCCGCAATACGCCGCCGACCTGCGCGCCCTGACGGCGGGCGACACGCCAGACGCCGCGGCGGCGGCGCGTCTGTCGGCCGCCAATCCGATCTGGAACGCGACGATGCGCACGACCTGCATCCCGACGCTGATCAACGGCGGCCATGCGCCCAACGCCCAGCCCCAGCGCGTCACGGCCAACGTCAACTGCCGCATCCTGCCCGGCCATACGATCGAGGAAACCCAGGCCGAGATCGCCCGGGTTCTCAACAATCCGGCCATAACCATCACCCCGCTGGGCGCGCCCGACCCGACCTCGCCCCCTCCGCCGTTGGCGCCGGCCATTATCGATCCGATCCGGCAGATCGCGGGCCGCATATGGCCCGGCGTGCCGGTCGTGCCGACCATGGCGGTGGGAGCCACCGACGGCCGTTTCACCAACAAGGCGGGCGTTCCGACCTACGGCGTCACGGGCATGTTTGGAGACCCCGACGGCGGCGGCGCGCACGGCCTGAACGAACGCATCCGCGTGCGCTCACTCTATGAAGGCCGCGACTTCCTGTTCGACCTGGTCAAGGCTTATGCGATGCAGCGCTGAGGCCGCCACTCACCCATGCTGTTCGACATAGGCCTCGGGGTCCTTGTTGACCGGTTTCACGCCGGTGATGTGCCCGGCCTCAAAGGCGGCGAATTTCACCGCCAGATCGTGACGGGTCTGCAGCGGGGCGTGGCGGCGGAAGTCGGTCAGACCCTGCCGTTCCTCCTCGCCCATATGCTTCGAGTTGACGACGTTGGCCTTGCCGACAGCCGCGATCCAGGCCCCGGTCCCGACGGGGTATTTCTCCACCGCCTTGACCGCGTCGCGCAGTTTGTTGTGGTCCTCGATGGCGTCTTCGGTCTCGGGACCGGCGTCGTCGCCCTCGGCGTCATTGGCCGATTTCCCGACCTTCATCAGCTCCGGATAGAAGAACCGCTCCTCGGCCTCGGCGTGGACGTCGAGGAAGGCGGACAGCCGACCCCAGACCTTGGTCAGGGCGTCCACGTCCTTCGGATCGATCTGCTCGAGGATGGCGAACAGACGCCGTTGCTCGGCGTGGTCGTCGAGGATCAGCTGGGTGATGTCCATGAGGGCGGGTCCGTGGGCAAGCGTTGCGGTTCGCCTGCCCTAACCCGCCCGGCCGTCCGCCGTTCCGGTCAGCCCGCGTACTTCGCCATGTCCTCGTCGGAGATGTCCTCGTTCGAATAGACGTTCTGAACGTCGTCCTCGGCGTCCAGGGCGTCGAGCAGCTTCATCAGCGTGCCGACCGCCTCGCCGGTGACCGGAACCTCGGTTTGCGGGCGCCAGACCAGGGCCGTGGATTTGGCGTCGCCGAGGATTTTCGACAACGCCTCGGCGACCTCGTTGAGGTCCTCAAAGGTGGTCCAGATGGTGTGACCCGGCGCGTCCTCGTAGATGTCGGGCTTGACCAGATCGCTCTCGACGTCCTGGGCGCCGGCCTCGATGGCGGCCTCCATGACGGCGTCCTCGGTCCCGGCCTCGGCCGGATAGGTGATGCGGCCGACCCGATTCCACATGAAGGCGACCGAATTCATCTCGCCCAGCGCGCCGCCGTTCTTCTTGAAGGCGGTGCCGATGTTGGAGTTGGCGCGGTTGCGGTTGTCGGTCAGGGCCTCGACGATGATGCCGACGCCGCCGGGGCCGCGACCCTCGTAGCGGACCTCTTCCATCGTATCGACGTCGCCGCCGGCGGCCTTGTTGATGGCCCGCTGGATCACGTCGCGCGGCAGGCTTTCGGCCTTGGCGTTGTTCACCGCCAGGCGCAGGCGCGGGTTCATGGCGATGTCGGGCATGCCCAGCTTGGCGGCCACGGTGATGTCGCGGGACAGCTTGGAGAACAGCTTGGACCGCTGCGCATCGGCGCGCCCCTTGCGGTGCATGATGTTCTTGTATTTCGAATGGCCGGCCATGAAGCTCTCTTGATTGGGCGCTATCGCTCGCGACGCGGTCGCTCACTACTTGAGCGCGGGCGCGGGATCGAGGCAGGGCATCTAGCCGATGGCGGGCGCGGTGTCACGACGCAGGAACTCCCCGGCCCCGCGCACATTGTTGTTGCGTCCCAACCGGAGCCGTTTCCATGACCGCCGAAGACGTCATCCACGACGCTGACCTGTACGCCGACGGCGACCTCGACGAGGCCGACATCGTGGAGTGGTACGAGACCCGCCCCGTCAGCGTCTCCACGGGGGTGGCCACCGGCTCGATCATCGCCGCCTTCGCCCTCGGAGCCCTGACCGCGGTCGGGGCCCTGGCCCTGATGGGCCGGCTGGACGACTGAAGCAACGAACCCTCCCTCCCCCTTGTGGGGAGGGATGTCGGCGCGAAGCGACGACAGGGTGGGGGCGCTTGGCAGGGCGCCAGCGCCGCCGGTAGCGAGTCGAGCCCTCCCCGCCCGGTCGCTGCGCGACCACCCTCCCCACAAGGGGGAGGGAGAGACCGCGTCACGCCTTCAGGCTCTCCAGGAAGCCGCGCATCTTCTCGTCGACCGGCACGGGCCGCTTCGTCTCGCGGTCGACATAGACGTGGACGAAATGGCCCACGGCCGCGGCCTCGTCCTCGTTGTTGCGGAACAGGCCGATCTCGTAGCGGACCGAGCTGGTGCCGACGTGCGCCACCCGGACCCCCGCCTGGATCTCGTCGGGGAAGGCGGTCGGCGCGAAATAGCGACAGCCCGTCTCGACCACCAGGCCGATGGTCGTGCCGTGATGGATGTCCAGCACGCCATTGACCACCAGCAGCCGGTTCACCGCCGTGTCGAACCACGAATAATAGACGACGTTGTTCACATGGCCGTAGACGTCGTTGTCCATCCAGCGCGTGGAGATGGCCTGGAACCGGCGGTAGTCGCCCCGTTTCGTGCGTTCGATCGTACCCGTCATGAAGTCCCCTCTTGGTGCGCCAGCGCTCGCGACGCGGTCGCTCGCTGCCTGGGCGCGGTTTGCTCCCGGCGCGTCTGCGCGCGCTTGAGGTCAGCCTTGGGCTTGGCGGACGCGGCGTCAAGCGCCTAGCGTGCGCCCATGCAGACCACCGCCGCCGTTCTCCGCACCATGGGCGCTCTTCGTCCCTATGCGGACAGCCGCCCCCTCTCGATCGAAACCGTGACGCTGGACGCGCCCGGGCCCGGGGAGGTGCGGGTGGCCATCAAGGCGGCGGGCCTGTGCCATTCGGACCTCAGCGTCATCAACGGCGACCGGCCCCGCCCCCTGCCCATGGCCCTGGGTCACGAGGCGGCCGGCGTGGTCGAGGCGCTGGGCGACGGCGTCAGCGATCTGGCGGTCGGCGACCATGTGGTCATGGTGTTCATGCCGTCCTGCGGCCACTGCAACCCCTGCGCCGAAGGCCGCCCCGCCCTGTGCGAGCCGGGCGCCGCGGCGAACGGCAAGGGTGAGCTGCTGACCGGCGGCCGCCGCATCCATGACGGCGCCGGGGACCTGAACCACCATCTCGGCTGCTCGGCCTTCGCCGGCCACGCCGTCGTCTCGCGCCGGTCGCTGGTCAAGGTCGACGCCGACCTGCCGTTCGAGCACGCCGCCCTGTTCGGTTGCGCGGTGCTGACCGGGGTCGGCGCCGTGGTGAACACCGCCGGCGTTCGCGCGGGCCAGAGCGCGGTCGTGGTCGGCCTGGGCGGGGTCGGATTGTCGTCAGTCCTGGGGGCGCTGGCGGCCGGGGCGTCGCCGGTCGTGGCGGTCGATCTGTCGGAGGACAAGCTGGCCCTCGCCCGCACCCTGGGCCCTGTCCAGACCGTCAATGCCGGAGACGCCGACGCCGTCGAACAGGTCCGCGCCCTGACCGGCGGCGGCGCGGATTTCGTCTTCGAGATGGCCGGCTCGGTGCGGGCGCTGGACGCCGCCTGGCGGATGACCCGGCGGGGCGGGACGACGGTCACCGCCGGCCTGCCCCCGCCCGAGGCGGCCCTGGCCGTCAACGTCGTCTCGCTGGTCGCCGAGGAGCGGACCCTCAAGGGCAGCTATATCGGGACCTGCGTGCCCAGCCGCGACATCCCCCGCTATGTCGCCCTGTTCCGGCAGGGCCGGCTGCCGGTCGACCGGTTGCTGACCGGCGTCATCCCCCTGTCCGACATCAACGCCGCCTTCGACCGCCTCGCCGACGGTCAGGCGGTGCGGACCGTGGTGCGGTTCTAGATCACCTTGACGCCCACGCCCTTGGCGCCGCCCGGCTTGCTGACCGAGACGTCGAGGGTTTCGGAGCCGAATTTCAACCCGCGCACGCCGCGCACGGCCAGCGCCTTCAGTTCGTCCGCCGGGCGGTCCGAGCGGATATCCATGAACCAGCCGATCTGGCCGAGGTCGGGCCAGACGGCGCGGGCCAGCCAGACGGCCTCGACCATCGGGGCCGGGAACGCATCCATGATCGCCCGCATCAGCATGACCGGCTCGTTCTCCGGCTCGACCTCATGCAGCTCGACGCGGCCCGAGACCGGACGCAGCGGCCGCACCGGCTCATGCTCCAGCACGGCCTTGATCTGATCGGGGTTCAGCAACAGGCCCTTGCCGCCCTCGGGATTCAACAGCACCACGGCGTCCTTGAGGATGTCCAGCAGGGCCCGGCCCTGCATGGCCAGGATGCGGGCGTCCTCGCCGAACATCTTCGTGGCCCGGCTCGGATCGGTGAACAGGGTCACGGTCTCGCGGCCGTCGTTCAGCACCACGCCGCGCAGGATCAGCTGTTCCCCGGCCCGCAGCACCTTGGCGCCGTCGTCGCCGGGCTTGCCGCCCGGGCCTTCGGGTTCGGGCACGGCGTACAGGTCGGCCTCGAGCATCAGCCGCTCGAACAGCCCCATCCGCGACGCATCGGCTAACCCCTCGTAGAGGGCCTCCTCGAGCGGGTTCATCGGATTGTCGGTGAAGACGAGGGGCTGGGCGTCGGTCATGGTCTACTCGGCGTCGAAGGGGCCGACACAAGAGGCGAGCCGGGGCGCGCCGTCAATCGCCTGTCTCCGTCGCCGCAGCGGGCGGCCGGGTTCCGAAGCCCGGCCGCCCGCGTCCACCGGTCGCCTAGCTGAGGACGACGATGGCGACGCGCCGGTTCTGGGCGCGGCCTTCGGGCGTTTCGTTCGGAGCCACCGGCGAGTCCTCACCGTAGGAGATGGTGGCCATCCGGTTCAGGGCGATGCCCTGGCGGCTCAGCGAGCGGCGCACGGCCTCGGCACGGGCCTCGCCCAGCTCCTCGTTGTAGTCGGCGTCGCCGCTCGCGTCGGTATAGCCCTGGATCTCCAGATAGACGTTGCGGTTCTCGCCCTTCAGACGCTGGGCCAGTTCGGCCAGGCGCTGTTCGGCCTCGGGCGAGAGGGCGTGGCGGTCGGTGGGGAATTTCACCGAGTCGTCGGACAGCACGACCTCGTACAGGAACTTGCCTTCGGCCAGTTTGTGGGCCGCGGTGGCCCGCTCCAGCGCCTGTCCGGCCGTGCCTTCGACCTGGGTCACCCGGGTGTCGACCACGGCCAGGTTCTCCCGCACGAATTTGTGGCTGGCGCAGCCGCTGGCGGCGAGGCCGAGGGCGAGAACCACGCCGGTCATGGCCGCCGTCCTGAGTTTCGATCGGGTCAAGTGTCGTCTCCTGATGGGCGGGGCGCGGCTCCCGCATCGATGCGCGGGGATGAAACTGGCGTAACCCGGAGGGCGGAGTGATGACCGGCGCGGGGCCAAAACACGTCACCTTGGCCATTAGCTTGACCGTGAGAACGCGCGTCCCGGGATGCCTTCCCGGCGCCACCTTGTTGACGCGGGCGAGTGGTCTTCAGGTCGGCGCGGGCGCAGCCGGGCCCGCCGGTCGAAAGCTCTCCCGTGCGGCCAAGCCATGAGACGCAAACGGAAAAATCACGCGACGAGACCACGCCCGCGCCGCGTCGCCGTGTCTGGGTGCGGGCCTGGGCGCCCGCCGTGGCGCTGAGCCTGTCGGCGCATCTGGTTCTGTTCACCCTCCTCATTTCCGCGCCTGCGCCGCCCCTCACAATTCTTTCGCCCGAGGCCCCGCCGAGGGCGGTGATCGTCACCCTGACGCGTCCGCCGCCGCCGCCGATCCCGCCGCCGGCCCCGATCGTCGCCGAGCCCCCGCCCGGTCCGGC
>NZ_JBAZOS010000053.1:0-12514 GCF_041648615.1 Brevundimonas sp.
TCATCGGGGCAGTCGTCCAGTTCCTTGACGAAGACGGCGCCCATGGCCTTGAGCCGTTCGACCACATGCCGGTTGTGGACGATCTCGTGCCGCACATAGACGGGGGCGCCGTATTTCTCGAGCGCCCGCTCGACGATCTGGATGGCCCGGTCGACACCGGCGCAGAAGCCGCGCGGCGTGGCCAGGCGAACTGTCAGGCCGCGCTTGTCGGCCGGGCGGATGGGCGCGTGAACGGTCATGACCGGAACCTAGTCGTTCGGGGCCCGTCCCGCCACCTGCATCAGGCCCGCGGTTTCCGCGGCGCGGGTTTGCCGCGCCTCCGTTTAGCCGCTATCAGCGGCGAGCGTGCCGCCTGCGTCGGGCTGTCGCCGCACCTCCTCGTTTCCGGAAGACTTTCATGCGTCGCGTCCTCAAGGTTTCCCTGGCCCCGGCCCTCGTCGCCGCCGCGCTCTCCGTGGCGACGATTCCGACGGCGGCCAACGCCCAGTATTCGAGCGGCCAGCAGAGCCAGACCGGCCGTCCGGGTCAGGAGCGGCCGGAGGCCGGCGAGCAGGACAACAAGCCGCGCCCGCCGCGCATCGCGCCCTTGAGCCGCAGGACGGCCGCCGGTCCCTGCCCCTATGTGAAGGTCCTCTACGACGCCGCCCGCTATGTGGAACTGACCGGCGACCGGGTCGCGGCCGCCAACGTCGGCTTCACCGGAGAGATCGAAGGCCTGGTGTCGGACTGCGGATACCAGGACGATCAACCCATCACGGTCGAGACGCGTATCCTGTTCAACCTCGGTCGGGGGCCCCAGGCCCAGGGCGACGCCCGCACCTATCGCTACTGGATCGCCGTGACCGAGCGGAACCGGGCGATCCTGGCCAAGGAATATTTCGACCTGCCGGTGAATTTCGACGGCGCCCAGACCACCACGGTGACCCAGGACCAGACCATCGTCATCCCGCGCGCCGCCGCCACGACCAGCGGCGACCATTTCGAGATCCTGGTCGGCTTCGACGTCACCCCCCAGATGGCCGAGTTCAACCGCTCAGGCAGCCGGTTCCGCGTCAATGCGGGCACGCCGGCGGCCACCCCTCCCCCGGCCCAGTAAATGACCGACCTCAGAACTGTCCTGGGCGAAGCGGTCGGGGCCGCCTTCGCCGCCGAAGGCGTGGACCCGTCGCTGGCGCGCGTCACGACCTCCGACCGGCCCGACCTTGCCGACTTCCAGTCCAACGGCGCCCTGGCCGCCGCCAAGGCGCTGAAAGCCAATCCGCGCGAACTGGCGACCCGGGTCGCCGACCGGCTGACGGGCGATCCGCGCCTGGCCTCGGTCGAGGTGGCGGGACCGGGATTCATCAATCTGAAGCTGGCCGACGCCGCCCTTTCGGTCCGAGCGGCCGAGGTCGCCGCCGACGCCGGGCATTCCGGGGCCTCGACGGTCGAGACGCCGCGCAAGGTCGTCATCGACTTCGGCGGACCGAACGTGGCCAAGCCGATGCACGTCGGCCACCTGCGCAGCTCGATCATCGGCGAGAGCCTGAAACGCATCTTCCGCTTCCGCGGCGACACCGTCTGGGGCGACGCCCATTTCGGCGACTGGGGATTCCAGATGGGCCTGCTGATCGTCGCCGTCGGCGACGAGGGCAGGGCCGACGGCTTCCTGGTCGAGGGTGTCGGCCCCTTCCCGGCCGGGAGCCCGGTGACGCTGGAGGATCTCGAAAGACTGTACCCGGCCGCCGCCGCCCGGGCCAAGGAAGACGCCGGCTTCCGCGACCGCGCCCGCAAGGCGACCGCAGAACTGCAGGGCGGACGTCCGGGCTACCGCGCGCTGTGGGCGCATTTCGTCGCCGTCAGCCGCACGGCGCTGGAACGGGAGTTCGGCGCCCTGGACGTGACCTTCGACCTGTGGAACGGCGAGAGCGACGCCGACCCGGTGATGGCCGAGATGATCGCCCACCTGGAAGCGACCGGCCTGCTGGTCGAGGATGACGGCGCCCGCGTGGTCCACGTCGCCAAACCCGGCGAGACGCGCAAACGCAAGCTGGCCGACGGCAGCGTGATCGAGGCCCCGAGCCCCCCGCCCCTGCTGGTCATCTCGTCGGAAGGGTCGGCCATGTACGGCACGACCGACCTGGCCACGATCCTCGACCGTCGCAAGGCGATCGACCCCGACCTGATCCTCTATGTCGTCGACGAACGTCAGGCCGAGCATTTCGAACAGGTGTTCCGCGCGGCGTATCTGGCGGGCTACGCGGCCGAGGGGTCGCTGGATCACCTCGGCTTCGGCACCATGAACGGCCCGGACGGCAAGCCCTTCAAGACCCGCGCCGGCGGGGTGCTGAAGCTGCACGACCTGATCACCATGGCGGTGGAAAAGGCGCGTGAGCGCTTGCACGAGGCGAAGCTGGGCGACGACCTGCCCGAAGCGGAGTTCGAGGCTATCGCCCACAAGGTCGCCGTCGCGGCCCTGAAATTCGCCGACCTGTCGAACAGCCGGACCACCAGCTACATCTTCGATCTCGACCGGTTCATGAGCTTCGAGGGCAAGACCGGCCCCTATCTTCTGTATCAGGCGGTGCGCATCAAATCCCTGCTGCGCAAGGGCGCGGATCAGGGCGCCGCGCCCGGATCCATCGTCATCGCCGAACCGGCCGAGCGGGACCTGGCCCTGACGCTGGACGCCTTCTCCCAGGCGGTGGCCGAGGCCTATGACAAGCGGATGCCGCACGTCATCGCCGAACACGCCTATCGGCTGGCGCAGTCGTTCTCCAAATTCTACGCCGCCTGCCCGGTGCTGATCGCGCCGGATGAGGCGACCAGGGGTTCGCGACTGGCGCTGTCGAAGGCGGCGCTGGATCAGCTGGAAACCGCGCTCCGCCTGCTGGGAATCGACACGCCGGAGCGGATGTAGGCTAGACTGCCGGATCGTTTCCGGAGCGCCCATGTCCCTCGACGCCTATATCGCCGGCCTGCCCAAGGCCGAGCTTCATCTCCACATCGAGGGCTCGCTGGAGCCCGAACTGATGTTCGAACTGGCCCGGCGGAACGGCGTGGTCATTCCCTTCGACAGCGTCGAGGCGGTGCGGGCGGCGTACGATTTTTCCAACCTGCAGGACTTCCTCGACATCTATTACGCCGGGGCGAATGTGCTGCTGACGCGGCGCGACTTCGAGGATCTGGCCTTCGCCTATTTCCAGCGGGCGGCGGCCGACAACGTGCGTCACGCGGAAATCTTCTTCGACCCCCAGACCCACACCGACCGGGGCGTGCCCTTCGGCGTCGTGGTCGAAGGGCTGATCGCGGGCATGGACCGGGCCCGGGTCGAGCTGGGCGTGACTTCGGGTCTGATCCTCAGTTTCCTGCGCCACCTGTCGGAAGAGGAAGCCTTCGCGACCCTCGAGGCGGCGAAGCCGTACCTGCATCACTTTGTCGGGGTGGGGCTGGATTCGTCGGAGGTCGGACACCCGCCGTCGAAATTCCAGCGCGTCTTCGCCGCCGCCCGCGAACTCGGCCTCAAGCTCTGCGCCCACGCCGGCGAGGAGGGTCCGCCCGCCTATGTCTATGAGGCGCTGGACCTGCTGCACATCGACCGCATGGACCACGGCAACCGGTCGATGGAGGACGAGGCCCTTGTGCGCCGACTGGCCTCGGAAGGCATGACGCTGACGGTCTGCCCGCTGTCGAACCTCAAGCTCTGTGTGGTGAAGGATCTCAAGGACCACCCCGTGCCCGAAATGCTGCGGCGGGGTCTCCACGTCACCCTGAACTCGGACGATCCCGCCTATTTCGGCGGCTATGTGAACGAAAACTACCGCGCCCTGGCCGCGGCGGTCGGTTTGACGCGCGAGCAAGTGACGCAGATCGCGCGCAACAGCTTCGAGGGATCCTTCCTCGACGACGCCGGCAAGGCCGAACGGATCGCAGAACTGGACGCCTACGCCGCCCGTTCCGCTTGACTTCACACCGGAGTCGGGGCCTAGGTCCGGTCGCTCTCGCGGGAGAGATCGGGGCCTTTTCGGAGGCTCCGGAGCCGAAGGCGCAACCGCCCCGGAAACGCTCAGGCAAACGGACCGCGAGGACATTCGGACGCTGGAAAGTCATCCCCCGGGATGCGCCGACGGAGCAAGACGCCTTTCTTTGAGGCGCCGGAATCTCTCAGGCTTCAGGACAGCGGGGGCGCGAGGACGGCGGAGCTTTCCGCCCCGTTACGCGACTCTGAAGGCCTGACATGACCGACGAACCCTTGAAGACCACCCCCCTCAACGCCGCACACCGCGCGGCCGGCGCCCGCATGGTGGGCTTCGGCGGCTATGACATGCCGGTTCAGTATGAGGGCGTGCTGGCCGAACACCGCTGGACCCGTGAACACGCCGGGCTGTTCGATGTGTCGCACATGGGCCAGTGCAAGATCACCGGCGAGGACGCGGTGGCGCAGTTCGAGCGCTTCGTCCCCGGCGACTATGCGATCCTGAAAGCGGGCAAGCAGAAATACAGCCTGCTGCTGAACGCCGAGGGCGGGATCATGGACGACCTGATGGCCGGCAAGCCGGACCATGACGGCCTCTATGTCGTGGTCAACGCCGGCAACAAGGATGCCGACTTCGCCTTCCTGAAAGCCAACCTTCAGGGCGACGCGACGCTGACGGTGCTCGACGACCGCTCGCTGATCGCCATCCAGGGCCCTGAGGCGGCCGAGGTCATGGCCGCCCACGAGCCCGTCATGGCGGAATTCGGCTTCATGGACTGCGCCCGGCTGATGCTGTTCGGGGTGGACTGCTTCGTCTCCCGCTCGGGGTACACCGGCGAGGACGGCTACGAGATCTCGGTTCCCAACGCCGACGCGGAGCGCATCTGGAACGCCCTGCTGCAGGACGCCCGGGTCAAGCCGATCGGCCTCGGCGCCCGCGACAGCCTGCGCCTCGAGGCCGGCCTGCCGCTGCACGGCCACGACATCGACGCCACGACGAGCCCGGTCGAGGGCGCGCTGACGTTCGCCCTGTCGAAGTCGCGCAAGGAACGCGCCGACTTCAACGGCGCCGCCCGCATCCTGAAGGAACTCTCCGACGGCCCGTCGCGCGTCCGCATCGGCCTCAGCGTCAAGGAAGGCGCCCCGGCCCGTGAAGGCGCCGAGATCGCCGATATGGACGGCGCCGTCATTGGCAATGTGACCTCGGGCGGTCCATCGCCGACGCTGGGCCGCAACATCGCCATGGGCTATGTCCCGCCGGCCTTCGCCGAACTGGGTACGGACCTGAAGGTCATCGTACGCGGCAAGCCCGCCGCCGCCGAGGTCGTCGCCATGCCCTTCGTCGCCCAACGCTATTATCGCAAACCCAAGGCCGTCTGAGCCTTTCGGAGACAGACCGATGCATTTCACCAAGGATCACGAGTGGGTTCGCCTCGACGGCGACGTGGCCACCGTCGGCATTTCGAAGCACGCGGCTGACGCCCTGGGCGACGTTGTCTTCGTCGAGACCCCGGAAGCCGGGAAAGTTGTCTCGAAGGGTGACGGGTTCGCCGTCGTCGAGAGCGTCAAGGCTGCGTCCGACGTCTACGCCCCCGTGTCGGGCGAGGTGATCGAAGGCAACGCCGCCCTGGCCTCGGCCCCCGAGACGGTCAACGCCGACCCTGAAGGCGAAGGCTGGTTCGCGAAGATCCGCGTGTCCGACGCCTCGACCGAGGGCCTGATGGACCGCGCCGCCTACGACGCCTTCCTGGCCACGCTCTAAGCCCTTTCACGCACGGAACTTCCCCGCCATGCGCTACCTCCCGCTGACGCCCGACGACCGCTCCGCCATGCTGGCGGCCATCGGGGCCAGATCCATCGATGATCTGTTCGTGGACGTGCCGGAGGCGGCGCGGCGCGACGGCTTCGTCGACCTGCCGCGCGTGGCGGGGGAACTGGAGGTCGAGCGGGCGCTCGGCGCCATGGCGGCGAAGAACGCCTCGGCGGGGACGGTCCCCTTCTTCTGCGGCGCCGGGGCCTACAAGCACCACGTTCCCGCGACGGTGGACCATGTCATCCAGCGGTCCGAGTTCCTGACCAGCTACACGCCCTACCAGCCCGAGATCGCCCAGGGCACGCTGCAGTATCTGTACGAATTCCAGACCCAGGTCGCGAACCTGACCGGCATGCCGGTGGCCAACGCCAGCCTCTACGATGGGTCAACGGCGATGGCCGAGGGCGTGCTGATGGCGACCCGCGTGACCCGCCGCAACAAGGCCGTGATCTCGGGCGGGGTGCATCCGCACTATGTCCGCGCCACCGAGACGGTGGTTCACGCCGTCGGGGTCGAGACCGAGGTGCTGGCCGCCGCGGTCGACGCCGAGGCGGACGTCATTGCGCAGATCGGACCGGACACCGCCTGCGTCGTCGTCCAGACCCCGAACGTGTTCGGCACGGCCACGGACGTGACGAAAATCGCCGAGGCCGCCCACGCCGCCGGGGCCCTGCTGATCGTCGTGGTCACGGAGGCCGTGTCCATGGGCCTGCTGAAATCGCCGGGCGAGATGGGGGCCGACATCGTCGCCGCCGAGGGCCAGTCCATCGGCAACGCCCTGAACTTCGGCGGGCCGTACGTCGGACTGTTCGCATGCCGCGAAAAGCTGGTCCGCCAGATGCCCGGCCGCCTGACCGGCGAGACGGTCGACGCCGACGGCAAGCGGGGCTTCGTCCTGACCCTGTCGACCCGCGAGCAGCACATCCGCCGCGACAAGGCGACCTCGAACATCTGCACCAACTCGGGCCTGTGCACCCTGGCCTTCACGATCCACATGAGCCTGTTGGGCGAGACGGGGCTGCGCAAGATGGCCCTGCTGAACCACGAGAAGGCGCTGGCGACACGGGATGCGCTGGCGGCCATTCCGGGCGTCGAGGTCCTGACCCCGCGCTTCTTCAACGAGTTCGCGGTCCGCCTGCCGAAGCCCGCCGCCGAGGTGGTCGAGCAACTGGCCCAGCACCGCATTCTGGCCGGCGTGCCCTACAGCCGTCTGGCCCCGGACGCCGGCATGGACGACGTCCTGCTGGTGGCGGCGACCGAGATGACCATGGACGGCGACATCAAAATCCTGGCGAGCGCGCTCGCCAAGGTCTGCGCGTAAGGAGCCCGGATCATGAGCAGCATGAACACCGTCGGCCGCCCGACCACCCCGAACCGGGTCGAGACGAAGCCCGCCACCCTGACAGGCGGCCGCGGCCTGCTGCAGGACGAACACCTGATCTTCGAGAGCGACGGCTGGGGCAAGACCGGCGTCGACCTGCCGGAGCCGAAGACGGACGGAGCCGATCTCGGCGATCTCGTGCGTCGCGATCCGATCGGCCTGCCCGGGCTGAGCGAGCCCGAGACGATGCGCCACTATGTGCGGCTGTCGCAGAAGAACCACGCCATCGATCTGGCCATCTATCCGCTCGGGTCGTGCACGATGAAGCACAATCCGCGCCTCAATGAGAAGATGGCCCGCCTGCCCGGCTTCTCGGACATCCACCCGCTGCAGCCGGTCTCCACCGTGCAGGGCGCGCTGGAGCTGATGGATACGCTGGCGCACTGGCTGAAGACCCTGACCGGCATGCCCGCCGTCGCCCTGTCGCCCAAGGCCGGCGCCCATGGCGAACTGTGCGGCCTGATGGCCATCCGCGCGGCCCACGAGGCCTCGGGCGAGCATGAGAAGCGCCGCAAGGTGCTGGTGCCGACCTCGGCCCACGGGACCAATCCGGCCACCGCGGCCTTCGTCGGCTACACCGTCGTGGAAGTGGCCCAGACGGAAGACGGCCGCGTCGACGTGGCCGATCTGGCGTCCAAGCTGGGCGACGACGTCGCCGCCATCATGGTGACCAATCCGAACACCTGCGGCCTGTTCGAGCGCGACATCCTCGAGATCAGCCGTCTGACCCACGAAGCCGGCGCCTATTTCTACTGCGACGGGGCCAATTTCAACGCCATCGTCGGCCGGGTGCGTCCGGGCGATCTGGGCGTCGACGCCATGCACATCAACCTGCACAAGACCTTCTCGACGCCGCATGGGGGCGGCGGTCCGGGCGCGGGTCCGGTGGTGCTGTCCGAAGCCCTGGCGCCCTTCGCCCCGGCCCCGTGGGTCGTGCACGATGCCGACGGCTACCGCCTGATCGAGCGCGAGGAAGACGAGGCCGCCCAGGCCTTCGGTCGGCTGTGCGCCTTCCAGGGCCAGATGGGGATGTACACCCGCGCCCTCAGCTACATGATGAGCCACGGCTCGGACGGCCTGCGTCAGGTGGCCGAGGATGCGGTGCTGAACGCCAACTATATCAAGGCCCGCCTTTCGGACCTGATGAGCCCGGCCTTCCCCGACGGGCCGTGCATGCACGAGGCCCTGTTCGACGACGAATGGCTGAAGGGCACGGAGGTGACCACGCTCGACTTCGCCAAGGCGATGATCGACGAGGGCTTCCACCCGATGACCATGTATTTCCCGCTGGTCGTCCACGGGGCCATGCTGATCGAGCCGACCGAGACCGAGTCGAAGCAGGAGCTGGATCGCTTCATCGAGGCGATGCGGGCCCTGGCGACGGCGGCGAAGGCCGGCGAGGTCGACCGCTTCAAGGGCGCGCCCTTCCATGCGCCGATGAGGCGGCTGGACGAGACCCGCGCCGCCCGGTCCCCGGTGCTGCGCTGGACCGCCCCCGAAGGGTCGAACATCGCCGCCGAATAGGTCCGGCTTCGCAGATGCGAAGCACGGCAAAGTGAACGCCGCCTGCCGCAGCAGGCGTATGCTCTCCCTTGCGTAGTCTGAGCCACAACAAGCGTTTGGGAGGCGCTAACGGTCATGATGTCACGCGTACAAAAGGGTCTGGTGGCCGGCTTCGTGGCCACGATCGCGGTGTCAGTGCTTGAGATCGCGAATTTGATGCTGGGGCCTTGGGCCGCCAGCTTCCCGAGGCTGCTTTCCGTCATGCTTCAGATGCCGGACACCATGGCGGTGGGCTGGGTCGCCCACTTCCTGGTGGGGACGGTCGTGCTCGGTCCCGCCTTCGGGATCCTGTGTCCCCGGCTGCCGACCGACACGCCGGAGTCAAAGGGCATCGTCTTCGCCATCGGGGCCTTCATCCTGGTGGGCCTGACGGTGGCGCCCATGGTCGGCGCGCTTGGAGGGCGGCCCGTGGGGATGTTCTTCATGCAGGCCGGGTTCGGGACCTTCGCCTGGATGATCGCCACGCACGCCGTCTACGGGATCGTGCTGGGCAACGTCTATGGACGGCTGGTCCAGCGGGACAAGCGGGTCCGGTCGATGGAGGGCGCCGCGCCGGCGCACTGAAACGACAACGCCCCGCCGGTTCCCGGCGGGGCGTTTTTCTTCCTGGCGCCGATGACGCCTAGTTGAGGCGCGAGCCGATCTGGGCGATGGCGGCGTCGAGCAGGGGGTCGGACGTCTGGCCGGCCAGACGGGCGGCCAGGATCTGTTCGGCGGCGCGGGCGGCCAGGTCGGCGGCGGCGGCCTTCACCTCGGCGGACGCCTGGACCTCGGCCTGGGCGATGCGGCGTTCGGCCAGTTCCTGACGGCGCTTGAGGGTTTCCTCGAGCTTGACCCTGGCGTCGGCCTCCATGACGCGGGCGTCGGCTTCGGCCGCCTTCAGCATGTCAGCGGCCTGGGCCTCGGCCTCGGCCTTTTCGATGCGGATCCGGGCCAGCAGGGCCTCGGCCTCGGCGCGCAGGCGGGCGGCCTCGTCGAGCTCGGACTGGATCTTGGCGGCCTTGGCGTCGAGCTGGCCGGCGACCAGTTTCGGCACGCCGACGAAGACGCACAGGCCGAGGAACAGGAACAGGCCGGCGGCGACCCAGAGCTCCGGGTTCGCCAGGTCGTAGAGATGCGGGTTGAAGAATTCCATCAGGCGACGCCCTTCACAGCGGCAGCGGCTTCAGCGGCGCTGGGCGCCTTGCCGGTCAGGCGTTCGACGATGGCCCCGGCCGCAGCCTCGGCGATCGAGGCGACGTTGGTCATGGCGGCGTCGCGGGTCTTGCCGATGGCGGTCTCGGCCTCGGCGATGCGGGCGTTGACGACGGCTTCTTCCTCGGCGGCGCGGGCGTTGGCCTGTTCAGTGACGCGCGCCTTGGCGGCGGCGGCCGTCGAGCGGGACGAGGCGCGGGCGGCCTCGACCTCGGCCTTGGCGGCTTCAGCCTGTCCGGCGGCCTCGGCCTGGACCTGACGGGCCGCCGAGACGGCGTCGGAGATGGTGGCGGCGCGCTGGTCGATGACGCCGCGCAGACGCGGCACGAAGACCCTGGCCATCAGCCAGTAGAGCAGGGCGAACAGGATGATCAGATAGACGATCTGACCGAACCAGTGCTGGAACTCGAACTGCGGCAGGCCGCCCCCGCCTTCGCCGTGCGCGGCTTCGGTCGAGGCGTGCGTGTCCGCGACGGCGACCGAGGGGGGCGCGTCGTGAGTCACTGCGGGTTGAGCGGATACGGTCATCTGTCGCCTGAAGTTGGAGCGGTCGATACGTCGGTCAGCGAACGAAGTGGCGACCCGGCCGGAACCGGGCCGCCCCCTCGATCAGAAGGACGAAATCAGCTCGCCGACGTCCAGAGCAGGATGCCGATGACGAACGACAGGATGCCCAGGGCTTCGGCCAGGGCCGCGCCGACGAACAGGTTGCCGATTTGCGAGCCGGCGGCCGACGGGTTGCGCAGGGCGCCCGACAGGAAGTTGCCGAAGATGTTGCCGACGCCGATGCCGGCGCCGATCATGCCGGTCATGGCCAGGCCGGCGCCGATGGCGTTGCCGGCCGAGACGATGGCGGCGGCGTTGGCGGCGGCGATTTGCGGATCAACCATGGTGTTCAGTCCTGTGAGAGTTGGTTGGTTGGAGAAAAAACGGGTGGGTTAGTGATGGTCGCCCAGGTTGACCACGTCGTTCAGGTAGACGCAGGTCAGGACGGCGAAGACGAAGGCCTGGAGGAAGGCGACCAGGAACTCCAGCGCGGTCAGGGCGGTGACAAGGCTGAGAGAGAGGGCGGCGCCCGGCAGGCCGAGGTAGCCCCAGCCGCCCGCGGCGGCCATGGCGCCCAGCGACACGACGAAGCCGGCGAAGACCTTCAGGGCCACGTGGCCGCCCATCATGTTGCCGAACAGACGAAGGGTGAGGGTCAGGGGCCGCAGCAGGAAGGAGAAGAACTCGATCAGGCCGACGATCGGACGCATGACCAGCGGCGCGCCGGTGGGCCAGAACAGGGCGAGGAATTTCAGGCCGTTCTTCCTGATGCCGATGATCACCACCAGCAGGAAGGTGATGACGCCGAAGGTGGCGGTGACCGCCAGCTGCGAGGTGGCCGTGAAGCTGAGGAACAGGCCCAGCAGGTTCATCGCCAGGATGAAGGTGAAGACCGTGAAGACGAACGGGAAATACTTCTTGCCGTCGTGGCCGATGATCGACTCGGCGATGCCGTCGATCATGCCGAACAGGGTCTCGCCCACGGCCTGACCCCGGCCCGGAACGACCTTGGCGCCCGAGGTGACCAGCTGGAAGAAGATCACCACCACGAGGAAGGCGATGGTCATCGCCAGGTGCGAATTGGTGAAGGCCAGATGGACCGTGCCGACGAGCGGCAGAGTCACTTCGCCGAAGTCGAGACCCGGCAGAGGGGTAACCTGGAACTGGTGTAGCGGATCGGCCATCGGGCGATCAGACTCCCTGGTCTTCGTCGTCGTCGAAGGGAACCGACTCAGGCTCCCCATACTGTTTCGCTTCGGCCATCAGACGTTGCGCCGTGCGCCACGCCATCCACACCGATACGGCGAAGCCCAGAAGGACGCCGCCGATGATTCCCCAGGGCGTCGTACCGGCGAACCGGTCGATCCCGAAGCCGATCGCCAGACCGACGAAGACCCCGCCGAACAGATCGGCGAGAATCTTCCAGGCCTGCCCCGCCGCCGCCTGACCCGCGGCCTCGTGAGAGATCTGCCGGGCAGTGCGCGCCTCCAGATCGGATGCGCTGGCAGTAAGGCGTTTGATCGCCTCTTCGCGCGATTCCGTTGGCAGGGACATGATTGGCCTCAGCGCCTCGATGCTGACGCCGGAAGGCGGGCCTCGAAGGGGGTCTGAATTCGGCGCGGAACCTATAGGCGAGACCCCCGCAGGTCAAGGCGGCGCGGGCGTGCTGTACGGCGTTGATTTTCCGCATATTTGTTTCCCTGTAGCGGGGGCGTGGCGAAGGGTCGCTGGCGGGGGCGGGAATCCCGGCGCGAGTCGGTCGTTTCTCCCTCCCCCTCCGGGGGAGGGATGTCGGCGCGCCGGCGACGACAGGGTGGGAGGGGCTCGGCGGGGCGGGCGCCGGTGTCTGGCTCGCGAAGCCGCCCCCACCCGGTCGCTGCGCGACCACCCTCCCCCAAGGGGGAGGGAGAATGCAGGCGTGCGTCATCGTCTCGCCGGCGTCGCCGCCGGAAAGGTGGGGAGGTCGCGGAGCGCGGGCGGCTTGGCCCGGAACCGGAATGTGGCCCCCTGCTTTCGCGTTACGGGGACCGTGATGTGTTTTCGGCGTCGCCGCCTGCGCTCC
>NZ_JBAZOS010000054.1:0-11885 GCF_041648615.1 Brevundimonas sp.
CGCCCTGCGCGACTGGCGCGGCGTCGTCACCTCGGCCGACCGCGACCGCTACAACCGCCGCGACGCCGCCTGGGCCCTGGCCCTGCAGCAGGCCCGCCGCCAGACCGGGTCGGGCGACCTGGGGTCGCTCGGCGATCTGATCGACCCCGACGTTCGCCGCGCGCCCGTGACCCCGCCCCCGGGCGACTATCGCTGCCGCACCGTCAAACTGGGCTCCCAGGGCGGCGAACAGGGCCTCGGTTCTGTCGTCTACGGCTGGTTCGCCTGCCGCATCGAACAGACGCCGCGCGGCCTGAAATTCTCCAAACTGACCGGCAGCCAGCGCCCCGCCGGCCTGCTGTTCCCCGAAAACGACCGCGAGATGATCCTGCTGGGCTCCCTCGCCCTGGCCGAGGAGCCCGCCGCCAACTCCTACGGCCGGCGTCCCGACCGCGACCTGATCGCGGTGCTGGAGCGGATCGGCGACCGCCGCTGGCGTCTCGTCCTGCCCTGGCCCCAGGCCGAGTCCAATCTCGACGTGATCGAACTCGTCCCCGCGTGACGGACAAGGCGGTCCCGAAGCGCCGCAAGTCGCGGGCGAAGCCGGCCGAGGCCGCGTCGGATCGGGAGGTCCCCAGGATCCGGCGCTCGCGGTCCGTCAGGACGGCGGCGCCCGGGTCCCTCGACATCCCGCCGCCGCCCCGCCGACCCCGCCCGGCCGACATCGCCGTCGTCGGGGCCGGCCCCACGGGTCTCGCCGTCGCCCTGATGCTGGCGCGGCAGGGACGGCGCGTCATGGTCCATGAGCGGTTCGCCACGCCCCGCCCCGTCGGCGCCGGCTTCATGCTCCAGCCCACCGGCCTGCACGTGCTCGACGGGCTGGGCCTGACCCCCCGGGTCGAGGCCTGCGGCCAGCGCATCGACCACATTTTCGGCCGCGAGGCCCGTCGCGGACGGGTGGTTCTGGACGTCCGCTACAGCGACCTGAAGCATCCGCGCCCGGCCATCGGCATCCACCGCGCCGCCATGTTCGCCATCCTGTACGAGGCCTGCGTCGAGGCCGGGGTCGACTTCGAAACGGACCGCGAGATCGTCGCCGCCGACGCCGGCCGTCTGGTCGACAGCGGCGGCCGCCGCAGCGCGCCCTTCAACCTGGTCGTCGACGCCTCGGGCGCGCGCTCGGCCATCGCCGCCGGCATGGGGGTCGAGCGGCGCGATCTCGCCTGGGGCGCGCTCTGGACCACCGTGCCGTGGCCCGGCGCGCCCTTCGATCCGACGGCGCTGGAACAGGTCTATCTGGGCGCCAGCCGCATGCTCGGCGTCCTGCCCTGCGGGACTCTTCCGGACGCGCCCGACGCCCCGCTGGCGACCTTCTTCTGGAGCCTGAAGACCGAGATCTGGGCCGACTGGCACGCCCTCGGACTGGCGGCCTGGAAGGAGCACTGCCTGCGCCTGTGGCCCGAGCTGGCGCCCGTGCTGGACGCCATCACCGACCGCGAACAGATGACCCTGGCCTCCTACGGCCACCAGACCCTGGCCCGGCCCGTGGGCGAGCGGCTGGCGGTGCTGGGCGACGCCGCCCATTCCACCAGCCCCCAGCTCGGCCAGGGCGTGAACATGGGCCTGCTGGACGCCCGGGCCCTGGCCGACGCCCTGATCCGCCACCGCGACCTGCCCACGGCGCTCGAGGCCTGGGCCCGCGCCCGTCGCTGGCATGTGCGGCTGTATCAGGCGCTCAGCCTCGGCTTCACCCCCTTCTACCAGGCTGACGGTCGTCTGCTTCCCTGGGTCCGCGACCATGTCCTGGGCAAGGTCGCCCGCCTGCCGGGGGCCCCGCGTCTGCTGGCGGCCACGGTCGCGGGCGTGCTGCTGGATCCCCGGTCGCCCTTGACCCCCGGGCCCGGGACGGCGAGTCTGGCGGCGCGGGGCGATCCCGCCTGATCAGGAGGGCTTCATGCGCGGTTTCGGCATCACCATCGGCGCGGTCGTCGCGGCGCTCATCGTCCTCGCCCTCGTCATGATCGGCCTGCCGACCTACAACGTCTATTCCAAGCAGATGCAGGGCAAGGCCGCCTATGAGCAGGCCGTCCAGGACCGCCGCATCCGCGTGCTCGAGGCCCAGGCCGCCCTCGACTCCGCCACCCTGACCGCCCGGGCCGAGGTCGCTCGCGCCCGCGGCACCAACGAGGCCAACCGCATCATGGCCGAAAGCCTCGGCGGCCCCGAAAACTACCTGCGCTGGGCCTATATCGACATGCTCAGGGAGACCTCGGACAAGGCCGGCCGCGAGACCATCTACATCCCCACCGAGGCCGGCATGCCCGTGCTGGAAGCGGGCCGGGTCGCCGGTCGTCAGAACGCGGAGTAACCGCGATCAGACCTTCGTCAGCCGCAGGTCATGGAAGTCGTACGAGAAGTCCGCATCCGGACTGACCGCCTTCATCGTCGCCGAGACCGGCGCCCCGTTCTCGAGCTTGAAGGTGATGAACGCGTCCTCCTCGCGCCGGTCCGTGAACCGCGTCCGCAGGGTGTCGCCGTCGTAGGCTTCCAGCGGCCCCTGCAGTGACGGCGTTCTGCTGAAACGCAGCGACAGGCCCGTCTTGCGGTTCCGCCCGCGTCCCGTGGCCCGCGCCTCGATGACGATGTCGCCGTACCAGGGATCGCGCCACGTTCCGGCATAGGCCGCCAGCGGCAGGGAGGGCGGCGCGCCCGCCGCCTGTTTCGCGTCGATCTCCGCCGCCGCCGCGATCGATTTCGCATTCCCCTCGGCCTGCAGCCGCACCCCGTCGGCGACCCAGTCGAAGTCGGCCTTGCCCATGATGATGTCGGTGATGCCGCTGCGCAGGGCCCGCGTCAGGAAGCTCTCCTCGGCGTTGGTGAAATACGAGAAGCCGGCGTCCCGTCCCGGGATCAGCACCGTCCCCGAGACATAGCCGGGGGCCCCGCCGCCGTGGGTGATCATCCGCTCGCCGCGATAGTCCTGCACCTGCCAGCCGGTCGCATAGGTCGAGGCGATGGCCCGTCCCGGCAGCTCCGCCGTCGGCCCGGCCGAGTTGGAGATGATGATGTTCGGCCGCCACATCTCATTGGCCCGCGCCTCGGAATACAGCCGCGTGCCGTCCGGCAGCCGGCCGCGCGCCAGCTGCACCGCGATCCATTTCGCCCAGTCCGCCGGCGTGGTGACGATGCCCCCCGCCGCGCCCGCCGACGACCAGTTCCACACCTCCTGGATCGACCGGCCGATGGTCTGCATCCCGCCCTGATAGCGCAGCGGCGGCCCGATGCGCCCGTGCGGCAGGGCCGACTTCGCGGGGTCCGCCGCCGTCATCAGCGGCAGGGTATCCGTCATCCCCAGCCGGTCGAGAATCCGCGTCTGGACGAAATCCTCCCACGGCA
Source organism: Brevundimonas sp. (assembly GCF_041648615.1). Lineage (GTDB taxonomy): Bacteria > Pseudomonadota > Alphaproteobacteria > Caulobacterales > Caulobacteraceae > Brevundimonas. Next base: position 3,376 of record NZ_JBAZOS010000054.1, read on the forward strand.
TGCCGCTGGCCGCCGCCACCACCTCGCCCGCCACGACGAACATCAGATTGCAGTAGTGGTAGCTGGTGCGGAAACCGTCCTCGATCGGAACATGCGGAATGGCGGCCATGATCTCGGCCCGCGTCCGGTCGCTGTTGGGCCAGAACAGCAGGTCCCCGGCGCCGAGGCCGAAGCCGATCCGGTGGCTGACCAGATCGCGCACCGTCACCATGTCGTTCAGCTCGGGCTTCGACAGGCTGAAGCCGGGCAGATACGTCCGCACCGGCTCGTCCCACTTCACCTTGCCCTCGTCGATCAATATGGCCAGGGCCGCGCAGGTCACCGCCTTGGTGTTGGAGGCGATGGCGAACAGGGTGTGCTCGTCCACCGCCGCCCCGCCGATGGCCCGCACGCCATAGCCCCGGGTCAGCACCGCCTCCCCGCCCTTGACCAGCGCCACCGAAACCGCCGGCTGGTCGGGGAAGCCGGCCATGGTCCGTTTCACGAAGGCGTCGACCTGGTCCGCCAGCGCCGCGCTGTCGTTGGCCGCTTCCTGCGCCCAGACCCAGGAGGGCAGGGCCGCCGCTCCGCCCAGGCTGGCCGAGGCGAACAGCGCCGAGCGGCGCGTCAGGCGGATGGACATCAGGCGACTCCGGACAGGTTCGGCCCGGACGCTAGCCCGCCCGCGCGGACCCTGTCCATCGCCGCCTCAGCCCCGCGTTTGCCACGCCATCCACAGCGCCACCGCCACGAGGCCGCCGGCCATCAGGGCGCGCAGCGCGGGTCCCTGCATCCGCGTCAGCACCAGGCCTCCGGCGCGCGCCGCCCCCAGCACGATCAGGGCATGAACCGCCGCCGCCACCAGCAGATGCAGTCCGCCCAGGGTCAGCGCCTGCGCCAGCGGCGATCCGTGATCCGGGCGCATGAAGGTGGGCAGCAGGGCGACATAGAAGACCGCCGCCTTGGGATTCAGCAGATTGCCCGTCAGGCCGCGGAGGAACAGGCCGCGGATGGTCCGGTGATCGTCCCCGTCGCCGGCCGCCGGGTCGCCGTCGCCGCGCCATGCCTCCCAGGCCAGCCACAGCAGGAAGATCACTCCGGCCCAGCGGATCAGCTGATACAGCGCCGGCCACGCCAGCAGCACCTCCGTCAGGCCGAAGGCCGCGGCCAGCATCCACGCCGCCAGCCCGACCGTCACCCCCGCCACCGCCGCGAATCCGGCCAGCCGCCCGCGCGCCAGCGAAACCAGGGCCAGCCAGCCCATATTGGGGCCCGGCGTCAGCTCGATCAGGGCCACGGCGATCACGAACGGCAGGAGCACGGCCGGATCGACCGGCCAGGCGGAATGGGGCGGCAAGGGCGTCTCCTCGAACCGCCATCCTAGGCCCGCGCCCTCCGGCCCGTCACCCCCGCCCCCGACGCAAAGGCCCCGCCGTCGTCGCCGACAGCGGGGCCCGTCCCGGTCCTTGCGAAGGCTACAGGCGGCAGATGGCCGTCTGGCCGCGCCGCGGCACATAGCGGTCGGTGCGCGGGTTATAGGTGCGGTAGCGCTGCTGGCAGGCGCGGACGTGGCGGTTCCAGTCGGACGTCCGCGTGAAGTGGCGCGGCGGCGCCGGCGGCCGGGCGCCCCAGCGCGCGTCCCAGCGGCCGTGGCGGCTGTCGTCGTTGCGATCGCCGCGCGTGTCGTTGCGGTTGTTGTCGCGACGGTCGTTGTCGCGGCCATCCTGCCGTTGGGCGTCGGGGCGGTTGTTGTCGGTGCGGGGCCGTTCGGCGTTCGGCCGGGTCTGGCCCGGCAGGTCGGCGGCTGCGGCCGGCAGGGCGCTCAGCGTCAGCAGGCCGGCGGCCAGGGCGATCAGGGTCTTTCTCATCTCAGGCGTCCTTCTCATCATCGGAGGGAGGTCCGATGCAGGTGGAACGCATGATCAGGCCCCATCCGTTCCTTCCATTGGAATATTTCGCCCCTGAAACACGATTGACACCGGTCCGCCGTATTCGGACCCGCCGCCCCCTTGTGTGGCGCGATCGCCACACCCAGATTTGCGCCATCTCAAGGCGTCGCTTCGTGAAAGGGCGTTCTGGGAGCACATTCCGCCTGATCAGGGGACACGCCGTGAATCTCGACCTCTATTCCGACCGCGCCAAACAGGCCGTCCAGTCCGCCCAGTCGCTGGCCCTGGCCCGCCGCCACCAGCAGTTCGCCCCCGAACATCTGCTCAAGGTGCTGCTGGAAGAGCGCGACGGCCTCGCCCGCAACCTGATCACCGCCGCCGGGGGCGACCCCGCCAGGGCGGAGGCCGCGACCGAGACCGCCCTGAAGAAGCGCGCCCAGGTCACCGGCGGCTCGGGCCAGATCTATCTGGACGGCGACACCGCCCGCGTCTTCGCCTCGGCGGAAGAGGCCTCGAAAAAGGCCGGCGACGCCTTCGTCACCACCGAACGCCTGCTCTCCGCCATCGCCCGCGAGGGCGGCGTGGCCGCGGAAGTCCTGAAATCCGTCGGCGCGACCCCCGACAAGCTCGACGCCGCCATCGCCGGGGTCCGCAAGGGCAAGACCGCCGACAGCGCCGGGGCGGAAGACGCCTATGACGCCCTCAAACGCTACGCCCGCGACCTGACCCTGGCCGCCCGCGACGGCAAGATCGACCCGGTCATCGGCCGTGACGAGGAAATCCGCCGCACCATCCAGGTCCTGGCCCGTCGCACCAAGAACAACCCCGTCCTGATCGGCGAACCCGGCGTCGGCAAGACCGCCATCGTCGAGGGCCTGGCCCTGCGCATCGTCAACGGCGACGTGCCCGAGAGCCTGCGCGACAAGACCGTCATGGCCCTCGACATGGGCTCCCTGATCGCCGGGGCCAAATACCGCGGCGAGTTCGAGGAGCGGCTCAAGGCCGTGCTGGCCGAGGTCACCGCCGCCGAGGGCGGCATCATCCTGTTCATCGACGAGATGCACACCCTGGTCGGCGCCGGCAAGGGCGACGGCGCCATGGACGCCTCCAACCTGCTCAAGCCCGCCCTCGCCCGCGGCGAGCTGCACTGCGTCGGCGCCACCACCCTGGATGAGTACCGCAAACACGTCGAGAAGGACGCCGCCCTCGCCCGCCGCTTCCAGCCCGTCTTCATCGAGGAGCCCAGCGTCGAGGACACCGTCTCCATCCTGCGCGGCATCAAGGAGAAGTATGAGGTCCACCACGGCGTGCGCATCTCCGACAGCGCCATCGTCGCCGCCGCCACCCTCAGCCACCGCTACATCACCGACCGCTTCCTGCCCGACAAGGCCATCGACCTGATCGACGAGGCCGGCAGCCGCGTGCGCATGGCCGTCGACTCCAAGCCCGAGTCCCTCGACGAGATCGACCGCCGTCTGGTCCAGCTCAAGATCGAGCGCGAGGCCCTGAAGAAGGAGGACGACAAGGCCTCGGTCGCCCGCCTCGAAAAGCTCGAGGACGAGATCGCCGACCTCGAGGGCCAGTCCGACGACCTGACCGCCCGCTGGAAGTCGGAGAAGGCCAAGGTCGGCCAGGGCGCCCAGTTGCGCGAGACCCTCGACCGCCTGCGCGCCGAGCTGGCCGCCGCCCAGCGCGCCGGCGACCTCGGCCGCGCCTCCGAGATCGCCTATGGCCAGATCCCCCAGATCGAGAAGCAGCTGGCCGAGGCCGAGGCCGCCGAGACCGACAAACAGGGTCCCCTGACCCCCGAGGTCGTCGACGCCGAACAGATCGCCCAGGTCGTCAGCCGCTGGACCGGCGTGCCCGTCGACAAGATGCTCGAGGGCGAGCGCGAGAAGCTGCTCAAGATGGAGGACGCCCTGCGCGCCCGCGTGGTCGGCCAGGACGAGGCCCTGACCGCCGTCGCCGACGCCGTGCGCCGCGCCCGCGCCGGCCTCAACGACCCCAACCGCCCGCTGGGCAGCTTCCTCTTCCTCGGCCCCACCGGCGTCGGCAAGACCGAGCTGACCAAGGCCCTGGCCGCCTTCCTGTTCGACGACGAGGCCGCCATCACCCGCATGGACATGTCGGAGTATATGGAGAAGCACAGCGTCTCCCGCCTGATCGGCGCCCCTCCCGGCTATGTCGGCTATGACGAGGGCGGCGCCCTGACAGAAGCTGTCCGTAGGCGCCCCTATCAGGTCGTCCTGTTCGACGAGGTCGAAAAGGCCCACCCCGACGTCTTCAACGTCCTGCTGCAGGTGCTGGACGACGGCCGGCTGACCGACGGCCAGGGCCGCGTCATCGACTTCAAGAACACCCTGATCATCATGACCTCCAACCTAGGGTCGGAGGCCCTGGCCAACCAGGGCGAGGGCGACGACGTCGAGGCCGTGCGGCCCTACGTCATGGAGCAGGTCCGCGGCCATTTCCGCCCCGAGTTCCTGAACCGCATCGACGAGATCATCCTCTTCCGCCGCCTCGGCCGCGACCAGATGGCGGGGATCGTCCGCATACAGATGGCCCGCTTCGAAAAGCTGCTGGCCGACCGGAGGCTGACGATCACGCTCGACGACAGCGCCTACGCCTGGCTGGCCGACAAGGGCTACGACCCGGTCTATGGCGCGCGGCCGCTGAAGCGGGTGATCCAGAAGGACCTGGTCGATCCGATCGCGAAGAAACTGCTGGCGGGGGAGATCGAGGACGGGAGCGTGATCGCGGTGTCAGCGGGGGACGGCGGGCTGGTGATCGGGAAGGCGCGGGTGCATTAGTTTAAAATATGCCCGCACCCAAGCCGACATTGATCTTTCACTTTACGCCCGTGGGAAACCTCGAGCGTCTCGGTAGGGCTGACGCTCTTCTGTCGAAAGCCCGTCTGGCTCGAGCGGGGCTTCAACACGAAAACGCGTCCTATGCCCAAATCCAAGAGCGCAGAGCGTTGAAAGCCGTTCCGGTCCCTCCGGGTGGCGTTCTTCACGACTACGTTCCGTTCTATTTTGCGCCTCGATCACCAATGTTGCTGACGATCAACAGCGGAAATGTCCCCGGCGTCGATCTTCGCCAAGAGGATTTCGCGTACTTGGTATCGACCGCCCAAGCCATCTCTGCGCGCCAACAATTTGCATTCACTAACATGCACGCGGTTTTGGACTTGGCTGATTTTTTCGACGACCTAGCCAATCTGGACCGGGTCTCTTGGGACCTAATTTTGGAGACCCCGCACATCCAAGGCGGCTACTGCAAATTCTGGCAGAATCGGAATGACCCGCTCCGCTACGTGCGACGCATGGAAGCTCGGCAGGCGGAGTTTCTGGCCTATGATAGCGTCAACCTTGCCGACATAACCCAAATCGTCGTAATGACGGAGGCTGCGAAAACAAAAGCAGAACGGGGGCTCGCTGCGAGCGGTTGGGAGGTGCCAGTCTCGATCGTGAGAGATTGGTACTATTGACGTCATGACGATCATTTTTGCCAAAGGCGACTTACTAGAGCAACGGGTCGACGCTATCGTCAACACGGTCAACACCGTGGGCGTGATGGGCAAGGGTATTGCCCTCCAGTTCAAGAAGAAATGGCCTGTCAATTTCCGCGAATATTATGCCGCCTGCGCACGCGGTGACGTTCGTGTCGGCAAAATGTTTGTGGTCGATAATGGCGGTCTCGCTCAGCCTCAATTTATTATCAATTTTCCCACCAAGCAGCACTGGAAGGGGAAATCTAAAATTGAGTTTGTGGAATCTGGACTAGCTGATCTCGTCCGGGTCATTCATCACCACAACATCAAATCGATAGCTTTGCCACCATTGGGTTGCGGGAATGGCGGCCTGTCTTGGTCATCGGTGAAACCTCTTATCTTGGAAGCTCTCCAAGATATTCCCGGCCTAGAGGTTCGACTGTTTGAGCCAGAATCCGCGCCCGTTGTTCGAGCTTTGGCACCGGAAGCACAGCCGGTTAACATGACGCCTGGACGAGCAGCGATCATCAAATTGTTCGCCGCCTACCGTGCCATGCTTTACCCGCTGAGCATGATTGAGGCTCAGAAACTCGCCTATTTCCTTATTCGGGCTGGCGAGCCAATGAATCTCGCCTTCGTGAAACACAAGTTTGGCCCATATGCCGATGGGTTGCGTCACGCGCTCTTGAAGATGGAAGGGACGTACGTCTCGGGCGTTGGTGATGGAACCGGGCGTTCTGAGATAACTGTTATTCCCGCAGCCTTGGAGGCTGCCGACAATCACCTCTGCGAGAACGAGATATCGGAGACGGGGGAGCGGGTAGCACGGGTCAAGGAACTCATCAGTGGATTTGAAACTCCGTTCGGCATGGAGCTTCTCGCGACCACACATTGGGTTGCGATGGAATTGGGCTCGGCTTCTTCAGTTCAAGAAGTAGTCAACGGTGTCCACTCGTGGAACGAACGAAAACGCACCATTATGTCTAAAGGCGAGATCGCGAAAGCTCATCAGCGCCTATCCTCGGCCGGCTGGATTTAACGACAGCGGCTTCCTAACGGCGGCCAGTCAGCCCCCCAACAACGGCATCACCTCCACCGCGTCGCACACGAAGATCGTGCAATGCGGATGGTCCTCGAAAATCCGCGCCGCCGCCTCGTGCGAGTCCGCCCGCACCACCATGAAGACGGTCAGTTCGTTGACGACGTCCGCGATCCCGTCGTCCGCCACCCGTTTGGTCGGGCCCAGCGGCCCGCCCTGATAGACGATGACGTCCCGATGCGCCGCGTCCCAGGCCTTCACCGCGGCCACGCCGATCTCGGCCTTCGTGCGCTGTTCGGCCTCGCTCATCGCATACCAGGCCCGCCATTTCGGGCTGGTCTTGTTCGAGGTGAAGACCGCGAGATAGTGGCCGTCGGTGCTCATCGGTGCGCCCTTTCCGCTGCAAACCCGGCGAAAGGATAGGCGCCGGCGGGCCCGCCTGTCTCCTCCCTGTCGCGAAGCGATGGGGAGGGGGACCGCGGAGCGGTGGAGGGGCGCCGGCCGCGCACGCGGACAGAACCCCTCCGTCACGGCGCGAAGCCGCGCCGCGCCACCTCCCCGTTCGCTACGCGAACAGGGAGGAGACGGGTTGTTCGCCTTGCTGGCCCGCCGCCATGAAAAAGGCCCCGGCGTTTCCACCGGGGCCTCCTTCATTCAGCGAAGTCGCCGCGTCCTAGCGACGGCTGCGGCCGCGGTCGCGGTCACCGCCGCCGCCTTCACGCTTGGGACGGCCGCCGGTGTCGTCCGACAGGGCCGGCTCGCCGCGTTCGGCGCGTTCGGCGTTGATCTTGTCGGTGATGTCCTCGCCGGTCACCTGATCGACGACCTTCATCGACAGCTTGGTCTTGCCGCGATCGTCCATGCCCAGGAATTTGACCTTGACCTCCTGGCCTTCGGTCAGGACGTCGGCCGGGTTGGCGACGCGTTCCAGGGCGATCTGGGACACGTGGACCAGGCCGTCCTTGGCGCCGAAGAAGTTCACGAAGGCGCCGAAGTCGACGACCTTCACGACCTTGCCGGTGTAGATCATGCCGGGCTCGGGCTCGGACACGATGGAGGTGATCCAGGCCTTGGCGGCGTCGATCTTCTCCTGATCCGAGGCGGCGATCTTCACCGTGCCGTCGTCCTCGATGTTGATCTTGGCGCCGGTCTTTTCGACGATCTCGCGGATGATCTTGCCGCCGGTGCCGATGATGTCGCGGATCTTGTCGGTCGGAACCTTGATCGACTCGATCTTGGGCGCGTACTCGCCCAGCTCGGTGCGGGCGCCGTCGATGGCCTTGTCCATCTCGTCGAGGATGTGCAGGCGGCCGGCCGAAGCCTGGGCGATCGCCTTGCGCATGATCTCTTCGGTGATGCCCGCGACCTTGATGTCCATCTGCAGGGACGTGATGCCCTCGCGCGTGCCGGCCACCTTGAAGTCCATGTCGCCGAGGTGATCTTCGTCACCCAGGATGTCGGACAGGATGGCGAACTCGCCCGACGGCTCGAGGATCAGGCCCATGGCGATGCCCGAGACCGGGCGCACCAGCGGCACGCCCGCGTCCATCAGCGCCAGCGAGGCGCCGCAGACCGAAGCCATCGAGGACGAGCCGTTGGACTCGGTGATCTCGGAGACGATGCGGATCGTATAGGGGAAGTCTTCCGACGACGGCAGCATCGGACGGATCGCCCGCCAGGCCAGCTTGCCGTGACCGATTTCCCGACGGCCCGCGCCGCCCATCCGCCCGGTCTCGCCGACCGAATAGGGAGGGAAGTTGTAGTGCAGCAGGAACTTCTCTTTGTAAGTGCCGGCCAGCGAGTCGACGTACTGCTCGTCCTCGCCGGTGCCCAGGGTGGCGACGACGATGGCCTGGGTCTCGCCGCGGGTGAACAGGGCCGAGCCGTGGGTGCGCGGGAAGACGCCGACTTCCGAGACGATGTCGCGGACCTTGTCGAGGGCGCGGCCGTCGACGCGGTGGCCGTTGTCGATGATGTCGCGACGCAGGACGTGGGCTTCGCATTCCTTGAAGGCGACGCCGAACCGGGCGGAATCGACGCCGTCCGGGTTCTCGTCGGTCTTCACCAGCTTGGCGGCGGCGGCCTTCTTGGCCACGTCGACGCCGTTGCG
>NZ_JBAZOS010000055.1:0-11438 GCF_041648615.1 Brevundimonas sp.
CGGCTCGAGGGTCTTCAGGCCATACGAACCGAAGTTCAGCGAGAAGCCGCCCTTGGCCGAGCCATGGATCCGGCCCTTGAAGGCCTTGCGGTATTTGGTTTTCTTAGGCTGCAGCATGTTCCTTAGCCCTCACGACCACGACGGGGACCACGGTCTCCGCGCGGGCCACCGCGTTCGCGGCCTTCGTTCGACGACGGACCCGAGGCTTCCAGAGCCCAGCGCTTGTCCTGGGCCATCGGGTCGTGCTCGAGCACTTCGCCTTTGAACACCCAGACCTTCACGCCGATGATGCCGTAGGTCGTCTTGGCTTGAATGAAGCCGTAGTCGATGTCGGCGCGCAGGGTGTGCAGCGGCACGCGGCCTTCGCGATACCATTCCATCCGCGCGATTTCCGCGCCGCCGAGACGGCCCGAGACGTTGATGCGGACGCCCTTGGCGCCGAGACGCATGGCCGACTGCATTGCGCGCTTCATGGCGCGGCGGAAGGCGATCCGGCGTTCCAGCTGCTGCGCGATGTTCTCGGCGATCAGCTGGGCGTCGGTTTCAGGCTTGCGGACCTCGACGATGTTCAGGTGAACTTCGCCTTCGGTGCGGGCCGAGATGTCCTTGCGGAGCTTCTCGATGTCGGCGCCCTTCTTGCCGATCACGACGCCCGGACGGGCGGCGTAGATCGTCACGCGGCACTTCTTGTGCGGACGCTCGATGATGATGCGCGAGACGCCGGCGGCGTTCAGGCGTTCCTTGAGCCAGGTGCGCAGCGCCAAGTCCTGGTGCAGCAGCCGGGCGTAGGACGGGCCGTCGGCGAACCAGCGGCTGTCCCAGGTGCGGTTCACGCCGAGGCGGAAACCGATCGGATTGATTTTCTGACCCATCAGGCGGCCTCGCCGGCTTCACGGACCACGATGGTGATCTCGCTGAACGGTTTCAGGATGCGCGACGAGCGACCACGAGCACGGCTCGAGAAACGCTTCATCACCAGGTTCTTGCCCACGAAGGCCTCGGCCACGACAAGATTGTCGATGTCGAGGTTGTGGTTGTTCTCGGCGTTGGAGACGGCCGAATACAGCACCTTGCGAACGTCGGTGGCGATGCGCTTGCGGCTGAACTCAAGCTCGTTCAGCGCCTTCTGCACCGGCATGCCGCGGATTGAGGCGGCGACCAGGTTCAGCTTCTGGGGGCTGATACGGACGTTGACCAGCTTGGCGCGGGCCTCCGTATTGCCGACACGGCGGGGGTTGTTGGTCTTGGGCATGTTACTTCCGCTTCGCCTTCTTGTCCGCGGCGTGGCCGGGGAACGAACGGGTGGGCGAGAACTCGCCCAGTTTCATGCCGACCATGTCCTCGTTCACGTGCACGGGAACGTGCTTGTGACCGTTGTGGACGCCAAAAGTAAGGCCCACGAACTGCGGCAGGATGGTGGAGCGACGCGACCAGGTCTTGATCACGTCCTTGCGGCCCGACGTCGAGACGGCGTCGGCCTTCTTGAGCAGATACCCGTCGACAAACGGGCCTTTCCAGGAGGAACGAGCCATCTTTAGCGAGCCTTCTTAACGTGGCGGGTACGGATGATGTATTTGTCCGTCGCCTTGTTCTTGCGGGTGCGGGTGCCCTTGGTGTCCTTGCCCCACGGCGTAACCGGGGTGCGACCGCCAGAGGTCCGGCCTTCACCACCACCGTGCGGGTGGTCGATCGGGTTCATGGCGACGCCGCGAACGTGCGGACGCCAGCCCATGTGACGGACGCGGCCGGCCTTGCCGAGGTTCTGGTTCATGTGGTCGGGGTTCGAAACCGCGCCCACAGTGGCCATGCAGCCGTCCAGAACCATGCGAAGCTCGCCCGAGCCGAGACGGATCTGGGCGTAGCCCTGATCGCGACCGACCAGCTGGGCGTAGGCGCCGGCCGAACGGGCCAGCTGGGCGCCCTTGCCCGGCTTCATTTCGATATTGTGGATGATCGTGCCGACCGGCACCGAGCGCAGCGGCATCGCATTGCCCGGCTTCACGTCGACCTTCTCGCCGGCCACGACCGAGTCGCCCGCCTTCAGGCGTTGCGGCGCGATGATGTAGGCCTTTTCGCCGTCCTCATAGACGATGAGGGCGATGAAGGCGGTCCGGTTCGGATCGTATTCCAGACGCTCGACGGTCGCCGTGGCGAACTTCCGGCGCTTGAAGTCGATCTTGCGGTACAGCGTCTTGGCGCCGCCGCCGCGGAAGCGGACGGCGATACGACCGCCAGCGCCCCGGCCGCCCGACTTGGTCAGGCCTTCGGTCAGCGACTTCTCGGGGCGTCCTTTATGGAGCTCCGAACGGTCGATCAGCACCAGGGCGCGACGGCCCGGCGATGTCGGATTGTATGTTTTCAGCGTCACGATCGCTTTTTTGATGTCGACCCGACGGCCCATGATGCCGCGGAAGCGCTTGGTCTTGCCCTTTTGAACCAGGGTGTTGACCTTCAGGACGTTGACCTTGAACAGGCTTTCGACCGCGGCTGCGATCTCGTCCTTGGTCGAGGTGCCCGAGACGCGGAACACGACCTTGTTCTGCTCCGACAGGATCGTGGCCTTTTCCGTGATGATCGGGGCCAGGATGGTGTCGTAGTGTTTTACGGTGGGGTTGGCGCCAGCCATTACGCGGCCTCCTTCTTCGTCTTGGCAGCCGGTTTGGCGGCCGAGGCGGCCTCGGCTTCACGACGCGACGGGGTGTAGTCCTTGTAGGTGGCTTCGATCGCTTCGATCGCCGCCTTGGTCAGCACCAGCTTGTCGGCCCGCAGGATGTCGTAAACGTTCAGGCCGGCGTTCGGCAGCACGTTCACCATCGGAATGTTGCGGGCGGCCAGGCCGAAGTTCGTGTCGACTTCCGGACCGGCGATGATCAGCGTGCGGGTCCAGCCCAGCTTGCCGAGGGTTTCGCGCAGACCGGCGGTCTTGGCGTCCTTCAGCGAGATGCTGTCGACGATGACCAGATCACCGGCGACGACCTTGGCCGACAGCGCGTGACGCAGGGCCAGGGCGCGAACCTTCTTGGGCAGGGAGAAGCCGTGGTCGCGAACGACCGGGCCGAAGGCGCGCGAACCACCGACGAATTGCGGGGCGCGACGCGAACCGTGACGGGCGCCGCCGGTTCCCTTCTGCTTGTACATCTTCTTGCCGGTGCGAGAGTTCTCGTTCCGGGTCTGGACCTTGTGGGTGCCGGCGCGGCGCTTGGCCAGTTGCCAGTTGACGTAACGGGCCAGGATGTCGCCGCGAATGTCGGTGATGCCGAAGACGGCTTCCGACAGTTCGACGTCACCGGCGGCCTTGCCGTCGAGATTGATGACCGAGAGTTTCATTACGCTTCACCGCCTTCGGTGGTTTCGACCACGGCGACGTCCTCAGCCGGCGTTTCCGCGGCGGCGGGTTGCTCGGCCGAAGCCTTGGCGTTCGACTTGACGCCGCCCGGGAAGGGGGCGTCGGCCGGACGGGCCTTCTTGATGGCGTCGCGAACCTTGACCCAGGTGCCCTCGTGACCGGGCACGGCGCCCTTGATCAGCAGCAGGCCACGCTCGACGTCGACGCGGAACACGGTGAGGTTCTGGGTGGTGACGACTTCCGTGCCGTAGTGGCCGGCCATCTTCTTGCCCTTGAACGTCTTGCCCGGATCCTGACGCTGACCGGTCGAACCGTGCGAACGGTGCGAGACCGAGACGCCGTGGGTCGCCCGCAGACCGCCGAAGTTCCAGCGCTTCATGGCGCCGGCGAAGCCCTTGCCGATGGTCTCGGCCTGGACGTCGACCTTCTGGCCGGCGACGAAGTGGTCAGCCGAGAACTCGGAGCCCACATCCATCATGGCGTCCGCATCGATGCGGAACTCGGTGACATAGGCCTTGGGTTCCACTTCAAGCTTGGCGAAAGATTCGCGCTGAGCCTTGTTGGTGTTCTTGGCCTTTTTGGAGCCAGCACCCAGCTGCAGGGCGACATAGCCGTCCCGCTCCTGAGTCCGCTGACCCACGACCTGACAGCCATCCAGCTGCAAGATCGTGACTGGAACATGCGCGCCGTCTTCAGCGAAGACACGCGTCATACCCAGTTTCTTGGCGATCACGCCCGTGCGCATCGGATCCCGCCTCTTTCTTATTAAATCTTGATCTCGACATCCACACCGGCGGACAGGTCGAGCTTCATGAGCGCGTCCACAGTCTGCGGGGTGGGGTCGACGATATCGAGGACACGCTTGTGCGTGCGGATTTCAAACTGCTCGCGCGACTTCTTGTCGACGTGCGGCGAGCGGTTCACGGTGAACTTTTCGATCAGGGTCGGCAGCGGGATCGGACCGCGAACGGTCGCGCCCGTGCGCTTGGCCGTGTTGACGATTTCGCGCGTCGAAAAGTCGAGGACGCGGTGATCGAAGGCCTTGAGCCTGATGCGGATGCTTTGATCCATATCGGTCGTATTTCCCAAGCAGGCGAACCTGCGTCCCTGTGAACCATTTCAAAGACCGGAGGCCTTCAGGCGCGATGCCTTCAGAGTACGCACGTCCGCAAAAACGATCGGCCCACGCAGCGAACCGCGAAGGCCGTTGAAGTCCTGGGTCACTGCAAAGAACAGGGTCCGAGGTCGTTCCTGCGAACCGCGTCTGCATCCCGAAAACAGGTGGGATGCACAGCCGGTCCAACAAGAGTTGGCGCTTATGACGATTGAGTCCCGTTTCGTCAAGCGGCGAAAAGGTGGCGGAGACTGGGTTTCGCCGGTTTCGGCGGTTTCCCGCCGTCCGGCGCAGGCCAGTCCGGTCCGGTTGGCCCTCGTCGCCGCTCCGCCTTTGACGCCGGGACCCGTTCAGAGACGATCCGGGCCGTTCCTGTCCGCGGATTCACAGTGCGCCGTTATGCTTACGCTTGTCCGCCGTACGGCGGACACAATGCGTGGCTCGCACGCTACATATTATAGAAGCCATTGTTTTATGACAGCTTTGTAATAGCAAAGCTCGTCAGCCCGCTGTTAGCCGGGCCTTGCTCGCGGCCGACTCCCCGTGCCTGCGACAACGGAAAACAAGAATGAAGTCTCTCTTCCTCGCCACGGCCGCCGTGGCCGCCCTCGCCGCCGCCCCCGCCTTCGCCCAGGACGGCGTCGGCTCGATCGGCGTCACCTATACGAACACGGAACTCGACGTCGCCGGTCTGGGCGCCGAAAGCGAAGCCGTGGCGCTGGACGCCGGCTTCGCCGTCCCGGTCTCGGGCGACTGGACCGTGACGGTCGACGGCGCCTTCGCCTACGCCATCGACGGCGCGGCCAACCAGGACGACAGCGCCGTCAACGGACGCGTCCACGGCAGCCGAACGTTCGGCGACGTGCGCGTCGGCGCTTTCGTCGGCGGCTCGGAAGCGGCTGACGAGCAGCTGTGGTCGTTCGGCGCCGAAGCCCAGACGCGCTTCGACAAGGTCACCCTCACCGGCTCGCTGGCCTATGAGACGATCGAAGGCGTGGACGCCGACATCTGGAGCCTCGGCGGCGACGCGGCCTACTTCATCAGGCCGAACCTGCGCGTGAACGGCGGCCTGGGCTGGAGCACCATCGACGCCGGCGGCGTCGACACCGACGGCTTTTCAGCCAATGTCGGCGGCGAATACCAGTTCGCGGACACCGGCATCAGCCTGACGGCCGGCTACACCCACGCCGAGTTCGAGGACTTCGACCTGGACGCCGACACCGTGTCGGTCGGCCTGCGCTTCTCGTTCGGCGGCGATCTGCAGACGCGTGACCGCGCCGGTGCGGACCTGGGCCGCACGGTCGCCGGCATCGGCGCCCTGGCCGGCGCGCTGTAGTCAGCGTTTCCCGGCTGGAACGACAGAGCCCCGGCGGAGCGATCCGCCGGGGCTTTTCGTTGGGCGGCGGGCAAGGAAAAGGCCCGGAGGGTTCCACGCTCCCGGGCCTTCCCCGTCGCAGCAGCTGAAGGGGGCGTCAGCTGCCGATGCGCACGTCTCCCCCTCCGACGATGGACCGGCTGACGGAGCCGGTGGCGCGGGCCACAGTCACGTCGCCGCCGCCGACGATCGACACGTCCACGTCTCCGGCGACGCCGCCGAAGTTCACGTCGCCGGATCCGGCGATGCTGATGCTGAGGTCGGGGACGTTCCCGCCGCGGATATCCACGTCGCCCGAGCCTCCGATGGAGACATCCGTCGGCCCGTCGGCGCGCGCGACCACCACGTCGCCCGAGCCGCCGATGGAGATGTCGAGGTTGCGGGTGGCGCCGGCGGTGACTGACCCCGACCCGCCGATGCTGATGTCGAGGGCTCCCGAGGTCCCGGCGCGGATATCCCCCGATCCGGCGATGCTCAGCGACAGCTCGCCCTCGGTGTTGGCGACGTTCCAGTAGCCGCAGCCGGCGTTGCCCAGGTCGATGGAAGCCGCGCCGCGACCCACCGAGCCGAACACCGCCCCCGAAGCGTCGACCTCCACGTTGCGGGGCGTGCGGATGAGGATCAGCGGCGCGTCGGAGAGGTTGACCCGGCCAACGCCGCGCACCTCGACCGAAGCCCCGTCGCCGGGCTGCGCCGGATTGTCGGGGCCCGAGTTGCAGTTGCGGATGCCGTCTCCGCCATTCAGGAAGCCGCGTCGGCGCAGGCCGCCGTCGATGCGGACCTCGGCGCCGTCGCGCGTGACCCGCACGGCGGGCAGGTCCGACGATCCCTGCTCGATCTCCACGGCGATGTCATGGCGGTCCTCGACCACGACGGCGACACGGGCCACGGCGTGGCGGATGTGGACCTCGGGGCCGGGCTTGGCGAAGGCGGGCGCGGCCATGGCGGCGGCGGCGATGGCGGCGGCGGATACGATGGCGAGTTTCATGTCGGCTTCCCTCTCCGGACTGTTCCGGGAAGGTGCGGCTGGCCTACAGTGAAGTCAGCTTAAAACGAGGTCATGACTTCGAATTCATCCGGGTCGTCGGAATCGCTGGAATTCCGTCGTCGAACTCTCTGGAATGCGTCATCCAATTCCCCGGCGGATTCCGCTCAGGCCCTCAGCGCGCCGGCGCCGTCAGCGGCGCCGATCTCCGGCTCGAAGTCGCGCTCGAACCGGGCGATGCGGCTCTTCAGCCCGCCGACCCGCTTCAGCGCCAGGGAGGCGGCCCAGCGGGCGGCCAGCTCGGGCGGGGCCATCCGGTCGGTCAGGCGCGGCCGCCCGCCCCGGCTGCGCAGCACGGCGTTGGTATAGAGGGCGCCGTTCCTGAACCGCGACGGCCAGGTCTGGAAATCCATCGACAGGGAGACGCAGAACCGGTCGAGGTTCTCGACCCGGTGCGGCGCATAGATGGGCCAGGTCAGGGCCTGCCCCGGCTCGAGGTCCACCACCTGGGCGTCGGCCTCGAAGGCCAGCGAATAGGGCAGTTCCTCGGTCGTCTGGCGCGACACCACCTGCTCCATGTCCGCCTCGGCCAGATGCGCCTCGTCGCCGGGATAGACGAAGATCCGCTTGCGCCCGCGCATGTGGAACAGCACCACCCCCGCCGCGTCGAAATGATACGGCGCCCCGGCCTTGGGCGAGGACAGGATCAGCTGGCCGGCGTTCCTGACCGCCCGCAGGCCCGGATAGGCGGCCTGCACGACGCGGAACTCCGCCATGGCCGCGGCCCACAGCTCGGGCCAGCCGGTCTCGACCTCGCGCAGATTGACCCACAGCCGCCCCTGCTGGATCGCCGCCAGCAGCTCCGCGCCGTTCAGCCGTCCCCGCGCTCCGGTGCGCAGAGAGACCTGCCCCGCCGCGTCGTAGTCGTACAGATTGATGTCGAACAGTTCGGCCGGATAGCGGTCCAGCACCGCCGCCAGCGCCTCATCCGAGGCGAACCCCTGCGCCGCCAGACTGTGCGGATGGACCTCGGCCTGTGTAATCGGGCCGGAATACCGGGTGCGCGCGTCGCTCATGGAGTGTCTCAGGCCGGAACGGATCGGGTGGTGCTCTGGCGGACCTTTGCAAGCGCCGCGCCCGCGGCCTGGACCGCGCCCCTGAACCGGGCGCCCGAAGTCGTCTCGCAGGCCTCGATGGCCGCCCAGCGCCGCCGCACGCTGGTGCGCAGCCGCTGGCCGGGCGCGCCCAGCACCCCGACCGCCGCCTCGCTGACCGTCGCGCCCAGACCGGGCTTCAGGACCACGGCCTCGCGCACCATCCGCGCGCCATTGCAGAAGTACTTTTTGTAATGCTCGCCCTCGAACCCGAAGTCGAAGGTGCGATAGCCCAGCTCCGACGCCAGCCGCATGGTGTCCATGCTCAGCAGGATGCCGGGCGAACAGCGCGCCAGGGCCGGGTCGTAGCCGGGGAACCAGAAATGATACTGGTCACCCGCGTGCAGCGAATATTCGATCGCCGTCAGCCGGTCGCCCGCCCACAGCCCGGCCATGGACGCCCCGAAGCCGTCGCGGTCTTCCTGCAGCAGGGCGTGCAGCAGCTCCGCCGTCCAGCCGCAGGCGAAGATGTCGTGCCGGCCGGTGCGCGCGTACTGGTCCCGCTTCAGGGCGATCAGCCAGTCCAGCAGGGCCGGGTCGCGCAGGCCGCGCTCGACCCGCAGCGTACCCAGCTCGGCTTCCATGCTGCGGCGTGCGCGTTCCTTGTCCTTGAAGAATTTGCCCTGGTTGGCCCGGCGGTCGGCGTACCAGCCGGCGTAGCCGCCCTCGCCCAGCTCGACCTGGACGGTGCGCCGGTCCTCGCCGAGGGCGGTTTCGCCGACCCAGGCCGTGACGTTCAGCCGGGCCGCGCCCAGCACGGCGGCCGCCTCCTCGAGCGACGGCGCCTGACCCGGAAAGGCGATGACGCCGTGATAGTCGTTCATGGGCGCGGCCAGGGGCTGCATCGCCCCGCCCCGCCGCTGGTGCGGGAAGAAGCCCACCGTCTGTCCGCCGCGCGAGAACACCGCCACCGCCGCGTTCGGACTGATGCGTCCGGCGACCTGGGCGAACTCGGGCCGGAAATAGGGGCTGTTCAGCGAGGGGTCGGCCGCCAGCATGGCGCGCCAGTCCGCCCACGCGGCCTCGTCCAGCGCGTCGACCCTGACGATATCGACCTTCAATCCGGTCATGCGGCTTCCCTCGGGCGGGCGCGGCGGCTCGCTGTTCCCGTCCTGTGTCGCACGGGTCCCGTTTCAGGCCGGTGAGTGTTCATGGTGAATGAAGTCTGTGCGGAGCCTCGCCCGTCGGCACGCGTTGCCGATCCAGTCGCCCTCGCCTGTTCCGGAGCCAGCCATGACCGACCCCCGCCGTCCGCCCAACCGTGAAACGGAAAACGAGAACCAGCGCACGCCCGCGCGCGAGGGTGAACCGCCTCACCCCGCCACCGAGCCGCGCGGTTCGGAAGGATCGTCCAACTCGGGCGAAACCGCCACGGACCCCGCGACCGGAAAGCCCAATCCGTGATCACCGCCGCCGCGCTGGCCCTCGCCCTCCTGCTGCAGACGGCGCCCGGGGCCTGTCCGGTCTCGGCCGGCCACGTCGTCGCCAACGGCGGTCTCGACCGCAGCCGCGCGGCGGTGGCGGCCGGCCGGCTGACGATTCTGGCGATGGGCTCGTCGTCGATCGAGGGCGTCGGCGCCAGCCGGCCCGGGCTCGGCTTCGTCCCCCTGCTCGAGGCCGGGCTGGAACAGCGGCTGCCGGGCGTCGAGGTCACCGTGATCAACAAGGGAATCGGGGGCGAGACGGCGAAGGAGACGGCCGACCGGCTGGCCGCCGAAACCGCCGCCGCCCGGCCCGATCTGGTGATCTGGCAGCTGGGGACCAACGACATCCTGCGCGATCGGCCGATGGACGACGTCTTCGCCGATTTCCGGCGCGGCGAGGCGGTGCTGGACCAGGCCGGCGTCGAGGTGCTGCTGATCGATCCCCAACGGCTTCCGCAGAATACGTCCAACCCGGCGTTCCGCGGTCGCAATCCGGCGCTCGCAGAGATGGCTCGCCTGATCGAGCTGGAGGGCGGTCGGGTCGGCTATGCCGTCCTGCGGCGCTTCGCGGCGATGTCTGACTGGACCGGACTCGAGCGCGGCGGGGTCGGTCCCGACGACCTCCACCTCAATGACGAAGGGTACGCCTGCTGGGCCGGGATCACGGCCGAAGGCCTGGCCGCCAGCCTGCGCTGACGGAACGGGCGGCCATGGAGGGTGTTGCGTTGTGCATCTTCCGTCGGAGCTCCCATGATCATTCGCCGTCCCCGCCTCGCCCTCGTCGCCGTCCTTCCCCTGCTCGCCGCCGCCTGCTCAGAGCCGCGCGAGCCGCGCGACACCGGGGCGGTCTCGGCGGACTCGACCGCGGCGTCCGGTCTGCGCCAATCCATCGAATCGGCTGCCTTCACCCCGCCGACGCCGACGGCGGCCGAGGCCGGTGCGGCTGAGAGGGCGGGTTCCAGCGCCGGAGCCGTCGGCGGCGCCCTCCCCGCCGAAGCGACCGCGGACCCGGCGATCGTGCGGGCCCAGATCCTGCTGGATCGCACCCGCTTCTCGCCGGGCATCATCGACGGACTGGGCGGCGAGAACACGCGCCAGGCGATCGCCGCCTTCGAGAAGGCCAACGATCTCGAGTCCGACGGCGAACTCGATGCGGCGGTGTTCGCGAAGCTGACGTCGGCGGACGGCGGCCGGGTGCTGACGGACTACACCATCACCGCGGCGGACGCGGCGGGCCCGTTCATCGGCGCCGTGCCCGAGGACATCGAGGCCATGGCCCGGCTCGAGACCGTCGGCTATGCCGACGCCCGCGAGGCGATGGCCGAGAAATTCCACATGAGCGAGGCCCTCCTCTCGGCGCTGAACCCGGGCGTCGACTTCGGCCGCGCCGGCCAGACGATCGTGGTGGCCGCCAACGGTCCCGCCGGCCTGTCGGGCGAGGTGGCCCGGATCGTGGTCGACAAGACCGAGAATTCGGTTCGCGCGTTCGACGCCGAGGGCGTCCTGCTGGCCTTCTATCCCGCCACCATCGGCAGCGGCGAAATGCCGACCCCGTCAGGGTCCCACACGGTGCGGGCGATCGCGCCCGAGCCGAACTACACCTACGATCCCTCGCGAGTCACCTATGGCGACGGCAAGAAAAAGGTCGTCGTCCCGGCCGGGCCCAACAATCCCGTCGGCTCGACCTGGATCGACCTGTCGCGCGACACCTACGGAATCCACGGCACGCCGGATCCCGCGACCATCGGCAAGGCCGTCTCCAGCGGCTGCGTCCGCCTGACCAACTGGGACGTCGAACAGCTGGCGTCCGGGGTCAAGCCGGGCGTGGTGGTGGAGTTCGTCTGAGCCGTCCTTCTCCCCTTGCGGGAGAAGGAAACCCCACAGCAAAACGGCCCCCGGATCGCTCCGGGGGCCGTCTGGTCTTTTCTCCCTCCCCACTTCGGGGGAGGGAGAAGGCCACTATTCGTTGATCTTGGAGACCACGCCGGCGCCGACGGTGCGGCCGCCTTCGCGGATGGCGAAGCGCAGGCCCTGGTCCAT
>NZ_JBAZOS010000056.1:0-11250 GCF_041648615.1 Brevundimonas sp.
CGCCGCGTCCGACCCCCGCCGCGCCTCCCGCCGAAAAGGCCGAGCCGCGGCCCGCGCCCGCCGTCGGCGGAACCTCGGGCGTCCAGATCGGCGCCTTCTCGACTCCCAGCCTGGCGGACCGCGAGTTCGCCGCAGTCGTCGGCCGTTATCCGCAGTTCACCAGCGGCGCCGACAAGCGGGTGCAGGAGGTGACGGCGTCCAATGGCTCGACCGTCTATCGCACCACCGTCACCGGACTGAGCCGCGAACAGGCCGCCGGCCTCTGCAACGCGATCAAGGCCGGCGGCGGCGACTGCTTCGTGCGTTGATGCGCGGATGACCTCCGCCGCGATCTACGGCTGCAGCGGCCTTCGGCTGACGGAGGCCGAAAAGGCCTTCTTCGACGACGCGCGGCCGTGGGGCTTCATCCTGTTCCGGCGCAACGTCGACAGCCCCGAGCAGATGCGGGCCCTGACCGCCGAACTGAGGGACTGCATCGGCGACCCGGCCTGCCCGATCCTGATCGACCAGGAGGGTGGCCGGGTGCAGCGGATGGGCCCGCCGCACTGGCGGAAATATCCGCCGGGCGAAGCCTATCTGAAGGCGACCAACGATCCGCTGGCGGCGCGGGAACTGGTGCGGCTGGGAGCACGGCTGATCGCGCATGATCTGAAGGCCGTCGGGGTCAATGTCGACTGCGCCCCGGTGCTGGATGTACCGGTCCCGGGCGCCCACGACATCATCGGCGACCGGGCTTACGCCCATGATCCCGCCACGGTGGCGCAACTGGGCCGGGCGGCGGCCGAGGGCCTGTTGGCCGGCGGGGTCCTGCCGGTGATCAAACACATGCCCGGGCACGGCCGCGCCTTCGCCGACAGCCACCACGACCTGCCGGTGGTGCACGCCGATCTGGTGACGCTGGACGGATGGGACTTCGCGCCGTTCAAGGCGCTGTCGGACATGCCTCTGGCCATGACCGCGCATGTGGTGTTCGACGCGATCGATCCGAAGCGGCCGGCGACGACCTCGAAGAAGGCGATCCGCCTGATGCGCGATCAGCTGGGCTTTGGCGGGCTGATCATGACCGACGACCTGTCGATGAAGGCCTTGTCCGGCTCGCTGCGGGAACGGGCCGAAGCGTCCCTGAAGGCCGGCTGCGACGTGGTCCTGCACTGCAACGGCGACCTTGCTGAGATGCGGGAAGTGGCCGAGGGCGTCGGCAGGCTGAAAGGCTCGTCGGCGAAACGGGCCGAGGCCGCCATGGCGCGCATCGTCCACACGCCTGAACCGCTGGATGAGCCCGAGGCCCGGGAGCGGTTCGCCGCCCTGCTGGCCGGGAAGCTGGACGCCGTGCGTGGCCCGGACGTCGGCGAGGCCCAGGCCTGATCCCATGACCGACGCCTTCCAGCCCAATCTGGACTTCACCGCCGCCGAACAGGTCGATGACCGCGAGGCCTTCGTGGTCGATCTGGAAGGCTATGAGGGGCCCCTGCACGTGTTGCTGGCGCTGGCGCGGACGCAGAAGGTCGATCTGCTGAAGCTGTCGATCACCAGGCTCGCGGAGCAGTATCTGGCCTTCGTCCACGAGGCCCGGCGGCGGAATTTCGCGCTGGCGGCGGACTATCTCGTGATGGCCTCATGGCTGGCCTATCTGAAGTCGCGCCTGTTGTTGCCCCGCACCGACAAGAAGGGAGAGGAGCCGCCGGCCGAGGAGATGGCCGCCGCCCTGGCCTTCCGCCTGCAGAAGCTGGAGGCCATGCGCAAGGCGGTCGAGGCCATCACCAGCCGGCCCCGGCTGAAGCGCGACGTCTTCACCCGCGGCGATCCCGAGGCGACCGTGATCATCCCCTCCGACCAGATCGACGCCAGCCTGTACGAGCTGATGGCGGCCTATGTGACGCAGCGCCGGCGCGAGGGGCAGCGCCAGTACAATCCCGGCCAGCGGGTCGAGGCCTTCGCCCTTGAGGCGGCGCGGGACTGGCTGCGGGACATCCTGCCCCGGCTCGAGCAATGGACGCCGCTGGAACAGGTCGCGCCGGCCCGCAGCGAGGCCGAGGGCCCGACCCAGGCCAGCTTTACCGCCTCGACGCTCTCGGCCAGTCTGGAGCTGGTGAAGGAGGGAGCCATGGATGTGAAACAGGCCGAGGCCTTCGCCGAATTGTATCTGAAGCGCCGCGGGCGCGGGCAGCCGCTGGAGCTGATGCCGTGATCCAGTTCGCACCCGACCACGGAGAGATCGAACGCCGCGTCGAGGCCCTGCTGTTCGCCGCCGCCGGGCCGCTGTCGGCGGCGGAGCTGGCGCGCCGCCTCCCTGAAGGGGCCGACGTGGGCGGCGCCATTTCGGCCCTGCGCGAGCGCTACCAAGGCCGTGGCGTGGAGCTGGAGTGCGTCGCCGACCGCTGGCGTTTCCGCACCGCCGCCGACCTCGGCTTCCTGATGACCGAGGAGCGGGAGGAGCCGCGCCGGCTGTCGAAGGCCGCGCTCGAGACCCTGGCCATCATCGCCTATCACCAGCCCTGCACCCGCGCCGAGATTGAAAGCGTCCGCGGCGTCTCGCTGTCGAAGGGGACGCTGGACCTGCTGCTGGAGATGGGCTTCGTCCGGCTGAAGGGCCGCCGCCGTACCCCCGGCCGTCCTGTCACCTACGCCACCGCCGACAAATTCCTCGAGCATTTCAGCCTCGCCAGCCTCTACGACCTGCCCGGCGTGCAGGAGATGAAGGCGGCCGGCCTGCTGGATCTGTCCATTCCCGTCGGTTTCGAGGTGCCCGACCCGTCGCGCGCCGGCGACGGCGACGACGAACCCCTGCTGCCCGGCGACGAGGACGCTCCCGAGTTCGCCCAGGATTTCGTGGCCGAAGACTGATCGCAGCGGGGTGGTGCAATCCCCCCGAACCCTTGCTAATCCGCTGGGATGATCGCTCGACTTCGCCCCGTACCCTTCGACCTCGGTCCCGTTCATTTCGTCGGCATCGGCGGCATCGGCATGAGCGGCATCGCCGAGATCATGCTCAAGATCGGCTATTCGGTTCAGGGCTCGGACGCCAAGGCCAGCGCCAACACCGAACGTCTGGAGCGGCTCGGCGCGCGCATCTTCATCGGCCATGACGCCGCCCACGTCGGCGACGGCGTCTCGGCCGTGGTCTATTCGACCGCCGTCAAGCCGACCAATCCGGAGATGGTCACGGCCCGCGAGCGCCGCATTCCCTTGGTGCGTCGGGCCGAGATGCTTGCCGAGCTGATGCGCCTGCAGTTCTCGATCGCGGTGGGCGGCACGCACGGCAAGACCACGACGACCTCGATGGTGGCGGCCATTCTCGACGCCGGCGGCCTGGACCCGACGGTGGTCAACGGCGGCATCATCAACGCCTATGGCACCAACGCCAAGGTCGGCGACGGCGACTGGATCGTGGTCGAGGCCGACGAGAGCGACGGCAGCTTCCTGCGCCTGAAGTCGACGGTGGCCATCGTCACCAATATCGACCCCGAGCACCTCGATCACTACGGCGACTTCGACGGGGTGCGGAAGGCGTTCGT
Organism: Brevundimonas sp.; assembly: GCF_041648615.1. Lineage (GTDB taxonomy): Bacteria > Pseudomonadota > Alphaproteobacteria > Caulobacterales > Caulobacteraceae > Brevundimonas. Next base: position 3,516 of record NZ_JBAZOS010000056.1, read on the forward strand.
GGACTTCGTCGAGAACATCCCCTTCTACGGTTTCGCCGCCGTCTGCCTCGACCATCCCGAGGTGCAGCGGCTGGTGGCCTCGATCGATAACAGGCGGCTGGTCACCTACGGGATCAACCCCCAGGCCATGGTCCGGGCCGACAACTGCCAGATGGCGCCTGACGGCTGCCGCTTCGATGTGGTGATCCAGAAACAGGGTCTCGCCGCCCTGGAGGAGCCGATCCGGATCGAAGGCCTGCACCTGCCCATGGCCGGCTGGCACAATGTCTCCAATGCGCTGGCGGCCATCGCCGTGGCGCGCGAGCTGGACGTGTCGGACGAGGCGATCAAGGCCGGTCTGGCGGGCTTCGGCGGCGTGCGGCGGCGCTTCACCACCACGGGCGTGGTCGGCGGCGTTCGCATCGTCGATGACTACGGCCACCATCCGGTCGAGATCGCGGCGGTGCTGAAGGCCGCGCGTCAGGTGGCCGAGGGCCGGGTCATCGCCGTCGTCCAGCCGCACCGGTTCACGCGGCTGGAGTCATTGATGGAGGAGTTCTCGACCTGTTTCTCCGACGCTGATGCGGTGTTCGTGGCCGATGTCTATGCGGCCGGCGAGACCCCGATCGCGGGGGTGGACAAGAACGCCCTGGTCGAGGGCATCCGCCGCTTCGGCCACCGTTCGGTGCAGCCGTTGGAGAGCGTCGAGGCCTTGCCGGGCGTGATCGCGGCGGAGGCCAGGGACGGCGATCTGGTCGTGCTGCTGGGGGCGGGGGACATCACCCAGTGGGCCTATGCGCTGCCGGGGCAGCTGGAGGGGCTGGTTGTCTGAGTGGTATCCGCGCGCCGTTCTCGGCGTCGCCGACGTCGCGCGCGCGCTGGAATTCTATGTCGACCGGCTCGGCTTCACCCGCGACTGGTCGTTCGACGAGGCCGGCGTGACTCGCGTCGCCCAGGTCAGCCGCCAAGGGTGCGACCTGATTCTTGGATCGCAATGGCCAGAACGTGTCGGCAAGGGTCTGATGTTCATTTCGCTGGATGAGCCAGTCCTCGATGCACTGCGAGCCGAGCTTGAAGGCCGCGGCGTCGAGGTGAAGGACGGCTGGTGGGGCTACAAACTCATGGTCGTTGTCGATCCGGACGGCAACGAGCTGTTCTTCCCCTATCCCAATGAAACCCCGGGCCAGGAGCCTTCATGAGCTGGCGCGACACCCTTCCCCCCGTCCGCGGCAAGCTGCTGCGCGACGAGCCGCTCGGGCCGTTCACATGGTTCCGGGTGGGCGGGAGCGCCGACGCCCTGTTCATTCCTGCTGACGCCGACGACCTGGCCGACTTCCTCAAGGCGCTGGACCCGGCCGTGCCGGTGACGGTGCTCGGCGTGGGCTCCAACGTCATCGTCCGCGACGGCGGGGTCGAGGGGGTGGTCATCCGGCTGGCCGGGCGGCCGTTCGCCGGGATCACCACCGACGGCGACACGATTACGGCGGGCGCCGGCGCGCTGGACTCGATGGTGGCCAAGGCGTCGGCCAAGGCGGGGCTGGCGGGGCTGGAGTTCTATGCGGGTATTCCGGGCACCATCGGCGGGGCCCTGACCATGAACGCCGGCTGTTATGGCGCGGAGACCAAGGACATCCTGGTGTCGGCCCGGGGGCTGACGCGGGCTGGCGAGCGGGTCGACTATGCGCTGGCCGACTTCGGCTACACCTACCGCCACTCCGAGGCGCCGGCCGACATCATCTGGATCGAGGCGACGTATCGCGGGACGCCCGACGATCCCGAGGCCGTGGCCGCCCGCATCGCCGAGATCACCGCGCGCCGCGAACTGACCCAGCCGATCCGCGACAAGACCGGCGGCTCGACGTTCAAGAACCCGCCGGGGCAATCGTCGTGGAAGCTGGTCGATGAGGCGGGCTGGCGCGGGAAGCTGTTCACGGCGACCGGGGGCGGGGCCATGTTCAGCGAGCTCCATTCCAACTTCATGATCAACCCCGGCGAGGCGACGGCGGCGGATATCGAGGGGCTGGGCGACGCCGTGCGCGCGGATGTCCTGGCCAAGACCGGCGTCCAGCTCGACTGGGAAATCAAACGCATCGGCCGCCCGGCGCCAAACCCGAAGTGATCCGTTCGGGATGGTTGCCAGCGGTGGGGATCGGCGACATCCTTCCCCGAAGCCAGACCATTCAGGGACTCGACCGGGGGGAAGTATGGACGGGACGCTGGGCCTGCCGGCCATCAGGACGATCAGGCTCTCTGCGCCGTTTGGCTGGCTGGCAGAGGGCTGGCGGGATCTGACGAAGGCGCCGGCGTCGCTGCTTCTGTACGGCCTCGGCCTCGCGGCGGCCAGCCTGGCGCTTTGCTACGGCGTCTATGTCACCAACGGCGCATTCTGGATGATCGTGCTGACGATCGGGTTCGTCATGGTCGCGCCCATCCTTGCGATGGGCCCTTACGAGGCCGGCCGCAGGATTGAGCTGGGGGAGCGCCCCGGGCTGGGCCATATCCTGTTCGTCCGCGCCGCCTTCCGCCAGGACGTCGCCTATCTCAGCCTGCTTCTCGTGATGATCTACTTCCTCTGGGGTCGTGTCGCGCAGATCGTCTACGGCCTGTCGACTTATCAGATACATCGCGACGTGGACTCCCTGGTCGCCTTCGCCGTCGGCTCGAGCGAGGGGCGCGCCATGTTGTTGACCGGAACGGTGACCGGCGGCGTCCTGGCCTTTGTGACCTTCGCCCTGGTGGTCGTGTCCGCGCCCATGCTGCTCAACCCCAGCGCCAACGTCTTCGCGGCGGTCGCGACCAGTGTGCGCGCGGTCAATGCGAATTTTTTCCCAATGCTTCTCTGGGCCGTGATCATCACCGTGCTGTTGCTGCTGTCGGCAGCGACCGGATTCCTGGCCCTGATCGTCATCTTCCCCTGGCTGGGTCTCGCCAGCTGGCGCGCCTACCGCAGCCTGGTGGAGGATCGCTGACAGCCGTTTGACGGGCGCCGTCACGCGAACGACGAAACGCATCAGGCCCGCTACCCGACGAAGCGACCAGGCGGTCGCGTGAACGCGGCGTCTCGGGCTGATACTGGCGGACGATCTCGCGCGACACCGCCCACACCCTTTCATCATGCGTCGACCCCGTGGACCTCACAGGCCTGAACGTGTCGAAACCGCGCGCGTCGACGTCAAAGTAAACGCGACGTAAACCCTGATCGGAGATCAAGAGGGTCCGGCCGCCCGCTTCGAGTTGATCCTCCCATGACCCGCCCGTTCGCAGACCTGCACGTCGCCGTCCTGATGGGCGGACTGTCGTCCGAACGGGAGGTGTCCCTGTCCTCGGGCCGGATGTGCGCCGACGCCCTCGAAGGGCAGGTGGCCCGGGTCACCCGCGTCGACGCCGGCCGCGATCTGGCCCAGGTGCTGGCCGCGCTGAAGCCCGATGTCGTCTTCAACGCCCTGCACGGCGAATGGGGCGAGGACGGTTGCGTCCAGGGCGTGCTGGAAACCCTGGCCGTTCCCTATACCCACTCCGGCGTGCTGGCCTCGGCTCTCGCCATGGACAAGGACAAGTCCAAGGCCGTGCTGCGCGCCGCGGGCGTCGTCGTCCCCGGCGGCGGCCTGTTCGACCGTTTCGAGGTGGCGCGGGGCCACGTCATTCCGCCGCCCTATGTGATCAAGCCGAACGCCGAGGGGTCGTCGGTCGGCGTCTATCTGGTGCGCGAAGGCGAGCCGCCGTGCGCGGCGCCGGGCGAGGCCGCCTGGACTTATGGCGAACAGGTGATGGTCGAGCCCTTCATCGCCGGCAAGGAGCTGGCGGTCACCGTGCTTGGGGAAAAGTCGGGGCCGCGGGCCCTGACCATCACCGATATCACCCCGACGAAGGGCTTCTACGACTACGAGGCCAAATACGCGCCGGGCGGCTCCAACCACGTGCTGCCGGCGGTTCTGCCGCCGCATGTGTTCGAGCGGGCGCTGCGGGAATCGGAGCTGGCGCACACGGCCATGGGCTGCCGCGGCGTGTCGCGATCGGACTTTCGTTATGACGATATTAAGGACGATCTGGTCCTTCTGGAGGTCAATACCCAGCCCGGCATGACCCCGACCTCGCTCAGTCCCGAGCAGGCCGCCCATGTCGGGATGGACTATAAAGCTTTGGTGCGGTGGATGGTGGAGGACGCCTCATGCCCGCGGTAGTTCGCGGCGGTCGGCGACAGAGTTCGAACCAGCCTGCAAAACGCGGCGCGGCTCCCAAATCACAGGGGCGCGGTCGCGCGCCCCGCAACGCCCAGGCCACGCCGGGCAAGATGGCGGCGCTGGGCCGCCTCGATCTGTCTCCCCGCGCGGTCATCATTTCCATCGTCGCCGGCGTCGTGGTTCTGGCGGCCGTTCTGGCGACCGGCGCGCGCGCCGAGCGGATCGGCGCCTCCATCAGCCACGGCGTCGACGGGGCCGCGGCGGGCATGGGCCTGAAACTCGAAAAGGTCTTCATCGAGGGCGAGTCCCCCGAAGCCACCGCCACCATCCAGCGCGCCGTTCAGCTGCAGGCCGACCAGCCCATGACGTCCATCGACCTGGACGCCGTGCGCCGCCGGGTCGAACAGGTCGGCTGGGTCAAGGGCGCGCGCGTGGTGCGCCTGCTGCCCAACACCCTGATCGTCCATGTGACCGAGCATGACCGTCTGGCCGTGTGGCAGGCCGGCGGCCGCAACCGGGTCATCGACAGCCATGGCGTCGTGATCGCCGGCGCCGACGCCGGCCGCTATCCCAACCTGCCGCTGGTCGTCGGCAAGGGCGCCGAACAGGCCGCCTCCGAGGTCCTGCCGCTGATCGCCCAGAGACCCGGCCTGCAGGCGCGGGTCGAGGCGCTGGTCCGCGTCGACGAACGCCGCTGGGACCTGAGACTGAAGGACGGCAGCCTGATCCAGTTGCCCGCCACCGACCAGGACGCCGCCCTGATCCAGCTCGATGCGCTGGACCAGCGCGAACGGCTGCTGGAGCTGGGCTTCGACCGCATCGATCTGAGAACGCCGGGGGAGGTCGCCGTCCGGCCCTCCGCCGGCGCCGCGTAGGGTAGGGAACGCTTATGGCCGGACGGTCTGTGGACAAAACTGTGGACGGCGCCAAGGGCGCCGCGGGACGCGCGCCCGTCGTGGCGGCGCTGGATCTCGGCCAGTCAAAGGTCGCCTGCTTCATCATGAAGCCCGAGGGCGTGCGTCACGCCGACCGCACCATCCGCGTCGCGGGGGCGGGGCACGTCCAGTCGCGCGGCGTGCGCGGCGGCGGCATCGTCAACATGGACGAGGCGGCTCAGGCCATCGGCCATGCGGTCGAGCGGGCCGAGCGCGCCGCCGGTTCTCCGGTCTCGGGCGTCGTCGTCACCACCGCCATCGGCCAGATGGCCAGTCACCGCGTCCAGGCGCGGGTTTCGCTGGGGGCCACGCCTGTGGGCGACGCCGATCTGGCGCGCGCCATCGCCATGGCTCTGGCCCAGATCCGCCTGCCGAACCGACGCCCGATCCATGTTCTGCCCATCGCCTGGTCGGTGGACGGGGCAAGGGGCGTGCACGATCCCCGCTCGATGAAGGGCCATTCGCTGGGCCTCGACCTGCTGGTGGTCTCCATGTCCGAGAGCGCCTTCAACGGGCTGAGCCATTGCCTCGAGCTGGCCCACCTCGATCTGCAGGGCGTGGCGGCCGCGCCGGTGGTGTCGTCGCTGGCGGCGCTGGAAGACGACGAGATGGATCTGGGCTGTGTCTGCATCGACATGGGCGGCGGCTCGACCTCGGCGGCGGTCTGGGGCGGACGCTCCCTGCTGCACATCGAATCCCTCAACGTCGGCGGCGATCATGTGACCGCCGACATCGCCCGCGGTCTGTCGACGTCGAAGGCCGGGGCCGAGCGGCTCAAGACCCTGCACGGCTCGGCCATGGCCTCGGCCAATGAGGATCGCGAGATGCTGGAGGCCCCGCCGCGCGGCGAGGATCCCTCGGCGGGACCGATCTTCGTCCAGCGCGCCATGCTGAAGACCGTCATCGCCCCGCGCGTCGAGGAGACGCTGGAGCTGCTGCGCGATCGCCTGCGCAACGCCGGCGTGGGCCTGGAGCCCGGCGCGGGCCTGGTCCTGACGGGCGGAGCCAGCCAGCTGAACGGCGTGCGCGAACTGGCCGTGCGGGTGTTCGACCGCCCCGTGCGGCTGGGCAAGCCCCAGCGCGCGCCCCACCTTGCAGACGCGGCGTCGGGCCCGGCCTTCTGCTCGGCGGCGGGTGTTCTGCTCCGCGCCGCCTATGGTCCGCGCGAGGCCGTTTCCGCCCGGAAGCTGATGTCCAGACAACTCTCGGCTGCAGATGCTCCGCGCATCCATCAAGGCGGGATTGTGGCGCGGGCGGCCGGCTGGTTGCGCGAAAACCTCTGAATGCGCCTGCCCCCGGGCCGAGCGGCCGGGCGCGCTTGTCAGGCGCGTGGCGACACTGTGTCCGTATTGTAACAACGGTATGCCGGAGTGGCCGTGAAGCGGACACAATCCCTTGCCGCCCGCCTCTTTACTGTTAGCGTGGCCGTCCGAAGCAGCGACCGTCACCAGGCGGGCGTTGCCTATTGCATCCATTCTTTGGTTGGGGCCCAAACATCATGCTTCTCAAGCGCAAGTACCTCTTTGGCTCGACGATCCTCGCGGGCGTCATGGCTGTCACGGCTCCGGCCTTCGCCCAGGATCAGCTTCCGGGCGTGAACGTCCAGGGTCAGGCCGACCAGGACGCCACCGAAATCGGCGAAGTCGTCGTCACCGGTTCGCGCATCCGTCGTGACCCGACCAACGCGCCGACGCCGCTCATCACCGTGGCGCGCGAGGATCTGCTGACGACCGGCCAGACGACCATGATCGACTATCTGGCCACCATTCCGGCCCTGTCGAACTCGGTGGTCCCGTCGGACACGACCGGGTCGAACCTGGGTGACGGCGGTCTGTCGCTGGCCAACCTGCGCTCGCTGGGCTCGGGCCGCACCCTGACCCTGATCAACGGCCGCCGCCAGGTCGGCTCCAACGGCGGTTCGCTGGCCGTCGACATCGACACCATTCCCCGCCTGCTGATCGAGAACATCGAGATCGTCACCGGCGGCGCCTCTTCGGTTTACGGCGCCGACGCCGTCTCCGGCGTGCTGAACTTCGTGCTCCGCAAGGACTTCGAGGGCATGGAGATCGACGCCAACTACGGCATGATCAACCAGGACGGCCAGGCCAACACCCGGGCCTCGGTCCTCGTCGGCGCAAACCTGCTGGATGACCGGCTGAACCTCTGGGCGTTCGGCGAATACGACCATAACGACGAAGTCCGGATTCTGGACATCGACTGGTATCGGGCCAACCCGGGCACCTTCGGCGCCGACGCGGATCCGACCGCCGCCGCCGATGGACCGGTTTCCGACGGCATCTTCGACACCGGCAATACGGTGATCTTCAACCGCCGGCAGCTGCAGATCCTGCGCTGGGGCCAGACCACGCTGGCGAACAACCAGGCGGCCAGCCCGCGCAACGACCCGGACATCCCGTTCGTCTCCTGCTCGACGACGATCAACGGCTCCACCGTCCAGGCCGCCAACTGCTTCAACGTCCAGCCCGGCAAGACCTGGGTCTTCGAGGGCGCGACCGCTCGCCTGGCCGACTTCGGCACGCGGATCGGCGCCACCGGCGCCAACCGGACCATCAATGTCGGCGGCGACGGCGATAACGGCGCCGACTTCGGCCAGCTGTCGCGGACGCCGGAATCGACCTC
>NZ_JBAZOS010000057.1:0-11091 GCF_041648615.1 Brevundimonas sp.
GGGACGCGCGAGCACGGGCGGCCAGACCATGGCGCCGGCCTCCGGCGCGACCCTGTCGGACGGAACCGCGGCGCCGAACGCCCAGGCGCCGGCCGCCGCCGGAACCACGACCACCGAGACCGAGCGCCGTCTGAACCCGCCGCAGAATAACGCTCCCGCCCAGTAACGCCGCCCGGCAAGTCCGGGCGATACGACGAAGAGGGCCGCCGCCGTCCGGATTTCCGGGTCGGGGCGGCCCTTTTTTCTTGCGCGGGGGGCGGACGCGTATAGGCCGTCGCCATGGTCGACGAACGCTCGCCCCGCCTGATCTGGACCGAAGACGGCGCCCCCCGGTCCGGCCGGTTCGACGATGTCTATTTTTCGCGTGAGGACGGCCTGGCCGAAACCCGGGCGGTGTTCCTGACCGGCTGCGGTCTGCCCGAGGCGTGGAGCGGGCGCCGCGGGTTCACGGTCGCGGAACTGGGTTTCGGCACGGGGCTGAACATCGCCGCCCTGCTGGACCTGTGGCGCCGCGAGGGGCCGCCGGTCGGCCGGCTGCACGTCTTTACCGTCGAGGGCTTTCCGCTGCGGCGGGAGGAGGCGGCCCGGGCCCTGTCGGCCTGGCCCGAACTGGCTGAGGCGTCCGAGGCCCTGCTGGCGGCCTGGCCGGAGCCGACGCCGGGCTTCCACCGGATCGACCTGCCCGGGTTCAACGCCCTCCTGGATCTGGCGATCGGCGATGTGGCGTGGGCGCTGGAGCACTGGACGGGCCGCGCCGACGCCTGGTTCCTGGACGGGTTCGCGCCCTCGACCAATCCCGGCATGTGGTCGGAGGCGGTGATGGACGGGATCGCCGGCCGCTCGGCGCCGGGCGCCCGGGCGGCGACCTTCACCGTCGCGGGCTCGGTGCGACGGGGTCTGGCGGAGCGTGGCTTCTCGGTCGCCAAACGGCCCGGGCACGGGCGCAAGCGCGAGCGGCTGGAGGCGTGGCTGCCGGAAACGGCGGACGGGGAGGCGCCGGCGCCGTCCGTCGCCGTTGTCGGCGCCGGGATCGCGGGCGCGTCGCTGGCGCGGGCGTTCGCCGCCCTGGGGGTGCGGGCGACGGTGGTGGAGGGGGATCGGGCCGGGGCGGCGGCGTCGGGATTTCCGACCGCCCTCGTCACGCCCCGGCTGGACGCCGGTGATCCGGGCATCGGGGCCCTGTTCGCCCAGGCCCTGGAGCGGGCCCGGGCCCTCTACGGGGCGGTTCCCGGCGCCATCGTCGCCGAGGGCGTGGTGCAGCTGGAACAGCAGCCCCGCGACGCCGGCCGGTTCGGCAAGATCGCGGCCCAGGCGGTGTGGCCGGAGGGCGCCATGGCGGTGGCCGACGCCGGGGCCGCGTCCGACCGTCTTGGCGAACCCGTGGGCGGCGGCCTGTTCATGGCCGGGGCGATGGCCCTGCGGCCCGCGCCGGTGCTGGAGGAATGGCTGGAACAGGCCGACGTCGTCATCGCCGACGTCGCCCGTCTGGAACCCGACGGCGCGCGGTGGCGGCTGATCGACGGTGAGGGCGAGACGATCGTCGAGGCCGACCGCGTCGTGATCGCGGCGGGCTGGGGCGCGGCCGGTCTGTGGCCGGACGGTCCCTTGTCACCGGTGCGGGGACAGGCCGACTGGGTGGAGGGCGCGGCCGTTCCGCCGGTGGCATGGGGCGGGTATGCGGTTCCGACGGCCGACGGCTTCCTGTTCGGGGCCACCCACGACCGGGGCGAAGTCTCGACCGAGGTCCGCCCCGCCGACAGCCTCCGTAATCGGGAGACCGTGGCCGCCCGCCTGCCGGCGCTGGCCGCGCGGATCGAGGCGGCCGGCCCGGGACAGGCGCGCGCGGCCGTTCGCGCCACGACGCCGGACCGCCTGCCGCTCGCGGGGCCGGTTCCCGGTCGCCCGGGCCTGTTGGTTCTCGGCGGCCTGGGCTCGCGCGGCTTCTGCGCCGCGCCGCTGCTGGCCGAGCATGTCGCCGCCCTCGCCGCCGGCGCGCCGTCGCCCCTGCCGGTCAATCTGGCGGCGCGGGTCGATCCGGCGCGATTGTTGAAGCGCCCGGGGCTTGCGCAACCGGTCATCCCGGCGGACGGTTGAAGGACAGACAGATCTCAACCCCGGAGTTCGCCATGCGCGCAGCCTTCACCGCCGGCATCGTCGTTTCCACCCTCGCCCTCGCGGCCTGCGCGCCGACCGGAACCCCGGGTTCCGGTCAGGCCATGGCCGATGGCGATCCGCCGCGGGCGCGCCAGTGTTTCAGCGTCGGCCAGGTCAACAACTACACCAAGGGCCGTCCGGACCAGGTCTTCCTGCGGGTCGGCCGCGACGCGGTCTATGAGCTGAACGCCGCGGGCGGCTGCCCCGATCTGGACTTCGCCCAGCAGGTGGCGCTGATCCCCGACGGAGGTTCGGTCGGGTCGCGGCTGTGCACCGACGACTGGGCCCGGGTCGTGGTGCCCGGCTCGACCTCGCCCTCGACCGTCTGTCGCGTCCGCATCAGCCGCCAGCTGACGGAGGCCGAGGTCGCCGCCCTGCCGCCGCGCCAGCGACCCTAGGGTTTCTGGGCGTAGCCGAGGCGCTGGTTCAGCTTCTCGATCAGGTCGATGGCGGTGTCGGCGATGACCGAGCCGGGCGGATAGACGGCCGCGGCCCCCATGTCGATCAGGGTCTGGACGTCCGACGGCGGGATCACGCCCCCGACCACGATCATGATGTCGGGCCGCCCCAGCTTTTCGAGCTCGGCCTTCAGTTCGGGCACGAGGGTCAGGTGGCCGGCGGCCAGGGACGAGGCGCCAACCGCGTGGACGTTGCGCTCGACCGCCTCCTTCGCCGCCTCCGACGGGGTCTGGAACAGCGATCCGGCCGTGGCCTCCAGCCCCAGGTCGCCATAGGCCGTGGCGATGACCTTCTGGCCCCGGTCGTGGCCGTCCTGGCCCAGTTTGGCGATCAGGATGCGCGGCGGGCCGCCGTCGTTGTCGACGAAGGCGGCGACCATGTCGCGGGCACGGGACATTTTCGGATCGGCCCCGGCCTCCTTCGCATAGACGCCGGACACGGTCTTCACCGTGGCGACGTGGCGGCCGAAGGCGGCTTCGAGCGCGTCGGAGATTTCGCCGACGGTGGCCCAGGCGCGGGCCGCCTGGACGGACAGCTCCAGCAGGTTGGCGGTCCCGCGCGCGCCCTCGGTCAGGGCGGCCAGGGCGGCCCGGGTCTTCGCCTCGTCGCGTTCGGCGCGGAGGCGTTTCAGCTTGTCGATCTGGGCGGTCAGGACGGCGGCGTTGTCGACCTTCAGCATGGGAATGTCGTCGACGGCGTCGGAGAGGTAGCGGTTGACGCCCACCACGGTCTGCTGGCCGGTGTCGATCCGGGCCTGGGTGCGGGCCGAGGCTTCCTCGATCCGCATCTTGGGCACGCCGGCCTCGATGGCCTTCGCCATGCCGCCCAGGGCCTCGACCTCGGCCATCAGGACGCGGGCCTTCCCAGCCAGTTCGTGGGTCAGGCGTTCGACGTAGAAGCTGCCGCCCCACGGGTCGATGACGCGGGTCAGGCCGGTCTCCATCTGCAGCAGCAGCTGGGTGTTGCGGGCGATCCGGGCCGAGAAGTCGGTGGGCAGGGCCAGGGCCTCGTCCAGGGCGTTGGTGTGCAGGCTCTGGGTCTGGCCGCCGGCCGCGGCCATGGCCTCGACCATGGTGCGCGGCACATTGTTGAACACGTCCTGGGCCGCCAGCGACCAGCCCGAGGTCTGGCAGTGGGCGCGCAGGGACAGGGAGCGGGGGTCCTTGGCGCCGAATTTCGACACCGCCTCGGCCCACAGCAGGCGGCCGGCGCGCAGCTTGGCCACCTCCATGAAATAGTTCATGCCGATGGCCCAGAAGAAGCTCAGGCGCGGCGCGAACCGGTCGACCTCCATGCCGGCCGCGACGCCGGCCTTCAGATATTCGACCCCGTCGGCGAGGGTATAGGCCAGCTCCAGATCGGCCGAGGCCCCGGCCTCCTGCATGTGATAGCCGCTGATCGAGATGGAGTTGAATTTGGGCGTGTGTTCGGCGGTCCAGGCGAAGATATCCGACACGATCCGCATCGAGGGCCCGGGCGGATAGATGTAGGTGTTGCGGACCATGAACTCCTTGAGGATGTCGTTCTGGATGGTCCCGGTCAGGGCCGCGTGCGGCACGCCCTGTTCCTCGGCGGCGACGACATAGAGGGCCAGGATCGGCAGGACGGCGCCGTTCATGGTCATCGACACGCTCATCTTGTCCAGCGGGATGCCGTCGAACAGGGTCCGCATGTCGTAGATGCTGTCGATGGCCACCCCGGCCATGCCGACGTCGCCCTTCACCCGCGGGTGGTCGCTGTCGTAGCCGCGGTGCGTCGCCAGATCGAAGGCGATCGACAGCCCCTTCTGACCGGCCGCCAGGTTGCGGCGATAGAAGGCGTTGGAGGCCTCGGCGGTCGAGAAGCCGGCGTACTGGCGCACGGTCCAGGGGTTGGACGCATACATGGTCGGATAGGGACCGCGGACATAGGGGGCGATCCCCGGCAGGCCGTGGATGAAGTCGAGGCCCTCGACGGCGTCAGGGCCGTAGGCGGTTTGGACCGTCAGGCCCTCGGGCGTGTTCCAGGCGTCGCGCGCCGGGCCGGGACCGGTCGGGCCGAGGTCGAGGGCGATCCGGGTGAAGTCGGGGGCGTTCATCGGGCGGCCTCCCAGGTCTGGGTCTCGAACGGTTCGGCGAACCGGATGGGGATCAGGGGATCGCAGGCGTCGCCGCCGGTCTGGCGGGGCGTCTTCGCCTCCGCCTCGAACGGCGCGGCGCGGGGGTCGGGATCGACGAATTTGGTTACTCCGACCAACTGCGCGGCGCCGCTGGCCAGGGCCGCCTCGCGTTCGGCCCGGGCGGCGGCGACGCGGTCCTGGATGTCGCCGGTGCGCAGGGCGACGATCAGGCCGCCCTCGCCTTCTATCCGCTGGAACTCGGCCCAGCCCGCCTCGGCCAGATCGCGGGTGCGGGCGTCGAGGAACCAGGACCCGGCGGCGGGGTCGTCGACCCGGCCGAGGTTGGCTTCCTCCATCAGCACGGCCTGGGTGTTGCGCGCCTGCCGCCGGGCGAAGGCGTCGGACCGACCGTTGGCGCGCGACAGGCCGTCCAGCACCACGGCGTCGGCGCCCCCGACCGCCCCGGCGAAGCCCGCCGCCGTCAGGCGCAGCAGATTGGGCCAGGGATCGCGCGCCGACAGCATGCGGCGCGAGGAACGGGCCTCGATGACGGCCGGGGTCTCGGCGCCGAACGCCTTGCCGATGGAGCGCCAGATCAGGCGCAGGGCCCGGATTTTTGCAAGGCCGTCGAAATACTCCTGGTCGACCGAGACGCCGAGCACGGTTCCTTTCAGCGCCTGCTCCACCGACAGGCCGGCGGCCACTGCCGCCTTGATGAGGGCGACGGCGTTGGCGGCGACGAAGCCCAGCTCCTGGGCGATCGACCCGCCGGCCTCGTGCACGACGCGTCCGCCGGCGAGGAAGAAGGTCGCCTCCGGATAGGCGCCCGCGTGGCGCGCCGCCGTATTGGCGGCGAGGGTCAGATGTTCCTCGATCGAGCGCGGCGCCGCGCCGGCTTCGGCGAAGGCCGACAGCGGGTCCATGTGGAACATCAGCTTCGCGCGCGGCGAGCCCTTGGCCGCCACGGCCAGGGCGTTGGCGGCCTCGGGTCCGTCGAGGCCGGCGTCCAGACCGACGGCCGCCAGCTCCAGCGCCACCCCGTCCAGGGCCCGCGACAGGGGCTCGGAATCCGACAGGATCGCACCCTTCAGCAGGATGGAGGCGGCGCCCCCCTCCAGATCGGACAGGGCGGCGGCGTTGGCGGCCGCGGCGTCATCGCCCTCGATCAGGGTGCGCACGTCCCACGCCCGTCCGTCGGCGTCCGAGGGCCGGGGCGCCGAGATCGCATTGACGCCGGTCGCAGCCGCATACAGGGGCCGAACGGCCAGGCCGTCGGCGTCCAGATGCACCAGACTTTCCAGCGGCCGGTCCTTCAGCGCCTTTTCGGCCAGCACGCGCCAGTCGGCGGGAGAGGGGACGGGAAACAGATCGGACATCCGCCTCCAATGCATCGCTGACGCGCGCCGGTCCAGACCCGGGGCGCCGCCTCCGCGGCGCCCGCTCCGCCACCCAGGGCGTTGCGGTTCCCTGAGACGCTTCCGACATGGAGGACGTCCCCCGCCCCGGAGCCCTGCATGGCCGATCTGTCCGCCTTCCCCGTCACGCAGCGCTGGCCCGCGGCCCATCCCGACCGGCTGCAGCTGTATTCCCTGAACACGCCCAACGGGGTGAAGGTCTCGATCATGCTGGAGGAAATCGGCCTGCCGTATGAGGCGCATTTCATCGACATCGGCCAGAACGAAACCTGGACGCCCGAGTACCTCTCGCTGAATCCGAACGGCAAGATCCCCGCCATCATCGATCCCGACGGCCCGGGCGGCCAGCCATTGGCCCTGTTCGAGTCGGGGGCCATCCTGGTCTATCTGGCCGAGAAGACCGGCCGGCTGCTGTCGGCCGATCCGGCGACCCGGTATCAGACCCTGCAGTGGGTCATGTTCCAGATGGCCGCCATCGGCCCGATGTTCGGCCAGGTCGGCTTCTTCCACAAATTCGCCGGCCGCGCGTACGAGGACAAGCGCCCGCGCGATCGCTACGTCGCCGAGACGAAGCGGCTGCTGGGCGTGCTGGAGACGCGGCTCGAGGGCCGCGACTGGCTGATGGACGAATATTCGATCGCAGACGTCGCCACCCTGGGCTGGGTGCGCAATCTGATCGGCTTCTACGAGGCGCGGGAGCTGGTGGCGTTCGACAGCCTGACCCATGTTCCGGCCTGGCTGGAGCGCGGGCTGGCGCGGCCGGCGGTGCAGCGCGGACTGGAAATCCCGACCCGTCCCTAACGTTTGCGGAAACGTTTCGCCTCGGCGGCCATGCCTGCGCCCCAGGGGTCGGGCGTGGTGTCCTCGGGCTGGAACGGCAGTTCGCCGGCGACGCCGCGCATGGCCAGGGCCAGGGGCAGGGCGAAATGGGCCAGCATGCGCAGCGGCTTGCGCCGGTCGTCGGTGACGTCCCAACCCTCGGCCGCGAAGGCGTCGGTCAGGTCGAAGCCGTCCAGATGTTCAATGCCGTCCCAGCCGGCAGGAAGGACGACGGCCTCGGCGGCCTCCACCGTCAGGCCGAAGGCGGCCAGGGCCGTCGTATCGATATCGGGGAATTCCGCACGCGCGTCGGGATCCGCGTGGCGCGGCTTCATCAGCGCCTTCATCTCGAGATCAGCCACGCCGGGCAGGTCCAGCAGGCGTCGGAGTTTCGGGCGGGTGTTCATGGTCACGGCTTGAACCCGGCCCGGCTCCGATGTCAACGAAGGCTAGTCCGTCTCGAAGGACGGGGGCTCGCGCAGCGGCGCGACGAACAGCCGGTCGCAGCCCCTTGCGTCCCCGGTCAGCGGAATGGCTTCGAACGCCTCGCCCGAGGCGTCCATGGCCTCGGCGGCCATGGCGTCGAACGCCGCCTCGTGGCCGGGTCGTCGGAACAGCACGGCTCCGTCGCGGGCGTACACGACGCCGTAAGCTGGAGAGCCTTCGAGAAGGGTGTCGAGATTGAGGGGCATCCGACAACAATCCGCAAACGCGCGGAAGGTTTCAAATAGCGTTGAAATCCGACAACCGGGAACCGGTGGCGCGGTCAGGCTTGTTTGTCAGGGAAGGGAATGGTGGACGCGACAGGGATTGAACCTGTGACCCCCTCGATGTCAACGAGGTGCTCTCCCGCTGAGCTACGCATCCGCCAAGACGGTTCCGGACAGGTCCGGAACGGGAAGGAGGGGTCTATAACCCCTGTGGGCTGCCGACCGCAAGGGCGAAACCAAGGCGATTCGATCTCATGATCGTGAGCGCCCCGGCCGCTTCAGGCCGCGGCCACCATGCGCTCCACTTCGCCCACGAGGTCGCGCAGGTGGACGGGCTTGGACAGGACCTTGGCCTGGGGGCTGGCCTGGGCGGCCGACAGGGCCACGGCGGCGAAGCCGGTGATGAACATGATGCGGATGCCCGGCTGGCGGGCGGCGGCGACGCGCGCCACCTCGATGCCGTCGGCGCCCGGCATGACGATGTCGGTCAGCAGCAGGTCCCACGGACCCTGATCGAGGGCGTCGATGGCGTCGTCGCCATTCTCGCAATCGACCACGGAATGGCCGGCCCGCTCCAGCGCGCGGGTCAGGAACCCGCGCAGGGAGTGGTCGTCCTCGGCCAGAAGAATGCGCGCCATGTGATTTTCGCCCCGGATCGTCTTTCCGTGAAGCTAGGCCGGCACTGGTAAACCCGCCATGAAAATCACCCGGAAGCCGATGTCGTCCTCTGTGGATGAAGGACGGAAACAGGCTAAGGCTGCGGCATGAGTACAGGGGACGGCAGGGGGAATCAGGTGGACGGCGTGGCGGGTTTCACCGTTGCGCGGGCCGGGACTCAGGGTCGGTTCGTCTTCGCCTCGCCCCACTCCGGCGCCCTGTACCCGGTCGACATGAACGCCGATCCCGCCCTGGCCGAAGCCAGTCTGCGCAGCGCCGAGGACGCCCTCGTCGACCGGCTGATCGCCCCCGGCGTCGAAGGCGGGGCCGCGGTGGTTCTGGGGCGGCTGGGCCGGGCCTATGTCGACCTGAACCGCGACCCCGCCGATCTCGATCCCGCGTTGATCGAGGGGCTGGGCGACGGGACGGGCTCGGCCCGGACGGCGGCCGGCTATGGCGTCATCCCGCGGCTGAGCGGCGACGGACGGCCGCTGTACGCGCGGCGCCTGACGCTGGACGAGGCGCGCGAACGGATCGCCCGGGTCCACGCGCCCTATCACGCCGCCCTGGCCGGGGAGATGCAGGCGGCGCGGGCGCGTCACGGCGAGGCGGTGCTGGTCGACTGGCATTCGATGCCCGCGCGGGCGACCCGGGCCGCGGGCGGCGCGCGCGGGCCCGACGTCGTACTGGGCGATCGGCACGGGTCGTCGTGCGGGGCCGGGCTGACGCGGCGGGTCCGGCGCGCGTTCGAGGCGCTGGGCTGGCGGGTCGCCCTGAACCAGCCCTATGCGGGCGGATGGACGACCCAGGCCTGGGGGCGGCCGGAGGAGGGCTTTCACGCCATCCAGATCGAGCTGAACCGCGCCCTGTATTTCGACGAGGCCGCCCGGGCCCCGTCGGCCGGCTGGTCCCGCACGCAAAAAGGCGTCGCGCGGGTGATCGCCGGCCTGCTGGCCGACGAGGCGTAAAAAAAGCCGCGCCCGAAGGCGCGGCATGAAGTCTATAGGGAGGAAACGCCCAGGAAGGGCATGACGCCCGGAGGCGTCGAAAATCAAGCTAGTGTGCGGTGCACAAACCGTCAAGCGGGTATTTCGCACCTGCGTTCACGCCGTGTAACGGCATTCGCCTCCCTTGCGGCAGAACAGTAACCGGTTTCTGCGGCAAATTTTTTCCACATCTCAGCGCATCTGCGAACAAGCCGGACCGGTCAGCCTCAAGGCTCCAGCAAACGCCGTGCGCTGCGGATGGCCCGGGCGGCCGGCGAACCGGCCTGACGCCAGACCAGAAGGCAGAAGGCGGCGGCGACTCCGAGGGCCAGCCACACGGGCCCGAACAGCCAGGCGGCGGCGGCCAGGGCGAAATAATAGCCGCGTACGCCCTGGCTGAAGGCGCTGAGCGCGGGGTTCAGCAGATTGGCCGCCGCGTCGCCCAGCGCCACCCGATCCGCCTCCGTATGGACCTCGGGCGCCGCGCCGATCAGGGCCAGGGCGTAGTTGAGCTGGCGGATCGACCAGATGAAGTCCAGCAGACCCCGCGCGAGGCAGACCAGCACCAGGGCCAGCTTGGCCACCAGCAAATGCGGCGGAACATCCTCGGCCCCGACGGAGGCGAACCCCCGAAGCGCCTGCTCGCCGCCGAACAGGACGCTGGCGACCGCCGCGATCAGCAGCAGGTTGGTGGAGGCGAAAAAACCCCCGGAGTTGATGGTGTGGCCCATCAGCTGGCTATCGACGAGCCGAATCTCGCGATGGGTCATCGCCGTCATCCAGACGCGGCGGATCACCAGCATGTCGTCGTTCAGCGTGCCGCTGCGCCGGGCGAGCAGGCTGAGAAGCGGGCCGTAGCCCAGCCAGCAGAACATGAAGAGGCCGAGGGCCAGCCAGTCGAACAGGGTCATCGGTCGCTCCGCGTCATCGCCGCATCGTGGCGCGCGCGGCCCCGGCGCTCAAGCCGCGAGTGACCGCACGGGCGACGACTCCCCGGATGGAGGAAGGGCGCCCGACCATCCTCCGCCTTGCTTCGGGCGCCGTGCGCGCCTATCACCCCCGCCACTTCGTATCGCACCGCACCATAACCGAGCGCGCCATGAATATCGACGCCATCCCCGTCGGCCCCAACCCGCCCTGGGACGTCAATGTCATCATCGAGATCCCGCAGGGCGGCCTGCCGGTGAAGTATGAGATGGACAAGCTGTCGGGCGCCCTGTTCGTCGACCGCTTCCTGCACACCGCCATGTACTATCCGGGCAACTACGGCTTCATCCCGCACACCCTGTCGGACGACGGCGACCCCTGCGACGTCATCGTGCTGAACCCGACGCCGGTGGTGCCGGGCTGCATCATCCGCTCGCGCCCGATCGGCGTGCTGAAGATGGAAGACGAGGCCGGCGGCGACGAGAAGATCCTCGCCGTGCCGGTCGACAAGCTGAACCCCTATTACACCGACATCGCCAGCTACCGGCAGCTGCCGGCCATCCTGGTCGAGCAGATCGAGCACTTCTTCACCCGCTACAAGGACCTGGAGAAGAACAAGTCGGTCACGGTGAAGGGCTGGGGCGACGCCGGCGAGGCCGCCGAACTGATCGCCATCGGCATGCGCGCGCACCAGGCCAAGCTGAAGGCCGCCGCCGGCAAGGCCGCCAACGCGGCCTGATCGACTTCTCCCTCCCCTTCATGGGGAGGGATGTCGGCGCGAAGCGTCGACAGGGTGGGGTGTGCCAGGCGTTCCCCACCCGGTCGCTGCGCGTTCTCCCTCCCCATAAAGGGGAGGGAGAACGCTT
>NZ_JBAZOS010000058.1:0-11047 GCF_041648615.1 Brevundimonas sp.
GAATTTGCCGCCGTTGTCAGCGAACTGCCAGATCGGCAGCTTGGACAGGTCGGCGTGGTCGCGGCGCCAGGCCAGTTTGACGAACTCATTGTCGGTCGAGCCGCCCAGAACGACGGTGTCGCGGTCCTCGAAGTCCCGCGCCAGCGAGGCGAATTCGGCGATCTCGGTCGGGCAGACGAAGGTGAAGTCCTTCGGATAGAAGAAGATGACCTTCCACTTGCCCTCGAAGCTGTCCTGGGTGAGGGCCTCGAAGGCCGAGACGCCGTTTTCCTCGTGGTTGTTGAAGCCCGGCTTGACGCCGATGATCTTGAAGTCCGGCAGTTTCTGACCAACGCCCAGCATGGCTGTTCTCCTGAAGTCGCTTGAAGGAAGGAATCCGGAGCGCCGGGGGAGCGGCGCTGCACTTGCGAAATGGCTTGTGCGGTGCACAAAGTCAATGAGTGGAGACTGTATTGGTCTATAGATTTTATCTATACATCACATAGGCGCCGTCGCGGGGTCCCGGCTTTACGAAAGGGGTCGCGACCGGCAAGCTCGGCGCGCACATCAGAGAAAGACACGCGCATGCGTCGCCTGACCGCCGCCCTGTTGATCGCCGCCGCCCTTCCCGCCACCGCTGTTCCGGGCCTCGTCGCGGCCCAGACGCCGCCGGCCACGATCGGCGAGCGCTATGTGCCGGCGCCGTGGTGGATGCGCGACCCCGTCATCGCCTCGGTCGGCCATGTCCGCACCGAGGTCGCCGCCAACCGCGCCACCTTCGGCGCCACCTTCCTTTCGATCGACCGCTCGGCCGCCGACGCCTCGCGCAAGGCCGCCGATCAGGTGCGGGCGTTGAGTCAGGCCTTGGCCGCCTATGGCGTGGACAAGGTCCGGGTCGAGACAAGCCTGACGACGCGGCCCCTCTACGACCAGTATCGCGACGAGAACGGCGTCCTGCGCGACAATGCCCGCGCCGACCAGATCGAGCGCTATCAGGCCAATGCGAACGTCAGCGTCACCATCCGCGATGTTTCGGTGCTGGAGCGGGTCTATGCGACGGTGATCGCCGCCCAGCCCACCTCGGCCAGCGCGGTCTCCTTCAACCTGGAGCCGGACAACGCCACCAAGACCTGGCTGCAGGGCGAGGCTGTGAAGGATGCGGCGCGGCGGGCGCGCGAGGCCGCGTCCAACGCCGGGACGTCGCTGGGCGGGGTGCGGGTGATCGACCCGACCGGCCGGGCCTGCGAGACCGACGTGCTGGCCGGCTGGCCGTCCTATTCGTCGGGCTCCGGGCTGGCGACCGATGTCGACGAGGTCGTGGCCACCGGATCGCGGATAGAACGCCAGTATGCGCCGTCGGCTGCGCCGCCGCCGCCGCCGCCGCCCGGAGCGGCGCCGTCCGAAGCGCAGATCGACGCCGCGAGACTGGCGCTGCAGCCGCCGCTGCGCGAACTGACCGACCGGGCCTGTGTCGTCTACGAGCTGAACTGACGCAGGATGACCGATCCGTTCAAGGCCGATCCCGCGTTCGAGGCCGGCTCGACCGTCGTTTGCGATTGGCCGCTGTGCCAGGTGCGGCTGCAGGATGACGCCCGTTTTCCCTGGTTGATCCTGATCCCCCGCCGCGCGGGCCTGAGCGAACTGGAGGATCTGACGGCGGCCGACCGCGCCACCCTGATGGAGGAGGTCGTCCGGGCCGGCGAACTGGTGCGGATGCTGGGAGAGGCGGCGGGACGGCCGGTGGAGAAGCTGAACGTCGGGGCCTTGGGCAATGTGACGGCGCAGCTTCATGTGCATGTGGTCGGCCGTCGTCCCGATGACGGACTGTGGCCCGATCCGGTCTGGGGTCGCGGATCCGCTCTTCCCTGGGGCGCCGGCGCCCTGCAGGCCGCGGTGTCGCGCCTTCGCCAGGAGGCGCGCCGTTCGTCGGCGGGATAGCGCCATATCGCCGCCCGCCCTCAAGCTTCGTTGACCCCCGCCGCTCCGCTGGACTAAAGCCTGATCACTGATTTCGAGCAGCTGATTTTGCTCAGGTTTCTGAGAACCATTCGCAATATGTCGACCTCTCCCCTGCCGGGCGACGCCTCCAACGACCCGACCGACGATCAGACCGGGCGTTTCGTGGTCCAGCCCAACGGCCGCGTCCGCCCGTTGTCGCCCCATCTCCAGATCTGGCGCTGGCACATCACCATGGCGGCCTCGATCCTGAACCGGCTGACGGGCGGCGCCCTGTCGGTCGGGTCGGTGCTGATCGCCCTGTGGCTGCTGGCCCTGGCCTTCGGACCTGACGCCTATGCGACCTTCACCGGCTGGATGGGTTCGCCGCTGGGGTTGGCGGTCTGGTTCGGCCTGACCCTGGCCCTGTGCCTGCACCTGGCCGGGGGCGTGCGTCACCTGATCTGGGACGCGGCCGTGGGCCTGTCGCCCAAAACGGCGGACGCCCTGTCGTGGGGCTCCATCATCCTGGGCGTCGTCGGGGCGGTGGCGTTCTGGGCCTTCCTGTTCGCCTCGGGGAGGGTCGTGCTGTGAGCCGCGAAACCAAGGCCTTCATCAAGGGCGTCAAGGTCTCCGAGCGCCATGGCGCGGGGGAATGGACGGCGGAACGGTTGTCGTCCCTGATCCTCGTGCCCCTGACCCTCTGGGGTCTGTGGAGCGGCTTCGTCCTGTCGGGCGGCGGCTATGACGGCGCGCGCGACTGGTTCGCCTCGCCGGTCAACGCCGTGCTTCTGGCCGTGACCCTGCTGGTCAGCGTCTGGCACATGAACATGGGCCTGAAGGTCATTGTCGACGACTACATCCACAAGCCCGGCTCGCGCACCGCGTTGCTGGGCCTGATCCTCCTGCTCTGCCTCGTGATCGCGGCGGCGGGAGTCTTCTTCATCGTGCGGCTGGCGCTGGGCTCGGCGCCGCTGCCGGCCGGTTTCGGGATCTGACGACTGATGGCTGCTTATGAATTCGTCGATCACGCCTATGACGTCGTCGTCGTCGGCGCGGGCGGCTCGGGCCTTCGCGCCGCCCTCGGCGCCGCCCAGCAGGGGCTGAAGGTCGCCTGCGTCACCAAGGTCTTCCCGACCCGCTCCCACACGGTCGCGGCCCAGGGCGGCATCTCCGCCTCGCTCGGCAACATGGGCGAGGACAGCTGGCAGTGGCACATGTACGACACCGTCAAGGGGTCGGACTGGCTGGGCGACCAGGACGCCATCGAATACCTGGTCCGCAATGCGCCCAAGGCCGTCTACGAGCTCGAACACTGGGGCGTGCCCTTCTCGCGCACCGAGGAAGGCAAGATCTACCAGCGCGCCTTCGGCGGCATGACGCGCAATTTCGGCGAGGGCCCGGTGCAGCGCACCTGCGCCGCCGCTGACCGCACCGGCCACGCCATCCTGCACACCCTGTACGGCCAGTCGGTGCGCCGCGAGGTCGAGTTCTTCGTCGAATATTTCGCCCTCGACCTGATCATGCAGGACGGCGCCTGCACCGGCGTGACGGCTCTGAAGCTCGATGACGGCACCATGCACCGCTTCCGCGCCAAGCTGGTGATCCTGGCCACCGGCGGCTACGGCCGCGCCTATTTCTCGGCCACCAGCGCCCACACCTGTACCGGCGACGGCAACGCCATGGTGCTGCGCGCCGGCCTGCCGCTGCAGGACATGGAGTTCGTGCAGTTCCACCCGACCGGCATCTACGGCGCCGGCTGCCTGATCACCGAGGGCGCCCGCGGCGAGGGCGGCTATCTGACCAACTCAGAGGGCGAGCGCTTCATGGAGCGCTATGCCCCGACCGTGAAGGACCTGGCCCCGCGCGACATGGTCAGCCGCTCCATGACCATCGAGATCCGCGAAGGCCGCGGCGTGGGCCCGAACAAGGACCACATCCACCTGCACCTCGACCACCTCGACCCGGCCGTCCTGCACGAACGCCTGCCGGGTATCTCCGAGAGCGCCAAGATCTTCGCCGGCGTCGATGTCACGAAGCAGCCGATTCCGGTCCTGCCGACCGTCCACTACAACATGGGCGGCATCCCCACGAACTATCACGGCGAGGTCCTGACCAAGGTCGGCGACAACGCCGACACCGTGGTGCCC
This sequence comes from Brevundimonas sp., assembly GCF_041648615.1. GTDB lineage: Bacteria > Pseudomonadota > Alphaproteobacteria > Caulobacterales > Caulobacteraceae > Brevundimonas. The sequence goes on from NZ_JBAZOS010000058.1 coordinate 4,065, forward strand.
GGACTGATGGCTGTCGGCGAGGCGGCCTGCGTCTCGGTGCACGGCGCCAACCGTCTGGGCTCCAACAGCCTGACGGATCTGGTCGTCTTCGGACGCGCCGCCGGCCTGCGCTGCGGCGAGGTGGTGGACAAGGCCTCGAAGGTGCCGGACGCCCCGGCCTCGACCACCGACGGACACCTCGCCCGCCTCGACCGCTTCCGCCACGCTGACGGCTCGACTCCGACGGCGAAGCTGCGCATCGACATGCAGCGCGCCATGCAGTCCGACGCCGCCGTCTTCCGCACCGGCAAGACCCTGGAGGAGGGCGTCGCCAAGCTGCGCGCCATCCACGCCGCCGGCGACGACATCCGGACCACCGACCGCGGCCTGATCTGGAACACCGATCTGGTCGAGACCCTCGAATACGACAATCTGATCGACCAGGCCCTGGTCACCATCGAGGGCGCCCTGAACCGCACCGAGAGCCGCGGCGCCCACGCCCGCGAGGACTATCCGGACCGCAACGATGTCGAATGGATGAAACACACCCTCGCCTGGAAGGTCCCCGGGGATGCGGTGAAGATCGATTACCGGCCGGTGCATAACTATACGATGTCGAAGGACATCGATTACATCGAGCCCAAGGCACGGGTGTACTGATGGTCCAGCTGACTCTCCCCAAGGGCTCCAAACCCACCCGCGGCAAGGTCCACAAGGCCCCGGCCGGCGCGAAGAACGTCAAGACCTACAAGGTCTATCGCTATGATCCCGAGGTCGACGCCGATCCCCGCTGGGACACGTTCGAGATCTCGAGCGACGATCACGGCCCGATGCTGCTGGACGCCCTGATCCACATCAAGAACGAGATCGACCCGACCCTGACCTTCCGGCGTTCGTGCCGCGAGGGCATCTGCGGCTCGTGCTCGATGAACATCGACGGACGCAACACCCTCGCCTGCACCAAGGGCTGGGACGAGTGCTCGTCCTCGACCATCTCGATCGCGCCCCTGCCGCACCAGTCGGTGGTCAAGGATCTGGTGACGGACCTGACCCTGTTCTACGCCCAGTACGACTCGATCCAGCCCTACCTCCAGTCCGACGAGCCGGACCCGGAGAAGGAACGCATCCAGCTGCCCGAGGACCGGGCGAAACTGGATGGGCTGTACGAGTGCATCCTGTGCGCCTGCTGCTCGACCTCCTGCCCCAGCTACTGGTGGAACCAGACGGAATACCTCGGCCCCGCCGCCCTGCTGCAGTCCTACCGCTGGATCGCCGACAGCCGCGACGACGCCACGGACAAGCGCCTCGACGACCTCGAGGACCCGTTCAAGCTCTACCGCTGCCACACCATCATGAACTGCGCCCAGGTCTGCCCCAAGGGGCTGAACCCGGCCGAGGCGATCGCGAAGACCAAGAAGCTGATGGTGTCGCCGAGCCGCAAGAAGACCGAGGCGGCCTGATGATTGTTGCTCGCCCTATCGCTTCCGCTACTTGAGGGCGGATGGCGAAGATCATCTACATCGAGCACGACGGCCGTGAGCATGTCGTGGAGGTCCGGAACGGTCTCTCCGTCATGGAGGGGGCGATCCGCAACAACGTGCCCGGCATTGACGCCGACTGCGGCGGCGCCTGCGCCTGCGCCACCTGCCATGTCTATGTCGACGAGGCCTTCGCCGCCGAAACGGGCCGCGCCTCGGCCATGGAGGAGTCGATGCTGGACTTCGCCGAGAACGTTCAGCCGAACAGCCGCCTGTCCTGTCAGATCCGGGTTTCGGACGATCTGGACGGGCTGATCGTGCGCCTGCCCGAAAACCAGCACTGATCCACGCCGTGAGCCCCGCGAACCCCCGGCTGGTCGATCTCGTCGGCCGCCTGATCGCGGATGGGCCCCACGGACTGAACAGGGAACGCCCGCCGCTGATCGCCCTGGTCGGGGCCCAGGGGTCGGGCAAGACCACCCTCGCCCGCGCCGCCGCCGACCGGTTCGGCGCGGCGCAGATTTCGATCGACGATGTCTATCTGACCCGCGAAGAGCGCGAGGCGATGGCGCGCGACATCCATCCCCTGTTCGTCACGCGCGGACCGCCCGGGACGCACGATCTGGCCCTGCTGCAGGGGCTGATCGACGCCCTGTCGACGGCGCGGCCGGAAGACCGCACCCTGCTTCCCGACTTCGACAAACGCTCCGATGATCGCCGGCCGAGGTCGGAGTGGCGCGTTTTCGAGGGCCGCCCTTCGGCCATACTGGTCGACGCCTGGTGCCTGGGCGCCCTCCCGGAAGACGAGGCCGCCCTCGCGGCTCCGGTCAATGCGCTTGAGCGGGAGCGCGACCCGGAAGGGATATGGCGCCGGGCGGTCAACGCCTTCGTCGCCGGCCCGTATGCCGACTTCGCCGGCCGCTTCGACGCCGTCGTTTTTCTGAAGGCCCCCGGCTTCGATGTCGTCCTGGACTGGCGCAGCCAGCAGGAAGCGGATCTGCTGCGGGTGGCGCCCGCCGACCTTCCCGACGCCGAGCGCCGCCGTCTGGCGGACTTCGTCCAGTATTTCGAACGCATCACGCGGCGGATGCTGGAGGGCGGCGTCAAGGCCGACGTGATCGTGCCGCTGGATCGCGATCGTCGCCCCGGTTCCATGCCCGCATGACGCAGCAACCCCCTGATCGCCGCTTCGAACCCCGTCACCCCGCCAATGCGCGAGGGGTCGTCGTGGCCCCGGGGCTGGAGCTGCCTTGCGTGATCGTGGACCAGTCCGCCGGAGGCCTTCGGGTGCGGCTGGACCGCGGCTTCGCCCTGGCCGGAAGCGTGATCGTGATCGACCTCGTCCGCGGCATGGCGATCGAGTGCCAGGTGGCCTGGAGCAAGGGACTGGAGGCGGGGCTGAAACAGTCCGGCCAGACGTCGCTGCGGGGCCTGGTCCCTTCGCGCTTCGCCGCCGCGCGCGAAGCGTTCCTGAGGGCCGGAGGCTAGGCCTCAGCCGGCGCGCCGGACAGGGATTCTTCCATTTCCAGGAACGACGGCTGGGACGAGGACGGAATGTCGCCGCGACCGATCTCGACCGAGATCTGGGCCGCATTGCCGTGCAGGTGGGCGACCAGAACCGACTGGATGATCTTGTAGAAGGCCGACTCCTCGTCGACGATGGCTTTCAGTCGGGTCGCGATCGGACCGACCAGGCCATAGGCGAGGAACACGCCCAGGAAGGTGCCGACCAGGGCGCCGCCGATCATGCCGCCGAGGATTTCCGGCGGTTCGGTGATCGAGCCCATCGTCTTGATGACGCCCAGCACGGCGGCGACGATGCCGAGGGCGGGCAGGGCGTCGGCCAGGTTGGTCAGGGCGTGGGGCGCTTCCAGCGCCTCGTGGTGGTGCTTTTCCAGCTGCTTTTCCATCGCGTCCTCGATCTGATGAGGATCCTCGAGGTTCATCGTCATCATCCGCAGGGTGTCGCAGATGAAGTCCGTGGCGAAATGGTCCTTCAGCACCTTGGGGTATTTCTGGAAGATGGTGCTCTCGGCGGGCTTTTCGATGTGGCTTTCAAGGGCGATCACGCCCTTGGACTTCATCGTCTTGGTCAGCTGGAACAGCAGGGACAGCAGGTCCTTGTAGTCCTGCTTCTTCCATTTGGGACCGCCGAAGGCCTTGCCGAGACCGCCGAGCGTGGCCTTCATCGTGGTGACGCTGTTGGAGATCAGGAAGGCGGCCACGCCGGCGCCGCCGATGGCCATCATCTCGTGAGGCAGGGAGTGAAGGATCACCGCCATCTTGCCGCCGGAGATGATGTAGCTGCCGAACACGAGGCCGAAGAGCAGCACGATGCCGATAATCTGGAACATGGTGGGCGTTACGTCCTGCGCGCGAGAGACGCCGACCATCGCCATTAATGATTAAGGGGCGGTTGCGAACGGCGCTCCCTAGAGGCGCATCTCGCCGTTCAGGATCGCGGCGCGCGCCTTGTCGCTGAGCTTGGTGTAGCCGCTCTTGCCGCCGCGCACATAGAGCACGCCGTCGATCTTGTCGGGATCGAAGCCGTCGGCCACCAGATCGGTCTTCTTGTATTTGAAGGTGCCGGTGGTGTCGGCCGACTTGATCAGCCGCACGAAGGCGGGGCGGGCGTAGACGGGCAGTTCCTGATCGACCCAGTCGGCGAAGGGACGGGCGGCGAACCGGCCGTCGACGACCAGGGCCACCATGCCCGCCTTGCCCTCGTGGCCCGGCACCGGGACGCCATAGGCGATGACTTCCCTGACCCCGGGGGCGTCGGCCAGGCGCTGCTCGACCTCGGCGGTCGATACGTTCTCGCCCTTCCAGCGGTAGGTGTCGCCGATGCGGTCGATGAAATAGACATAGCCTTCGCTGTCCTGCTTCATCAGGTCGCCGGTCCGGAACCAGCGGTCGCCGCGCACGAACACGTCGCGCAGGATCTTCTTCTCGGAGGCGGCCTTGTCGGCATAGCCCGAGAAGGCGTGGCGGATGTCGTCGCCGATCATGCCCAGGGCCTCGCCGACCTCGCCCGCCTTCGCCAGCTGGCACAGGCCGTCGGGGCCGCGCACGGGTTCCCCGGTGTCCATGTCGAAGCGGACGAGGCGGAAATTGATCTGCTTTTTGAGGAAGCCGGGCACCCGGCCGATGGCGCCCGGCTTGCCGTCGAAATTGAATAGCGAGACATTGCCTTCGGTGGAGCCGTAGAATTCGAGAATGTTCGGGATGGCGAACCGCTTCTGGAACTCGTCCCAGACGTCGGGCCGCAGGCCGTTGCCGAAGGCCAGTCGCAGCTTGTGCGACCGCTCGTCCGGATGTTCGGGGCAGTTGACCAGATAGCGGCACAGCTCGCCGATATAGACGAACAGGGTCGCGCCGGTCGCCTTGACGTCCGGCCAGAAGGCCGAGGCGGAGAAGCGCTTGCGCAGCACCAGCCGGCCGCCGTTCAGCAGGGCGGGCCCGATCCCGACCAGACCGCCGGTCGAATGGTACAGGGGCAGGACGTTGAAGGTGACGTCCTTGTCGGTCGCGCCGGTGGCCCCGGCGAAGGCGCGCATATAGGTGCGGGCCCGGGCGTGGGTGATCCGCGCCGCCTTCGGCATGCCCGTGGTGCCCGAGGTGTAGATGAACATCGCCGTGTCGCGGTTGGTCAGGCCCGAGCGCGCCGAGCGCGCGGGCCGCACCGACGAGCCGCTGCGCACCGGCTTGTCGAGGCCGCGCCGCTCGTCCGCCTCGTCCTCGTCCTTGAGGCCCAGCACCCAGAGCATCAGGTTGCGGCCCGACAGGCCGCGGGCGTCCTCGACCCGTTTCCAGCAGTCCTCGTCCGTGACGACCTGGGAGGCGTTGGAAATCGACAGGCAGTGGGCCAGGGCGTGGCCGGTCAGATTGGTGTTGATCAGGGCGGTGGCGACGCCGACCTTGGAGAAGCCGAGCCAGGCCGCGATATATTCGGCGCGGTTCAGCATCACCAGGGCGACGGTGTCGCCGCGCTTGAGCCGCCGGCTCTGGGCCCAGTGGCCGAACCGGTTCGCCATGGCGTCCATCTCGCGATAGGTCAGGCTGCGGCGGTCATCCTCGACGGCGACGTGATCGGGAAATTTGTCGACGGCCTCTTCCCAGTCGTCGCAGACCAGGTCGGCGCCATCCAGGCTGATGGGCTTGATACGGTTCAGCAGGCGCCGCAGCCCCTTGGCGAAACGCATGTTGCGCTTGATGTTCGCCAAAAGACCCATCGTCGTGCCCGCTCCGTCGTCCGTCGCCCCCCTTGGTGATGAACAAGCCGCTCGTCGGGGTCAACCGGCAGGAGAATCTGACAGGCAATTCAAGAGGTCCGTACGCGGGTTTGCCGACAGGCGTGGCGCCGATGCGGCGGTGACGCAGGGTCAGCGTGCCGGATTGAGACGGAAGGCTTGAAGATTGCCGCGCGCGAAGGCTTAATCGGCGAACAGGGGTTTGCGGCGCCGGCCGCGGAGGGCCCCGGGGGGACTTGAAATCAATGCGACTTCTGATCGCCGCCACGGCCAGCGCCCTGGCCTTCGCCGGGGCCGCCGCGGCCCAAGATTACAACGCCGGACCCAACTATGGCGACATCACCCTGGCTCCGGGGTTCACGCCTGATCCGCATCTGGTCAGCCTGAGGGCCGGCGGCGACATCAGCGCGACGGGCGCCGGAAGCGGATGCTCGGGCTACATCACCCGCGCGCCGGACTTCCGGCTCAACTGGAACGGCAAGGGGTCGCTGAATCTGAAGATCTCGGTGCTGTCCAAGGCCGACACCACCCTGGTGGTCAACGGCCCGAACGGCGAGTGGTACTGCGACGATGACACCGGAGAGGACAACAATCCGCTGGTCACGCTGGGTTCGCAGGCCGGACGGTATGAAATCTGGGTCGGCACCTATTCGAGCGGCGACCCGCAGCCCGCCGTCCTGTCGATTTCAGAACTGAATAGCTTCTAGCGTCCAGGTCCAAGTATAGGGCCGGCGCAAAGCCGCACCGTTGTCGCCGCAATTGTGTCGACAACGGTGTTTCTTCGCGGCTTTATATAAATCGCGGAACCGTGATCTCGCACGGATGTTCCTGCCCCAGTCAATTGGAGGAACAGACATGTCCGTGACCTATCCCGTCGACCCGTTGAAGCCCTATGGCGACCGTGCGGAACGCAATCCGCTCGAGACGCGCGCCGACATCGACGCGCGTCTCGACGCTGAGACCCAGGAGCCCTTCGTCCCCGTCTATGCCCGTCGCGGCAAGGCCGCGCGCGGCGGGAGCAAGATCAAGACCTGGATGATTCTGGCGCCGGTCGGCGTCCTTGTCCTGGGCGGCCTCGGCGCGATGATGGCCATGAACGGCGAGGAGACCGCCGCGCCCCTGGCCGAACCCGCCGCCACCGCTCCGGTGGTCGCCGCCACGCCGCTTGTCGCCGAGGCCGCATCCGTCGCCGCCCTCAGTCCGGCGCCCGTCGTCGAGGCTCCGGCTCCGGCCCCCGTCCAGCGAGCCGCCCCGCCGGTCCGCCGCGTCGCCGCGC
>NZ_JBAZOS010000059.1:0-7605 GCF_041648615.1 Brevundimonas sp.
GCGCAGCGTGTTCACATAGCCGAACATGTTGGCCAGCGGCACGAAGGCGTTCACGACGGTGGCGTTGCCGCGCATGTCCTGACCCTGGATCATGCCGCGACGGCCGTTCAGGTCGCCGATGACCGAACCGAGGTAATCCTCGGGGGTCACGACCTCGACCGCCATGATCGGCTCGAGCAGCTTGGGCGCGCCCTTTTCCTTCAGTTCGCGGAAGGCGGCGCGGGCCGCGATTTCGAACGCCAGCACGCTGGAGTCGACGTCGTGGTATTTGCCGTCCGTCAGCGTCGCCTTGAAGTCGATCAGCGGGAAGCCGGCCAGCAGGCCGCCGTCCTTGATGGACTCGAGGCCCTTCTGGACGCCCGGGATGTATTCCTTGGGCACGGCGCCGCCGACGATCGAGTTCTCGAACACGAAGCCCGAACCGGGTTCGCCCGGCTCGAAGGTCAGCATGACGCGGGCGAACTGGCCCGTACCGCCGGTCTGCTTCTTGTGCGTGTAGTCGATGTCGACCTTGCGGCCGAGCGATTCACGGTAGGCGACCTGGGGCTGACCGATCGTGGCGTCGACCTTGTAGGTGCGGCGCAGGATGTCGATCTTGATGTCCAGGTGCAGCTCGCCCATCCCCTTGAGGATGGTCTGGCCCGACTCGTGGTCGGTCGAGACGGTGAAGGAGGGATCCTCCGAGGCCAGCTTGGCCAGGGCGACGCCCAGCTTCTCCTGGTCGGCCTTGGTCTTGGGCTCGACCGAGATCTCGATCACCGGCGCCGGGAATTCCATCTTCTCGAGGATGACGGGCGACTTCAGGGGATCGCACAGGGTGTCGCCGGTGCGGGTGTCCTTCAGGCCGGCCAGGGCGACGATGTCGCCGGCGTAGGCTTCCTTGATGTCCTGACGGTCGTTGGAGTGCATCAGCAGCATACGGCCGACGCGTTCCTTGCGGTCGCGGCTCGAGTTCAGCAGGCCCATGCCGGTTTCCATCTTGCCGGAATAGATGCGGCAGAAGGTCAGCGAGCCGACGAAGGGGTCGTCCATGATCTTGAACGCCAGAACCGACAGGGGCTCGTCGTCCGAGGCGCGGCGCGTGACCGGCTCTTCCGTCTTGAAGTCGATGCCCGGGGTCGGGGGGATGTCGACCGGCGACGGCAGATAGTCGACGACGGCGTCCAGCAGCGTCTGCACGCCCTTGTTCTTGAAGGCCGAGCCGCACAGGATCGGATAGAAGGCGCCGGTCAGAACGGCCTTGCGGATGCACTTCTTGAGCACTTCCAGCGAGGGCTCGACACCATCCAGATAGGCCTGCATGGCGTCGTCATCGAGTTCGACGGCGTTGTCGATCAGGTACTGGCGAGCGGCGACGGCCTTGTCCATCAGGTCGGCCGGGATCGGGCCGACGGTGAAGTTGGCGCCCAGGGCGTCGTTGTCCCAGACCACCGAGTTCATGGCGACGATGTCGACCAGGCCCGACAGCGAGGATTCCGAACCGATCGGGAACTGGATCGGCACGGCCTTGGCGCCCAGACGGTCGCGGATCGACTGCACCGAGGCGTCGAAGTCGGCGCCGATCTTGTCCATCTTGTTGACGAACACGATCCGGGGAACGTTGTATTTGTCGGCCTGGCGCCAGACGGTTTCGGTCTGCGGCTCGACGCCGGCGTTGCCGTCCAGCACCGTCACGGCGCCGTCGAGCACGCGCAGCGAACGCTCGACTTCAATGGTGAAGTCCACGTGGCCGGGGGTGTCGATGATGTTGAGGCGCTTCTCTTTCCAGAAGGCGGTCGTCGCGGCGGACGTGATGGTGATGCCGCGCTCCTGCTCCTGGTCCATCCAGTCCATGGTCGCGGCGCCGTCGTGGACTTCGCCGATCTTGTGGGACTTGCCGGTGTAATACAGAATCCGCTCGGTCGTCGTCGTCTTGCCCGCGTCGATGTGGGCCATGATGCCGAAGTTGCGGTAGTCCTCGATCTTGTTGAGACGGGCCATGAAAACGTGCCTTGAAGTGAGTTCAGGACGCGTTTCGCGCCCTCGGGGAGATCGTCGATGTTCGGATAGGCGGGCGCGGGCGATTTAGCTCAAACCGCCCGCGCCGGATAGTCACTAGATAGGCGCCGAACAGGGCGCCTTGAAGGCCCTTACCAGCGGTAGTGGCTGAAGGCGCGGTTGGCCTCGGCCATCTTGTGGGTGTCTTCGCGCTTCTTGACCGCGGTGCCGCGGTTGTTCGAGGCGTCCAGCAGCTCGGCGGCCAGCTTTTCCGTCATGGTGTTCTCGCCACGCTTGCGCGCGGCGTTCACCAGCCAGCGGATGGCCAGGGCCTTGCGGCGATCGGGGCGAACCTCGACCGGCACCTGGTAGGTGGCGCCGCCGACGCGGCGCGACCGGACTTCGACCGCCGGGGCGACGTTTTCCAGCGCCGAGTGGAAGGTGGCGACGGGCTCCTGTTCCTTCTTCTTGTCGGCCAGGATCTCGAACGCGCCGTAGACGATGTTCTCGGCGACGGCCTTTTTGCCCTCGTACATGACGTAGTTCATGAATTTGGTGACGGTCAGATCCTTGTATTTGGGATCCGGCAGAACTTCGCGCTTCTGTGCGCGGTGACGACGGGACATGGGCTTGGCCTTCTAAAGCGGTGTCGGACGGCCGGCCCAAACCCCAAAGGAATGAGCCGGCGAATGGAATGGGGCGGTCGCTTACTTCGGACGCTTGGCGCCGTAGTGCGAACGGCGCTGCTTGCGGTCCTTGACGCCTTGCGTGTCGAGCACGCCGCGCAGGATGTGGTAGCGAACGCCGGGAAGGTCTTTCACGCGGCCGCCGCGGATCAGGACCACCGAGTGCTCCTGCAGATTGTGGCCCTCGCCGGGGATGTAGCACACGGCTTCGATGCCCGTGGTCAGGCGGACCTTGGCGACCTTACGCAGGGCCGAGTTGGGCTTCTTCGGGGTCGTCGTATAGACGCGGGTGCAGACGCCGCGGCGCTGGGGGCAGCCCTTCAGGGCCGGCACCTTGTTGCGGACCGGCTTGGGTTGGCGCGGCTTGCGGATCAGCTGGTTGATAGTCGGCATGGAGTCTCGGTTCTCTTCAATCGATGGGAGCGTGTGCCTTTCGGCCGGAGCGCCCCGGTGAGCCTTCTTTTCGGACGACGCCTGAACGCCGCCCCGGGTTTGATCTCGAGCCGGAGCTGCGACCGCCAAACGAAAAAACCGGAACGCGCGCTTCGGGCGTTCCGGCGGGCGCAGCCCGTCCGCTCAATTGTCACGATCCCGGAACCCGGCGAACCGGGAGCCTCGAAAGTGGGGGGCTTCTACGCGCGGGGGGGCGTCAGGTCAAGGGTTCGAGGCTCCCGCCCGCCCGACCCGCCCTGCGACCGGTCTTCTTCATCGCCGGGTCTGTGAAAGGCTGACCGACAGGCCCCAATACCGCCACGCTCTGGCGATCCAGTGTCGGTTGAACGGGGTGCGGAGGTCAAATGCCGGGGGTTGCGTGGGTCTGGCCGTCCGTGACCGACCGATGGCGCAAGGCGCTCATCGTCGCGGCGTCCCTGCTCCTGCACGCCGGCCTGCTGGCCTTCTTCGGCCTGCGGACGATGAGCCCCGGCCCATCGATGGTCCCCGACCTCGCCCCGACCATCTACGTCCAGCTGGAGCCCCGCCCCCTGCTGGCCGACGAAACCCCGCGACAGCCCGTGGCCGCGCGACAGACCGAGGCGCCGCCGCTGGCGCGCGCCGTCACCACCCCGACCCTGCGCGACGAGGACGAGGACGACACGCCCGCGCCGCCCTCCCCCCGCCTTGCGGCGCCCGCCCCCGGCGCGCCTCCGGCTCCCGCGAGCAGCGCCTGGGCCGTCCGCCCCCGCACCCTCGGCGACCGCATCGGCCAGGGCCTGCGCACCAGTCCCGTGGGCTGCGCCGCCGGCGCCGTGCTCAGCGCGGCCGAGCGCGCCATCTGCGACGATCGCTTCGGCCAGCGGGCCGCGACCGCCCGGCCCATCGAGGGCACGGGCAATCCGGAACGCGACGCCCGCTTCGCCCGCGAGGGCGCCCGCCGCCTGGCCGAATACGAGGCCCGTCGGCGTCCGCTGGCCGGCGGCAGCGGCAATGTCGGCCCGCAGGACGGCCCCGGCTCCAACTTCGGCATGGGGGTCGCGGGAGCGCATCTGGACTCGTCGTTCCGCCCGGACTCGACCCGCAACGTCCGGACCCGCCGCGACGGCGAGCGCGCCGCGGGCCAGCCGATGACCCCCGGCGGCGGCTTCGACCGCGACTGATCAGCCGGCGGTCCACCCCCCGTCGACCATCACGGACCCGCCCGTCATCAGGGTCGAGGCGTCCGACGCCAGCAGCAGCAGGGCGCCGGTCAGTTCCTCCATCCGCCCCAGCCGTCCCAGCTTGATGCGGCTGAGCACGAAGTCGCGCGTGCCGGGGGTGTCGAGGATCGGCCGGGTCATGGCCGTTTCGATGAAGGTCGGGCAAATCGTGTTCACCCGCACCCCCTGCGGCGCCAGATCGATCGCCATGCAGCGGGTCAGGCCTTCCAGCCCCCATTTCGAGGCGCTGTACAGCGACCGCCCGGCCCCGCCGACATGGCCCATCTGCGATGAAACGTTGATGATCGAGCCGGGCCTGCCCGCCTCCAGCAGCCCTTTCGCCACCGCCTGGGCCACGAACAGCGCGGACTTCAGATTGAGGTTCAGGACCGTGTCGTAGTCCTCCTCCGTCACCTCGGTGATCGGACGGATGCGGTTCACCCCGGCGTTGTTCAGCAGGATGTCGAACGGCCCGCGCGCCGCGATCTCGCGCCGGACGGCGGCGATGTCGGTCACGTCCAGCACGAAGGCGTCGGCCTCGAACCCCGCCTCGCGGATCGCCCGCACCCGCGCGTCGAGGTCGCCGGCCGTGCGGCCGCACAGGGTCACCGCGGCCCCCGCCTGGGCGAACACCTCGGCCCCGGCCGCGCCGATGCCCCGGCCGCCGCCGGTCACCAGGGCGCGCTTGCCGTCGAGGCGGAAGGACGGAAGGGGGGTCAGGGTCATGGCGGGTCTCCGTGAGAGCTCGCCAGCTTCACCATGGAATCGCCAAAAGAAAAGGGCGGCCCCGTCGCCGGGGCCGCCCTCTTCACGGTCGGATTGTCATCCCGGGCTCGACCCGGGATCAGCCTTCGCTGCTCTCCAGCTCCAGCGCCAGATCGGCCGGAAGCGGCTCGATGGCCTCTTCCCGCTGCGACGTCAGTTCGGCGTCGCGTTCGTTGGCGATCTTCTGCAGGGCGCGGAGATAGGCGCCCGTGCCGGCCGGAATCAGGCGGCCGACGATGACGTTCTCCTTCAGGCCTTCCAGCGTATCGACCTTGCCGTTGACCGAGGCGTCGGTGAGGACGCGGGTGGTCTCCTGGAAGGACGCCGCCGAGATGAAGCTGCGGGTTTGCAGCGACGCCTTGGTGATGCCCAGCAGGACCGGCTGGGTCGTGGCCTGACGGCCCTTGCGCTTCTCGACCTTCAGGTTCTCGGCCACGGCTTCCGCCACTTCGACCGTGTCGCCACGGATCAGGGTGGTTTCGCCCGAGTCCAGGATCTCGACCTTCTGCAGCATCTGGCGAACGATCACCTCGATGTGCTTGTCGTTGATCGGCACGCCCTGCAGTCGATAGACTTCCTGCACTTCGTTCACCAGGTACTCGGCCAGGGCCTCGACGCCCTGGATGCGCAGCAGGTCGTGCGGATCCGGGTTGCCGTCGATGATGTAGTCGCCCTTGTTGATCAGATCGCCGTCGTGGACGGAGATGTGCTTGCCCTTGGGGATCAGGAATTCGACCGGTTCGGCCTGGTTGCCGTCGGCATCCGGTTCCGGCGTGATCTTGATGCGACGCTTGTTCTTGTAGTCGCGTCCGAATTCCACGCGGCCGTCCATCTCGGCGATGACCGCGCAATCCTTGGGTCGACGGGCTTCGAACAGCTCGGCCACCCGCGGCAGACCGCCGGTGATGTCGCGCGTCTTGGCGCCCTCGGTCGGGACGCGGGCGATGATCTCGCCCGGCTTGACCACATCGCCGTTGTTCACGGACAGAACCGCGCCCACCGGCAGCAGGTAACGGGCGTCGGAGCCCGAGGCCAGCTTGGCATAGGCGTCGCCGGAGGTGACGCCCATGGCCGGACGCAGGTCAGCCCCACGCGGGCTGGCGCGCCAGTCGCTGACGACGCGCTGGGCGATGCCCGTCGCTTCGTCGGTTTCCTCGCGGACCGACAGGCCTTCGACCAGGTCCTCGAACCGGATCGCGCCGCCGACTTCCGTCAGGATCGGAGAGGTGTAGGGGTCCCACTCCGCCAGACGCTGGCTGCGCTTGACGTCCGTTCCCTCGACCACCCGCAGACGGGCGCCGTACGGGATCTTGTGGCTCTCGCGGTCCTTGCCGTCGACCACGATGGTGACGACGACGTTGCGGCTCATGGCCACCAGATCGCCGTGCGCCGCCTTGACGGTGGGGCCGGTGATCCGGGCGATGCCGGGGTTGGTCGCCTCGTAGAACGAGGTCTCCGCCACCTGCGCCGTGCCGCCGATGTGGAAGGTCCGCATCGTCAGCTGGGTGCCGGGTTCGCCGATCGACTGGGCGGCGATGACGCCCACCGCTTCACCGATGTTGACGTTGGTGCCGCGCGCCAGGTCACGCCCGTAGCAATAGGCGCAGATGCCGGCTTCGGCCTCGCAGGTCAGGGCCGAGCGGACCTTGACCGACTGGACGCCGGCGTTGTCGATGACCTCGACCTCTTCCTCCTGCAGGTAGGTGTCGGCCTTGAACAGGACCTTGTCGCCGCCCGGCTCCTTGATGTCCTCGGCCGCGTAGCGACCCAGGACGCGTTGACCCAGCGAGACCAGCACGTCGCCGCCTTCGACCACGGCGCGCAGGGTGATGCCCCGCGTCGAGCCGCAATCGTCCTCGGTGACGATGGAGTCCTGCGCCACGTCGACCAGACGACGCGTCAGATAGCCGGAGTTGGCCGTCTTCAGCGCGGTGTCGGCCAGACCCTTGCGGGCGCCGTGAGTGGAGTTGAAGTATTCAAGGACGGTCAGGCCTTCCTTGAAGTTCGAGATGATCGGCGTCTCGATGATCTCGCCCGAGGGCTTGGCCATCAGGCCGCGCATGCCGCCCAGCTGCTTCATCTGCGCCTGCGAACCACGGGCGCCGGAGTTGGCCATCATGAACACCGAGTTGATGTCCGGCGCCTGACCCTTGGCCAGAACGCGCGGTTGCGCGATCTCGCCCATCATGGCGTCGGCGATCTTGTCCGTGGCCTTGGCCCAGGCGTCGACGACCTTGTTGTACTTCTCGCCCTTGGTGATCAGGCCGTCGGCGTACTGTTGCTCGTACTCCTCGACCTGGGTCCGGGTGGCGGCGACCAGGGTGGCCTTGGCGGCGGGGATGACGATGTCGTCCTTGCCGAAGGAGATGCCGGCCTTGGCGGCTTCGCGGAAGCCCAGCTGCATCATCTGGTCGGCGAAGATGACCGTCGCCTTCTGACCGCAGTGGCGATAGACCTGATCGATCAGGTTGCCGATCTCTTTCTTGGTCAGGTTCTTCTCGAGCAGGCGGTAGCCGATGTTCGCATTGTGCGGCAGCAGCGCG
>NZ_JBAZOS010000060.1:0-7315 GCF_041648615.1 Brevundimonas sp.
GAGATCGACATCAAACGCCTGGCCGCCCTGGCCGGGCTGCCGCCGGTCGCCCTCGCGGCCCTGAAGGCCGGGCGCATGACCCTCAAACAGGCCCGGCTGCTGGTCCGACTGCCGGACAAGGCCGAACAGGTCGAGCTCGCAGAGGCGGCGCTGGACGGGCATGGATTCCCCGACTGGCGCATCACGGAACGGCTCGACGAAGGGCGGGTCACCGTGCGGGATCGACGCTGCGCCCTGGTGGATCCGGTCCGCTATGGCGAAGCCGGCGGTCGCACCGAGGCGGATCTGTTCGGGGAGCTGGCGCCCGTATTGCTCGATCCGGACATCCTGACCGAGCTGTGGATCCGACGGGCGCGCGGCATCGCCGCCGTCTTCGAGGCCGAGGGGATCGCGGTGCATGTCACCGCCGGACCCGAGCCTGAACTGCCCGACGACCTGGAAGCGCTGGGCTATGTCTACGGCGGCCAGCTTCCGGCCGAGGACATGGCGCGTTACCGGGCCCAGCGCGAGGTGTTCAATAAGCGGGCGGAGACGGCCCGGCGGGCTCTCTCGGAGGCCGGCGACCCCGAGACTGTGGACGCCGCCATCATCGCCATGATCCGCGCCCGGGTGACGGCGGACCAGACGGGTTGCGGCGGGCGGGTGGTGACGACGATGGTGATGTGGCCCGCCTCCGGCACGGGCGTCGATGTGCGCTGCTACACGCCCGAGGAACCCGGGATCGAGGAGGACGGTTCGACCGGGAGCGGTCCACCGGACCAGGCGTCGGCTCCGCCGGCCTATGTCCCTCCCGAAGTGGCGGCGCCCGCGCCGGAGACCGACGGCGTCAACCATGCCCTGCACGCCGTGCGCACCGACGTCGCGACGCGGGGACTGATCCGCGCCCTGGCCGATGACCCGGGCGCCGCCCTGACCGCCTTGATCGCGCGCCTGTTCACCGTTCTGGTGCTGCGCACCCATGTGGCGCGCCCGGACTCGGCTCTGGCCATCCTCGCCACCGGCTTCAATCCGGCCGGCGGGCGGGTGATCGAACCCCTGGACGGAGAGGTGCGCCAGCGGCTCGACGATCGCCGCGCGACCTGGCAGGCTTCGGGCGAGACTGTCATCGCCTGGGTTCATGCGCTGCCGCATGGCGAGAAGATGGGTCTGCTGGCCGAACTGACCGCGATCAGCCTCGACGTCCGCGAGGAACGCACGACCCTGATCCGGCGCAGCGCCCGCGCGGAAGCGGCTGAACTGGCCGCGCTCTGCGCGGCGGACGTCACCCTGCACTGGACGCCTGACGCGCCCTTCCTTCAGCTTCACTCGAAGGGGCTGCTGCTGGGGATGCTCGAGGCCATGGGGGCCGAAGACGACCGCGCCAGGTCGCTGAAGAAGGCCGAACTGGTCGACTGGGTCGCCGAACAGGCGGCGTCGCGGACCTGGGCGCCGGCCGGCCTGTCCTGGGCGGGCTCGCCGCAGGACGATGCCGACGAAGCTGACGACCGGCCCATCGACGAGCAAGACCCTGCGTTCGACGACGACGGGGTTGGGGCGTTCGCCGTCACCCCGGCCGGTGAGGCCGCGCTCGATCCCGCCGCCGCCTGACCGCCAGTCTTCCTGACGGACGCCGCCCCGGCTCAGCCGGGGCGGCGTAGTCGTGCGAATCCCTGGCGCGGAAAAGGCGAGGAAAGGGCGGGGCGAGGCGAGCCTGCAGGACCGGGAGGGAGGCGCCCTCCGCTCCAGGCTGCCGGAGCCTTCGCCATGTCCTCGACCCCCAACCTGTCCCTGTTCGCCGATCCGGCCGCCGGGGATGCCGCCGCCAATATCCTCGCTGCCGCCCGGGCGCTGGCGGCGCATCTGGCGCGGTCCCGTCCGCTCGACCGCAAGCTCGTCGCCGCCATCATGACGACCGCGTTCGGCGGGTCGGACGCCGAGGGCGTCTGGGCCTGGCGCGACGCCTATGACGCGATAGAGGCGGCGACGGTCCTGCAGGTCCGGCGTCTCGCGCCCCAGGTCGGCCGCCTGGAAGATGCGCCGGCGGAGATCACCGCCCTGCTGGCGGCCGTCTCGGCGCTCGGGCTGACCCAGTCCCGGCGCAGCGAGGCGCAGGTCGCGTTCGATCAATTCTCGACGCCGCCGCATCTGGCCGCGCTCGCCGTCCTGGCCGCCCAGGTGCGTCCCGGCGACCGCGTCCTGGAGCCCTCGGCTGGAACGGGCCTCATCGCCTCGGTCGCGGAGGCCTGCGGTGGGCTGCTGAGCCTGAATGAGCTCGCGACCGGTCGGGCCGACCTCCTCGACGGGCTCTTTCCGGGCGCGGACCGGACGCGCCACGACGGACGCCATATCCATGACCTGTCCGCGGGCTCGGGCGAATTCGACGTGGTGGTGTGCAATCCGCCGTTCTCGAACCTGGCCGCCCATCTGACGGCGGCCCTGAAGGCCCTGGCCGACCATGGCCGGTTGGCCGCGATCGTCCCCCTGAACGCCCTGACGGACGCCGCGCTGCTTCGCCGCCTCTGCGAGGTCGGCGCCGTCGTGAGCCGCATCGCCTTGCCGTCCGGCGGTTTCGCCAGACATGGGACCTCCGTGGAGACCGGTCTGCTGGTGATCGACCGCGCCGAAGGTCCCGCGGGCGCCGCGCCGCTCCAGAGCGCTGATGACCTGCAGAGCGCGGCCCGGATGACAGGGGCGATTTCGCCGCGGATCGGCGCCAGGCCGCGAACGCGCCTGCCGGTGACGATAGACGCCCTGCTGGGACCACGCGCGCGAGGCCTGGCCTTGCCCTCCGGCCGGCTGGCCTTTCTGGGTGGGGCTGCGGCCCTGACCTATGAGGTTCGCGCCTGGACGGGGGAGGGTCGCGATGTCGGGCTATACCAGGCCCACGCCCTGGGGCGGATCGTTCTGCCCGAGCCCCGCCCGCATCCGTCGCCTCTGGTCGAGTCCGGGCCCATGGCCTCGGTGGCGCCGCCGGCGCCGACCTATCGACCGGTACTCCCTCCGGCCATGCGCGACCAGGGCTGGATCTCGGACGCCCAGACCGAGATGGTCATCTACGCCGGCGAGGCCCACGCCGCGCATCTGCCCGGACAGTGGCGGCTGGACACGGCGCCCCACCATATGGTGCTCGCGCCCGAGGACCAGGAGGACGCCGTCCAGCTGCGGCGCGGCTTCTTCCTGGGCGATGGCACCGGCTGCGGCAAAGGCCGCCAGATCGCCGCCGTCATCGCCGACAACATGAGCCAGGGCCGGGTGCGCGCGCTATGGCTGTCACGGAACGACGCCTTGCTGGAGGACGCGCGGCGCGACTGGGCGGCGATCGGCGGCGGCGCTCATGACATCGTGCCCCTTTCGAGCTGGAAACAGGGGGACGCCATCCGGCTCGACCGGGGCATTCTGTACACGACCTATGCGACGCTTCGCCAACCGGCGCGGGGCGCCCGTCAATCGCGGCTCGACCAGATCATCGCCTGGCTCGGCGCGGATTTCGACGGCGTCATCGCCTTCGACGAGGCCCATGCGATGGCCAACGCCGCGGGTGGCGGCAAGGGCGCGCGGGGAACGAAGAAGGCGTCGCTGCAGGGGATGGCCGGTCTGGCGCTGCAGAACCGACTGCCCGATGCGCGGGTCCTCTATGTCTCGGCGACCGGCGCCACCACCGCCGAGAACCTGGCCTATGCCGCCCGGCTGGGCCTGTGGGGCGGGCCGGAGGCGCCCTTCATGTCGCGGGCGGATTTCCTGGAGGCCATGGACCGGGGCGGGGTGGCGGCGATGGAGCTGGTGGCGCGCGAACTCAAGGCGCTCGGCCTCTATGTGGCGCGGAGCCTGTCGTTCGAAGGGGTCGAATACGAGCCGCTGGTCCATCCCCTGACGTCCGACGACATCGCGATCTGGGACGCCTGGGCCGACGCCTTCCAGCTGATCCACGCCAATCTCGCCGAGGCCTTGAAGGCCGTCGGCGTCAACGACGAGGCGGGCAAGCCCAGGAGCGGCCAGGCCGCCTCGGCGGCCCATTCCGCCTTCGAGGGCGCCAAGCTGCGCTTCTTCGGCCATCTGCTCGCGGGGCTGAAGGCGCCGAGTCTGGTGGCCTCGATCCGGGAGGATCTGGGCCACGATCGCTCGGCCGTGGTCCAGATCGTCTCGACCAATGAGGCGGTGATGGAGCGGCGGCTGGCGTCCGTCCCGCCCGAGGAATGGAACAACCTTTCGATAGACATGACCCCGCGTGAATATGTCCTCGACTACCTGCGCGAGGCATTCCCGATCCACCTGATGGAGGCGGTCGAGGGGGAGAGCGGCGAGGTCGTCCTGGTTCCGGTCATGGACGACGGCCGTCCGGCCGTCAGCCAGGAGGCGCTGGCCCGGCGCGAGAGCCTGATCGAACAGATGGCCTGCCTGCCCGCCGTGCCGGGGGTGCTCGACGCCCTGTTGGAGGCCCTGGGCGCGGACGCCGTCGCCGAGATCACCGGGCGGTCCCGGCGGGTGGTCGTGCGCGACGGACGCAGGCTGGTGGAACGGCGCGGCGCCTCGGCGGCGCGCGCCGAGACCGACGCCTTCATGAGCGGCCGCAAGCGGGTGCTGATCTTCTCCGACGCCGGAGGCACCGGACGCAGCTATCACGCGGACCTGTCGGCGGCGAACCGGCAGCGCCGGGTCCACTATCTGGTCGAACCGGGCTGGCGGGCCGACGCCGCCATCCAGGGGCTGGGTCGCAGCCACCGCACCCACCAGGCCTCGGCCCCGCTGTTCCGGCCGGTCACGACGGACATCCAGGGCGAAAAACGCTTCACCTCGACCATCGCCCGCCGTCTGGACACGCTCGGCGCGCTCACGCGCGGCGAGCGCCGAACGGCCGGGGCGGGCCTCTTCCGGGCCGAGGACAATCTGGAAAGCCCATGGGCGCGCCGGGCCCTGCTGGTCTTCTACGGGGCCCTGGCGTTCGGTGAACTCGCTGCGATGACGCTCCAGACCTTCATACACAAGACGGGTCTCAAGCTGCTCGACGCCGACGGCGGACTCAAGCCGTCCGACGACCTGCCGCCGATCCACACCTTCCTCAACCGCCTGCTGGCGCTCAGGATCGCCGACCAGAACGCCTTGTTCGAGGACTTCGACCGCATTCTCTCGGGCATCCTCGAGCGTGCGGCCGCGTCGGGGGATCTGGACCGTGGACTTGAAGACATCGAGGCGGAGGAACTGGCGGTTCTGCACCAGGAAACCATCCGGACCGATGTCTCGACCGGCGCTGAAACCGCCCTGGTGACCTTCTCGCTCAGGGTTCGTCGCGACATCCTGCTCTCGCATGACGCGCTGGCCCGGGCCGCCGACGTCGCCCATCAGCTGGTCGTCAACGCCAAATCCGGCCGGGCGGCGGTCGCCGAGCTCGGCCTGACCACCGCCACGGACGAGGACCGGCTGGTCGCCGCCGTTCGCCTGGTCCGGCCGGATGGACGTCAGACCCTGCCGGAGAGGACCTTCGAGGAATCGGCCTGGAGGCCCGCGGCGGTCGATGAATGGCGCCGCATCTGGGATGAGGAGGTGGCGGGAACCGACCCCTGGCGGACGCGCGAGCTCACGCTCGCGACCGGTCTGCTGCTGCCGATCTGGGGCCGGCTGCCCGCGCGCGGCTGTTCGGTGCGTCGGGTCAGGGCGCCGGACGGCCGGCGCTGGCTGGGGCGTGTGCTGGACGAGGTCCAGGCACAAAGCCTCAAGGCGAGCCTCGGCCTGACAGATGTCGGCGAGGCCTGGTCGGACGGGGCGAGGACCGCCGCCACCTTGCTGGATCGCAACGTCCAGCTCTCGCTGGAAGGCGGCCTGTGGCTCAAGCGGTCGCGGGTCATGGACCGCTGGC
The DNA here is from genome assembly GCF_041648615.1 of Brevundimonas sp. GTDB lineage: Bacteria > Pseudomonadota > Alphaproteobacteria > Caulobacterales > Caulobacteraceae > Brevundimonas. Next base: position 5,831 of record NZ_JBAZOS010000060.1, read on the forward strand.
GGATCGAGGTGGTCGGCGGGCGGACGGACCGCGACGCCCTGGTCGCGCTCGGGTGCTTCGTCGAGATCATCGCCTTTACGCCCCGGGTGTTCGCGCCGACGGATCGGCCTGAGGTGGTGGAGGCGGTGCTGCGCCGCCATCCCGTCCAGACCGTCCTCGACGGAGCGGCCGCCTGAGGCATGCGCCGGGCGGGGGCGAAGGCCCCGTCCGGGCAGGAGGGGCTGGAGGAAGGGAGGTCCCGGGTGAAGCGGGATCGGGGAGATCGGCTCCCCGGCGCTTCGGATCAACAGGAGACTGACATGCAGACCATGGTGTTCACCGGCCGGTTGGCGGCCGACCCCCAGATCAGCCCGGACTTCGCCAAGGCGGTGTTCCGGCTGCTCGAAAAGCGCGGCGTCGACGCCGCCGGCAAGGACCGGCTCGTCGGGGTCAATTGCGTCAGCTGGTCGAAGGGGCTCAACGAGAAGGTTATCGCCCGCGGACTGGCCCAAGGCTGCGAAGCCGTCGTCGTCGGCGCCTTCATCGACACGGCCTACGCCGCCAAGGACGGGACCGAACGCACCGCCAAGGAACTGGTGGTGAACCGGCTGACCGTCCTCGACTGGGCCGAGGCCCGCGACCCCGACACCGTCGACGCCCGCGAAACCGATCGCGCCGCCGCCTGATCCTCAACCGAATCCCATCTTCAGGAGACTGACCATGCAAACCCTCACCCTCGAAGGCTATCTGGCCGCCGACCCGTCCATCCTGTCGGCCCAGGGCTCGGGCAAGAAGCGCGCGAGCTTCCGCGTGCTGGAGACCACCCGCTTCCGGCGCGCCGACGGCACGCCGGGCGAGCGCACCACCGGCTTCAACTGCATCTGCTTCAACGAGGCCACGGCCGAGAAATACATCGAGCCGTTCGCCCGCAAGGGCAGCCGGGTCGTCATCCAGGGCCATGTCGAGAACGACACCTGGACCGGCAAGGACGGGGTCGAACACTACGATCTGCGTCTGATCGTCGGCGACATTCGTCTGAAGAACCGGCGCGAGCGGCCGTCGGCGGACGACGGCGCCGCCGACCGGCAGGTGCAGGAGCCGGCGAGCGGATACGATCTGAACGACGACATCCCGTTCTGATCCGTCGGCGAAAGGCGGAACGGCCCGGCGCGCGAGCGTCGGGCCGTTTCTGTGTGGGGACCGGGAGGATGAAGCGAGGCCGGGCGCGGGCGAGCCGATTGGGCTCGCTGACACCGGAGTTCCGCCATGACCGCCTCCGCCTGGACCGACGACCGCGTCGGTCGTCTCAAGACCCTCTGGCTCGAAGGCCGTAGCGCCGCACAGATCGCGCGCGATCTGGATCACGGCCTCACAAGAAGCGCGGTCCTGGGCAAGGTCTATCGCCTGGGCCTGTCGGCCGCTCGGCCGCCGGCCTCAAGGTCCGCCGGCCTCGCCGCGCCCCCGGTCGCGCGTCGGCCCTGGCCTATCCGTCCTGCGCCGCCGCCG
>NZ_JBAZOS010000061.1:0-6925 GCF_041648615.1 Brevundimonas sp.
GTCGTCGGCCTGGAAGTCGAAGGGCTCCTTGGCGGCGTGCTCGGCCATTTCGATGATGGCGTCGATCACCGGCTGCATGCCGCGATGCGCGAACATCAGGGCGTTCAGCATGACCTCTTCCGACAGCTCCTTGGCTTCGGATTCGACCATCATCAGGGCGTCCTGGGTGCCGGCGACGACGAGGTCGAGCTGGCTGTCCGGGAGCTGGTCAAGCGTGGGGTTGAGGACGTATTCGCCGTCGATATAGCCGACGCGCGCGGCGCCGATCGGGCCCATGAAGGGCACGCCCGAGATGGTCAGGGCGGCCGAGGCGGCGACCAGGCCGACGATGTCGGGGTCGTTCTCGAGGTCGTGCTGCAGCACGGTGACGACGACCTGGGTCTCGTTCTTGAAGCCCTTGACGAACAGCGGGCGGATCGGGCGGTCGATCAGGCGGGAGACCAGCGTCTCCTTCTCGGTCGGGCGGCCTTCACGCTTGAAATAGCCGCCCGGGATCTTGCCGGCGGCGAAGGTCTTTTCCTGGTAGTTGACGGTCAGCGGGAAGAAATCCAGGCCCGGCTTGGGCGCGCGACCGTAGACGACGGTGGCGAGAACGACGGTCTCGCCATAGGTGGCCAGAACGGCGCCGTCGGCCTGACGGGCGATGCGGCCCGTTTCCAGCGTCAGCGGGCGGCCGGCCCAGTCGATCGTCTTGCGTTTGATATCGAACATGTTTCGTCTTTCGTATCCCGCGGGCGGATTCCGCGCGGGGTCCCATCAGTGGGTGGAGCGTCGGGCGTTCAGTCCTTCGGTCCATGGGCGTCCGCGCCATCGCGAACCGCCCGGGAGGTGTGAGGACCGGTATCCAGCCCTCGCGTCATGCGCCGGTTAGTCCCGCGGCGCGCGGGTGGTTCTGGATGCGGAACGAGGCGCGGACATGGCCCGCGCCTCGAAAAACTCTTCCGCTCGTCCCCTTCGCCTTAGCGGCGCAGGTTCAGCTTGCCGATCAGCGCCGTGTAGCGCTCGCGATCGACCTTCGACAGGTGGTCAAGAAGGCGACGACGCTGCGAGACCATCTTGAGCAGGCCGCGGCGCGAGTGGTTGTCCTTCTTGTGCGTCTTGAAGTGTTCGGTGAGGTTGGCGATGCGTTCCGAGAGGATCGCGACCTGGACCTCGGCCGAGCCGGTGTCGCCAGCGGTGCGGGCGTTGTCGGCGATGACTTCGTTCTTGCGTTCAGCAGTAATCGACATCGGGTATCCTTTCCTTGCCCTACCGCGCTAAGCGCTACCTGAGGGCAGTTGGAGGTTAAAAACGCGGTCGGGTTCCAGCCGGCCGGCCCGCAACTGACCGAGAGCGACGAGGGTCTGTCCCTGGAAGGCTGAAACGGTTCTGGAGCCGTCCCGAAGGCGGCCTTTGAGCGTTTCGACCTGTCGGGGGAGCAGAACGATCGGTCGTCCCTGACGAAGCGAGAAGGCGTCCTGATCCGTCACGGCCAGCTCCGGGATGTCGTCCAGGGCGGTCGCGACGGGAAGCAAGCCTTCCGAGGCGGCGTCCCTATGCACCAGATCGGTCAGGAAATCCAGCGTGACGGCGTTTTCCGTCGAGAACGGCCCGACCCGTTCGCGGCGCAGGGCCGAAACATGCCCCTCGGCGCCCAGCATGATCGCCAGATCGCGGGCCAGCGAGCGGACATAGACGCCCTTGCCCGTCCGCATGGTGATCTCGACATGGTCGGCGTCCGGCGCGCCGGTGACCGCGGCCTCGTGGATGGTGACCCGGCGGCTGGCCAGCTCGAACGCCGCGCCCTCGCGGGCCAGGTCATAGGCCCGCTGGCCGTCGACCTTGATGGCCGAGAACTGCGGCGGGACCTGATCGATCTCGCCGACGAAGGCCGGCAGGGCCGCCCGCACGGCCTCGACGTCGGGCCGCACATCCGACCGGGCGGTGATCTCGCCCTCGCGGTCGAGGCTGTCGGTCGTGACGCCCCAGTTGATGGTGAAGCGATAGACCTTCTGCGCCTCCATCATGAACGCGACAGTCTTTGTGGCCTCGCCCAGGGCGATCGGCAGGACGCCGCTGGCCAGCGGGTCCAGGGTCCCGGCGTGACCGGCCTTTTGGGCGTCGAACAGGCGGCGGACCTTCGAGACGGCGTCTGTCGAGCCCATGCCGTAAGGCTTGTCGAGACAGACCCAGCCGTTGACGATCTCGCCCTTCTTGCGGCGACCCACTAGCTGTTCCCGGCGCTGTCGTCCGCGTCGTCGTCCTCGAAGGGCGAGACATAGACGTCGGCGCGCACCCGGGGATCGTCCAGCAGCCGGTTCAGGCGCTCGGCGGCCGCGAAGCTCTCGTCGTGGCGGAAGCGCAGGTCGGGGGTGAAGCGCATGTCTATATGCCGCCCCAGCGCCCCGCGCAGGAATTTGGCGTGCACGTTCAGCGCCTTGACGATCTCGTCAATGTGGCCCGCGACCGGCGCCGTCTCGACGCCCGCGCCCAGCGGCTCGACGAAACAGGTGGCGTGTTTCAGGTCAGGCGAAAGCCGCACCTCGGTGACGGTGACGGAAACGCCCGTCAGGGCATCGTCCCGGATCTCGTTCTCGCGCATGACCTCGACGAGGGCGTGGCGGATCATTTCCGAGGCGCGCAGCTGGCGCTGGCTGACGGTGCCGGCCTTGGCGGCGGGCTTTTTCGGTTTGCGGTTGCTCATGCCTTGTCCTCGTCGCCTGCCGGGGGTCGGACCCGGCCTGAAAAAGCGAAGCCGCGTCGGGTCGGAAAGGCGGAGCCTTTCGAGCGCGGCGAATTAAATGAGCGCGGGGTCTAGTCCCGTGCGGCCCGGCTGTCCAATTCGGCGCGGTCGATGGTGGCCATGACCTCGGCCGAGGTGACCGACCGGACGGGCCGCACCGGCAGACCCGCGGCGTTGAGAACCCCCGCGCTCCAGTGGTTGCACAGACGCCCGATCGAGAAATGCTCGCGGCTGGCGAAAAAGCGGGCGTCATCGCCCGCGCGGGCCGTCGCGATCCGGGCCCGCCCGTCGGTCAGCGTCAGGGAGTCCTCGATGTGGTCGGCCATGGCGTCGAAACCTGTCGCCGAAAGGCGGAAGCTGCGGCGGCTTTTCGGCGCGAAGGCCGCGCGCGGATCGCGCTGCGCCGGATCCAGCATGATCACCGAGGCGTTGCCGGGCCGGAAGAAGGCGCGAAGGCCGTCCGGCAGGCGGCGCTCCATCGGGCTCTGGTCGACGTAGAATTTGGCGTCGCCCCAGCCGATCAGAATCCAGTCGCCGGGCGCCAGACCACGCACGGCGTCCGCCAGCGGGCCGGACCGCGCCTCCAGAGCCCGGCGCGGAACCGCCAGATCAGTGTGGAAGCCGTTGTCCAGCAGATGAACCTCGACCCCGGTCTCGTCGGGGCGCGCCGGCCACAGCGTCGGGTCGCCCGGCGCCGTCCATGTCCAGACGGCCGCGATCGCCGCCAGGACGCCGACGCCCAGAAAGCGCTTCAGGCCCCAGGATTCCCGACGGCGCCTCATCGCTGACGGAAGCTCCAGGCGCCGCACAGGGCCGAGGGCGGCGCATCGGGGCCGACGATCGTCCGTGTCCGGAACACCATCACATCGACCCGGTCCTGACGGTGCAACAGGCCGACCACGCCGGGGATCGCGCCGCCGCAGAGTGCGGAAGGCGCGACCGGCCGGTTTCGCGCGCCGGGCACGATGCGCCGCAGTTCGATCTGCGCGCCGGCCGGAGCGTCCCAGCGGTCGGCGAAGGTCTGGCCCGCGACAAAGGCCTCCCGGCCCGAGGCGATCCGAAGCGGTTGGGTATGGAAGGTTTCACCCCGGTCGAACCGAAGGTCGGCGCCGACGAAGGCGACCGCGCCTGTGGCGACCCGGGTCGCCTCGTCGGCCGCACCGAACTCGCCGGCCAGAACAGCGTCAGCCTGATCGGCGGCAAGGGTCTCCGGATCCGCCACGACCGCCGCCTTCAGACCCGACAGACCGTCGCCGGCGCCGGAGGGCAGCCTGGCCGCCCAATCGGCCGCCCGGCCGGCCGCCGGAGCGGCCTCGTCGCGCAGGACGCGCCACGCCTCGACCGCATGGCGGTTCTCGATGGCCAGCAGGAACAACACCAGGCAAAGGAGCGCCAGCGCGCCGGCCAGGCGTTTCAATCCGGTCTGTCGTGAGAGGGCGGCGGCGGGCATGGGCCGCGACATTAGCGAGGCTGCGCGAGGAGGTGAACGCCTATCGCGCCACAGGCGCGTTCGGATCGTCCGCGACGCCGCTTCCCGGCGGAACCGCCCACTCGCCGCGCCAGTCGTAGGACAGCTGGACGCAGTGCCGGTAGGTCCCGTCCGACCAGCGCCCCACGGCGTGCACCGTCAGCGGCCGCGCCAGCCGAACCCGCCCCAGCACCATCCAGGCCTCGTCCGACCCGGGACACAGGGCCCGGCCCAGGGCCCGACCGCCGCCCTCGGGCGTGATCGAATAGACGGCCGTCTCGGTCGAACCGGCCGGCAGGGCGCGCCGCACGGCGTCGGGGCCGCCGCGCCGGATGTCGGCCTGGCCGCGGTTCGAGGTGGAGATGATCCGCCGCACGCTGATGGCGCCGAACAGGCCGCGCTCGGCCTCCAGCGTGACGCCGCGCGTCAGGGCCTGGGTGACCCTGTTCGAGGCGTTATAGGCGAGAAAGCGCGTCTCCGCCGCGGCGGGGCCCGCCATGGCGGACAGGGTCAGGACGGCGATCAGGAAGCGGCGCATGCGGTTTGATCTCCGACAGGTAAGGCGAAAAGGCGGCGCGGCCCTCTCCCTCCCCTTCATGGGGAGGGACGATCGCGAAGCGATCCGGGTGGGGAATTGCAGCCTCAGGCCCGGACGGCGGACGCTTCACATTTCCCCACCCGGGCTTCGCTGCGCTGCGCCGTCCCTCCCCACTTCGGGGGAGGGAGAACCCTAGTCGAGCGTGCGCTTGATCTCTTCGACCGTGAAGCACTCGATGTAGTCGCCGGCCTTGATGTCCTGGAAGCCCTGGAAATGCATGCCGCACTCCTGGCCCGACGGGACCTCGTTGACCTCGTCCTTGAAGCGCTTGAGCGTCGTGAGGGTGCCCAGTTCCAGAACCACCACGTCGTCGCGGATGATCCGGACCTTGGCGCCCTTGCGGACCACGCCTTCGGACACCCGGCAACCGGCGATCTTGCCCGTCTTGGAGATGTCGAAGACCTGCAGCACCGCCGCATTGCCCAGGAAGGTTTCCCGTTGCAGCGGGGCCAGCATGCCGGACAGCACGCCCTTCATGTCGTCGAGCAGGTCGTAGATGATCGCATAGTAGCGGATCTCGACGCCTTCGCGCTCGGCCAGGTCGCGGGCCTGTTTCGAGGCGCGGACGTTGAAGCCGAGGATCGGCGCGCCGGCCGACTTGGCCAGCTGGACGTCGCTCTCGGTGATGCCGCCGGCGCCCGACATGACGGTGCGCGCGCGGACCTCCTCGTTGCCCATCTTGTCCAGCGAGCCGACGATGGCCTCGGCCGAACCCTGCACGTCCGCCTTGATGATGACCGGCAGTTCCGAGACCTTCTTGGACTGCAGCTTGGACATCATGTCGACCAGGCTGACCTGGTTGATGCCGCCCGTGGCCTTCTCGCGCTTGATGCGGTCACGGTATTCGGTCAGCTCGCGGGCGCGGGCTTCGCTCTCGACCACGGCGAACGGATCGCCGGGGCTCGGAGCCTCATCCAGACCCAGGATCTCGACCGGCACCGACGGGCCGGCTTCGGTCAGCTGCTCGTTGCGCTCGTTCAGCAGGGCGCGAACCTTGCCCCAGGCCGAGCCGGCCACGACGATGTCGCCGCGCTTCAGCGTGCCGCGCTTGACCAGGACGGTGGCGACCGGGCCGCGGCCCTTGTCCAGCTTGGCCTCGATGACCACGCCTTCCGAGGAGCGTTCCGGATCGGCCTTCAGGTCCATGACCTCGGCCTGCACCAGAATGGCGTCGATCAGGCCGGTCAGGTTGGTCCGTTCCTTGGCCGACACCTCGATGATCTGGGTGTCGCCGCCCAGGCTCTCGGCGATGACTTCGTACTGCAGCAGCTCGTTGACGACCTTCAGCGGGTTGGCGTCCGGCTTGTCGATCTTGTTGACCGCCACGATGATCGGGGCGCCGGCGGCCTTGGCGTGCTGGATGGCCTCGATGGTCTGGGGCATGACGCCGTCGTCGGCGGCCACGACCAGAACCACGATGTCCGTCACATTGGCGCCGCGGGCGCGCATCGCCGAGAAGGCGGCGTGACCCGGGGTGTCGAGGAAGGTGACGCGGTCGCCGCTTTCCAGACGCACCTGATAGGCGCCGATGTGCTGGGTGATGCCGCCGGCCTCGCCAGAGGCGACGTCGGTGGTGCGCAGCGCGTCCAGCAGGCTGGTCTTGCCGTGGTCGACGTGGCCCATGATGGCCACGACCGGCGCGCGGGGCGTGGTCGCCTCGTCGTCGATCGCGTCGGACAGGAAGCCGGTCTCGATGTCGCTCTCCGACACGCGGCGAACGGTCATGCCGAATTCGTCGGCCACCAGTTCGGCGGTGTCGGTGTCGATGACGTCGTTGATCTTCATCATCAGGCCCTGCTTCATCAGGAATTTGATGATGTCGACCCCGCGCACGGCCATCCGGTTGGACAGCTCCTGCACGGTGATGACGTCAGGGATGACGACCTCGCGCGGACGGTTCGGCGCATCGGTGGAGCCGCCCTTGCGCTTCTCTTTTTCACGTTCGCGGGCGCGGCGGACCGAGGCCAGCGAGCGCATCCGCTCGGCCGTGTCGCCGTCGCCGGCGACGGACTGGATGGTCAGGCGGCCTTCGCGGCGCTTGGGCTCGCCGCGGGTGCGGCTGACGGCCTTGCCGGCGTCGGAGAAACGCTTGTCGCGATCATCCTCGGGCTTGACCGGGCGGGCGAAACCGCCGCCG
>NZ_JBAZOS010000062.1:0-6436 GCF_041648615.1 Brevundimonas sp.
TCATCGATGAACTGAAGGCCCGCCTTCGGCCGTCCGACGTGATCGGGCGGACGGTGAAGCTGAAACGTCAGGGGCGCGAGTACGTCGGCCTGTCGCCCTTCTCGAAGGAGAAGTCGCCGTCCTTCTTCGTCAACGACGACAAGGGGTTCTTCCACGACTTCTCGTCCGGCAAGCACGGCGACATCATCTCTTTTCTGCAGGAGACGGAGCGGCTCAGCTTCGTCGAGGCGGTCCAGCGGCTCGCCGGCGAGGCGGGCATGCAACTGCCGGCCGAAGACCCCAAGGAAGCCGAGCGCGAGCAGAAGCGGGCGGGCCTGTCGGACTGGATGGACCTGGCCCAGAAATGGTTCGCCGCCAATCTGCGCCGCACGCCGGGCAAGGCGGCGCGCGAATATCTTGAAAAACGCGGCCTGCCCGAGGATCAGTGGGAGCGGTTCGGCCTGGGCTATGCGCCCAACGACCGCGAGGGGCTGAAACAGGCCCTGATCCAGCGCGGCGCCAAGCCCGCTGAACTGGTCGAGGCCGGGATGCTGATCTCGCCGGAAAGCGGCGGCCAACCGTATGACCGGTTCCGCGACCGGCTGATGTTCCCCATCCTGGATGCACGGGGCCGGATCGTCAGTTTCGGCGGTCGGGCCATGAACCCCGACGACCGGGCCAAATATTTGAACGGCCCCGAGAGCCCGCTCTTCCACAAGGGCGCGACGCTATACGGCCTGCCCGAGGCGCGGCGGATTCTGGGGGCGGAGAGCAAGAACGACCAGGCCATCATCGTGGTCGAAGGATACATGGACGTCATCGCCTGCCAGCGCGCGGGCCTGCCGGCCGTGGCGCCGATGGGAACGGCCCTGACCGAGGAACAGATGGAACGGCTTTGGCGGGTGTCGTCCGAGCCGGTGCTGTGTTTCGACGGGGACGCCGCGGGGCTGCGCGCCGCCTATCGCGCCATCGAACGGTCGTTGCCGCTGCTGAAGGCCGGGCGGTCGTTCCGGTTCGCCCTGCTGGGCGCCGGACAGGATCCTGACGATATCCTTCGTGAAAAAGGCGCGCCCGCGCTGCGTCAGGCCCTGGCCGAAACCCATGGGTTCGCCGAGGTGCTGTTCCGCCGCGAGCAGGATCTGGAACCGCTGGACACGCCAGAACGCAAGGCCGGCTTCAAGGCGCGGCTGCGCAACACCGCCTCGGCCATCCAGGACAAGGATTTGGCCGAACAATACCGCCGCGACCTGTTTGATCGGTTCGACGCCCTGTTCCCGCGCAGCCCCCAGCGCGCGCCCTGGACGCCGGGGCAGGGCAGGCGCGGTTTCGGCCCGCCGCCCAAGCTGGGCCAGACTGCGGAAGGGGCCCAGGCGATGCAGTCGCTGTTCCGCGCCATCGAGCCGGTGCCGGCCGCCCTGGCGCACGGCGCCATCGACGATCCCGAAAGGATGGACGACCATCTGGAAGAAATCGCGGCCCACGGTTTCGGCGACAAGGGGCTGGATGGCCTGGCCCAAGAGCTGGTTCGCCTGCGTCTGTCGGGACATAGCCTTGACTCTGCCTCCCTGCGACGCCATCTGGCGCAATCGGGTCATGATGCCTTAGTGCGCGAGGTCGAGAAGGCGGCGGCAAAGTCCGGCGCGCCTTTCCTGGCCGCAAATGCGCCCCTCGCCGAGGCAAGGGTCCGATGGTCGCAGGCGTTCGACGCTTCAACACGCGTAGCCGCGTTGGAGGACGCCTTGGCCCATGCACGTGATGTGCCTGGGCAGGATGAGGCGTTTCGCCGGCTTAAGGCCGAGCGGGATGCGCTTCGCCGTGCGATCAAAGCCGGGACGATTTGGGAAGACAGCGCGGGCTCGTAACCTTACGGCCCGCCAGGCATTGTATTTTTCGTCGGGGCGGATTGATCACCCCCTCCGGCTGGAGACAGACTGACTATGAACGCACAGACCGAGACGCAGGAAACCGAGGCTTCGACCGATGGGCCCCTGCTCGATCTGACCGACGCCGGCGTCAAGAAGTTCATCAAACAGGCCAAGGCTAGAGGCTATGTGACGATGGAGGAACTGAACAAGGTTCTGCCGTCCGAAGAAGTCACGCCCGACGCCATTGAAGACACCCTGGCCATGTTGTCTGAGATGGGCGTCAACGTCGTCGAGGCCGAGGAGGACGCGCAGGAGCAGCAGTCCACCGACGTCGCCGCCGCCGCCGGCACCGCCGTCGCCGAGGCGCCCGCCAAAGCCGCCTATGACCGCACCGACGACCCGGTGCGGATGTATCTGCGCGAGATGGGCTCGGTCGAACTGCTGAGCCGCGAGGGCGAAATCGCCATCGCCAAGCGGATCGAGGCCGGCCGCGACGCCATGATCTCGGGTCTGTGCGAAAGCGCCCTGACCTTTGAGGCCATCATGGTGTGGCGCGACGAGCTTGAGAACAACCGCATCCTGCTGCGTGAGGTCATCGACCTCGACGCCACCTACGGCGTGCTGAACCCGTCGTCCCTGCCGGGCGCTGTCCAGCCCGAGGCCGAAGAGGCGGAAGAGACCGAGGAGAAACCGGCGGCCGAGGCCAAGCCTGAAACCGACGACGATGATGACGACGACGATTTCGACGATGGCGGCGGCATGTCGATCTCGGCGCTGGAAGCCGAGCTGCGCGATGGGGTGATGGAGGTCCTGAACCTGATCGCCGCCGACTTCGGCGCGTTCCGGGCGTTGCAGGACAAGCTGGTTCAGACCCGCCTGAAGGGCGAGGTGCTGAGCGCCAAGGACGAGAAGGCCTATCGCGCCCTGACGCTGTCCATCTCGGACCGTCTGAAGACGATGAAGCTGAACAACAACCGCATCGAGGCCCTGGTCGAGCAGCTCTATGCGATCAACAAGCGCCTGATCGGTTTGGAAGGCCGTCTGCTGCGCCTGGCCGACAGCTACGGCATCTCGCGTCCCGAGTTCTTGAAGGCTTATTTCGGCGCCGAACTGGACCCCACCTGGACGGAGCGGATCAAGGACCAGGGCGTGCGCTGGACCAAGTTCAGCGACAACGAAGCCACGCAGATCGCCACCATTCGCGCCGACGTCGCCGCCGTGGCTCTGGAAGCCGGCCTGCCGATCGACGACTATCGCCGCATCGTTCAGACGGTTCAGAAGGGCGAGCGCGAAGCCCGCCAGGCGAAGAAAGAAATGGTCGAGGCCAACCTGCGCCTCGTGATCTCCATCGCCAAGAAATACACCAACCGCGGCCTGCAGTTCCTGGACCTGATCCAGGAAGGCAACATCGGGCTGATGAAGGCGGTCGACAAGTTCGAGTACCGTCGCGGCTACAAGTTCTCGACCTACGCCACCTGGTGGATTCGTCAGGCGATCACCCGCTCGATCGCCGACCAGGCGCGGACCATCCGCATCCCGGTGCACATGATCGAGACGATCAACAAGATCGTCCGCACCAGCCGCCAGATGCTGCACGAGATCGGCCGCGAGCCGACCCCGGAAGAGCTGGCCGAAAAGCTGGCCATGCCGCTGGAGAAGGTGCGCAAGGTCCTGAAGATCGCCAAGGAGCCGATCAGCCTCGAAACGCCCATCGGCGACGAGGAGGATTCGCACCTGGGCGACTTCATTGAGGACAAGAACGCCATCCTGCCGATCGACGCCGCCATTCAGTCGAACCTGCGCGAAACCACGACCCGCGTCCTGGCCTCGCTGACGCCGCGCGAGGAGCGGGTCCTGCGGATGCGCTTCGGCATCGGCATGAACACCGACCACACCCTGGAAGAAGTCGGCCAGCAGTTCTCGGTCACCCGCGAACGCATCCGTCAGATCGAGGCCAAGGCGCTGCGCAAGCTGAAGCACCCGAGCCGGTCGCGGAAACTGCGGTCCTTCCTGGACAGCTGAAGACGATCAGGGGCGGCTCCGACGGGGCCGCCCTTTTTCGTTGCGAGATCCCATGGCGCGAAAGCACGTCAATCTGGGCATGGCGCCGGCCAAGGGCGACCTGCCGCAAAAGGTCTGCGCCGCCTGCGGCCTGCCGTTCGCGTGGCGCAAGAAATGGGCGCGGGATTGGGATCAGGTTCGGTTCTGCTCTGATCGCTGTCGGGCCAAGGACGCGGCTGAAGACCGGCGATAGACGGCTCTCTGGCTCGTGACCGCAGGCGATGAGGGAATCAGATAGCGTCCCGGCGATGTTGTCCCTGTCTCGCCTCTCGCCTGCCCTGATCTGCCTCGGCGTCGTGCTGGTTCTCAGCAGTTGCGTGCGCCGCCCGCCCGAGCCCTTGAGGCCGTCTTATCCCACGCGGACAGAAGCGCCGCTGGTCGGGGGACTGGTCGACCGAGTGATCGATGGCGGCACCCAGGCCTTGGTCGTCCGTGAGGGGGGCAACCTGGGGCAATGCCTGGCCGAGATGAACGCCGCGCGGGTGCGGTTCAGCCCCGTGTCCGACCGCCAGAACACCCCGACCTGCGGCCTGAGCCAGGGCGGGGTGCTGGGCGCCGATCTGGGGACGGTGGCGCGGATGTCGCCGGGCGAGGTGGAGATGACCTGCCAGACGGCGCTGGCCCTGAGCATCTGGCGGCGGCAGTCGCTGGAGCCGGCGGCGCGAGAGATCCTGGGCTCGGACGTGGTCCAAATCGATCACATGGGCGCCTACGCCTGTCGCAACGTGAACAATGGCGGGGTCAGCACCCGCGTCAGTGCCCACGCAAGGGCCATGGCGCTGGACGTGTCCGGCGTGCGCCTGCGCGACGGGCGGCGCATCACCCTGACCGACAACTGGCAAGGCGATGCCCCCGAAGCCCGTTTCCTGCGCCGCATCCGCGACGACGCCTGCCGCATCTTCGGCACGGTGCTGAGCCCGGATTACAACGCCGTGCACCGTGATCATCTGCACCTGGAGGCGACGGACACGCGGTTCTGCCGCTGACCGCCGCCCGCTGGCGGATCAGCTTTCGAAGATCGGCTGGAACCCGCCCCACATCATGCGCTTGCCGTCGAAGGGCAAGTCCATGTCGGAAAAGTCCGGGTCATTCTGCATCTTTTCCCAGCAGGCGTCGGCCGTCGCGCGGTCCGGCCATTTCAGCCAGGAGAAGACGACCGCCTCGCCCTCCTCAAGCTTCACCGCCAGGTCGAAGCCTGTGACCTTGCCGGGGGGGATGTCTTCGCCCCAGGTCTCGACCTGTTCCAGGGCGCCGTATTTCTGGAACAGGGGCCAGGATTTGCGGGCGGACTCGAGATAGCGCTCCTTGTTCTCGCTTTTCACGGGGGTCAGGAAGCCGGTGATATAAGACATTTGGTTTCTCCTTCGGAGGTTGACCCCTATCGCTTGCCGCGCGGCGGCTCGCTGCTTGAGGGGTAGGGGGCGGATGTTCGTTGAAGGCGCAGGCGTAGGCTTGGTGAAAAGCGACAGTCAGGCGGCCGATTAACGCGGCCGACTACCCTGCCTTGTCAGCAGCCGCCTCCAGACCGGCGATGTCGATCTTCGTCATCGTCATCATGGCTTCGAAGGCGGCCTTGGACCGGGCCGGATTGGGATCGTCGTAGAAGGCCATCAGGCGGCGCGGCGTGACCTGCCAGTTGACGCCCCAGCGGTCCTTGCACCAGCCGCAGGCGCTTTCCTGTCCGCCGTTTCCGACGATGGCGTCCCACAGGCGGTCGGTTTCGGCCTGATCCTCGGTCATGACCATGAAGGAGACAGCCTCGGTCTGAGGAAAGTTCGGTCCGCCGTTCAGGCCGACATAGGGCCGCCCGGCCAAGGTGAACTCCACCACCAGTTCGGCGCCCGCCGGACTGGACGGATTGTCTGAGGGACTGGCGACGACCCGGTCGATGCGGCTGTCGGGCAGACCCAGAGAGACATAGAATTCAGCCGCCTTCTTGGCCTGACCCAGATCGTACCAGAGGCAGGGAATGATCTTGTCGGCCATGGCTCAGCCTCCGCCTATCTGAGCGGCGAAGGCCTCGGGACCCTCGGTGGCGGCTTCGGGGTCCATCCACATGACCTCCCAGATGTGGCCGTCAGGATCGGCGTAGCTGCGGCCGTACATGAAGCCGTAGTCCTGCTTGGCGTTGGGATCGGCCTGACCGCCGGCCTTGGCGGCGCGGTCGATCACGGCGTCCACGGCGTCGCGGCTGTCCTCGGAGACGCAGATCAGCACCTGGGCCGTCTTGTGCGCGTCGGGGATGGCGCGGTCAGTGAAGCTGGCGAACTTCTCGTGGGTCAGAAGCATGGCGTGGATGGTGTCGGAAAAGACCATGCAGGCGGCGGTCTCGTCCGAGAACATCGGGTTCTTGGTCGCGCCCACGGCTTCGTAGAAGGCGACCGAGCGGGGCAGGTCGGTCACGGGCAGGTTGACGAAAATCATCTTTGACATGGCGTTCTCCCTCTCTCTGATGATGCAAGTCTTGCGTCTCGATGTTATGTTAGTCAACCATGAAGTTAGAAAAAGTAACTAAAGAGCCTGTCGGTCGG
>NZ_JBAZOS010000063.1:0-5861 GCF_041648615.1 Brevundimonas sp.
GTCGACTTGCCCACGACGTCCTGGACGCCGAGGGTTTCGAGCACGGCGCGCATCGGACCGCCCGCGATGACGCCGGTCCCGGGAGGGGCGGCGCGCATCATGATCTTGCCGGCGCCCCAACGGCCGGCGCCGTCGTGGTGCAGGGTGCGGTTCTCGCGCAGCGGAACGCGGATCATGGTCTTCTTGGCTTCCTCGGTCGCCTTGCGGATGGCTTCCGGCACTTCGCGCGCCTTGCCGTGACCGAAGCCGACGCGGCCCTTGCCGTCGCCGACGACCATCAGGGCCGCGAACGAGAACCGGCGGCCGCCTTTGACCGTGGCCGCGACGCGGTTGATGTGCACCAGCTTCTCGACGATGTCCGAATCCGGACCGTCAGCCTGGGGAGCGTTGCGGTTGTCACGACGGTTGCGATCGTTGCCGCCGCCGCCACGTTGGGGTGTTTGCGCCATCTGTCGCGTCCTTAGAAGTTCAGGCCGGCTTCACGCGCGGCATCAGCCAGCGCCTTCACCCGTCCGTGATAGATGTAGCCGCCGCGGTCGAAGACGACGTCCTTGACGCCCTTCTCGATGGCGCGTTCGGCGACCAGCTTGCCGATCAGAGCGGCTGCGGCGACGTCCGAACCCTTGGCCTTCTTGCCCTTCTCGCCTTCCAGCGAGGAGGCCGAGGCGATCGTGACGCCGTTGAGGTCGTCGATGATCTGGGCCGAGATGTTCTTGTCCGAACGGTGCACCGACAGGCGCAGACGGCCGTTGGCGACAGCCTTCAGGCGGCGGCGGGTGCGCTCCGTACGGCGCTGGGCTTGTTGTCGAAGAGAGAGAGCCATGACTTACTTCTTCTTGCCTTCCTTGCGCCGGACCTTTTCGCCCGTGTAGCGGACGCCCTTGCCCTTGTAGGGCTCGGGCGGACGCAGCTTGCGGATGACGGCGGCGATCTGACCGACGGCCTGCTTGTCAGCGCCGGAGATCTTGATTTCCGTCTGCTTGGGCACCGCGAAGGTGACGCCGGCAGGCGGCTGGATGTCGACGTCGTGCGAGAAGCCGAGCTGCAGCGACAGGGCGTTGCCCTTCATCGCGGCGCGATAGCCCACGCCGACCAGGTCCAGGCTCTTTTCAAAGCCGGTGGTGACGCCGACGACCATGTTGTCGACCAGGGTGCGCGACAGGCCCCACATGGCCCGCGAACGCTGGTTGTCCTCACGGATCGTCAGGTTCAGGCCATCGTCGCCCTGCGTGACTTCGATCTCTTCCGCGACGGTCCACGAGCTTTCGCCCTTGGGACCCTTCACCGAGACGGTCTGGCCGTCGAGCGTGACGGTCACGCCCTTCGGCACTTCAATGGTGCGTTTTCCGATACGGGACATCTTAGTAGACCCTGCAGAGGACTTCGCCGCCCACCTTGGCTTCGCGAGCCGCGGTGTCCGACATGACGCCCTTGGACGTGGAGAGGATCGAGATGCCGAGGCCGTTCTTGATCGGCTTCAGGTCGGAGATCGCGGAGTAGACGCGGCGGCCCGGCTTGGACACGCGGGCGATCTCGGCGATGACCGGCTGGCCGTCGAAGTATTTCAGCTCGATCTCGAACTGCGGGAATTCGCCGGGGTTCTGAACCAGGGAATAGCCGCGGATGTAGCCTTCGTCCTGCAGCACGTCGAGGACGCGCTGGCGCAGGCGGGAAGCCGGGGTGAGCACCTTGGAACGTTTGCGCATGTGCGCGTTCCGGATGCGGGCGATCATGTCGCTCAGGGGATCGTTGATCATCATGTCTGTCGCTCCCCTTACCAGCTGGACTTGGTCAGACCCGGGATCTGACCCAGGTTGCCGAGTTCACGAAGCGCGATACGGCTCATCTTGAGCTTGCGATAGAAGGCCCGCGGACGGCCCGTCACTTCGCAGCGGTTGCGAATCCGGTTGGCGGCCGAGTTGCGCGGCAGCTTGGCCAGCTTCAGGCGCGCTTCGAAGCGCTCCTCAAGCGGCAGGGATTCGTTGTTGGCGGTCGCCTTGAGGGCGGCCCGCTTGTCGGCGTATTTCGCGACGAGGGCCTTGACCATCTCGTTGCGGTTTACGGCGCTTTTCTTAGCCATTGTGCTTTTCCCTTCCCGCTCAGTTCGTCACGAACGGGAACTTGAACTCGGTGAGAAGCGCGCGCGCCTCGTCATCGGTCTTGGCCGTGGTGCAGACGATGATGTCCATGCCCCACATCTGGTCGATCTGGTCGTAGTTGATCTCGGGGAACACGATGTGTTCCTTGAGGCCCATGGCGTAGTTGCCGCGACCGTCGAACGAGGTCGGCTTCAGGCCGCGGAAATCCTTCACGCGCGGCAGCGCGATCGTGATCAGGCGGTCGAGGAACTCGTACATCTGGTCGCCGCGCAGCGTGACCTTGCCGCCGATGACCATGCCTTCGCGCAGCTTGAAGCCGGCGATGGAGTTGCGGGCCTTGGTGGCGACGGGCTTCTGACCGGCGATGGCGGCCAGGTCCTTGAGGGCCGCGGTGGCCTTCTTGGAGTCGGCCACGGCTTCACCGATGCCCATGTTGAGGACGATCTTGTCCAGCTTGGGCATCTGCATCGGGTTGGTGTAGCCGAACTTCTCGGTCAGCACGCCCTTGATGCGGTCGTTGTACTCGCCCTTGAGGCGCGGGGTGTATTTGGTGTCGGCCATCAGATGACGTCTCCCGTCGTCTTGGCGAAGCGGACCTTCTTGTCGCCTTCGATCTTGAAGCCGACGCGGGTGGCCTTGCCGTTGGCGTCGGCGATCGCGACGTTCGACAGGTGAAGCGACGCTTCCTTGTTCTTGATGCCGCCCTGGGGGTCGGCCTGGGTCGGGCGGGTGTGGCGTTGAACCATGTTGATGCCTTGCACCATCACGCGGTTCGTCGCCGGCAGGACCTTGGTCACCTTGCCGGTGCGGCCCTTGTCCTTGCCGGTCAGGACGACGACGCTGTCGCCCGTTTTGATCTTGGCGGCCATGACTACAGGACCTCCGGAGCCAGAGAGATGATCTTCATGTGGTTCTTGGCGCGCAGTTCGCGGGGAACCGGGCCGAAGATCCGCGTGCCGACCGGCTCGTTCTGCTTGTTGACGATGACGGCGGCCGACTTGTCGAAACGAATGACAGAGCCGTCCTTGCGCATGATGTCCTTGGCGGTGCGCACGACGATGGCGCGCACGACGTCGCCCTTCTTCACGCGGCCGCGAGGAATGGCTTCCTTCACCGAAGCGACAATCGTGTCGCCCACCGAGGCGTAGCGGCGCTTGGAGCCGCCCAACACCTTGATGCACATGACCCGGCGAGCACCCGAATTATCGGCTACCTCCAGGTTAGTTTGCATCTGGATCATATGATCAGATCTTTCTGATTACGAAGCCGAGGCCGAGGAGTCCGACAGGACTTCCCAGCGCTTCAGCTTGGACTTGGGGGCGCACTCGATGATGCGGGCCTGATCACCCACCTTGAGGGCGTTGGCTTCGTCGTGAGCGTGGTACTTCTTGGACAGGCGCACGATCTTTTTAAGGACCGGGTGCAGCAGCGTGCGTTGGACGACGACGACGACAGTCTTGTCGCCCTTGTCGGAGACGACCACGCCTTCGAGAACTCGTTTGGGCATCTTCGTTTCCTTAACCCGCCGCGCGGTTCGCACGCAGAAGCGTGGAAATACGGGCGATGTCCTTGCGCACTTCCGAGACCCGATGGGTCTTTTCCATCTGGCCGGTGGCGGCCTGGAAGCGCAGGTTGAACTGTTCCTTCTTGAGCTTCAGCAGCTCGTCGGACAGCTGGTCGGGCGTCTGGGCCCGGAGGTCGGCGATCTTGGTCATGCTCCGACGTGCTCCACGTGCGAGACACCGGCGTCGAGGCGGGTGACCACCTTGGTGCGGACCGGCAGCTTGGCGGCGCCGAGACGCAGGGCTTCGCGAGCCACGTCGTCCGGCACGCCGTCGATTTCAAACAGGATACGGCCCGGGTGGCAGCGCGCCGCCCAGTGATCGACCGCGCCCTTGCCCTTACCCATCCGGACTTCTGCCGGCTTGCCCGTGACGGGCAGGTCGGGGAAGACGCGGATCCAGACGCGGCCCTGACGCTTCATCTGGCGGGTGATCGCGCGGCGGGCCGCCTCGATCTGACGCGCGGTGATGCGTTCCGGCTCGACCGTCTTCAGGCCATAGGACCCGAAGTTCAGCGAGAAGCCACCCTTGGCGGAGCCGTGGATGCGGCCCTTGAAGGCCTTGCGATATTTGGTCTTTTTCGGTTGCAGCATGATTTAGCCCTCACGCCCGCGACGCTGACCGCGATCGTTGCGGCCGCCGCGATCACCGCCACGGCCTTCGTTCGAAGAAGGACCCGAAGCCTCGATCGCCCAGCGCTTGTCCTGCGCCATCGGATCGTGCTCGAGGACCTCGCCCTTGAAGACCCACACCTTCACACCGATGATGCCGTAGGTCGTCTTGGCCTGGATGAAGCCGTAGTCGATGTCGGCGCGCAGGGTGTGCAGCGGCACGCGGCCTTCGCGATACCATTCCATCCGCGCGATTTCCGCGCCGCCGAGGCGGCCCGACACGTTGATGCGGACGCCCTTGGCGCCGAGACGCATGGCCGACTGCATCGAACGCTTCATGGCGCGACGGAAGGCGATCCGGCGTTCAAGCTGCTGCGCGATGTTCTCGGCGATCAGCTGGGCGTCGGTCTCGGGCTTGCGCACCTCGACGATGTTCAGGTGAACCTCGCCGTCGGTCCGCGCCGAGATGTCCTTGCGGAGCTTCTCGATGTCGGCGCCCTTCTTGCCGATCACGACACCCGGACGGGCGGCGTAGATCGTCACGCGGCACTTCTTGTGCGGACGCTCGATGATGATGCGCGACACGCCGGCGGCGTTCAGGCGTTCCTTCAGCCACGTACGCAGCTTGAGGTCCTGGTGCAGCAGGTTGGCGTATTCGGGGCCGCGGGCGAACCAGCGGCTGTCCCACGTACGGTTGACGCCGAGGCGCAGACCGATCGGATTGACTTTCTGACCCATCAGGCGGCCTCACCGGCTTCGCGGACCACGATGGTGATCTCCGCGAAAGGTTTCAGGATGCGCGACGAGCGGCCACGAGCACGGCTCGCGAAGCGCTTCATCACCAGGTTCTTGCCCACGAAGGCCTCGGCGACGACCAGGTTGTCGATGTCGAGGTTGTGGTTGTTCTCGGCGTTCGACACGGCCGAATACAGCACCTTGCGGACGTCGGTGGCGATGCGCTTGCGGCTGAATTCCAGCTCGTTCAGCGCCTTCTGCACCGGCAGGCCGCGGATCGACTGGGCGACCAGGTTCAGCTTCTGAGGGCTGATCCGGACGTTCACCAGCTTGGCGCGCGCTTCGGTCGGGGCGACCCGACGTTCATTTTTGGTCTGGGCCATCAGTTACTTCCTTTTGGCCTTCTTGTCCGCCGCGTGCCCGGGGAATGACCGGGTCGGGGAGAACTCGCCGAACTTCATGCCGACCATTTCTTCGGAAACCGACACCGGCACATGCTTGAGGCCGTTGTGGACACCGAAGGTCAGGCCGACAAACTGCGGCAGGATGGTGGAGCGGCGCGACCACGTCTTGATCACGTCCTTGCGGCCCGACGACGACACCGTCTCGGCCTTCTTCAGCAGATACCCGTCGACAAACGGGCCTTTCCAGGAGGAGCGGGCCATCTTTAGCGAGCCTTCTTAACGTGGCGGGTACGGATGATGTACTTGTCCGTAGCCTTGTTCTTGCGGGTCCGGGTGCCCTTGGTGTCCTTGCCCCACGGCGTAACCGGGGTGCGACCGCCAGAGGTCCGGCCTTCACCACCACCGTGCGGGTGGTCGATCGGGTTCATGGCGACGCCGCGAACGTGCGGA
>NZ_JBAZOS010000064.1:0-5559 GCF_041648615.1 Brevundimonas sp.
CGTCACCGCGCCCGCCGCGCGCCGTGCCGCGCCGACTGCGGCGCCCCGCTTCGAGGCTCCGGCCGCCCGTGTCGCGACGCCGGCCCCGACCGCCTCGTCCTCCACCACGACGCTGAATACGGCGCCCACGACTCCGGCTTCCGCGCCGACGGTCACGCCCGCCCCCGCGCCGGCCCAGCCCCCGGCGCCGGTGATCGTGATCCAGCCGCTCGGCTGATCACCGGGGACGACATCGAAGGCCCCGGCGGAGCAGTCCGCCGGGGCCTTCTGCATTCAGGGGGCGGCGCTTGCCGCCGTCGTCGGCGAGACCCGCCAGATGACATTGCCGACGTCGTCGGCGACCAGCAGGGCGCCCAGACGGTCGAATTGCACGCCGACGGGCCGGCCCATGGCCTGGTCCTCCTCGTTGATGAAGCCGCTCAGCACGTCCTGCGGCGGTCCGGCCGGCGTCCCGTTCGCGAACGGGACGAAGATCACGCGATAGCCGTTGCGCGGCGTGCGGTTCCACGATCCGTGCTGGCCCACGAAGGCTCCGCCCCGATACCGCGCCGGGAACAGGGGTCCCTCGCCGAACGTCAGGCCCAGCGAGGCCGTGTGCGACCCCAGCGCGTAGTCGGGCTTCAGCGCGCGGGCGACCATGTCCGGATTGGCCGGCTCCACCCGCTTGTCCACGATCTGGCCGTAATAGCTCCACGGCCAGCCGTAGAAGGCGCCGGGCGTGACCGAGGTCATGTAGTCGGGCACCAGGTCGTTGCCGAGCTCGTCCCGCTCGTTGACCGACACCCAGAGCTTGCCGCTGTCCGGCTGCCACGCCAGTCCCACCGGATTGCGCAGGCCGGAGGCGTAGATGCGATGGGTCCCGGTCGAGGGATCGATCTCCCAGATCGCCGCCCGGCCCGCCTCCTCGTCCAGCCCGTTCTCTCCGATATTGGAGTTTGAGCCGACGCCGACATAAAGACGCGAGCCGTCCGCGCTGGCGACCAGGCTCTTGGTCCAGTGGTGATTTCGCTGCGCCGGCAGGTCGACGATCTTGCGGGCGGCGGCGGCGATCCGCGTCTGGCCGGCCTGATAGGGGAAGGCCACCACGGCGTCCGCATTGGCGACGTAGAGGGTGTCGCCGACCAGGGCCATGCCGAACGGCGAGGTCAGGTTTTCGAGGAAGGCGGTTTTCGTCTCGGCGATCCCGTCGCCGTCGGCGTCGCGCAGCAGGGTGATGCGGTTGGCGCTGGGGGCCCTGGCCCCGGCCTTCTTCATGACCAGGCCCTCGGCCCAGCCGCGCAGGCCGCCCTTCTTGTCGTCCGGCCTGGGTGGGGCGTTGGTCTCGGCGACGAGGATGTCGCCGTTGGGCAGGCGGTAGATCCAGCGCGGGTGATCCAGACCGCTGGCGAAGGCCTGAACGCGGAAGCCGGGCGCGGCGACGGGCATGCGCCCCGCGGGCCAGCCCACGGCCTCGGCGACATTCACGCGCGGGAACAGCGACCGCTGGGGCGCCGGAAGCACGGGATCAGGACCGAAGCCGGCGGCGGGATCCAGGGCCTCGGGCCCTCCGCATGCGGACAGAGTCAGGAGGGCGGCCGAAGCGGCCAGCAGGATCGGACGGGACATGGGCGGCTCCGAAGGTGTCAGAAGGCGGGGAATTCGAGACGGCTGACATCATAGCCCAACGCCCGGGCGCGCGAGACCAGCGCCTCGCGTTCGGCGGCGTCGGGGACCTCGCGGGTGTAGATCCACAATTTTTCGAAGGTCGGATCGGCCGAGATGAACCAGCTGTAGTCCTCGGCATGGTCCAGCACCCAGTAGTCCCAGGTGACCAGGCCGCCGAAATATCGGGCGCGCAATTTCGCGTTCACGCCGGGATCGAGAATTTCGCCGCGCGCGCCGACGGCCTTCTCGCGGCCTTGCGGGGTCCCGGCCTGACAGGTGTCGCGGATATCGACCCGTGTCGGATTGACCAGCACATAATTGGTCGCGCCCGCGACGCAGCCGTCGGTCAGCCGCATCGGCAGCCGCGCGATCTCAAGCCAGCGGCCGGAATAGAAGCGCTCCGGATCGACCGCCCGGGCAGGCTGGGGCGCGCGCACCTCGTCGGGCGAGGGGGCGGTGACGCAGGCGGAGACGCCGAGAGACAGGGCCAGGGCGATGACGGCGAGACGCATGGCGGGACAGGCTCCGGCAGGGAAGGAATGCCACAGATACGGCGCAGGTTCCGCAGGGGACGCGACGTCCCGGGGATTCAGCCGAGGGGATTGAGATCGCGGGGCGGCCGGATGCGACGGAATCGCGCCTCGATGAAGGAAAAGGCTCCGAAGGCGATGAAGCCGAGCGCGGTGACGGCCAGAATCCACGGACCGGCGGGCTGCCGTTCGACCGCCTCCAGCGCCGAGCCGAAGGTGGTCACGTCAGACGCCTCGGCGCGCAGTCCGGCCAGCGTCACCAGGATGGCCAGCGGCACATAGGCCAGGCCGCGCGCCAGGTAGCCGGCCCGCGCCAGCGGCGCGACCCGCCGGCACGTCCGCGGCGAACAGGCGAGGTATTCGGTGAAATCCTCGCGCCAGGCGCGGCTGATGTTGGCCACGCCGACCCCCAGTATGCACAGACCCGCTCCGGCCAGCAGCCAGTCGCCGAAGGGCAGGGACAGCACCGTCTCCGCCTGTTCCCGGCTCCTGGCGATATCGGCCGTGGCGGGATCGGAAGGCGTATCGATCAGCAGGGCGAAGGCGCTGAAGGCCAGAAAGCCGTATCCCATGGCGCTGAACCCCTGGCCCATCCGGGTCTGCAGACCGTGGCGGCTCGCGCCCTCATGGTCGGCGTCGAACACCGCCTGCAGCAGCCGCCATGTGACGAAGGCCGACAGCCCGAGGCCGACCAGCAACAACCACAGCCGTCCGGCCGGTTGCTGCGCCAGCCAGGCGATGGCGCCCTTGGTCCCGACCGCCTCGCCGATGAAGTCGCCCGCGGCCATCAAAGTCAGCAGGCCGACCGACAGATAGACGAAGCCGCGCGCGCCATACCCCATGCGCGCCGCCAGCTCGAGCAGGTCGTGCAAGGGCGGGACGCGACGCAGAAGGGGGGATTTCCGGCGCCCGAAATCGCCCGCGCGGGCCAGACGGGAGCGGAGGGAAGCGAGGGGGCTGGGCACGGCGACGGTAACTCGCGACGGAGAATATGGCTCCGCTGGCGTGCGCCGGCCTTGAGGTGCGACGGTCGGACGCATATCTGCGGACCGCCTCGGAGGGCCCGCATGCAACCCGTTATCTCGATCCAGGGTCTGACAAAGACCTACAAGTCCGGGCTGCAAGCCCTCAAACCCATCGATCTTGCGATCGCGAAGGGCGAAATCTTCGCCCTTCTGGGCCCGAACGGCGCCGGCAAGACCACCCTGATCTCGGTCGTCTGCGGCATCGTCACCCCGACCACCGGGACGGTCATCGCCGACGGCCACAATATCCAGTCCGATTATCGCGCCGCCCGCTCGAAGATCGGCCTCGTGCCGCAGGAGCTGACCACCGACGCCTTTGAGACAGTGCTGGCGACGGTGACCTTCAGCCGGGGTCTGTTCGGCAAGGCGCCGAACCCCGGCCATATCGAGAAGACGCTGCGCGAACTGTCCCTGTGGGAGAAGCGCAACGACAAGATCATGACCCTGTCCGGCGGCATGAAGCGCCGGGTCATGATCGCCAAGGCCCTGAGCCACGAGCCCGACATCCTGTTCCTCGACGAGCCGACGGCCGGCGTGGACGTCGAACTGCGCCGCGACATGTGGAACCTGGTGCGCGGCCTGCGCGACAAGGGCGTCACCATCATCCTGACCACCCACTACATTGAGGAGGCCGAGGAGATGGCCGACCGGGTGGGCGTGATCCTCAAGGGCGAGCTGATCCTGGTCGAACAGACGGCCACCCTGATGAAGAAGCTGGGCAAGAAGACCCTGACGCTGAACCTGCAGGAGCCGCTGGCCGCCGTGCCGCCGGAACTGGCCGAATGGTCGCCGACGCTGAATGACGACGGCTACGAGCTGGAATACGTCTTCGATTCCAATCTGGAGAAGACCGGCGTGCCGTCCCTGCTGCGCAAGCTGTCGGACCTGGGCATCGCCTTCAAGGATCTGAACACCAGCCAGAGCTCGCTGGAGGACATTTTCGTCAGCCTCGTCCACCGCGACAAGGTCGGCGATACGACGACGGGAGCGGCGGCATGAACAGCCTGACTTTCAACGGCTATGGCGTCTGGGCCATCTACAGGTTCGAGATGGCGCGCGCCCTGCGCACCGTCTGGCAATCGATCGTCACCCCGGTGATCACGACGGCGCTGTATTTCGTCGTCTTCGGCTCGGCCATCGGCAGCCGCATGACCGAGATCGACGGCGTGCCCTACGGCGCCTTCATCGTGCCCGGCCTGATCATGCTGAGCCTGTTCACCCAGTCGATCTTCAACGCCTCGTTCGGCATCTATTTCCCGAAATTCACCGGCACCATCTACGAGCTGCTGTCGGCGCCCGTGTCACCGCTCGAGATCGTTCTCGCCTATGTCGGCGCCGCGGCGACCAAGTCGGCGGTGCTGGGGCTGATCATCCTCGCCACGGCCGCCTTCTTCGTTCCGCTGCAGATCCTGCATCCGCTCGAGATGCTGGCCTTCCTGATCCTGATCTCGACCACCTTCAGCCTGTTCGGTTTCATCATCGGCATCTGGGCCAACGGGTTCGAGCAGCTGCAGATGATCCCCATGCTGGTGGTCACGCCCCTGACCTTCCTGGGCGGGTCCTTCTATTCGATCGACATGCTGCCGCCCGCCTGGCGGACGATCACCCTGTTCAATCCGGTGGTCTATCTGATCTCCGGCTTCCGCTGGACCTTCTACGGCTCGGGCGACGTCGGCATCGGCGTCAGTCTGGCGGCGACGCTGGGCTTCCTGTTCGTCTGCCTCGCCGTCGTCGGCTGGATGTTCAGGACCGGCTACCGACTCAAGAACTAGGCCCGTCCTCAAGAACCAGGCCCGTCACGAAACGGGCCAGATCGGCGGACACCCTGTCCATGCCTCGAAAACGGGGCCTCCGCGTTGATGAAGCGCGCCCGAAGGGGCGCGTGGGAGCCTGAATGTCCACCGAGTCCGACAAACCCCTGAATGGAACGCCCGAGCCGTTCCGCCGCCCGGTGGTCTGGGGCCGCCCGCCGGCGACCGTGTTCCGCGCCGGACCACTGCCCAGGGGCGACCGCCTGCCGCCCCTGCCCGAGCCGCCGCGCGCGTCGCAACCCGCGCCCCGGCCCGGGGCCCCGGACATCTTCAGCGGATCCATGATCCCGCGTGCGGCCCCTCGGCCGGCGCCGGAACCGGTCGCACCCATCGCCCGGGCTGAACCGGTCGCGATGGCGGTCGAGGCGCCCGTCAAGGCCTCGCCCGCGCCTGACCTCACGGTGAGGCCGCTGCCGGCCGCCGAGCCCGCCCCCGGGCCGCGTCCCGAACCTCGGATCGCCGCCCCGCCCGTGACGCCGCGCCCCGTCGCCGGGTCTGTCGCCGAGCCGGCGCCGGCGCCGGCGGGTTCGACCCTTCAGGCGGCCAGCG
>NZ_JBAZOS010000065.1:0-5472 GCF_041648615.1 Brevundimonas sp.
TGGTATTCCTTGCCCGTCAGGTGGACGCGGTGGCCGTGCACCTCGACCGTCTTGCCGTCCAGGTTCACGGCGATCTCGCCGGTGTGGATGATGGCCTGGGCGTGACCCTTCGAACGGCGGACCACGGCGTGGGTGCGCGCGATCAGTTCGTCCTTGTGGAAGGGCTTGGTCATATAGTCGTCGGCGCCGCCGCCGAAGGTCTTGACCTTGGTCTCGATCTCCGACGAGCCCGAGAGGATCATCACCGGCGTGTTGACCTTGCCGACGCGCAGCTGGCGCAGAACCTCGAGACCGTTCATGTCGGGCAGGTTGAGGTCCAGCAGGATCAGATCGTAATCATAGATCTTGCCGAGATCGATGCCCTCTTCGCCGAGATCGGTCGTATAGACGTTGAAGCCTTCCGACTTCAGCATCAGTTCGATGCTCTGCGCGGTCGCATGATCGTCTTCGATAAGCAGAACGCGCATTGATGCCCCTCCAGGCGAAGCTTGACATTGGCTCCCGTCGTCCAGCGCCGGGTAACCTTGTTCGGGAGTTAACCGAGTAAAAACTTAAGAAAGGTTAACATCACCCCGTTGAGGCGAATCGTAGGCTGATTTGCGAATCGCCGTCGAGAGTCCTGAGTCAATGCGGCGGCGTTTTTCTCCGCGGCCGGCCGCGACCGTCCCGCCTACGTCCGGATTCGACGTATGGCAGGATTAAATTCCTATCACAGACACACCCCTCGAACGGGCGTGGGCGAGTGACGGGAGATTCTGGATGAACGAGACGTATCGCGTGCCGGTGACGGAGGGAGATCGCATTCGCGCCGGACTGGCGATCCAGCTGGTGGCGGCCGCGACCGGGGTGACGGCCGAGCGGATGCGCGCGCAGGTTCGGCTGGGCGGGGCCGAGTGTCGGGCGCGCTGGCTGGCGATGTACCTGGCCTACATCACCTTCGGCTGGCCGCTGGAACGGGTCGGCCACGCGTTCGGCCTCAACCGGGCGACCGCGGCGGCGGCCTGCCGATGGGTCGAGGAAGAGCGGGGCCGTCCCGCCCTGGACGCCATGCTGGAACGGCTGGAGCGGTGCGCGCACGAGGTGGTGGACGCCCCCCTGTGCGAGGTGCCGGCATGAGCCCCCCGGACCGGACGGCGCTCGCCGGGACCGTCGGCCAGGCCCGGCGCCTGCTGGCGCGGCGGGGCGGCTGGATAGAGGCCGCGCCGGGCGGCTACGTCCTGAGGGTGGGCCGGGATCGTCGGGTCCGCATCCTTCTGACGGTCGATGAGGCGGTCTTTCGACAGCTGGCCGGGGATCCGGGGCTGAAGACACGGCCGGGCGGAGGCTGGGTGGCGCGCGTGGCCGCCGGGTCCTCGTCAGCGACCACGCCTGAATCCGGTCGACCGGGGATGATCGAGGGTGTCCGCGCGGTGATGGAAAGCAACGGCGCCGTCACCTTGCGACGGGCCAACCTGGGTCTTTCCGCGATCGCCTGGCTGGCCCGCCACAAGGCTGAGGACGGCCGCGGCTGGCTGTCCCCCGCCGAGATCGCGGCCGCCGACCGCCTCGCCCGCGACGCCGAGACGGCTGTGCGCGGCCCCTCGGTCACCATGCGATGGGACGCCCTGCCGCGTTCGGGCGCCGGCGGGGACGCGGGCGGGCGATCCGGCCCCGGCGCGGCGGCCATGGCAGCGGCCCGTCGGGTCGAAATGGCGCTCGCGGCCTGCGGGCCGGCGCGCGGGATGATCGAGGCCGTATGCCTCCGGTCTTCCGCCCTTCAGGCGGCCGAACAGGACCTCGGCCTGGCCCGCCGGCGCGGCAAGGCCGTGCTGAAGGCCGGCCTGGCGGCCCTGGCGGACCACTATCGCATCGGTTGATCGACGGAGCCGGGGTCGCCCAACGTTACAAGCTCGTAACTGTCGCCGCGAAGGCTTCGGTCCTAAGGGATGAGCCCTCCGCCGCGCTTCACGACGCGGCGTCTCACTTACGCGGCGATCCGTTTCAAACGGCGGCCGAACCGGGGATTGCGTTGAAGTCTGTTGTTTGCGCCGGATTGGCGAGCCTGTGTCTGTTGAGCACCCCGGCCGTCGCGCAGGAACGGCTGGTGGCGGGCATGCTCACCGACGTTTGCCTGCCATACGCCGCCCGGGCCCGGAGTTTCGAGAAAACGATCCGGGCGGCGCGGGACATGCAGTTCCGGCGGCCAACGGGAGACAACGCCCCGCTGGATGAC
Organism: Brevundimonas sp.; assembly: GCF_041648615.1. Classification (GTDB taxonomy): domain Bacteria; phylum Pseudomonadota; class Alphaproteobacteria; order Caulobacterales; family Caulobacteraceae; genus Brevundimonas. The sequence continues at coordinate 2,213 of NZ_JBAZOS010000065.1, forward strand.
TGGGCGTCGGAGATCGATCTGATCTCCAGCGACGGAAACTGGCGAATTCGCCTCGAGGAGGGGAGCCTCGAAGAGGGGAACAGCTCAGTCTACGCCGCCAGCTGCACCATCTCCTCGCGGCACGCCAGCGTGCGGGATCTGGCCGATCTGGGCCGCCGCGCTTTCCGCGATCCGGCGCGCTGGTCCACCTCGCCGGACAATCTCCTGCGCTGGGATCGCCGTACCCAGCGGCCAGAGGAGCATCGCCTTTCCGTCGAGGTCGCGGCTCCCGCGGACGCCCTCCCGACGATGACGATAACGGGCTACTACTACTGAGCCGCCGACGCCGCGGCGTCGCGTATCCGCCCCACCATGGCGTTCAGGCCGTTGGCGCGCTGGCGCGTCAGCGCGGAGGGCAGGCCAAGACGGTCGAGAGCCGCGCGGGCGTCGAAGGCCAGGATTTCGGCCGGCCGACGGCCTGAATAGAGCCGCAGCAGCAGCGCGATATTGCCCTTCGACAAGGCGCTGTCGCTGTCGGCGAGGAACGTCAGGCGATCGCCTTCACGCCGCGCGGCCAGCCAGACCTGGGCGGCGCAGCCCGGCACCTTGTTGGCCTCGACGCGATCCGCGTCCGGCAGGGACGTCAAGCCCTTGCCCAGCTCGATGACGTATTCGATCCGGCCCTCCCAGTCCCCCAGAAGGTCGAACTCCTCCACCAGTTCGGCTAGGGCGTCATCAATGGTGGGATCAGCGGTCATGCGGGCCAGATAGGCCCCGCCGGCGTCAACGACAACCTCGCGACCTGTCCCCTGAAAAGCCGCTGGACCGCGCCGCGGCCAGTCGCCTGGAACGGGTGCGGGCTTTGGACGACTCATCCGCGGCGCTAGGCTCGCGCGGCCGCCGGAATCGCCCGGCTCCTTCCATCGCGCCCTTGATCCAGTCCCTCCGCCCCGACCCCAGGCCTGCCGCCGACCCTGACCGCGGCGATCGCCCCGCGCTGGCCGCGTGGCATGCCGGCTGGGCCGTGGCCGCGGCCCTGCTCGCGCTGGGCGGACGGTGGATCGGCGGGGTCGACGGACCCGTCTTCTACGGCGTCCTCGCCATGGTGGTCCCGGGCCTGACGGGCCTGGGCCTGTTGCGGCGCGACGGCCCGGGCGAGCGGATGATGCTGCTGGGCGTCTGGGGGCTGGCGGCCTTTGTGTCGGCCGCGCTGTCGGGTGGCCTGACCGGGCCGCTGACCGGCTTCGTTTTCCTGCCGTTGGCGGCGGGCATCGCCCTGGGCGGAACACGGCCGGTCCAGGCGGGAGCCCTGGCCGTCGGCCTGGCCGCCCTCGCCGGACTGCTCCCGGTGTGGATGGGCCTGCCCGTTCCCCATCTGCCCGCCCTCGCGGCCATTTCGGCCTTGCTGACGGCGGGCGCCGCGGCGCTGGCGGTGCGCCTGTCGTGGCGACAGCGCGAAGCCCGGCTGGAGACGGCCGAGGCGGAGGCCGCGCGGATCGAAACCCTGCTGGCGGCGCAGCCCGGGCTGATGCTGGTCCTCGAGCCGTCGGGGCGGGTCGTCGCCGCCTACGGGGCCCCGCCGGTCTATCTGCCCGTCGATCCGCTGTTCGGGAGCGGCCTCGTCGCGGCGGTGCACGCGCCGGACCGGCCCCGCCTGCTGGGCGCCATGGAACGGGCCATGGGCGGGCTGGAGGGCATGGCCGTGTTCGCTCCGCGTCTGGCGCTGGACCGCCGGGCGCAGATGATCGTCCGCCGGCTCGACGACGCTTCCGGCCCGCGGCTGGTGGCCCAGATCTTTGACGCCACCGCCCAGTACGCCCGCGAACTGGGCCTCGAGGTCGCCCGCAACGAGGCCGAGGCGCGCGAGGCCGGCAAGACCCGCTTCCTGGCCAATATGAGCCACGAGCTGCGCACCCCCCTGAACGCCGTGCTCGGCTTCTCGGACATCATGCGCCAGCGCATCTTCGGCCCCCTGCCCGACCGCTATGGCGAATACGCCGAGAATATCCACCAGGCCGGCGGCCACCTGCTGGACCTGATCAACGACCTGCTGGACGTCGCCAAGGTCGAGGCCGAACGATACACGCTGACGCTTGAGCGGTTCGACGCCCGCGAGACCGTGTCCGCGGCCATGGCGCTGGTCCGGGTCAACGCCGACGACAAGGGCGTCAGCCTGTCCAGCGTCCTGCCCGGCGATCCGGTCGAGGTCTCCGCCGACCGGCGCGCGCTGAAACAGATGACCCTGAACCTGCTGTCCAACGCCGTGAAATTCACGCCGCCCGGCGGGACCATCACGGTGACGGTCGAGGCCATCGGCCCCTACCTCGAAGTCGTGGTGGCCGACACCGGCGTCGGCATCGCGCCCGAGGACGTGCGTCGTCTGGGCCGGCCCTTCGAACAGGCCGGCGAGATCGAGCAGCGCCGTCAGGGCACCGGCCTGGGCCTGTCCCTGGTCCGCGCCTTCGCCGAACTGCACGGCGGCCGGATGAGCATCGACAGCACCCTGGGCGAGGGCACGGCGGTGACGGTGCGTCTGCCCGTGGCCCTCGTGGCCCGCGCCCCCGCGCCAGAGGGCGGCGCCGAGATCATTCCCATGCCGATGAAGAACGGGGCCTGAGGCCCTACAGCATTCCCATCGCCAGGAAGGCCCGGCCGGCGGCGAAGTCTCCGGCCTCGAACTTCGCCGTGGCCACGCTGCCGTCGCGGAAGTGGAATTCAATGGCGAAGGTCTCGCGCGGGTCCAGCCGTTCCAGCGCGGCGGCGGTCGCGGCCGGAAAGCGCCACGCCTCCCCGGCGCGCCGGCCTTCGGCCAGCAGTTCCCGATCAGCCGGCGCGACGCCGGCGGCCCACAGGCTGGCGCGCGAGGACGCCGGGACCAGGCCGTCCCCGGCCAGCCAGGCCCGGGCGACCCTGGCGGGATCGCGCATCACGATCCGCGCGGCGTTCGGACGCGAACGTCCGACGAAACTGACCACCGCGACCATATCCGAGGCGTCGCCCTCGCCCGCGTAGCCGAAGGCGACCGGAGAGGCCCCCACCACCGACGTCTGTTGCAGCCGCCAGCCGGCGCCCTCCGAGCGCATCCGGTTGGCGGTCCAGGCCCCGTGCTCGCCGGGGAAGGTCATGCGCGGCGTCCGCAGCCAGCCCGAAAAGGCGTCGTCCACCCGCCCCCGCACCGTCGCCAGCTGGGGGTCCCGGCATGAGACGACATGGGCCCGCGCGCGGGCGCGGGCGGCGGCGGCGCTGAGGTCGGCCTCGGCCGCGCCGGACCGCAGGGCCGC
>NZ_JBAZOS010000066.1:0-5438 GCF_041648615.1 Brevundimonas sp.
ACTCACCTCCCTCAATCCATGGGGAGCGAAAAGCCACCCTGTCAGCCGCACGGCTGACGGGATAGGGGGCGGGGCTGCGGTTATCCGGGTTGACGCAGCCCCATCCGCCCCTTCCCTGCCCTATGCTCCGCTCGCGGAGCCTCGCGACTTGAGGGCGTTCCCTGCCCTGTACCGCGCGCGCCGAGCCTCGCGGCCGGGAGCCGTATTTAGTTCAGCACCCGCCCCGCGCCCGGCACGTCCAGGCTGAAGGCGGGGATAGCGACCTCGAAGGTGCGGCCCAGGTCGTCCACCATCGCATAGGCGCCGACCATGGATCCCGAGGGCGTGCCCAGCGGACATCCCGACGCATAGGCATAGCTCGCCCCCGGCTGGATCGTCGGCTGTTCGCCGACCACGCCCGGCCCCGCCACCTGTTCGACATGACCCTGGGCGTCGGTGATCGTCCAGCGTCGCGCCACGAGCTGGAGCGGCGACGGCGTCAGATTGACGATCTCGACCTGATAGGCCCAGACCCAGCGCCTCTCGTCCGGATCGGACTGGCCGGCCAGATAGGAGGGTCGCACACGGACCAGAACGCCGTCGGTCTCGGCCTGATAGGGAGCGTCTTCATACATGCCGCCATGGAGCCCGCACCGGGCGACAGGTCAAGCGCCCGATAGGTCGTGACGACCGCGCGCCGTCGTGGCATTCAGCCCGCATGACCATCGACACGCACAAGCCCGGCATCCTGCCCTGTCAGGGCATCGAGACCCTGATCGCCACCGGCGCCATCACCTCGGCCACCCCGTTCGACGCCGACCAGGTCCAGCCCGCCAGCCTCGACTTGAGGCTCGGCGCGCGCGGCTGGCGCGTCCGCGCCTCCTTCCTGCCGGGCCGGCGCCTCGTCGCCGACCGGATCGCCGATGTCTCCATGCACACGATCGACCTTTCGGGCGGCTATGTGCTGGAAAAGGGCTGCGTCTATATCGTCGAGCTTCAGGAGCGGCTGGCCCTGCCCGCCGGCCTGATCGCCCGCGCCAACCCGAAGTCCTCGACCGGCCGGGTCGATGTCTTCGTGCGTCTTCTGACCGATCGCGGCGCGGTCTTCGACGACGTGGCCGGGGGCTATGAGGGCCCGCTGTATCTCGAGATCGCGCCCCAGACCTTCTCCATCCTGGTCCGCCCCGGCACCCGGCTGAACCAGCTGCGTCTCAAGGCCGGAGAACCGCCGCGTCTGGAAACCCGCAGCGTCGGCGTCGATCTGATGGGCGGCGACATCGTCGGTTTCCGCGGCCGCCGCCATGCCGGCGTGGTCGATCTGGACCATATCGACGGCCACGACCCGCGCGACTTCTGGGAGCCGCTGAGCCTACGTCGCGGCGAACTGCTGCTGGACCCGGGCGAGTTCTACATCCTGGCCTCGTCGGACGATGTCGAGATTCCGGTCGATCAGGCCGCCGAGATGACTCCCATCGACCCCAGCGTCGGCGAGTTCCGCGTCCACTACGCCGGCTTCTTCGACCCCGGCTTCGGCACCGACGAGGCGCACGGCGCGGGCTCCAAGGGCGTGCTGGAGGTCCGCACCCACGACACCCCCTTCCTCCTGGAGCACGGCCAGATCGTCGCCCGGCTGGTCTATGAACCCCTGACCGAACGCCCGACCCGCCTCTATGGCGAGGGCGGCAGCCACTACCAGCGTCAGGGGCTGAAGCTGTCGAAACACTTCCGGCCGTGGTGAGACGATCGGCCCGGTGGACGGCGCCATGAGGTGCGGGGACAAATCGTCCGCTTCCGTCACCGCCCTGGTCGTGCGAAAATCGGTCTGATGAACCTCCGCATTCAAAGCCGCATCGGCGTCCAGGCGCCCTCCGCCCGTATCTGGAGCCTGATCGAGGACCTGTCAGGGTGGGATCGCTGGAATCCGATCGAGACCGGCGTATCCGGAACCATCGCCTTCGGCGGCCAGATCGCCCTGACCGAGCGGGTCGAGGGCCTGCCAGAACGTCAGATCCAGTATCGTGTCGCCGAATGGCAGCCTTTGACCCAGTTGGTTCTGGCGGAGAAACGCGGCTGGCAGTTCAACGCCCTGCGCTTCTACGAGATCGACGAACTGGAGCCCGGCAACTGTATCGTCGCCAACGGCCTGATCCTGTCGGGCTTCCGCGGCGAAGGCTTCCACGACAAGAACCGGCGCGTCATCCGCAACGCCTGTGACCGGGTCAGCGAGGCCATCAAACGTGTCGCCGAGGCGGGCTGATCCGCCCGGGAGGCATTAGCCGCCACTCATCGTGTCCTGGATATTGATGATCGCGGGACCGAGGATCACCACGAACAATACCGGCAGGAAGAACAGGATCATCGGCACGGTCAGCTTGGCCGGCAGGGCGGCGGCCTTTTTCTCGGCCGCCGACATCCGCAGCTCGCGGTTTTCCTTGGCCATGGTCCGCAGGGCCGAGCCCAGGGGCGTTCCGTACTGTTCCGCCTGCACCATGGCCGTCGCCACCGACTTGACGCCGGCATGGTTGGTGCGTTTCGCCAACCCCTCATAGGCCATGCGCCGCTCGGGCAGATAGGACAGTTCGGCGGACAGCAGGCTCAGCTCTTCGGCCAGGTCGATGGACGACGGGCCGATCTCCTGGCTGACCTTGACGATGGCCTGCTCGATCGACATCCCGGCCTCGACGCAGATGAGCAGCAGGTCGAGTGCGTCGGGGAAGGCCTGCATGATGGAGGTCTGACGCTTGGCGATGCGGTTCGAGATGTAGATGTTCGGCGCATAGAAGCCGATCACCGCTGCGGCCATCACCCCGGCCAGACGCAACATCACAGGCTGGCCGAAATCGTTGACCACGAACAGGTACAGGGCCGCCAGCGCCAGGAAGACAAACGGCATGGTGAAGCGGAAGAAGTAGAAGGTCGTCAGCGGCCGCGGCCCCCGGAAGCCCGCCTGCGCCATCTTGTCGACGACGGTGGGGTCTTCCAGAAGCTTGGTCAGGTTCAGCCGTTCGACGATATCCTTCTGGAAGCCTTCGTCGGTGTGGCGCAATCCGCCGCTTCCATTCGCCAGGGCCTGGCGGGAGCGGCGCTTGAGGTCGTCCCTTCGCTCGGCGACGGCCTTCATCCGGCCCTCGAGGCTGGCCCCGCCGGCCATCGGGGCGAGCAGGGTCACCAGGGTCGCGAAGACGAGCAGCCCCACAACAATGCTGAGGATGTTCTGGGGTTGGGTCAGGAACTGGATCATCTCCGCCCCCTAGAACTTGAACGCGATCATGCGCTTCATCACGAAGATGCCGGTGGCCATCCAGACCGCGGCGCCCAGCAGCATCACCTGGCCGCGTGGGTCGGTGAACAGCAGCAGAATGTAGGCAGGGGTGGTGATGAAGACGAGAGCCATCACGATGATCGGCAGGGAGCCGATGATGCCGGCCGACGCCAGGGCCTCGGACGACAGGGCCTTGATCTTCTCGCCCATCATCCGACGGGCGCGCAGCACGGTGGTCAGGTTCGACAGGGCCTCGGCCAGGTTGCCGCCGGTCTTCTGTTGAATGGCGATGACGATGGAGAAGAATTTCAGCTCCGGCGTCGGCATGCGCTCGTACATCTTGTCCAGAGCCTGGGCCAGGGTCTGACCCACGCCGAGCGCCTCGACCAGGCGCTGGAATTCGGGCCCGAGCGGCGCCGGGCTCTCGCGGCCGATGATCTTGAAACACTCATGGACCGGCAGTCCGGATTTGATGCCGCGCACGATGACATCGACCGCGTTGGCGAACTCGCCCGAGAACTTCTTCATGCGCCGCTTGCCTATGAAGCCGACGATCCAGCGGGGCAGGCCGAGGCCGACCACGGCGGCCAGGCCCAGGCAGAGGAAGATGTTGGCGCCGAACAGCAGGGGGAGCAGCAGGGCCAGGAGGCCCGCCACGACACTGATGATCCAGAACATCTGGATCTTCATGGTCAGACCCGCTTGGGTCAGCTTGGCCGCCATCGTCAGGCGGGCCTTGCGTTCCTGACGCTCGGCGTCCTTGAGCTGGAGCAGTATCTGCTTGCGGCGCGCTTCGGGCGTATTGGCCTGGGCGGCGGCGATCTTGCGGGCAGCGATGGTATTGGGGGCGGCGACCAAGGCCCGGGCGCGCTTGACGCCCTGCTCGGTGGGCGCATCGCCGCCGACGAAGGCCCAGCCCAGGCCGCCGATGGTGATGAAGGCCAGGACGGCGGCGAGGATCGGCAACATTCCCCTACTCCGCCGCGTCGAGGGCTTCGGCCAGTTCCCGCTCCAGCCCGTAGTAGCGGGCGCGGTCCCAGAAGCGTGGACGGGCGATGCCGGTCGAGCGGTGGCGTCCTGTCACCTTGCCGTTGGCGTCCTCGCCGGTGATTTCGTAGACGAACAGGTCCTGGGTGACGATCACATCGCCCTCCAGCCCGACGACCTCGGTGATGTGGGTGATGCGGCGCGAACCGTCGCGCAGGCGCGCGGCCTGGATGACGATGTCGACCGAGCCGGTGATCATCTCGCGGATGGTCTTGGACGGCAGGCCGTAGCCCCCCATGGTGATCATCGACTCCATCCGGCTGATGGCCTCGCGCGGGGAGTTGGCGTGCAGCGTCCCCATTGAGCCGTCGTGGCCGGTGTTCATGGCCTGCAACAGGTCGAAGGCCTCGGGTCCGCGCACCTCGCCGACGATGATCCGCTCTGGACGCATCCGCAGGCAGTTCTTCACCAGGTCGCGCATGGTGATCATGCCCTGACCCTCGAGGTTCGGCGGCCGGGTCTCCAGACGCACGACGTGCGGCTGCTGCAACTGCAGTTCGGCCGCGTCCTCGCAGGTGATGACCCGCTCGGTCGGGTCGATGAAGGCCGTCATGGTGTTCAGAAGGGTGGTCTTGCCCGACCCCGTGCCGCCCGAGATGACGACATTGCAGCGACAGGCGCCGATGACGCCGAGAACGCGCGCCCCTTCCGGGCTGATGGAGCCGTACTCCACCAGGTTGCGCATCGTCAGCTTGTCCTTCTTGAACTTCCGGATCGTCAGGGTCGGGCCGTCGATGGCCAGCGGCGCGGCGATGACGTTAACCCGGCTTCCGTCCGGCAGGCGGGCGTCGCAGATCGGCGAGCTTTCGTCCACGCGACGGCCGACCTGCGACACGATCCGCTGGCAGATGTTCATCAGCTGGGTGTTGTCACGGAAACGGACATTGGTCAGCTGGACCTTGCCGCCGACTTCGATGAACACCCGGCCGGCGCCGTTGACCATGATGTCGGCGATGTCGTCTCGCGCCAGCAGCGGCTCCAGCGGACCATAGCCCAGGATGTCGTTGACGATGTCCTGGACCAGATGCTCCTGCTCGGCCACCGACATGGAGACGTTCTTGATCGCCACCAGTTCGGCGACGATGTCGCGTATCTCTTCCGACGCCGCCTTCTGGTCCAGCTGGGCCAGCTGCGACAGGTCGATGGTGTT
>NZ_JBAZOS010000067.1:0-4927 GCF_041648615.1 Brevundimonas sp.
CGCCTGGATGGCGTGGTACAGGAAGACGCTGTGGATCGCCCGGCGCACCGGCTCATTGCCGCGGAAGCTGAACGAGACGTTCGAGACGCCGCCGGACACCCGCGCGTAGGGCAGGGTCGCCTTGATGACCTTCGTCGCCTCGATGAAGTCGACGGCGTAGTTGTCGTGCTCCTCGATCCCCGTCGCCACGGCGAAGATATTGGGGTCGAAGATGATGTCCTCGGGCGGGAAGCCGACCTCGTCGACGAGGATGCGATAGGCGCGGGTGCAGATCTCGATCTTGCGCGCGGCGGTGTCGGCCTGGCCGACCTCGTCGAAGGCCATGACCACGACGGCGGCCCCGTAGCGCAGGCATTTCACCGCCTGTTCGCGGAATTCCGCCTCGCCCGCCTTCATCGAGATCGAATTGACGATCGGCTTGCCCTGGACGCATTTCAGGCCCGCCTCGATCACCTCCCATTTGGAGCTGTCGATCATCACCGGCACGCGGGCGATGTCGGGCTCGGCCGCGATCAGGTTGAGGAAGGTGATCATGGCCTGCTTCGAATCCAGCAGGCCCTCGTCCATGTTGATGTCGATCACCGAGGCCCCGGCCTCGACCTGCTGACGCGCCACCGACAGGGCGGCGGAATAGTCGCCGTCGATGATCAGCTTCTTGAATTTGGCCGAGCCGGTGACGTTGGTCCGCTCGCCGACGTTGATGAAGGTGGGACGCACTACGCTACCAGTTCAAAGGGTTCGAGGCCGGACAGGCGCATGGCCACGGGCCGTTCGGGAATTTCGCGCGTCGGCAGTTTCGACACCGCCTCCGCCGTGTGCCGGATGTGCTCCGGCGTGGTGCCGCAGCAGCCGCCGACGATGTTGACCAGACCGGACGCCGCCCATTCCTCGATGAAGTGGGCGGTCTGGTGCGGCTCCTCGTCGTACTGGCCCATGGCGTTGGGCAGGCCGGCGTTGGGATAGGCGGCGACGAGGGTGTCGGCGACGCGGCTCAGCTCGGCGATGAACGGGCGCATCAGGTCGGCGCCCAAGGCGCAGTTGAAGCCAATGGCGAACGGCTTCGCATGCCGCACGCTGTTCCAGAAGGCTTCGGCCGTCTGGCCCGACAGGGTCCGGCCCGAGCGGTCGGTGATGGTGCCCGAAATCCAGATAGGCAGGGGCTCCAGACCCTCGTCTTCCAGATCCTTGATGGCCTTGATGCAGGCCTTGCAGTTCAGCGTGTCGGTGATGGTCTCGATCAGATAGAGGTCCACGCCGCCTTCGTTCAGCGCCTTCACCTGATGGCGATAGGCTTCATAGACCTGGTCGAAGGTGACCAGTCGGGCGCCCGGGTCGTTCACGTCGGACGACATGGACAGCATCTTGTTCAGTGGCCCGATCGAACCGGCGGCGAAGCGCGGCTTGTGCGGCTCCTTTTCGGTCCAGCGGTCGGCGGCGGCGCGGGCCAGTCTGGCGCCTTCCAGATTGATGTCCCAGACCGCCTGTTCGTCCAGCTTGTAGTCGTCCTGGGCGATCACGGTGGCCGAGAAGGTATTGGTCTCGGAAATGTCGGCGCCGGCGCCGAAATACTCGTCGTGCAGTTCCGACACGATGTCCGGCCGGGTCAGGCACAGAATGTCGTTGTTGCCCTTCATCTGGTCGCGTTCGTCGTAGCCGTTAGCAGCGACGAAACGGTCGGCGCGGAAGTCGGCCTCGTCCAGGCCGCGGCGCTGGAACATCACACCCCACGAGCCGTCGAGAACCAGGATGCGTTCCTTTGCCGCCTTGTGCAGGGCTGCGATGCGCTCTGGTCGGGTGAGGGGAGAGGTCATCTTAAGTAGCCGCCTTGGTTTCACGCACGCCCAGCACGCGACAGATCGCATAGACCAGATCGGCCCGGTTCAGGGTGTAGAAGTGGAAGTCCGAGAAGCCTTCTTCCTGCAGACGCGCACAGGTCTCGGCGGCGATCGAAGCGGCCAGCAGCTTGCGCGTTTCGGGGTCGTCGTCCAGGCCGTCGAAATGGGTCGCCAGCCAGGCCGGAACGGACGCGCCGCAGGACGCGCTCATCCGCACCAGCCCGTTGAAGTTGGACACGGGCATGATGCCGGGCAGCAGGGGGATCTCGATCCCGGCGGCGCGGATCCGGTCGCGATATCTCAGGAAGGCGTCGATATCGAAGAAGAACTGGCTGATCGCGCGGGTGGCGCCGGCGTCGACCTTGGCCTTCAGGACGTCGATATCGTGGTCGATCGACGGGCTTTCCGGGTGGCGCTCGGGATAGGCGCCGACCGTGACGTCGAAGCCGCCAACGCGGCCGATGGCGGCGGTCAGCTCGGTGGCGTTGGCGTAGCCGTCGGCGCGGGGCTGATAGGCGCCGCCGATGCCGGACGCGCCCGGAGGATCGCCGCGCAGGGCGACGATATGGTTCACCCCGATGGCCTTGTAGCTCTCGATCACCTCATCGACCTCGTCGCGGGACGCCTCGACGCAGGTCAGGTGGGCGGCGGGCTTGAGTGTCGTCTCAGTCAGCATGCGCTGGACGGTGCGGTGGGTGCGTTCACGCGTCGATCCGCCGGCGCCGTAGGTCACCGAGACGAACTCGGGGTTCAGCGGCTCCAGACGACGCACAGCCTCCCAAAGGCTTTCCTCTGCCTTGTCGGTCTTGGGTGGGAAGAACTCGAACGACACCCGCACCGGGTTGGCGTTGTCGCCGGCGCGCGCCACCGGCCCCAGCGGGGACAAGAGCAGGGCGCGGGCGGCGGTGAGGGAGGAGGCGGCCATCATGCGGTCTTTCGGTCCTGTTCTGCGCGGCGCTCGGCCGTCCAGATCGTCACGGTCAGGCGCTCGCCGCCGTCCTTGGGTTCGGGGGGCAGGGCGATGGGCGCCAGGGGGCTCAGCCCCGCATCCGTCATCCAGCCGGCGATCTCGGTATCGGCGAAGCCCAGACGCCGGTGCTGGTGCGCCTCGCGCATATGCTCGAAGTCATGAGGCGCGAAGTCGATGATGACCAGACGCCCTCCCGGCCCCACCAGCCGCGACGCCTCGATCACGGCGGCCTGCGGGTCGGCCAGGTAGTGAAGCACCTGATGCACGATCACGAGGTCGGCGCTCTGCGACGGCAGGCGGGTGCCGAAAATGTCGCCGTGGCGAAGTTCGACACGTTCCAGCCCGGCCCGGCTGACATTGGCGCGGGCGATGTTGAGCATGTTCTGGCTGAGATCCAGCCCGATCGACATCTTCGCCTTCTTGCCCAGCAGGGTCAGCATCCGGCCTGAGCCGGTGCCCAGATCTACGACACGGTCAAACGGGCCGGGGCCCACGGCCCGTTCCAGCGCCGCCTCAACGGCGCTCTCGCTGACATAGAGGGAACGCAGCCGGTCCCACTGGGGCGCGACCTGTTCGAAATAGCCAGCGGCGGCGGCCTCACGCTCCTTGCGCACGGCGTCGAGCTGGCGATGGTCGTCTTCACCTGCCTTGTCGGACAGGAGGTCGAGAATGGTGTCCACCAGTCGCCGGGCCGGTGCGTCGTGCGACAGGCGGTAATAGACGCGAGCGCCGTCCGGGAAGCGCTCGATCAGTCCGGCTTCGGTCAGAAGCTTCAGATGGCGCGAGACGCGCGGCTGGCTCTGGTCCAGAATGCGCGACAACTCCATCACGGACAGCTCCTCGCCGGCCAGGAGCGACAGCACGCGCAGCCGGGTCGGTTCGCCGGCGGCGCTCAGGGCCTCCACGGTCTGGTCGGCGGTCAAGGACATGAGATCATATAAAGATATCCTTATATGATTTGGCAAGCTTTAACCGCGTTTCAGCTGCGAAACCGGGCGTCATGTAGCGCCCTGATGGATAGCGACGGAAGGTTGTGGCCCGGACGTTCAAGGTCCAACGCCATCGGAGTTATCTCATGAATCGCCTCGCCCTCGCCGGTGTTCTCGCCGCCGCCGCCCTCACGCCCATTCTGGCTTCCGCCCAGTCGCGCAGCATGATCCCTCCTGAGACGCTGGAGACGATGCAGCGCCGTCAGGACACGATGTTCGACCGGATGGACGCTAACCGGGACGGGGCGATCACCACGACCGAGGTCGAGACCGCTGCGGCTGCAATGCGTGAGCGGCGAGTCGACAGGGCGGGCGGTCCTCCTGCAGGCACGCCCCCGGCCGGCGCTCCCCAGGGCGGTCCCGGACGGGGTGGCATGATGGGCCGGATGATCCAGGAGGCCGACGCTGACGGCGATGGCCAGGTCAGCCGTGAGGAGATGCGCGCTGCGACCGCCCGGCGCTTCACCGCCATGGACAAGAACAGCGACGGCGTCATCTCGAACGATGAACGGCCGCAGGGCTTCGGCATGCGCGGCGAGAGGCAGGGGGGCGGCGAGAGCGGCGGCTCGTCCGTCCAGATTCCGATGGGCGACGAAGGCACTTAGTTCGCGACAGGCGTCCTAGGCGGCTCGCCGCCGAGAACCGCGCCCAGGTTCTGCAAAAGCAGCATCAGCATGCCCTGCACCGACTCCGTCGTGGCCCCGGCCGTATGGGGCGTCAGGATCGTATTCGGCACATCGGCCCAGAGCGCCGGATCGACCGGCTCCTCGACGAAAACGTCCAGCGCCGCCTGACCCAGGACACCTGACCTGAGCGCCGCGATCAGGGCCGGCTCGTCGATGATCTGGCCGCGCGAGACGTTGACCAGCAGACCCTGCGGCCCCACCGCCTCGATGACCTCGGCCGAGATCAGGCCGACATTGGTCTCATCGACCCTGCAGGCGACGACCAGCACATCGCTCTGTTTCGCCAGGGCCAACAGGCTCTCAGACCGGGGCCAGACCGCCGTCTTGTCGCGCGGGCTCCACCACGACACGTCCATGCGCAGCGTCTCGACACGACGGGCGACCGCCTCGCCGATCCCGCCCAGACCGACTATCCCGACCTTCTGGCCCTTCAGTGATCCCGTCAGG
>NZ_JBAZOS010000068.1:0-4836 GCF_041648615.1 Brevundimonas sp.
CACCCCGGCCGTGACCCCGCCGCCCGCGCCCGCGGCCGCGCCTCCCGCGGGAGGGACCGAATGAGACGCCCCGTCGCGGTCCGCGTCGTCGGGCCGATGCAGTGGATCGTCTATCCGGCCCTGATCACGGTCGCGGTCACCATCATCCTCGGCACCCCCGTCGAGCTGTTCGGCCTCAACCTGCCGGAGCCGGTCATCCCCATGGTGCTGGCCTTCGCCTGGCCGCTGATCCGCCCCTCGATCGTCGCCCCCCTGGTGCTGACCGGCCTCGGCCTGGGCCTCGACATCTTCACCTACGGCCCGCTCGGCCTCTGGGCCCTGTCGCTGCTGGCCATCTATGCGGTGGTGCTGGCCTCGCGCAGCTTCCTGATCGGCCAGGACACCGCCGTCCTGTTCGTCTGGTACGCCGCCTGCTGCGGCCTGGCCTTCCTGCTGGTCTATGTCGTGCGCATGATCATCGATCACAACGCCGCCAGCCTGCTGGCCCTGATCGGCCAGATCGTCCCGACCCTGCTGCTCTTCCCCTTCGCCCACCAGATGATCGAGCGGTTCGAAGACGGCGACGTGAGATTCCGATGAGCTCGGAACCCTCCATCTTCTTCTCGGACGTCAACGAGCGGCAGGGGTCCTTCCTGCGCCGCACCTTCGTGTTCGGCGGGCTGACGGCGCTCGGCGGCCTGGCCCTGACCGGCCGCCTGGCCCAGCTGCAGGTCGTCCAGGCGGGCGAATACGCCACCCTGGCCTCGAACAACCAGTTCAACTTCCGCCTCGTGCCGCCGCCGCGGGGCCGCATCCTCGACCGCAACGGCGTCGTCATCGCCGGCAACCGCCCCAGCTTCCGCGTCCTGGTCGTGCGCGACGAGACCAAGGACCTGGACCAGACCCTGGACCTGCTGGGCCGCCTGCTGCCCGACACCGTGGACCGGCGCCGTTCGATCATCCGCGACGTCAACGCCGCCCCGCGCTTCTCGCCCGTCCCGGTCAAGAGCGACCTGAGCTGGGAGGAGTTCGCCAAGGTCAATCTGTACGCCAACGAGCTGCCGGGCGTCATGGCCGACATGAACGAGGCCCGCTACTACCCGTTCGGCGGCGCCTTCGCCCACGTCATCGGCTATGTCGCCAAGCCCAACGACCGCGACATCAAGGCGATCGAGGACCGCGGCGAGAAGGTCCCCGAGATTCTCTACAACCCCGGCTTCCGCATCGGCCGCCAGGGGGTGGAGAAGTCGTTCGACACCGATCTGCGCGGCGAGGCCGGGGGCACCCGGGTCGAGGTCGATGCGCGGGGCAGGGTGGTGGCCGAGGATGTCGGCGGCTCGCGCCCCGCCGTGCCGGGCAAGGACGTCGTCCTGACCCTCGACGCCGACGTCCAGAACCGGGCGCTGGAGGTGATGGGCGTGGAGTCCGGCGGCTGCGTGGTCATGGACGTGCGCAACGGCGACATCCTGTGCATGGTCTCTTCGCCGTCGTTCGACCCGAACCTGTTCGTCGGCGGCGTGCCGTCCCACATCTACAACGCCCTGCGCGACTATGAGCGCAAGCCCCTGCTGGACAAGACGCTGAACGGCGTCTTCCACCCCGGCTCGACCTTCAAGATGACCACGGCCCTGGCCATCCTCGAGGCCGGCGTCGATCCGACCGAGCGCGTGACCTGCACGGGCGGCTATCGTTTCGGCAACCGGGTGTTCCGTTGCTGGCAGGCCGGGGGCCACGGCCCGCAGGACATGCACAACGCCATCAAGAACTCGTGCGACGTCTATTTCTACCACATGTGCAATCGCGCCGGCGTCGACCTGATCCAGGACACGGCGAAGAAGATCGGCTTCATGCAGACCTATGACATCGGGGTCGGCAACCAGAAGGCCGGCTCCGTGCCCAGCAAGGCGTGGAAGGCCAACTACAACCGCCGCAATCCCAATCCGGAATCGCGGGTCTGGTTTCCGGGCGAGACCCTGTCCGTCGCCATCGGCCAGGGCGACGTCAACGTCACCGCCCTGCAGCTGGCCGTCATGACCGCCCGCCTCGCCAATGCGAGAAAGGCCATCAACCCCCGCCTGATCAAGTCGGTCGGCGGCGTCGAACAGCCTTCGGGCGCCGCCGTGCCGGACCTGCCGTTCCCGCCCGAACACGTCGAGATCGTGCGTCAGGGCATGATCGCCGTGGCCAACGACCGTTCGGGCACCGCCTATCGCCAGAGCCAGCTGGGGCTGGGCGACATCCAGATGGCCGGCAAGACCGGCACCGCCCAGGTCCGCAGCTACGGCTCGGGCCCGCGCACCAGCGCCATCTGGGCGCTCAAGGACCACAACCTGTTCGTGGCCTTCGCCCCGATCGACGCGCCTCGCTATGCGGTGGCGGTCATCATCGAGCACGGCGGCAAGGGCGGCGCCACGGCCGGCGCCCCCCGCGCCCGCGAGATCATGCGCACGACCCTGCTCAAGGATCCCGAGATGCTGGAGCGCATCCAGCGTCCGCCGCCGCCCGAAGCCCTGGGCCCCGAGACCGAGGCGGACGAACTGGCCGGAGCGGCGCCCGAGGAGCCCGTCGCCGAGGCTCCGGCGGCCGCGCCGACCGCCCGGCCCGCCGCTCCCGCGACGGCGGCCGGCCCTCGCCCCTATCTGCCCGAGGCTCCGCAATGACCGCCTCCGCCCTGACGCGCCCCGGCGAGCGTGACCGGATCTCGACCAAGATCAGCGAGCTGGACTGGCGCCTGATCGGCCTGTTGTGCCTCGTCGCCACGGTCGGCGCCGCCATGCTCTATTCGATCGCCGGCGGCCACTGGCAGCCCTGGGCGGCCAAGCATGTGATCCGTTTCGCAGCCCTGCTGGCGGTGATGCTGGGACTGGCCATGGTCCACCCCAAATGGTGGTTCCGCGCCGCCTATCCGCTCTACGCGGTGCTGCTCGTGCTCGTGCTGATGATCGAATTCACCCCGCTCGGCTATGTCGCGGGCGGGGCCAGGAACTGGCTGAACCTCGGCTTCATGCGCATTCAGCCGGCCGAGTTCGTCAAGCTGGGCCTCGTCCTGGCCCTGGCCCGCTGGTACCACAATCATACGGCCCAGGAGGCCCGCTGGTCGTGGAAGCTGCTGATCCCGGCCGGCATGATCGGCGTCCCCTTCATTCTGGTGGCCAAACAGCCTGACCTGGGCTCGGCCATGGTCATCGGCCTGACGGGCGCCGTCGTCATGTTCGTGGCCGGCCTCAGCTGGCGCGTCATCGCCGCGGGGGCGGCCGCCGCCGTCGCCGTCATCCCGCCCTTCGTCATGTTCGGCATGCACGACTATCAGCGCAACCGGGTGCTGACCTTCCTCAGTCCCGAGTCCGATCCGTCGGGCACGGGCTACAACATCATCCAGTCCAAGATCGCGCTCGGCTCGGGCGGGCTGCTGGGCAAGGGCTACGGCCTGGGCAGCCAGAGCCAGCTGGAGTTCCTGCCCGAACGGCACACGGACTTCATCTTCTCCACCGTGGCCGAGGAGTTCGGCTTCGTCGGCTCCTTCACGGTGCTGGCCTGCTATGTCGCCATCATCCTGATCTCCCTGCGCATCGCCTCGCTCGCGCACAGCCATTTCGGCCGCATCGCCGCCGCCGGGATGACGGCCTTCTTCGCCCTGTTCGTGCTGATCAACGGGGCGATGGTCATGGGCATGGCGCCCGTCGTCGGGGTGCCGATGCCGCTGCTGTCCTATGGCGGATCGTCGATGATGACCGTCATGTTCGGCTTCGGCCTGGTGCTGGCGACCCGCGTGCACCGCTACGCCGAACTGCCCAAGGGCCACGGACTGTTCTGATCCGGCCTTCGTGCGTTAGGCTGGGATCATGAGCAAAACCAGGACCGCCCCCGCCCCCGCCACGCCCCCCGTTTTCGTGCCCGACTGGGGCGACAAGCCGTGTCCGAAGCCGGTCCTGCCCGCGGCCTCCGTGGCGCAGACCGCCGCCCTGATGGACGGCGTCCGCATGCGCGAAAACCCGGCCGAATGGGCCTTCGTTCGCCTGTCCAAGCTGATCGAGGATTTTGAAAAGGGTCTCGACAAGGATGAGGAGATCGGCGCCCGCATCGTCGGCCTGCCGGGCGACGGAACCATGTCGATCGAGGACCTCGGCTTCTGGGGGCCGGACTTCATCATGTTCCTGGGCAAGAACGCCGACGGCAAGCCGGTCCGGCTGATCCAGCACTATGGCCAGATCAACGTCCTGCTCGACGTCCGCAAGAAGCCCGACGAACGTCCGGCCCGCCGCATCGGCTTCCAGCTGTCGGAAATGGTCCAGAAAACCAACCCGAAATAGGGGGGCGCACCGTCTCCTCCCCACGCAGTGGGGAGGGGGACCGCCCGCGCTCTTCGCGCGGGTGGTGGAGGGGGCGACGCCGGCGGATGTGATCAGCGATCCACCGGCCCCGCCGGCGTCGCCCCCTCCGTCTCGTCGGCTTCGCCGCCGATCCACCTCCCCATCTGCGATGGGGAGGAGACGACCACGGACGCTACTCACCGGATCTATAGTCGGGTTGGCGAGACAATATCCCGCCGCATCAACGGCTTCCGCTTTTCCCAAACTATATTCCTGGCGCCGCTCCCCACGGCCTTATCATTCTCCCCATCCCGTCGCGGGGGAGGGCGTCTGGCGCCAGGGCCAATCACGTGCGGCGGGTGTGATCGTTGCGGGACGCCGCGCGTCGCCTTCGGGGGGTGCACGGCGGAACCGGACCATGCTTGAGGACGGGTTGCTCCCCCCTTCGGCGTGCGAAGGGACTGTCCTCCGGGTTGAAACGGAGGAGCCCAGGAGCCTGGCCGCTCCTGCCCGCCCGGGCTTAGTTTCGAAAGGGCCTAAATGGCGA
>NZ_JBAZOS010000069.1:0-4663 GCF_041648615.1 Brevundimonas sp.
CGCCACCCTGACCGGCCGCACCCCGGCCGAGGCCAGCGAGGCGGCGCGCGCCTGCCGGCGCCCGCCACAGCTGACGCAGCCGATCCCGATCGGCGACGGCGCCCAGCTGCTGGCCCGCCGTCCGGACGTCCGCCGCGCCGAGCGTCAGCTCGCCGGCGCCGCGGCGCGGGTCAATGTCGCGACCGCCGACCTGTATCCGCGCATCACCCTGGGCGGCTCGCTCGGCGCCACGGCGCTGGACGCCGGCGGCCTGGGCGACAGCGAGAATTTCCGCTTCTCGGTGGGCCCGCTGATCAGCTGGTCCTTCCCCAATGTGTTCGCCGCCCGCGCGCGGATCGAACAGGCGTCCGCCGGCTCGGACGCCGCCCTGGCGACCTTCGACCAGACGGTGCTGGTCGCGTTGCAGGAGACCGAAACGGCCCTGGCCAACTACGCCAATGAGCTGGACCGCCGGTCGGCGCTGCAGGCGGCGCGCGACCAGGCCGCCACGGCCGCCCGCCTGTCCCGCCTGCGCTTCGACGCCGGCGCCGACAGCTTCCTGGCCGTGCTGGACGCCGAGCGGACCCTGGCCTCGGCCGACGCCCAGCTGGCGTCGTCGGACGCCCTGGTCACCACCTACCAGATCGCCCTGTTCAAGGCGCTGGCGGGGGGCTGGAGCGAGGGCTGAACGCCCGCCCAACGATCAGACAGGCTGCCAAGCGCTTTGCTGACCAGGTCCATCGGGTCACCATGGGCTGACAGGGGCGACCTGTTGGCCCGACTGTCCCGGAGGGGGATCTGTGGACCACCATGCCGGCGCAGAACTGTCATCCGCCGGCTCGGAGCACAAAAGAAGAGGGCGGCCCGCAGACCGCCCCTTCCACTATTCCGATGCCAGGCCCGTGGTTACAGGTAGGCGAAGATGCCCAGTCCAGGCAGGATCTCGATGATGTCCCTGTACCTTGCGCTCAGGCGAGAGGTGTCAACAACGACGACATCGTCGCCGAGTACCACCGGATCCACGGCCTCACCGCGACGGATGGCGGCGAGGTCGAACACGGCGACCATCGGCCGTCCCTCGGCCGATCTGAAGACGGCGACCTTTTTCAGGTCAGCGATCCGCGTGCCGCCTTCCGCCATGGCGACCGCCTGCAACAGGGTCGTCCGTCCGCGCATTTCGTAGACGCCGGGCTTCGTCACGGCGCCATCAACGGTGATTTTCTGGCTGGCGGCTTCGGAAACCGACACGGACACCCGGGGATTTCGAAGATATCTCTCCCCCAGCCTTCTCTCCAGATCTGTCGAGAGTTCGGCCGGCGTTAGTCCGGCGGCCTGAACCGACCCCAGCAGAGGCAGCTGCAGCTTGCCCGAAGCGTCGACAAAGATCTCTTCAAACGACAAATCCTCCACCTGGAAGACCGTCACGCTGAGCTTGTCGGAAGGACCGATGCGATAACCGCTCGCCTCCGCCCCCGACGAAGCCGCCATGAACTGCTGCGGATCGATGGTTCCAGCTGAAGTAAACGCCGCGGGCCCGCGCGTCCCGCATCCGGCCAGACTTGCGGCAGCAAGGAACAAGAGAAAAAGTCGCATGAGTATAACTTCGATCCTGGAATGCTGCTCGCCTTAACCCGTTCTTGGAGAGGTTAGTGAGCCGCGCCTAGGTAGGCTGGAGCACCCGGCGTTGTCCAGAGGAGGCGCACCAGGGTCAGCCAGTTCCGTAGCCTTCCCAATCAAGCGAATTCGCTTTCGCCTTCTGGCTGGCGACGGGAAAATGGGCACAGCGCGGCCATGAGATGCGGCTGCCTCGCCTGGCCGGTCAGCCATTTGGGGCCCTCCGATGAGGCATCATACGGGTTACCGTAGCGGGCTTCCTGGTCACGCTCCGTAAAATATAAAACTGTCAGCCGGGGCGATGCTTGCCGCGCCTTCGCGGTCGCAACAAGGGGATTGACGCCTGATGAACTGTCCGCCAACGTAAGGGCACTCATCAAGACCGGCTGAGGGATAGGCCCTTTGACGCCGGGGCAACCTACCAGGATCCACCCGATCCTGGAGATGGTGCCAACTCCTGCGAGGCCTCTTCGGAAGCCGCGAGAGATGAGTGAAGCGACGGCCCCCTCACGCCCGGGGACCGACCGACTTCACGGGTCTGTCACGCAAGGAATTGGTTCGCCCCATCGGTTTCGCTGAGCGAGACCGGAGCGGACCGTGGCGTCCACCAAGGCAACCATCGAAGACGCGCCGGGGCGGGACGTCCACGCCCCCATCCCGGCCGACTTCCGGCTGGAGTCCGGCCAGCGGCTGACCGCGACACACCTCGCCGGGCGGATCCACGGCTTCGACGGCGGCCCGCTGGTGGTCGTCGCCGGCGGCATCTCCAGCGGCCGCTTCGTCGCCCGCTGGTGGCCGTGGGCGGTCAAGGCCGGCGGGCCCGTCGACCTGGACCGCGTCCGCGTTCTGGCCTTCGACCTGCTGCCCGGCCGTGAAGAGCCCGGCGTCACCATCACCACCACCGATCAGGCGCGGCTGCTGGCCCTGCTGCTGGACGCCCTGGACGCGCCGCGCATCGACGCCTTCGTCGGCGCCTCGTACGGCGGCTGCATCGGCCTGGCCTTCGCCGCGGCCTTCCCCGAGCGGATCGGCGAACTGGCGGTGATCTCGGCCGCGCATCGCGCCCATCCGGCGGCGACCGCCTGGCGGGGGATCCAGCGCCGGCTGCTGGCCTTCGCCCGTGACGCCGGACGCGAGGCGGAGGGGATCGCCCTCGCCCGCGAACTGGCCATGACCACCTATCGCACCGCCGACGAATTCGCCCTTCGCTTCAGTCCGGCGCCGCCCGCCGCGGCCGGCGACCCCTATCCGGTCTGCGACTATCTGATCGCCCGGGGCGCGGATTACGCCGGCGCGACCAGCGCCGATCGCTGGATCAGCCTGTCGGATTCCCTCGACCGCCACAGCGTCAATCCGCAGGCCGTCTGCTGCCCCCTGACGGTCGTCGGCTTCACCTCGGATGGGCTGGTGCCGATCGCCGACAGCCGCGAGCTGGCCGGGCGCGTCCCGAACCTGCGCCGCCTGGTCGAGGCCCCCTCGATCTTCGGCCACGACGCCTTCCTGAAGGAGCGCGAGCTGATCGGCCGCGCCCTGCACGAATTCCTGTCTCCTCTCACCGCCCTCCAGACCCGCGAGATCGCCGCATGACCGCCCCTGCTCAAGCCCATCCCTGTACGACCGCCGCGCGCCACGGCGTGAACAGCGACCCGGCGCACGGCGCGGTGATGCCGCCGCTCTATCTGTCGTCGAACTACAGCTTCGACGGCCTCGATGGAAAACGGCGCTACGACTACACGCGGTCGGGCAATCCCACGCGCGACGTGCTGGGCGAGACCCTCGCCAAACTCGAAGGCGGCTGCGGCGCGGTGGTCACCGCGACCGGCATGGCGGCGGTCGATCTGGCGCTGTTCGCCCTGGAGCCCGGCGACCTGCTGATCGCGCCGCACGACCTGTACGGCGGCACCCACCGGCTTCTCTGCGCCCGGGCGAAGCGCGGTCATTTCGACGTGCAGTTCGTCGACCAGAACGACCGCACGGCGCTGGACGCCGCCCTCGCCCTGAAGCCCAAGCTGATCCTGATCGAGACCCCGTCCAATCCGCTGATGAGAGTGGTGGACGTGGCCGACATCTGCGCCCGGGCCCACGCCGTCGGCTGCAAGGCGGCGGTGGACAACACCTTCCTGTCGCCGGCCCTGCAGCAGCCGCTCGCCCTCGGCGCCGATCTGGTGATCCATTCGACGACCAAATACATCAACGGCCACTCCGACGTCGTCGGCGGCTGCGTGGTGGCGAAGGACCCGGCCGATCTGGAGCGTCTGACCTGGTGGGCCAACTGCCTCGGCGTCACCGGCTCGCCCTTTGATGCGTATCTGACCCTGCGCGGCGTGCGGACCCTGTTCGCCCGCATCGAGCGCCAGCAGGCGACCGCCGGCCGGGTGGCCGAATGGCTGGCGCAGCAGCCGGCGGTGCGCGCCGTCCACTATCCGGGCCTGAAGACCCATCCCGGCCACGCCGTCGCCGCGCGGCAGCAGGCGGGCTTCGGCGCCATGCTCAGCTTCGAGCTGCACGACATCGAGGCCGTTCGCGCCTTCGTCGACGGGCTGGCGGTCTTCACCCTGGCCGAGTCCCTCGGCGGCGTCGAAAGCCTGATCGCCCATCCGGCCCTGATGACCCATGCGGCCATGACGCCCGAGGCGCGCGAGACCGCCGGCATCACCGACGGCCTGCTGCGGCTGTCGATCGGGCTGGAGCATCCCGAGGACCTGCTGGCCGACCTGTCCGCGGCCCTGGCCCTGGTTCCCGCCGCGACGCCGCTCGCCGCCGAAGCCGCGTGAGGGAGTCGGCATGACCGCCCTGCTTCTCTCCCGCCCGGCCCCGTCAGCCCTCCGGCCCGCGGGCGCGGACGAACCCGTCGCCCTGCTGCAGCTCGACCTGACCGATGTCGACGCCGCCGCCTCGGCTGTCTACCGCGAGGTCCGGCGCGGCCGCCGTGTCGTCGCGGTCGCCGCCGGTCCCGCCGACGCCTCCGCCCGTCTCGCCGAGGCGCTGGACGCCATCGGCGTCGCCGCCGTCCGCCCCGCGCCGGGCGAAGCCCTGCTGCACGACGGGGTGACCATCGTTCCGGGCCCGG
>NZ_JBAZOS010000070.1:0-4609 GCF_041648615.1 Brevundimonas sp.
TGCGCGCCCAGGCGCCGGACTTCATCGCCTTCTGCCTGAACCCGGAGATGGCCGCCGAGGCGACGCTCCAGCCGATGCGCCGGTTCGGCTTCGACGCGGCGATCGTCTTCGCCGACATCCTGCTCATTCCCCAGGCGTTGGGACAGGACGTCTGGTTCGAGACCGGCGAGGGGCCGCGGCTTGGCGAGATGCCGCCGGTTGGACGGATGGAGGAGCTGGCGGCGGGGGCGGGCGAGCATCTGCACCAGATCGGCCAGACGCTTTCCCTGGTTCGGGACAAGCTTGAGCCGGAACGCGCCCTGATCGGCTTTGCGGGCGCGCCCTGGACGGTGGCGACCTATATGCTGGACGGCGGCAAGAACACCATCGGCAAGGGCGAGCGGGCCAGCGCCCGGTCCTATGCCTATACCGATCCCGAAACCGTGGATGGCCTGCTGGCGGTTCTGGTCGAGGCGACGGCGCGGTATCTGAAGATGCAGGCCGACGCGGGCGCACAGGTGCTCAAGATCTTCGAGAGCTGGGCGGAGGGCCTGCCGGACGATCTGTTCGAACGTCTGGTTCTTAACCCCCACAAGGCGTTGGTGGCGCGGACGCGGGAACTGGGCGTGACGGTTCCCCTGATCGGCTTCCCGCGCGGGTCGGCCATCCATGCGGCGCGATATGCGGCCGAGGTCGATGTCCAGGCCGTGGCGCTGGACACCGCCTGTCCTCTGGCGACGGGTCGGGAGGTGCAGAAGATCAAGCCGATCCAGGGGGCGCTCGATCCCCTGCTGCTGCGCGCCGGCGGCAAGGCGCTGGACGCCCGCGTTGACCAGCTGATGGAGGCCTGGGGGGAAGGACCCTGGATCTTCAACCTGGGCCACGGCATTCTGCCTGACGTGCCGATCGCCCATGTCGAACAGGTGCTGAAGAGGATCGGCGCGCAGTAATGGCTGTCGTCGCACCCGCATCCAACGCCCATATAGGTTCCCCTCCCGGCGGTCGCCGGGTTGCGGTGGTGTTGTTCAACCTCGGTGGACCGGACAATGCGGCCACGGTTAAGCCCTTTCTCTTCAACCTGTTCAATGACCCGGCCATCATCGGCCTGCCGGCGCCGTTCCGGGGCTGGCTGGCGCGATTGATCTCCAGCCGGCGCGAGGCCTCGGCCCAGGCCAACTATGCGATGATGGATCACAGCGGCGGTTCGCCCCTGCTGCCCGAGACGCGCAAACAGGCGGAGGCCCTGAGACAGGGCCTGGCCGCCCGGTCGCCCGGCGACGACATCCGCGTCTTCATCGCCATGCGCTACTGGTCGCCCCTGACCGACCAGACGGCGGCCGAGGTGGCGTCCTTCGCCCCGGACGAGCTGGTTCTGCTGCCCCTCTATCCCCAGTTCTCGACCACCACGAGCCAGTCGTCGCTCAAGGCCTGGGCCGAGGCCTATCGCGGGCCGGGCGTCAGCCGGACCATCTGCTGCTATCCGCAGGCGGCAGGCTGGATCGAGGCCCAGGCTGCGGCCATCCGCGCCAAACTGGCCGAGGCAGGCGATGCGCCCGTGCGGCTGCTGTTCTCGGCCCACGGCATTCCCGAGAAGCTGATCGCCCAGAAGGGCGATCCCTATCAGGAACAGGTCGAGGCTACGGTCGCGGCCGTCATGGCCCGGTTGAGGGATCAGGGCGTCGAGGTCGATCACGCCCTCTGCTATCAGAGCCGGGTCGGGCCGCTGAAATGGCTGGGCCCGTCCACGCCCGAGGCGATCCAGATGGCGGCCAACGACGGGGTGGGCGTGGTCATCACCCCGATCGCCTTCGTGTCCGAGCATATCGAGACCCTGGTCGAGCTCGACATCGAATACGCCGAACTGGCGCACGCCAAGGGGGTCGCGCCCTATCTGCGCGCGCCGGCGGTCGGGATCGATCCGGCCTTCATCGACGGCCTGGCCGCCGCCGTCGTGGGTTCGCTGGGGCGGACCGGCGCGGCGCCCGACGGGCCCGGCTGCGGCCGCGCCTGGGGCGCCTGTCCCCACCTCAATCCGCGAAAGGCCGCCGCATGAATTGGTATGATCTGGCCCGGGGCCTGCACATTCTGGCGGTGATCGCCTGGATGGCCGGGATGCTCTTCCTGCCGCGGCTCTATGCCTATGACGCCGAGCAGAACGGCAAGGGCGAGCCGCTGAAGTCTGAGATGCAGTCCCTGCTGCGCCTGTGGCAGACGCGGCTGCTGAGGATCATCATCAATCCGGCGATGACCCTGGCCCTGATCTTCGGCGTCTGGCTGTTCTGGCTCAGAAGCGGGGAGGGCGCCGACTGGTCGTTCGCCCATCAGCCGTGGATGATCGCCAAGCTGATCGGGATATTCCTGCTGTTCGGCTGGCACGGCTTCCTGGCCGGCCAGAGGAAGAAGATCGCCGCCGGGACATCGAAATATTCCGGCCGGTTCTGGCGCATGACCAATGAGATCCCGTTTGTCATCGCCATCGTCATCGTCCTGTCGGCGACGACGGAGTGGGCATTTTTCTAGGGCGCAGATGCACCGCGCTACCGCTCACGACGCGGTCGCTCGCTGCTTGAGCGCGCGGATGAGGTATCTGCTGAGGTATCTGCGACGCTTGACCCGACCGGGCGTTTCGTGGTTTCGCTGCGCTTGAACCGTTCCGGCCCTCCGGGCGGTCCCTCTCTCTTGCGACGCCCGCCGGTTCGACCCGCAGGATCCCGTCGCCCTCCCTCTGGTCCTCCCGGACCGACATTCCAGATTTCCCCCGCCCGCCTGACACCTGTCCGGCGGCGATGACGCTGATCGAATTCCATGACCGACACCACCGACACGCCAGAAACCGAAGTCCAGGCCCCCGAGGCCGTGGTCGATTCGACCGAAGCGGACCGCCGCGAAGTCTCGGCCGCCGACCTGCCCCTGGTCGATCAGGAGGCCGAGGGCGACGACGATGACGGTGAGGCTGTCGTGCCGTCCGGCCGGATCACGCTTCAGGAACTGAACGACAAGACGCCGGCCGACCTGGTCGCCTTCGCCGAACAGCTGGAGATCGAGAACGCCGGCAACCTGCGCAAACAGGATCTGCTGTTCGCCATCCTCAAGGCCCTGGCCGACGAGGAGGTGGAGATCATCGCCGATGGGGTTCTGGAAATCCTGTCCGACGGCTTCGGTTTCCTGCGTAGCCCCGGAGCGAATTATCTTCCGGGTCCGGACGATATCTATGTCTCGCCGTCGCAGATTCGCCGGTTCGGCCTGCGCAACGGCGACACCGTCCACGGCGCCGTCCGGGGACCGCGCGAGGGCGAACGCTACTTCGCCCTGCTCAAGGTCGACACGATCAATTTCGAGGACCCGGAAACGGTCTCGACCAAGGTTCTGTTCGACAACCTGACGCCGCTCTATCCCGACGAGCGGCTGCACATGGAGATCCAGGATCCGACGCTGAAGGATCGCTCCGGCCGGGTCATCGATATCGTGGCTCCGCTCGGCAAGGGCCAGCGCTGCCTGATCGTCGCCCCGCCGCGCGTTGGCAAGACGGTCATGCTGCAGAACATCGCCAAGTCGATCGAGAAGAACCATCCCGAGGTCTTCCTGATCGTCCTGCTGATCGACGAACGTCCCGAAGAAGTCACCGACATGCAGCGTACGGTGAAGGGCGAGGTCGTGGCCTCCACCTTCGACGAGCCCGCCACCCGCCACGTCGCCGTCGCCGAAATGGTGATCGAGAAGGCCAAGCGCCTGGTCGAGCACAAGCGCGATGTCGTCATCCTGCTCGACTCGGTCACCCGTCTGGGCCGCGCCTATAACGCCACCGTGCCTTCGTCGGGCAAGGTCCTGACCGGCGGTGTCGACGCCAACGCCCTGCAACGGCCGAAGCGTTTCTTCGGCGCCGCGCGTAACGTGGAACAGGGCGGGTCGCTGACCATCATCGCCACCGCCCTGATCGACACGGGCTCGCGAATGGACGAGGTGATCTTCGAAGAGTTCAAGGGCACCGGCAACTCGGAAATCGTCCTGGACCGCAAGGTTGCGGACAAGCGCATCTTCCCGGCCATCGACGTGCTGAAGTCGGGCACCCGCAAGGAAGAGCTGATCACGCCGAAGGACCAGCTGACCAAGACCTATGTGTTGCGCCGCATCCTGAACCCGATGGGCCCGCAGGACGCGATCGAGTTCCTGCTCGACAAGTTGCGTCAGTCGAAGAACAACTCGGACTTCTTCCAGTCCATGAACACCTGATCCCGGACCGGGTCCTGCCGGCCGTGTTTCACGTGAAACGCAGGTGGGCTTGGGAATTCGATCAGAGGAGCCGTCGCCATGAAGATGAACGTCGAGATCGACTGCACCCCGGCCGAGGCCCGCGCCTTTCTCGGCCTGCCCGATGTGACGGGGCTCAACGACCATCTGGTTGAAGAGATGAAGAAGCGGATGGACGCCAATATCTCGGCCATGCAGCCCGAGGAACTGATGAAGTCCTGGACCAGCTTCGGCCTGTCCGCCCAGGATCAGTTCCGCCGTTTGATGGAAGCGGCCGTGACGACGACCAAGCCGTGATGCTCCATTCCTCCCCCGTTGGGGGAGGGGGACCATGCGCAGCATGGTGGAGGGGGCCGACCCCAGACACCGCCTTTGAGGCGAG
>NZ_JBAZOS010000071.1:0-4538 GCF_041648615.1 Brevundimonas sp.
TCCTGGGCCTTCTTGCCCGCGTCTTCGGCGGCCATCTGGGCGGCGTAGGGGGTCGATTTGCGCGAACCCTTGAAGCCCATGTGTCCGGCCGACGACCACGAGATCGCGTTGCCCTGGGCATCGGTGATCGTGATCATCGTGTTGTTGAAGGACGCATTCACGTGGGCGACGCCCGAGGTGATGTTCTTGCGCTCGCGCTTCTTTACGCGACCCGGTTCCTTGGCCATGTGTCTGTCTTACTTCTTCTTGCCGGCGATCGGCTTGGCGGGACCCTTGCGGGTGCGGGCGTTGGTGTGGGTGCGCTGGCCGCGGACCGGCAGGCCCTTGCGGTGACGCAGGCCGCGGTAGCAGGCCAGGTCCATCAGACGCTTGATGTTCATGGACGTCTCACGGCGCAGGTCGCCTTCGACGGTGTGATCGCGGTCGATGGTCTCGCGAATCTGCAGCACTTCAGCGTCGGTCAGCTGGTTCACGCGACGGGCGGGCTCGATGCCGACCTTGGTCGTGATCTCCTTGGCGGCGTGGGCGCCGATGCCATGGATGTACTGCAGCGCGATCTCTACGCGCTTGTTGGTCGGGATGTTGACACCAGCGATACGGGCCACGAAGCTCTCCAGATACGCGTTGACGGACGCAACAAACGCTCCGGTCAACAGACCAGGAGCGCCGACGTCCTTCGCGGAAGTCGGCCTTATACAGGGGATTCCCGTCGCGTCAACGCCCGACGCGGTTTCGGGACGGCTCGATCAGCGTCCGAACTGGACGAAGACGGTGACCCTCTGGCCCTCGACCGGACGCCCCGAGGCGCTCATCGGCGGGCGGAAGCGGAAATAGGCTTCCGCCACCGTCACGGCCGCGGCGCCGTAGTTCTGTCCCGGCGGCGTCTCGCTGACCACGCGGCAGTCGTCCAGCCTTTCGTCCAGGCGGATGACGCAGCTGACGGAGCCCCGGCCCGGGCGTCGTCCACGCGGCACGACGCTGAAAATCTCGGCCTGGCTGGCGCCTCGAACGAAGCGGGGGCCGATGCCGCCCGATCCCGAGCCTTCGCCGTCCCCGTCGCCCGTGCCGGTCCCGGCGCCCGTACCGCCCTGCCCCATCCCCGGCGTCGGGCCCGCCACCGGGGCCATGCCGATCACGAGCGCAGGCTCCGGAGCCGGCGCCGGCGGGGCGGGCAGTTCACGCGGCTTGTCGGCCGGCTTCGGCGTGACGTGGATGCGCGACGGCGCGGCCGGCTTGCCGCCGCCCGGGTCGGGCGTGGGCTGCAGCGGCGGCGGGGGTGGCGGCGGAGGCGGCGTCGGACGGAACAGCACCACCTCAATGGGCGGCCCGGGCGGCAGCACCGGAATGTCGGCCTGGGTGCGCGCGATGACGGCGAACACCAGCAGGTGCGCCGCCGAAACGCCCACGACAAAGCCGGCCGTCCGCAGGCGCTTCTTCGTCAGATATGGAGGCTGGATCCGCACGCACATGTCCTATCACCCGGACATGAACGCATGGCGCGCCAAAAGGTCAGGCGAGGTTCAGGCGGCGGAGCCGTCCAGCGCCGCGTCGATAGCCTTCGCCACCTCGGCGATCGCGCCCATGCCGTCGATCTCGGTCAGCAGGCCCTTGTCGGCATAGTAGGGCAGCAGCGGCGCGGTGTTACGGTTGTAGGCGTCGAGCCGGACCTTGAAGCTCTCGGGATTGTCGTCCGGACGGCCCTGGTCGGCGAAACGGACCGCGACCCGTTCCAGCAGGGCCGCGTCGTCGACCTTGAGCCGCACGACGCGATCGATCTTCTTGCCCAGCTTGGCCAGCATGGCGTCCAGCGCCTCGGCCTGGGCCACGGTGCGGGGGAAGCCGTCGAAGATGGCGCCGCCCGCCTCCCCGGCTTCCTTCAGCCGCGCCTCGATCAGGGCGATGACGATGGCGTCCGAGACCAGGTCGCCGCGCGACATGATGGCCTGGCATTCACGGCCCAGCTCCGAGCCCGAGGCGATGGCCTCGCGCAGCATGTCGCCGGTCGACAGCTGGACCATGCCGCGGGCCTCGACCAGCCGCTTGGCCTGGGTGCCCTTGCCCGCCGCGGGCGGTCCGAACAGGATCAGATTCATCGCCGCCCCTCCCCCGAAGGGTTCTAGCGCCGGGCCGGGGCGGTGAGGCCCTTGCCCGGAGTCTTGCCCGTGCCGGCGGTCTTGCCGCGGCCGCGCAGCTTGGCCTTCTTGATCAGGCCTTCGTACTGGTGCGCCAGCAGCTGCGACTGGATCTGCGCCACCGTGTCCATGGTCACCGAGACCACGATCAGGATGGAGGTGCCGCCGAAGGCCAGGCCCGAACCGAAGTTGGCGATGACCATTTCCGGCAGAAGGCAGACCGCGGTGATGTAGGCGGCGCCGATCACAGTCAGGCGGGTCAGGACATAGTCCAGATATTCCGCCGTGCGCTTGCCCGGACGAATGCCCGGCAGGAAGCCGCCGTATTTGCGCAGGTTCTCGGCCGTGTCCTCGGGATTGAAGGTGATCGAGGTGTAGAAGAAGCAGAAGAAGACGATCAGGGCGCCGTACAGCAGCATGAAGACCGGCTGGCCGTGCTGCATCTGGGCGGTGACCAGCGGCAGCCACTCCATCCACGACGGCAGGTTGGCGTTGGCGGTCATCTGGGCCACCGTCGTCGGCAGCATCAGCAGCGACGAGGCGAAGATCGGCGGGATGACGCCGGCGGTGTTGACCTTCAGCGGCAGGAACGAACGCTCGCCCCCGGCCATGCGGTTGCCTTCCTGGCGCTTGGGATACTGGATCAGCAGCCGGCGCTGGGCCCGCTCCATGAAGACGATGAAGACGACGACGCCGATCATCATGGCGGCGATGAACAGCAGGGTGAAGGCGGACATCTGGCCCTGCTGGGCCAGGCCGAACAGACGGGCGATCGTGCCCGGCAGGACGGCGACGATGCCGGCGAAGATGATCAGCGAGATGCCGTTGCCGACGCCGCGCGCGGTGACCTGCTCACCCAGCCACATCAGGAACATGGTCCCGCCGGTCAGGGTGGTGATGGTCGAAACGATGAAGAACAGGCCGGGGCTGTCGATCAGGCCGGGCTGGGCGTTCAGGCCGATGGCGATGCCGGTCGACTGGAACAGGGCCAGGACCACGGTCAGATAGCGGGTGTACTGGTTCAGCTGCTTTCGGCCGCTCTCGCCGCCCTCTTTCCGCAGCTTCTCCCACGGCGGATAGACCGCGCCCATCAGCTGGACGATGATCGAGGCCGAGATGTAGGGCATGACGTTCAGGGCGAACACGGCCATGCGCTCGACGGCGCCGCCCGAGAACATGTTGAACATGTCGAGGATGCCGCGCTGGCCGTCCGGGTTCTGGAAGAACTGCAGGAAGGCTTCCGAGTTGATCCCCGGGATCGGCACATAGGTGCCGATGCGGTAGACCAGCAGGGCCAGGATCGTGAACAGCAGACGCTTGTGAAGCTCGGTCGCTTTCGCGAACGAGCCCATGTTCATGTTTGCTGCGAGTTGTTCGGCGGCCGAAGCCATGTGTCGTCACCCCGACTGATCAGAAGGCGGCGTATCGGACGTGAATCCGGCGCCAGCGTCCAGATAGGCGAAGGGCGCCCTCTTAGCGAGAGCGCCCCTCAAGCTTATTTTGCAGTGCGAGCCGCGGTGCGGGTCGTACGGGCCGAGATCTTGTTGGCGTCGCCGCGCGGCGCCTTGGCGGCCGGAGCCTTGCCCTTGGCGGCGTTGCGCTTCTCGACGCGCGCGGCGGCCTTGGCTTCAGCGGCGATGCGCTCCTGAACGATCGTGCCGCCGGCGGCCTCGATGGCCTTGACGGCGCCGGCCGAGGCCGACCAGACGACCAGGTTCAGCTTGGACTTGATCTCGCCGGTGCCGAGGATGCGGACGCCGTCCTTGACGCGACGGATCACGCCGGCCGCGACCAGGGCGTCGCCCTTGATCTCGCCCTTGATGTCCAGCTTCTTGGCGTCGATGGCGTCCTGCAGACGCCACAGGTTCACTTCGGCCAGCTTCAGCGCGCCCGGATTGTTGAAGCCGCGCTTGGGCATCCGCATGTACAGCGGCATCTGGCCGCCTTCGAAGCCGCCGATGGCGACGCCCGAACGGGATTTCTGACCCTTGACGCCGCGGCCAGCGGTCTTGCCCTTGCCCGAGCCCGGGCCGCGGCCGACGCGCATGCGCTTCTTGTGGGCGCCTTCGTTGTCGCGAATTTCGTTCAGTTTCATGTGCCTGATCCTTTCGGGTGCTAGCGCCTGGCTGAGCCAGACTCGGCTTTGGTAGGTGCTAGGGAATAGGGGCTAGGTTCTAGGGAAGAAAAGCGGCGGCGCGCTTCCCTAATCCCTAGAACCTAACCCCTAGAACCTACTTCTCGACGATCTCGGTCAGGTGGGCGACCTTGGCGATCATCCCGCGGACCGAGGGGGTGTCTTCCAGCGTGGACTCGCGGCCCATGCGGTTGAGACCCAGACCCATCAGGGTGGCGCGCTGGTCCGACTTGCGGCGGATCGGGCTGCCCGTCTGACGGATGGTGACGGTG
>NZ_JBAZOS010000072.1:0-4000 GCF_041648615.1 Brevundimonas sp.
CGATCGCCGCCGGCGCGGGGCGCGGCTGGACGGTCTCGGGCGGCGGGGTGAAGGTGGGAGCCGTCGTCGGCGCCTCGGCCTCGGAATAGACGTCGATGCCGGCTTCCGGGTCGACGGGCTGGGCGTCCAGCGGGGCGTCGATCTTCATCTCGCCGACGGGGGTGCCGACCGCGGGCGGGGCGTCGTTCGAGGAGCGCGGACCGGCGCGGTAATAGACCACCACGGCGATGATCAGCAGGACCAGCACGACGCCCGAGATGATCAGCGTCATCGGCGGCGCCTTGGGTCCGCCGCCTCCGCCGCCCCGGCGCGGATCGTAGCCGCCCCGGTTGAACGGCAGGTCGTCGTCGGTCGGCGGCGTATAGGCGCCGCGGTCATGGCCGGGATCGCGACCCGGGTTCGGACGATAGGGATCTTCGTGGGACATGACCGCGCCTTCCAGCCGGGCCGCGCGAATCGGCGCGCCCGAACCTCATCCTACCCCGCCCAGCGGAGTCTTCGAATCACAGATCGAGGGCGAGGTCGAGGCTGAACAGCTTCTTGTGTTCCTCGATGGCGTAGCGGTCGGTCATGCCGGCGATGTAGTCGCAAACCGCCCGCGCGCGCTTCCCCTGATCCGCGACGTCGGCCTTGCCCGCCCATTCCGGCGGCAGGGTCGCCGGCTCGGCCATGAACAGCTGGAACATCTCGGCCAGGATGCGCCGGGCCTGGCTGCGGGTCCGGTTGACCCGGTAATGGCGGTACATCCGCTCGAACAGGAACTGACGCAGCACGCCAAGGTCGGCCAGCATGGCGGGCGAGAAGGCCACCAGCATCCGGTCGGCCATGCGGACGTCCTCGGAGGAGCGGATGTTCGCCGCCTCGATCCGCCGCTCGGTCTCGGCCAGCACGTCCTCGACCATGACGCCGATCATGCGCCGCACCGCCTCGATGCGGATCATCCGTTCGTCGATGTCCGGCCAGTCCTTGCGCACGCCGTGCAGCACCGGCCCGATCAGCGGCACCGAGGCCAGATCGTCGAGGGTGAACAGGCCCGCCTGCACGCCGTCGTCGACGTCGTGATTGTTATAGGCGATGTCGTCGGCGATGGCCGCCGCCTGGGCCTCCAGCGAGGCGAAGGTGTCCAGCCGCAGGTCCCAGCCCGGCGCATAGTCGGCGATCGCCTTCCACGCCGGCTCGTCCAGACGATGCGACACCGGCCCGTTGTGCTTGACCACCCCCTCGACGGTTTCCCAGCTCAGGTTCAGGCCGTCGAACTGGGGATAGCGCTCCTCCAGCTTGGTCACGACGCGGAAGGTCTGGACGTTGTGGTCGAACCCGCCCCACGGCTCCATCTGCGCCTGCAGCTCGTCCTCGCCGGCATGGCCGAACGGCGGATGCCCGAGATCGTGCGCCAGGGCCACCGTCTCGGCCAGATCTGTGTCGAGCCGCAGGGCGTGAGCCAGCGACCGCGCGATCTGCGCCACCTCGAGGCTGTGGGTCAGGCGGGTGCGGTAATGATCGCCTTCATGCGCCACAAAGACCTGGGTCTTGCCCTTCAGGCGGCGGAAGGCCGTGGCGTGAATGATCCGGTCGCGGTCGCGGGCATAAGCGTTTCGCGTCCGGCTGATCGGCTCGGGCGTCAGCCGGCCGCGACTGTGTTCAGGATATTCGGCGTAGGGCGCGCGTTCGGGGATCAACGTCGGCTGCTCATTCGGCTGAAGGCCTTTGCGATCGGCCACCCGCGCCTCATATAGGCCCCTGTGAGCAGCGTCCAATCAGTCCCGACCTTCCAGATATCGCCGTCCGTCGGCGGTCACGGCCTGACGCTGTCGGAAACCGCCGCCGCGCGGCTGGCCAGGCTGGCCCTGGACGAGGGCCATCCCGTCATGCTGCGCGTCGCCGTGGACGGCGGCGGCTGCTCGGGCTTCCAGTACCGGTTCGAACTGGTCGAGGCCGCCGAGGTCGAGGACATCCGCATCGAGGCCGCGGGTCAGGCGGCGCTGGTGGACCCCGTCTCCCTGCCCTTCCTCAAGGGCTCCGAGATCGCCTTCGTCGACGATCTGGCGGGGGCGCAGTTCGTGGTCCGCAATCCGAACGCGGCCTCCAGCTGCGGCTGCGGCGTCAGCTTCTCGATCTGACCGGGCTCGTGCTGACCGCCCCCGTCCTGCGCATCACCGGTCTGGCGCGCGGGTCCGGTCCGCCCGCCCTGTCCTGACCGGCCGGACCCGGTCGTCGAGATCGGCGCGGGCTTCTTCGGCGAGGTCGAAAAACCGCTCCCGGACGGCGGCGGCGAAAGGATTGTCGCACTCGATGGCCCTGAACACCGCGGGTGAATCGTAACGCACCAGCTCAACCGCCTGCATCAGCCGCTCGAAGCTGACGGTGGTCATGCGCTTCGGCAGCGGCTCCATGGCCAACAGCACGCGGGCGATCAGGTGGGTCAGCCCCTGGACCGTCGCCGCCTCGCGGTCGTGATCCTCGGGCGAGACGAGGAAAACCCTGAGGCCCAGAGCCCCGCGGCAGAAGGCGGCGACCCGGCGGGCGGCGGGTCCGCCCCGGACCGCGCAGACCGCGATCCGCAGGCCGGCGACGCCGTCCTTGCCGCTCTGGGGTCCGAACAGCGGATGGGTCCCGACGATTCGGACCGACGGCGGCAGGCCCGCGGCCATGATCTCCGCCGGCCTCACCTTGACCGAGCCGACATCCGCCACCAAGGCGTCGGGCGCGACATGGGGCGCGATGGCCGCCACCGTCGCCTCCAGCGCCTCGACCGGGACGGCGAGGATCACCACCGGACAGGCGGCGGTCTCGGCCAGGTCCGTCAGCCGGACGAGGCCGTCCAGATCATCGGTCGCCGCCGGGTCGTGGGCGAGGATCTCGAAGTACGGAGCCAGATGTCGGGCCGTCAGCCGGCCGAAGGCGCCGAAGCCGACCAGACCGAGGCGCTCCGTCTTCACGCCGCCAACGTCTCCTGAAACCGCACCGGCCGCCCGTGGGCCGCGCCGATCAGCTCGCCGTCCTTCATCACCACCCGGCCGCGAACGATGGTCGCCACGGCCTTGCCCGTCGCCTCGAAGCCGTCGAACGGGGTCCAGCCGCAGCGGCTGGCCATGTCGGCGTGGCGGATGACGTGCCTGGCCTTCAGATCGACGATGGTCAGGTCGGCGTCGTAGCCCTCGGCCATCCGGCCCTTGCCGGCGATGCCGAACACCCGGTTGGCCCCGTGCGAGGTCAGATCGATGAACCGGTCCAGAGACAGCCGGCCTTCAGCCACATGGGTCAGCATCACCGGCACCAGGGTCTGCACCCCCGGCATGCCCGAGGGCGAGGCCGGATAGGGCTTGGCCTTCTCCTCGATGGTGTGCGGCGCGTGGTCCGAGCCCAGCACGTCGAACACCCCCTGCTCGATCCCGGTCCACAGGCCGGCGATATGGGCGGCGTTGCGGATCGGGGGATTCATCTGGGCGTAGCCCTTGAGCCGGGCATAGGCCTCATCCCCGTCCAGCGTGAGGTGCTGCGGCGTCGCCTCGGCGGTGGCGACGTCCTTGTGGTCGGCGAGGAAGCGGACCTCCTCGGCCGTCGAGACGTGCAGCACATGGATGCGCGCCCCGACCTCGCGGGCCAGGCCGACCAGGCGGCGCGTCGAGCGGATGGCGCTCTCGGCGTCCCGCACCTCGGGGTGGCTGGTCCAGTCGCCCGTGCGGGCCAGCGGACGGCGCTCGACCAGCCGGTATTCGTCCTCGGAATGGAAGGTGGCGCGGCGCTTCACATGGCGCAGCACCTCGCGCACCCCGTCGTCGTCGGCGACCAGCAGGGTGCCGGTGGAAGCCCCCATGAACACCTTGACGCCGCAGCAGCCGGGCAACCGCTCCAGCTCGGCCAGGTGTTTCGCGTTCTCGTGGGTGCCGCCGATGTAGAAGGCATGATCCGTCCACATCCGGTCGCGGGCGCGCTCCAGCTTGTCGGCCAGGGTGTCCGGGTCGGTGGTGTTGGGCTCGGTGTTCGGCATTTCGAACAC
>NZ_JBAZOS010000073.1:0-3987 GCF_041648615.1 Brevundimonas sp.
CTGGCCGAGGCCTTCCTCGAGCATCCGAAATCCGCCCCGACCCTGCATGTGACGGCGACCCTGACCGGGCTGGACGTCGATGTGACCGGCGTGGAGCGGCGGTCCGGCGGCCTGTCCGGCGACGCCCGGATGCGGGCCATTGAAATGGCGGCGGCGGTCGGCCTCGCCCGGTTGAGCCTCGCCGGCGAGGTGCTGATGATGGAGCGCCAGCCGAAGGTGGCCTTCGGTCCGGCTATCGTGCCCCTGCCGCCCGGCGGCTTCCTGCAGGCCGTGCCCGAGGCCGAGGCGGCCATGGTCGCGCGCGCTGTGGAGGCGGTGCGCGGGGCGAAGAAGGTCGCCGACCTGTTCTGCGGCGCGGGGACCTTCACCTTCCCGCTGGCGACGGTCGCGCCGGTGCTGGCGGCGGACGGATCGGCGGCGGGGATCGCGGCGCTGAAGGCCGGCATCGGCTCCGGCCCCGGCATGAAGCCGGTCATGGCCGAGGCGCGCGACCTGTTCCGGCGGCCGTTGGCTCCGTACGACCTGCGCGGCTGCGACGCCGTGGTGCTGGACCCGCCGCGCGCCGGGGCGCTGGAGCAGACCCGGCAGTTGCCCGGGACGAAGGCGTCGGTCGTGGTCGGGGTGTCCTGCAACCCCGTGACCTTCGCCCGCGACGCCCGGGTGCTGATCGACGCCGGCTTTCGGCTGGAACGGGTCACGCCGGTCGACCAGTTCCTGTGGTCGGCCCATGTGGAGCTGGTGGGGGTGTTCAGGCGATGACGATGAACGACAACCTTCCCGACGAGGACGGCGGGGGTTTCGACGCCGAGGACTGGACCCGGCTGACGCCCTTCATCGGTGCGGTGGCGACGCTGGACGATGTCCAGGCGCGCCGGGCCATCTTCGCCCTGGCCGACACCGACGATCCGCGCCCGATCGCCATGGACCTGCCCCAGCCGGTGATCTGGTGGGACGAGGACGGCGAACAGGCGGCGGTGGCGGTGCAGGCCGAGTCCCACCTCGGTCCTGACGGCGAGGAGATGGAGGTGCTCGGCCTGATCCTGCCCGACGGCGGCGGGGCGGTGGCTCTGATGGAGGATGTCGACCTGGTCGATGCGACCGACCCGACCTGGCGGGAACTGGTCACCAACGCGATCGATCTCCCGGTCGCCGATGAGCATTGAGCAGCCTCCGGGCCGCTTGCGATCGTAACGCGGTCGTTATGCAACTTCACGCCTGAGCACCTGTTGCCTTCATAGGGCGCGTATTCTGAATTCCGCAATCCGGAGCGATGTCGCGTCCTGTTGCTGGTCTGTACGTCATCCAGGCGCACGGATCGAAAAGCTGTCCTTCAACAGGATTGTCATAACAACGGAGCTCATCATGCACGACGCAGACGCACAGACATCGGAACGGACGCAGGCCCGCGCTTCCGAACTGGACCATCCTCTTGTCCCCGCCGGTCGGGTCAACGGTTCGGACGTCTACAACCAGGCGAACGAAAAGATCGGACGGATCGACGACCTCGCGATCGACAAGCGGAGCGGCAAGGTCGCCTACGCCATCCTCAGTTTCGGCGGGCTGCTCGGCCTGGGCGAGAAGCACCAGCCCCTGCCATGGTCGGCCCTGACCTATGACACCGGGAGAGGCGGCTATGTCGTGGACGTCACGGCGGAGCTGCTCAGGCTGGCTCCGAAGCTTGAAACGTCTGATCTAAGCGGATGGGACGACACCGGGTCGCGGGACGAGTTCTTCGCCTACTATGCGCCCTATGGCGCCCGACCATACTGGTGACGGGCCTAGCCGAACAGATCCATCTGCCTGTTCATTTCCGGCGGCACGCGGAACTGCGCCTCGTCCACCGGGGTTCGCGGGGCGTCGAGACCGTAGCGCTTCACCGCCGCCCTGAACCGCGCGGCGATCAGTTCGGCGACCGGTCCGGTCCCCTTCATGCGCTGGGACCAGTCGGCGTCATAGTCCTTGCCGCCGCGGGTCTGGCGGATCAGGGACATGACCCGCGCGGCCCGCTCGGGTCGTGCGTCGGCCAGCCATTCGCGAAACAGGTCCTTGATTTCGAGCGGCAGGCGCAGGGTGACGTACATGGCCGAGCTCGCGCCGGCCTTCGACGCCGCCTCGAGCACCGATTCCAGCTCATGGTCGTTGAGCCCGGGGATGACGGGGGCGAAGCCGACGCTGACCGGACAGCCGGCATCGGCCAGGCGCGCGATCGCCTCAAGCCGCCTGGCCGGCGTCGAGGCCCGGGGCTCCATGGCGCGCGCCAGGCCGCGGTCGAGGGTGGTGATGGAGACGCAGGCCGAGGCCAGGCCGGCCCGGCCCATCGGCCCGAGAATGTCGGCGTCGCGCGCGATCAGGACCGATTTGGTGATGATGCTGAACGGATGCCGGAAGCGCTGCATCACCTCCAGGATCGAACGCGTCGAGTTCAGCTCGCGCTCGACCGGCTGATAGGGGTCGGTGTTGCCGCCTATGTGGATGCGTTTGCAGACGTAGCGGGGTTTCGCGAATTCCCGCTCCAGCAGACCCGCGGCCCCGGGCTTGAAGAAGAGGCGGCTCTCGAAATCCAGGCCCGGGGATAGGCCCATCCAGGCATGGGACGGACGGGCGTAGCAGTAGATGCAGCCATGTTCGCAGCCCTTGTAGGGGTTGATGGACCGGTCGAAACCGATGTCCGGACTGGTGTTCCTTGCGATGATGGTCCGGGCGTGTTCGGGCGTCAGGGTGGTGCGCAGCGGCGCCGCCCCGGCGTCGTCGCCGGTCCAGCCGTCATCGAAAGCCTCGACGGTTTCCGGTTCGAACCGGCCCGTCGCATTCGATCGGGCGCCTCGTCCTTTCACCGCTTCAGCCATTCGTGGACTGTAGCGCGAAAAGGGAACAAAGCAAGAACTGTTGTGGCGGCAGTCAGTCGCGCCAGGGTTCGATCGGGATGTGGGGGCAGCCCTGCTTCGCCAAGGCTTCGCAGGGCATCCTGCTTCGCCCGGCTACCTTTGGCGGGACCTGTGCTGCGAAGCCCGAAGGGCGAAGCAGGATGGTGCGGATGAGAGGACTCGAACCTCCACGCCTCGCGGCGCTGGAACCTAAATCCAGTGCGTCTACCAGTTCCGCCACATCCGCCAGGTTCGTCACAGCGTCTAGGCGAGGCCGGAAGCGGCGGCAACGAAAAAGGCCCCGGGGCGAACCCCGGGGCCTTGGTCGTCGCGAGCGATCCGGAGATCAGTCGTGCTTGTTGTCGACGTCGCCGCCCAGGGCCGCAGCCGGGCTGGACATGGTCAGGTCCTCGGTGATGTCGATGCCCTTGGCGAGCTTGGAGTTCCAGAAGCCGTAGATGATGTAGACCACGGCCCCGACTGCGGCGTAGCCGCCGAGGATCATGAGCGGCAGCGGATTGCCGTCCATGGCGTGCTGGATCATCGGCCAGAAGTTGAAGCCGGCCAGAGCCAGGCAAGACAGGATGCCCAGCACGGCGGTGAAGATGCCGCCGGGAACCCGGAACGGCCGCTCCATTTCCGGATGCTTGATGCGCAGGAAGATCACGCTCAGGCAGACGATGGAGAAGGCCACGGCGGTGCCCAGCGACACCAGGTCGCCGAGGATCGAGATGGGCAGGAAGGACGCCGCGATGGCGATGACGACGCCCAGCAGGATGGTGCCGATCCACGGCGTGCGGAACTTCGGATGGATGATCGCGAAGACCCGCGGCAGCAGGCCGTCACGGGCCATGGTGTAGAAGATCCGGGTCTGGCCGTAGCACAGCACCAGCATGACGGAGGACAGGCCGGTGATGGCGCCGATCTTGATCAGGAAGCTGATCAGGTTCAGCTGACCGCCTTCGGCCGAGGCCACGGCGATGTTGGCCCATTCCAGACCCATGCGGTCGATGGCGACGGCCACCGGCGCCGGGCTGGCCAGCTCGAGGTAGGGGACCACGCCGGTCATGACGGCGGCGACGGCCATATAGATCAGGGTGCAGACGATCAGGGCGCCGAGGAT
>NZ_JBAZOS010000074.1:0-3930 GCF_041648615.1 Brevundimonas sp.
CTGCCCCGGCCAGGGCGCCGGCCCCGCCGACGGCCAGCGCTCCGGTGAGCGCCGCGCCGGCGCCCAGCGCCGGTCCTCCGGTCACGAGGGCCGAGGCCAGGTTGGGGATGAACAGGGCCAGCATGGCCAGCAGGATGGCCGCCACCAGGATGGTCAGGGCTTCGTAGATATCGGGATTGGCCGAGGGCTGGAGCTGATCGAAGATCGTCCGCGCGCCGGAAACGACGATCGCCAGGGCCAGGACCTTCAACCCGGACGAGACGACATAACCCAGCGGCCGTTCGGCGAGGAAGGCGGACTTGTTCCAGATCCCGAACGGCAGGAGCACGAAGCCGCCCAGGGTGACGATCTTGAACTCCAGCAGGGAGACTATGATCTGCAGGGCCAGCACGGCGAAGGCCAGCATGATGCCGATCATGGCCAGGCCCAGGATCAGGGCGTCCGCCATGTTGCCGACGACGTCGAGCGGATTGTCGACCGGCGCGGGCGTCTCCCCGAGCGCCTTCACGATCTCCCAGCCCTGGGCGAGGATAGCCCCCGGGTTGAGGAACTCTTGCCGGCTCAGGGAGCCGCCGCCAGCCGTCAGCCCCAGCTCCAGAAAGCCGGCATAGAGGGTCTCGGACAGCCGCTGCCAGTCGTTGATCAGCCAGGCGAAGGCGCCGATCAGCAGCACCTTGCCGAAGCCCGAGGCCAGCACCTCCCGGTTGGAGGACAGCGCCCACTGGATGCCGGTCAGGGCGACGACCAGGACGATGAGCAGGCCGAACACGCCGTTGACCGAACCCTGGAGGGCGTCGAACCCGGCCGAGATGGTGTCGGAAAACACCACCATCAGCTCGTTGGGCGTTTCCACTCCGACCGTCATCGCCCCGCTCCCTCAGTCGTTCGCGTGAGACAAGGGATCGAAGCGCGGCGCGGCCGGCGCGTCGGCCTGACGGCCCCACCGCTGGCGCCGGGCGGCGTCTCCGGAGGCGCGGTCCGCCGCGTCGCGCGCCGTGGCCTCGGCCATCAGCCGGGACTGGGCCAGCATGATGGTGCGCAGCGCCGCCAGGTCTTCGGCCAGCACGGCCAGAAGCTGGTTGGACGACTGGACCGCCGCCGTCTGGCCGGTCGCCGCCTGGCTGGCGGAGAGCGCCCCGGCCAGCCTCTGCGACCGGCCCTGCCCCAGCCGTTCCAGCTCGGCGGCCGTCCGCGCCACGTCCTCGGCGGTGCGCCGGGCGTTGGCCGTGCGCGCCTCGCCCTGCTCCAGCAGGCTCAGCATGTCCGAGCCGGACAGATCGTCGGGGTACAAACTCCGGAACTGCTGCTCCAGACCGCTGACCGAGCTGGCGATCCCGCGCGCCGTCCGCGCCAGCTCGGCCATGTCCCGCAGCGACTGGCTGGATTGCGTCAGGTGGCTGTAGGGCGAGGCCGCCAGACTGCGCGCCTCGTTGGCGAGGCTCTCGAGCTGACGCGCCGCCTGCAGCGCATTTTCGATGTGATTGCGCGGGTCGAACACCACCTGCTGGGCCGGCGCCGGCGTGGCGCCCAGCAGGCTGACGGCGACGAGGCCGACGGCGACGATCTGGATGGACCTATTCGGCCGCGAGCGGGCCGGCGAAGGCGTCGAAAACGGAATCCACATTTTGCACTCCCTTGGCTTTGAGGAAATCGCGGGCGAAGCCGCCCGGTCGACCGTCGTCAGGTCCCGATCGCTCCAGGAGGGAGTCGATCAGGGTCTGGTCTTCCGGCGCGCTCGAGCCGCACAGGGCGAGGGCCACGCCGGTCAGACGCAGATCGAACAGCCGCCGGCCGCGCGGCTGGCGCCAGTAGTAGGCCCGCTTGGGCGTGGCGAAGGCGATCAGCTCAAGCTGGCGCCGGTTCAGGCCGAAGCCCCGGTAGAGTTCGGCGGACGACGGCTCCAGGGCGCGGGGATTGGGCAGGAAGACCTGGGTCGGGCAGCTCTCGATCAGACTGGCCGCGATCGAGGAGGCCGCCACGTCGTCCAGGCTCTGGGTGGCGAAGACCACGCAGACCCGCTTCTTGCGCAGCGTCTTCAGCCACTCCCGAATGCGAGCCGCGAAGCCGGTCTCCCCGAGGAACAGCCAGGCCTCGTCGAGGACCAGCAGGGTCGGCCGGCCGTCGAAGCCCTGTTCGAGATGGTGGAACAGGGCCGAGAGCACCGGCGCCACGGCTGACGGGGTCCCCATCAGGGTCTCCAGCTCGAAGGTGTCGAACCGCGTGGGCGCCAGGGTCTCGCCCGCCCCGTCCAGCAGTGCGCCGTGCGGCCCCTTCAGGGTCAAGGGCTCCAGGGCGGCGGCGACCGCCTTGTCCTGAACCAGGGCGCAGAACACCGTCAGCGTCCGCTGCGCGACCGGCGCCTCAGAGAGCGCCGACAGCGCCACCCAGATCTCTTCCCTCACCCGGGGGACCGGCTCCAGCCCGGCCAGGCGCACGGTCTCGGCGATCCATTCCGCGGCCCAGGCCCGCTCGTCCTCCCGGTCGATCCGGGCCAGCGGCTGGAGCGAGAACCGCGCCCCGGGCTCCAGCGCCCGCCAGCGGCCGCCGGCCGCGAGCGTCGCCGCGCGCGCCGACCGG
Organism: Brevundimonas sp.; assembly: GCF_041648615.1. GTDB lineage: Bacteria > Pseudomonadota > Alphaproteobacteria > Caulobacterales > Caulobacteraceae > Brevundimonas. Next base: position 2,578 of record NZ_JBAZOS010000074.1, read on the forward strand.
CCCTTGTCGAAGAAGACCACCCGGGCGTCCCGATAGCGGAACCATTGCAGGGCCAGGAAGGACAGCAGGGCGCTCTTGCCCGATCCGGTCGGCCCGACGACCATGGCGTGGCCGACGTCGCCGACATGCAGCACCAGCCGGAACGGCGTCGCGCCGGTCGTGCGCGCCGTCGCCAGCGGCGGCCCGTCCAGGTTGGCGTCCCCGGCCGGCCCCGCCCAGATGGCGGAAACCGGCAGCAGATCGGCCAGGTTCAGCGTCGAGACCAGGGGCCGACGCACGTCAGCATAAGGCTCGCCGGGCAGAGAGCCCAGCCAGGCCTCCACCGCATTGAGATCCTCGATCCGGGCCACCAGCCCCTGCGCGTTCAGCGCCGCCTCGATCGCGCGGGCCTTGGCCGCCGCCCCCGCCTCGCTGGCGTCCAGAACGGTGACCGTCAAAGTCAGATAGCCGAAGGCGCAGGACTCCGCGCCGAGCGCCGCCAGGGCGCCGTCGCACTCTTCGGTCTTGGACGCCGCATCCGTATCGAGAAGCGGCACCTCCTCCTTGGTGATGGCCTCACGCAACAGGACGCCGACGCCCTTGCGTTTGGCGAACCAGCGCTTGCGCAGCTTGACGATCTCCCGCTCGGCCTCGGGCTTGTCGAGGCCGATCCAGCGCGCCGTCCAGCGGTATTCGAACGGCAGGGCGCCGAGCGCATCGAGCAATCCGGGCCGGGTCGCCGACGGCAGGCCCCGCACCGAGACCACCTTGAGGCAGCGATCGCCGAGACGGGGCGCGACCCCGCCCGTCAGGCCGGCGTCCGCGAGCCAGGCGTCGAGGAACATCGGCGTCTCCGGCGGCCGGACCGCGAAGGGCCGGGGCGAGACGCTGTCATGCAGCCAGGTCAGAAGGTCCGCGTCATCAAGCCGTTCGATCTCCGGCAGGGCGTCGGACAACAGGTCGAGCGTCGTATCGGCCTCGCGGCCGAAAGCCGCCAGCGACAGCCGCCAGTCGTGACCGCCCCTGGCCAGACCGTCGAACAGCCAGCGCTCCATGCGGCGGGTTTCGTCTGCGGGCGGCAGCCAGGTCAGGGCCAGCCGGAAGTCCGTCTCGAAGGCGGGATCGGCGGTTTCGAAGCGGCTGCGTCGTTCCGCGTCGAGCAGCCAGGCGACCTCGAGGTCGAAGGCGCTCTCCGGATAGGCCGTCGCGGGACGGCGGCGCGCCTCCATGTGCAGACACCAGCCCGATCCCAGCCGCTTCAGGGCGTTGTTGAGCCGGGCGCGCACCGCCATCAGCTCGTCCTCGGTCGAGGACTCCAGGTCGGGCCCGCGAAACCGGAAGGCGGCCAGGAAGGACCCGTCCTTGTTCAGCACC
>NZ_JBAZOS010000075.1:0-3784 GCF_041648615.1 Brevundimonas sp.
CCGTCTCGGCCAGAGCCATGGCGTCCGATGACGCCTGTTTACGCTGTTCGGCGGCGGTCAGCGTGTCCAGCAGCCTGCCGCGTTGTTCGGCGAAGCCTTGGGGCGCGACCTCGGCCTGTTTCAGCAGGGCGGCGGTCTTGTCCGCGTCCTTGCCCAGGGCGGCGACGCGGGCGGCGCTGTCCCTAGACCGCGTGACCCAGCCCTCGCGGGCGCGGGTCAGGCTGCCCAGCCGCTGTTCGCGCCCCTGGCGGTCGCGAGCCTCGGCGTCACGATCCGAGCGGGCGGTCTGGGCGGCGAGGCGGGCGACATCAGCGGCCGCCCGGGCGGCGGTCAGCTCGTCGCGCAAGCCCGACAAGGTCTCGGACGGTGCGTCCGTGGTCTGGGCGGCGTCCACGGCGCCTTGCGCCTCGGCCAAGTCGGCGGCCAGCCGGGTCACGGTGTCGTCCAGGGCCTGGGCGTGAGCCTCACGGCGGGCATGGTCGCGGGCCAGGGTCTCGACCCGGTCGCGGGCGGCGGTCACGGCCTTGTCGGCGGCGAAGGGAGCCAGGCGGACGGTCTTGACCGTCTCCTCTGCGGCGCGGAAGGCGTCGGTGGCGGCCTTCTGGGCGGCCTGGGCCTGATCCAGGGCGGGTCGGCCCTTGTCGATCTCGGCCTCCAGCTCGGCCAGCCGCGTGCGCTGGGCCAGGCGAACGGCGGCGGGGCGGGGCGCCTCGGCGCGGCTGACGAAGCCGTCCCAGCGATAGAGGTCGCCCTCGACCGTCACCAGACGCGCGCCGGGCGGCAGGGCCTGGGCGAGGTCCGCCGCCTGCGCGTGGGACGCGACGCCGCACAGGGCGAGGCGCGCGGTCAGCTGCTCCGGCGCCTGTACATGGTCGGACAGGGGCGTGACCCCGGCGGGCCAGGACGGGGAGGGCGCGTCCGCCCCGCCCCAATAGGCGGCGGCCTTGGCGTCCAGCGCGGCGTCCAGATCGTCGCCTAGGGCGGCGGCGAGGGCGGCCTCGTAACCCTTGTCGGCGCGCACCTTGTCGAGCGCAGGCGGATGGTCGCGCTTGCCGGTGACCAGCAGCTGGGCCAGGCCCCGCGCCTCGGTCTGCAGCCGACCCAGCCGATCCTCGGCGGCGCGGGCGGTGGTGCGCGCCTCTTGCTCGGCGCGCGCCAGGTCGCCGCGTTTGGCTTCGGCGGCCTCGACGGCCTCGCGCGCGGCGGTCAGCTCGGCCTGGGCGGTCTCCAGCGCCTGGCGGGCGGTTTCCAGCTCGGGCGTTTCCAGAGAACCCAGGGCCTCTCGTTCGCGCCTGGCCTGATCGTGCTGGCCGGTGACGCGGGCCAGGCGGGTCTCGGCGTCGCGCTTGCGCGCCGTCTCGGCGTTGGCGCGGGCCTCGACGGCGGCCAGGGTTCCGGCCAGGCGTTCGACCTCGCCGTCGGCGGCCTTGCGGGCGTCCTCGGCGGCGGCCAGGGCCTTGTCCAGTTCGGGGCCGCGTTCGGGGGCGGCGGCGATCTCGGCCTTCAGCCGGGTCAGTTCGTGATCCAGCCGGTCCAGTTCGCGCTGGGCGTCGGCGGCCATGTTGGTTTCGCGCTCGGCATCGGCGGCGATGCGGGCGGCCTCGGCCTTGAGCCGGTCCACCTCGGCGCGGGCGGCCTGTTCGGCCATGTCTAGCCGGTCGCGCTCCAGGCTGGCGCGGTGCAGCAGGGCGGACGCGACGGCGTCCTCCTCCCGCGCGGGCCTCAGGGCTTCCTTAGCGGCCAAGGCGGCGGTCTGGGCGGCGGCGGCGGCGGTGGTCGTCTCGGCGACCGCACGGTCGGCGTCGCGCAGTTCCTCGGCGGCGGCTTCGGCGGCCAGTCTGGCGTCATTCCAGCGGACGTAGAGCAGGGCGGCCTGCAGGGCGCGGATCTCTGCGGAGATCTTCTTGTATTTCTCGGCCTGGCGGGCTTCGCGCTTCAGGCGGTTCAGCGCCGTCTCCAGCTCGCGGCCGATGTCGTCCAGCCGGTCCAGATTGGTCTCGGCCGCCTTGAGCCGCAGCTCGGCCTCGTGGCGGCGGGTGTGCAGGCCGGCGACGCCGCCCGCCTCTTCCAGGATGCGGCGGCGGTTCTGCGGCTTGGCGGCGATCAGCTCGCTGATCTGGCCCTGGCGGACCAGGGCGGGCGAGTTGGCGCCGGTCGAGGCGTCGGCGAACAGCAGCTGGACGTCGCGGGCGCGGACCTCCTTGCCGTTGATGCGGTAGGTCGAGCCCTGGCCCCGGTCGATGCGGCGCGACACCTCCAGCAACGGGCTGTCGGTAAAGGGCTGGGGCGCGCGACGCTGCGCATTGTCGATGGTCAGGCTGACTTCGGCATGGCTGCGCGGAGGGCGGCCCGCGGCGCCGGCGAAGATGACGTCGTCCATGCCCTGGCCGCGCATAGCCTTGGCCGAGTTGGCCCCCATGACCCAGCGCAGGCCCTCAAGGACGTTGGACTTGCCGCATCCGTTGGGGCCGACGACGCCGGTCAGACCGGATTCGATATGCACCTCCGCCGGGTCGACGAACGACTTGAAGCCGACGAGCCGGAGGCGCTGGAACTGCATCGTCCTGGCGGACTACCGAAGCAGTGGGTCGATGGCGGCCGAGAGGGCTTCCAGCGAGGGATCGGCGACGGGCTTGCCGTTAACAAAGAAGGCGGGCGTGCCGGTGACGCCGGCGGCATCGGCGCCCGCGATCTGGGCGTCCAGTTCGGCGCGAATGGTCGGGCCTTCCAGGCAGGTCTCGATCTGTTCGCGCGTCTTGCCGCTGGCGGCTATGCCCGCTGCGAACCAGGGTTGAGGCCCCGTGGTGCGCAGATTGGCCTGGTCGCGCATGAAGACGCCCGCCACGTCGAAGTAACGTTCGGGCGCGGCGCACAGGGCCACCGCAGCGGCGGCGGCGGCGACATTGGCGGGCTGGGTCGGCAGGTTGCGATGCACCAGCCGGACCTTGCCGGTGTCGATATATTTTGCCTTGAAGGCCGGCAGCACGGTGTTGTGGAAGTCCGCGCAGTGCGAGCAGGTGAAGGAGGCGTATTCGATCACCGTCACCGGCGCATCCGCACGGCCCAGGACATGGTCCTGGGCCGTGATGGGCGGGGGCGCATCGGCGGCGAAGGCCGGCGCCGCCAGACCCGCGGCGGCCAGTGCGACGAAGACCGATAGCGAGAGGGCGGCGCGGCGCATCATCCTATTTGGCCAGTTCGGCGTCGATGGCGGTGGACAGGTCGGCCAGGCTGGCGCCCTCGCCGCCGGGGGTGATGACCTGGGTGTCGTTGACGTAGAAGGCGGGGGTACCGGTCACGCCCTGGGTACGGGCGGCCTGGACGCGGGTTTCCATGGCGGCGACGGCGTCCTTGTCGGTGACGCAGTCGTTGAACTGCTGCTCGGACATGCCGGCCGCCTGAGCGGTGCGCAGCAGCCAGTCGCGCGGCGACGAGGTCAGCATCTCCTGCTGGGTGGCCATCAGCTGGTGGACGACGTCGAAATATTTGTCCGGGCCGGCGCAGCGCGCGACCAGGAAGCCGGCGGTGGCGGCGTCGACCGGCGGGGTCGGCAGCTCGCGGAAGATGTAGCGGACCTTGTTGGTGTCGACGTATTTGGCCTTGAACGCCGGCCAGGTGTTCTTCTGCCACAGGGCGCAGTGGGGGCAGGTGACCGAGGCGTATTCTACCACGGTGACCTTGGCGCCTTCCGGCGCGCCCAGACCCATGTCGCCCTCGGCCGCGCCCTTGGCGCCGCCGCCGCCGCACGCGGCCAGGGCCATGGTCGCCAGGGCGGCGCCGGTGA
>NZ_JBAZOS010000076.1:0-3599 GCF_041648615.1 Brevundimonas sp.
AACCCGCAGGGGCCGTCGACGCCGAAGCCCTCGAACGACAACCCGCCGCCGTCCGGTCCGCGCCGTTCGTCAGGCGGAGCCGTGACCGCCTCGGCGGGGACGAGCGGTGTCGGCGAGCGCGCCGTCGCCTGGCGACCGCAGACCGCGTCGGACAGCGCTGCGAACGGAACGGCCGCGGACGAAACCCCGCCGGCGAGCGGGCCGGGGGCCTCGAAGGACGCGCCAGGCCGTTCGCCCGGGACGATCGCCGGGGAGGCCCAGGCCGCCAGGGCGGACTTTCACCGGGCCGCGTCGAGGCCCGCGACGGCCACGGGCGGAGGCCCGCGGGGGCGGTCCGCGGCCCTGCAGGCCTTCTTCGTCGCCAACACCGGCCGCAGTCTGCTCCCGGCCGGGGAAACCAGCGGCGTCCTGTCGCCCAATCTGAAGACCGAGGAGTCCTGAGATGCATCCCTTCTTCCGACCCCGACGAGCCCTGGCGTCCGCGCCCGACCAGACGCCGTACCAGCGCGCGGGCCAGGTCTGGGACGACCGGATGGGCCTGTCCCTGGCCCATGCGCGCAATTGGCGCCGCATCGCCCTGGCCAATCTGGCGCTGGCTGGTTTCCTGGGCGCCGGCTGGTGGGTCCAGGCGGACCGGGCCGTGGTCAAGCCCTTCGTGGTCGAGGTGTCCGACTGGGGCGAGACCCAGAGGATCACCGCCATCGGCGGGCGCTATGAACCGAACGAGGCCCAGATCGGTCACGCCCTGGCCGGCTGGGTTCGCGATGTCCGTTCCAAGAGCATCGATCCCATCGTCATCCGCCAGAACTGGCTCCGGGCCTATGACCTGATGACGCCCAAGGCGGCGTCCTTTCTCAACGCCTGGGCCCAGACCCACGACCCCTTCGCCGAGGTCGGGCGCGAAGCGGTCAATGTCGAGATCCTGAACGTGGTCCGCCGGACGGACCGGACCTTCGACCTGCAATGGCGCGAGACCCGCTTCGTCAACGGCCAGTCGGCCGGGGCCGAACGCTGGCGGGCCCTGATCACCACCACGATCCAGCCGCCCCGCACGGAGGCCGAGCTGATGAAGAACCCCCTTGGACTGAAAATCGAGGACGTATCATGGACCCCCGACGCCTCCTGATCCTGGCCGCCCTGGGCCTGACGCTGTCCGGCTGCGCGGTCTTTCGCGATGGCCTGCGGCCGTCGGCCGCCCTGATGGGGCGGACGACCGCTTCGACGCCCATGGACGCCCTGGCATCGACGCCGGTCATCGAACCCGAACCGGCCCTCGCGGTGGCCGAGGGTCCGCAAGGCCGCTCGCCGACGGAGCGGGCCTATGAGGCGGCGCCCGTCCGCGCGGCGCCGGCCGCGACGGTCCCATCAGACGCACGGAATGTGCCGGCCGGCGCGACCGGGCGGCAAGCCATCGCCGCGGCCAATGCGACGGCGCGCGCGCCGTCCCGCGAGGACGCCTTCGTCGGCGGGGTCCAGGTCTTCACCTGGTCGCCCGGACGCGTGTTCGAGATCTGGACCGCGCCTCTTCGCGTCACCACCCTGACCCTGGCGCCGGGGGAGACCCTTGTGGCCAAGGCGGCGGGGGACACCGTGCGCTGGCAGATCGGCGAGGCGGTCTCCGGCGAGGGGGCGGGCCAGCGGACCCATGTGCTGCTCAAGCCCCTCGAGCGGGGCCTGGAGACAAACCTCGTCCTGACGACGAACAGACGGGTCTATCTCATTGATCTGAAAAGCGGCGCGACCAACGCATTCAATGCCGCCGTCGCCTGGGACACGGACGCGATCCTCGCCGGCGGCGCCCCGGAGGCCGCCATGGCGTCCGTCCCGGCGCGCGGCGGCGAGCCCGTCGTGATGCCGGAGGGCGAACTCGACGCCCGCTACCGGATCGATCCCCAGGGCCGGCGTCCGCGCTGGACCCCGACCTCGGTGTTCAACGACGGCCGGCGGACCTTCATCACCTTCGACGCGGACCTTCAGGTGGACGAGGCGCCTGTCCTGTTCGTCATCGCCCCCGACGGAGAGGCCCAGATGGTCAACTACCGGCAGGTCGGCGGCCTCTATGTCGTCGACCGGGTGTTCGACCGGGCCGAGCTTCGCCTGGGCGGCCGCCGGCCCCAGATCGTCCGCATTCGCCGTCTCGCAGGAGCCCGGTCATGACCAACCTCGATCCTCTCCACACGGCCCGGCCCGACGTTGCGCCCAAGGAGCCGGCGCCGGGTCTGAGCACCCGGGCGCCGCGCCCCCACGCCGTGCGCCTGCGCAAGTCCGTGGTCCAGCTCATCGTCATCGGCGGCGCGGTGCTCGTGTCGGGCTCCCTGGCCTGGGCCTTCGTGGTCCAGCCGGAACTGCGTGACAGCGCCCGCGCCCGTCAGGCCGAGGCGCGGGAGGACCAGGCGCGCGGCGTGGTCCGCCCCGCGGAAGCGGTGACGGACCAGCCGGCGACCTACGATCGCCTGCCCGAGCCGCGCACGGCGGACCACCCGCCGGCGACCGAAGCCGCCGCGACGCCGGGCCCGTCCAGACGGCCCGCCGACGCCTATGCGCCCGCCTACCGGCCCGCGTCGGCGCCGAACGCCCGCGGACCCAGCCCGCGCGAGCAGGCGGCGCGGTCCGGGCTGTTCTTCGAGGACGCGCGAACCCAGGCGGCGGGCTCGAGGACGGCCGCGCCGGCGCCGGGCGGCGATCGGTCGACGGCCGCCAACCCGGATTATGGCGCGATCTACAACGGCCATGCGCTTGTGGCGCCGCTTTCGCCGTTCGAACTCAAGGCCGGCGCCATCGTGCCCGCGGCGCTTCTGACGGCCGTGGACACCTCGCGCGCCGGACCCGTGATCGCGACGGTCACGCAGAACGTCTACGACTCCGTGAGCGGTCGTCACCTGCTGCTGCCCCAGGGCACGCGGCTGGTCGGCACGTCCGAAGGCGAGAGCGCCTATGGCGATCGGCGGGCCTTCCTCACCTGGGAACGGTTGATCCTGCCAAACGGCAAGAGTCTGATCCTGACCGGCGAGCCTGGCGTGGACGCGCAGGGCGCGGTCGGCGTCCGGGGCCAGGTCGATCGGCGGCTGTGGCCGCTGCTGGTGGGGACGCTGTTCGCCGGCGCCATCACCACGCTCGGCCAGATCGCCCGCGACGACGACGGGGGCTCGGGCGGCCTGCTCGGCGACGCCGGCGACGCGGCGGCCATCGAGGGCGCCCGGGTCGGGGGGCGGCTGGTGGACCGCGAGCTGGAGGTCCGGCCTTCGATCCGGCTGAGGGCCGGCGCGCCGGTGCGGGTGATGATCACCCGGGACCTGATCCTGGAGCCGTACCGTCCATGACCCGGCTCCTGAAATCGGTCCGGCTTTGGGGGGCGATCGCCGCCCTCGGGCTTTTGGCAGGCGCGGCCAAGGTCGCCGATCGGAGCCCGGCCCTGGCGCTGGTCAACGAGAGCCCGAGCCTTCCCCGCGGCGTCTATCTGAGGCGGCCGGGGGCCGAGCCCGGCCGGGGCGCCGTCGTGGCCATCCCGCAGCCGGCCGGGGCGCGGCCCTATCTGGCGGCGCTCGGCATGCCGGCGGACGTGCGCCTGATCAAGCGGGTCGCCGCGGTCGGCGGCGACG
>NZ_JBAZOS010000077.1:0-3465 GCF_041648615.1 Brevundimonas sp.
GCGCCTGTCCCGACAAAGGGCGACCTGTCCGCCGCCACGCCCTTCAGCGCCGGAACCAGGGTCTTGGTCACCGCCTCGCCATAGCCGGTGCCGACCCGGCCCAGATAGCGCAGGCCGCCCTTTTCCTTCACGCCCACCAGCAGCGACCGAAACCGCGTCCCGCCTTCCGACGACCAGCCGCCGATCACCACCTCGTCGCGCCCCCGGCATTTGGACTTCAGCCAGGTCGAGGACCGCCCGGCGTGATAGGGCGCGTCCAACTTCTTGGAGATCACCCCTTCCAGATCCATCCGACAGGCGCTCTCCAGCACCGCCTGCCCGGTCGAGGCGAAATGCTCGACGTAGCGCAGCCGCGTTGCCCCCGCCTTTCCGATCCGGTCCACATAGGCCTGCAGCCGCGCCTTGCGATGCGACAGCGGCAGTTTGCGCAGATCCTCCGCCCCCTCGAACAGCAGGTCGAAGGCGAAATAGACCAGCCCCCCCGTCTTCTCGTCCGAGATCGCGGCCTGCAACGCCCCGAAATCCGGCATATGATCGTCGTCCAGCGCGCACAGCTCCCCGTCGATCACCGCATCGGGCCAGGTCGCGGCGTCGGCCGCCAGGTCCGGGAACCTGTCGCTCCAGTCCAGACCCTTGCGCGTCCTCAAGACCGCCCGACCGCCGCCCACGCCGATCTGGATGCGGTATCCGTCGAACTTGATCTCGTGCGCCCACCCCGTCCCCCCGGGCGGATGGTCGGTCACCTTGCACAGCTGGATCGGGACAAAGGCCGGCGGCTTGGTCGACTTCGCCGCCGCTTTTGACGGCTTGGGCTTGGCCGGCCCCTTGCGCCCCGTCGGCTTGGACGCCGTCCATTCCTTCGTCCCGTCCGCGATCTCGGCCAGCGACCGCCCGGTCGTCACCGAGGCGTCGATCTCGGCCAGGGCATCCCCCTCCCCCGCCACGGCGAAGTCGTCCTTCTCCTTCAGCAGCAGCCAGTTGTTGCGTTTGGACGGCTTGCCCCGGTCGCTCTTCAGCCGGATCAGCGCCCATTTGCCCTTCAGCCGTTCGCCGTGAAGGATCATCTTGATCTGGCCCTTGGCCCAGGCCGCCTCCAGGTCCGGCTCCTGCGGCTCCCAGGTTCCGACGTCCCACATCTGCACCGTGCCGGCGCCATAGTTGCCGTCGGGAATCGTCCCCTCGAACGATCCGTAATCCAGCGGATGATCCTCGACCTCGACCGCCAGCCGCTTGACCGCCGTATCGCGCGACGGCGCCTTGGTCACGGCCCAGGATTTCAGCACCCCGTCCGCCTCGATGCGGAAATCGTAGTGCAGGCGCGTCGCCGCATGACGCTGGATCAGATAGCGGAAACCGCCCTTGGCACGGCCGCCCTTGGCGCCCTTCGGCTCCGGCGTCTCGCCGAACCGCCGCTTGGCCTGATAGGTCTTCAGTTCACCGCGCATAGGGGCGTAATCCGCCTCGACGCAAAGCGTTGCGCTACGGTGGCGTCACGCCCCTACCGACAGAACCGCGTGTCCGTCGCCTCCAGGTGCAGGTGGTCATAGTGAACGGCGTTGTAGTCGGGGCTCAGCGTCGTGCCGAAGATGCGGCAGGCGTCGTCGCGGATGCGGCGCAGGAACCGCGCCTCGGCCGTGTCGCCGTTCCAGCCATTGGTCACCGTGATCCGCCGCCCGTCCCTCAGCCGCACCCCGGCGAAGTCCAGCGCCGCCGCCTGGGAATGGGCGCTGATCCGGTTCGATCCGACCCCGTTGTTCACGTTGCGACAGGCGTAGGCGCCCATGTGATCGATCTGGACCACGTCCGAGCCCAGGATCTCGCGCGCCGCCGGCTCCAGCGACTGCCGACGCCAGATGCTCAGCGCCAGCGCGGTCTGGCACGTCATCTCCACATCGCCGGGCGCCAACCGCGCCACCGTGCCCATGTCGGCGCCCAGCACTCCGCCCTGGCTTAGACCGCAGGTCGCGGTGTTCTGGCGATCCGGCACGGGGCTGAAGCGCACCCGCGCGGCGTTCAGCTCGGCCAGACACCTGCCCAAATCTCGCCCCTCGCGCACCACGGCCGCTTGCGTGCCCCCATTGATGGCCCGATCCACCAGCCCCCCGACCAGCGGCGCCTCGGTGCGCGACGGATAGGGTGACGGCCCTAACGGCTCGGGCGGTCGCCGCACGCAGCCGCTCAGGATCAGCACGACGCCGAGGGCGATCAGGAAGGGTGAGGCGCGGGACACGGCAAACATCGCCAGGACGCTTATCTGATTCCCTGATCGCGCGCGGTCACGAGGCGGAGAGCCATCTACCGCGGGTTTTCCGCCGCACCCTTTGCCCGACAACGGTCCGAGCAGAACCGCACCTGCGCAGGGTGAAGAAAAGCCGGCCTTCGCGCACATTGGCCGCGACCAGATCGTCCAGCCCCGGCTCGAAGATCGGGATCTCGCCCCGCTCCAGCCGCTCGATCTTGGACGGGTCCTTGTCGATGCACGTGACGACGTGCCCGAAGTCGGCGAAACAGGCGCCGGACACCAGGCCCACATAACCCGTCCCAATCATCGCTACGCGCATCGAAATCCCTCATCAGCGGCGACGCGACCTTTAGCGGGGCGGTGCGCTTGGGGACAATGGCTTTTGGTTTCTTGGTGCAACCAGGATGCAGCCGACGCCTCGCGGCGCCGGCTGCACTCCGTGGGGCTAGAGGACGCCGATCATCGAGGCGACCAGCGGGTGGCGGACGATGTCGCGTTCGGCCAGGCGAACCACGGCGATATCAGGCACGGCCTCAAGACGAGCGGACACCCCAGTCCCGCGCCCATTTCTTGCGCCACGCGAACGACAGGCCGCAGGCGGCGCAGACCTTCTGCGGCAGATCTGACTTGGCGGGCGCCGTGCCGAGGTTGACGTGCTTTCGACCCATGTCGCCTGCCAAGAAAAAGGGCGGCCCCGTCGGAGCCGCCCCTGATCATATTAGCTGTCCAGGAAGGACCGCAGTTTGCGCGACCGGCTCGGGTGCTTCAGCTTGCGAAGCGCCTTGGCCTCGATCTGACGGATCCGTTCGCGGGTCACCGAGAACTGCTGGCCGACTTCTTCCAGCGTGTGGTCGGTGTTCATGCCGATGCCGAAGCGCATGCGCAGAACCCGCTCCTCGCGCGGCGTCAGCGAGGCCAGCACGCGGGTTGTGGTCTCGCGCAGGTTCGACTGGATGGCCGCGTCGATGGGCAGGACGGCGTTCTTGTCCTCGATGAAGTCGCCCAGGTGGCTGTCTTCCTCGTCCCCGATGGGGGTTTCGAGCGAGATCGGCTCCTTGGCGATCTTCAGGACCTTGCGGACCTTTTCCAGCGGCATGGCCAGCTTTTCGGCCAGTTCTTCCGGGGTCGGCTCGCGGCCGATCTCGTGCAGCATCTGGCGGCTGGTGCGGACGATCTTGTTGATCGTCTCGATCATGTGCACCGGGATGCGGATGGTCCGCGCC
>NZ_JBAZOS010000078.1:0-3438 GCF_041648615.1 Brevundimonas sp.
ATCGAGGGCTCCGACCGGTCCCGCGACCAGGGCCGGACGCCGGAGAAATTCGCCTGGCTGGAAGCCCACGGCGTGACCCTGCATCCGCAGGACGGCTCGGGCGTCACGCGCGCGGACCAGACCGTCGTAGCCACCGGCGCCATCGAGGATACGGTCCCCGACATCGGCGCGGCGAAGCGCGTCGGCGCGCGCATCGTCACCCGCCCCGAACTTCTGTCCCGGTTGTTCAACGCCGCCCCGACCTCGATCGGCGTCGCCGGCACCAGCGGCAAGTCGACCATCACCGGCATGATCGCCTGGATTCTGCACCGGGCCGGCCGCGAACCAACGGTCATGAACGGCGCGGTGATGAAGAATTTCGCCGACGCCGACCATCCGTTCGCTAGCGCCCTGATCGGCGGCCCCGACCTGTTCGTGTCCGAGGTCGATGAGTCCGACGGCTCCATCGCCCGCTACGACCCGACGGTCGCCGTCGTCTCCAACATCTCGCTGGACCACAAGTCGATGGAAGAGCTGCGCGACCTGTTCGGCGGCTTCACCGGCCGGGGGGCGAAGGCCGTGCTCAATCTCGACAATGTCGAGACCCAGGCCCTCGCCCAGTCGCTGCCGGTCGACAAGGTGATCACCTTCGCCCTCGGCGAGGAGTCCGCCACCCTCAACGCCCATGATCTCGCGCCCTTGCCGACCGGCATGCGGTTCAGCCTGACGGAGCTGGGCGGCACGCCGCTGCCGGTCGTGCTCAACGTCCCCGGCGCCCACAATGTCGCCAATGCGCTGGCCGCTATCGGCGCCGTCCGGGCCATCGGCGTCCCGCTGGAACAGGCCGTCGCCGCCCTCGAAACCTTCGCCGGCATCCGCCGCCGCATGGAGGTGGTCGGGACCGCGGGCGGCGTCACCGTCATCGACGACTTCGCCCACAACCCGGACAAGATCGCCGCCACGCTGAAAACCCTGCACGCCTTCGACGGTCGGCTGCTGATCCTGTTCCAGCCGCACGGCTTCGGGCCTCTGCGGCTGATGCAGCGAGAGTTCATCGACGGCTTCGTCGGCCTGATGCGCGAGGACGACGTCCTGCTGATGCCCGAGCCCGTCTATTTCGGCGGCACGACGGACCGGTCCGTCGGCAGCGAGGACATCGCCGCGGGCGTCCGCGCCGCCGGCCGCAAGGCCGAGGCCCTGGCCAGCCGGGAGGCCTGTGGCGAGCGGCTGCTCGACCTCGCCCGTCCCGGCGACCGGATCATTGTCATGGGCGCGCGGGACGACACCCTGTCGGTCTTCGCGGCCGGCCTTCTGAACCGACTGGCTGATCCGCTTACGGATTGATATTCAAGAGAATATCAGAAAACTTTCACGCCCGGCAAAGCTGGCGTTAAGCGGCTCCGCCTATTCCCCGGATCGAACGGGGAGCGGTGGATGGCCAGGATTGGAGACTTTGCGAGCGCCGCGGCGCCGATCGGGCCGGACACGCCGGGCGCCGAGGTCTTCGACCGTTTCCAGAGCGAACCGGACACCCTGATCCTGGCGGTGATCGACGGAGACGGCCGGCCCGTCGGCCTGATCGAGCGCAACGTCTTCATCCTCAAGATGGCGGCCGAGTTCGGACGCGCCCTCTACGCCAAACGCCCGGCGGCGGCCTTCATGGACGCCAATCCACGCATCCTCGACGCCGACGCCGACGCCGAGACCCTGTTCCAGTCGGTGGACGACGGCAGCCTGGGCGGTCTGTTGAACGGCTTCGTCGTAACCTCAGGCGGCCTCTATGTCGGAGTGGGAGCCGGGGTCCACGTCCTCCAGGCCGGTAGCGCCATCCACCGGCGACGCGCGGACGCGATGAGCGCCTTGGCGCGCGACCTTGCGAGAGCCGAGGCCGAGGCCCGCGCCTCCAGCCGCGCCAAGTCCGAATTCCTGGCTGTCATGAGCCATGAGATCCGCACCCCCCTGAACGGCGTGCTGGGCGTCGCCGCCCTGATGGAGCGCGAGCTCACCCAGGAGGACATGCGTCCCTACGCCCGCACCATCCTGGACTCCGGCCAGAGCCTGCTGCGCCTGCTGACGGACGCCCTCGACATGTCGCGGGCGGAGGCGGGGCTGATGACCTTCGAGACGGCGCCGGTGCAACTTTCCGCCGTCGCCGCCGACCTCAGGGCCCTGTGGAGCCCGCGCGCCCAGGAAAAGAACCTGGACCTGAGAGTCACCCACGACACGGACGGCCACGACTGGGTCGCCGCGGACGAGATGCGGCTCAAACAGCTCTTCAACAACCTGATCGGCAACGCCCTGAAATTCACCCGGGCCGGGGAGGTGTCGGTGCACATCGCCAGCGCCGAAGTCGATGGCGCGATCGCCATCACCGCCACCGTCGATGACAGCGGGCCCGGCGTGCCGTCGGATGCGGCCGGGACCATCTTCGACCCCTTCAACACCGGCCACGCCGGGCGTGAAGGGGCCGGAGCCGGCCTCGGCCTCGCCATCTGCCGCCAGATCGTGGAGCTGATGCAGGGCGGCATCGGCGTGGACCGGTCGCCCCAGGGCGGGGCGCGCTTCCGGTTCACCCTCAGCCTGCCCGGCGCCACCCGCGAGATGCGGGCCGCCGCCCTGGAGATGGCCGAACCGACCGCACACGCGACGCTCCACGTGCTGGTTGTGGACGACAACGCCACCAACCGGTTCGTCGCGGCCAAGGTGCTGGAGCTGTTCGGCTGCAGTTCCGAGGCGGTTGAGGATGGGCGCGAGGCTGTCGCCCGTGTCCAGACCGGACGGTTCGATCTGGTCCTGATGGATATCAAGATGCCCGTCATGGACGGCGTCCAGGCGACCCGGCTGATCCGTGCGACCCCGGGGCCGGCGGCTGACATCCCCATCCTCGCTCTGACCGCCAACGCCGATCCGCGCGACGAGGCCGAATACCTGGCGGCCGGGATGAACGGCGTCGCCCAGAAGCCGATCCAGCCCGACGCCCTCCTGAACGCCATACGTCTCGTCATGGGCGCCGCTGACCAGCGAACGCCCGTCGACAGGGCCGCCTGAGCCGCCGCGCCAACGCGTCGCACAGGGCCGCGCGAGGCGCTATTGCAAATGGTTCGCAAGTTCGGCACAAGCCACGGGTGACCGAAACCGCCGCCCCCGCAGCAAGCCCGCCCAGGGCGCCGAAGACGGCGCTCAACGGCGCGCGGTCGTTCTGGCTCAAGCAACTGCACCAGTGGCACTGGATCTCCGCGGCCCTCAGCCTGATCGGCCTTCTGCTGTTCGCCGTGACCGGAATCACCCTGAACCACGCCGCCCAGATCCCGGCCGAGCCGGTCACCGTCGAGCAGACCGGCGCCCTGCCGGCGCCCCTGCTCGCCCGCCTTTCCGACTTCCCGGCCGAAACGACCGATCCGGTTCCCGAGGCCATCGCCCGGTGGGCCGCCGAAGCCTTCAATGTGCAGATCGCCGGCC
>NZ_JBAZOS010000079.1:0-3407 GCF_041648615.1 Brevundimonas sp.
ATCCGTGACGTCCGGGGCCAGATCCTCGGCTCGGCCCTGATCGGCCAGCCGTTCGCCGAGGCCCGCTATCTGCACCCGCGTCCGTCTGCCGCCGGCGATGGCTATGACGCCTCGGCCTCCTCAGGGTCGAACCTCGGTCCGCTCAATACGGATCTGGCGGCCCGCATCAAGAGCGACGCCGACGCCATACGGGCCGATACGGGCGCGACGGTCATCCCGGCCGACGCCGTGACCACCTCGGCCTCGGGCCTCGACCCCCACATCTCTCCGGCCTACGCTCGCCTGCAGGCGGCGCGCGTGGCGCAGGCCAGGGGGATCGACGTGGCGGCGGTGCAGCAGGTGATCGACGGGAACACGGAGGGCGCCTTGCTCGGCTTTATCGGCCAGTCGCGCGTCAATGTGCTGCTGACCAACCGGGCGCTCGACGCCCGCTTCCCCGCTGCGAGCTGACTTGCCGGAGACGCCGCCCCCTCCCGATCCCTCAAAGGTCGCCGCGAAGCGACCGAAGCGAGGTCGATTGAAGGTTTTCCTCGGCATGTCTCCGGGGGTCGGCAAGACCTATGAGATGCTGCGCGCCGCCCGAGGCCGGAAGGCCGAGGGCGGCGACGTTGTTGTCGGGGTGGTCGAGACCCACGGCCGGCGCGAGACCGAAAGCCTGCTGCGCGGGATGGAGGTGATGCCGCGGGCCCCGATCGACTACAGGGGCCGCGCCCTGATGGAGTTCGACATCGACGCGGCGCTGGCGCGCAAGCCCGGCCTGCTGCTGGTCGACGAATACGCCCACTCCAACGTCCCCGGCTCGCGCCACCCCAAACGCTGGCAGGATGTCGAGGAGATCCTGTCCGCCGGCATCGACGTCTGGACGACGCTGAACGTCCAGCATCTGGAAAGCCTGTCCGACGTGGTGCTGCGCATCACCGGAGTTCGCCAGCGCGAGGCCGTGCCCGACAGCGCCCTGAGCCGGGCCGACGACATCGAGGTCGTCGACATCACGCCCGACGAACTGCGCAAACGCCTGTCCGAGGGCAAGGTCTATGTGCCCGAGACCGCGCGTCTGGCCTCGGAGAACTTTTTCAAGGTCGAGAACCTGACCGCCCTGCGGGAGATGGCGCTGCGGCGTGCCGCCCAGACCGTGGACGATCAGCTTCTGGCGACCCTGCGCGAGCGTGGCGTCGAAGGACCGTGGGCGGCGGGTGAGCGCATACTGGTCCTCGTCGGTGGCGACGCGATCGCGACCTCACTGGTGCGGGCCGGTCGACGTCTGTCCGACATGACGATGGACGCCCCCTGGACCGTCGCCCATGTCGAGCGCCCCAACCGTCCGGTCTCCGGGGCGGAAAGCAGCGCCCGGCTCAGCGAGGCCTTCATCCTGGCCGAACAGTTGGGCGGGCGCACGGTCGTCCTTACCGGCGACGATGTGGTCAAGTCGATCATGGACCACGCCCACCGCAACAACGTCACCCAGATCGTCATCGGCAAGGGTCGGGACAGCCGCCTCAGCGAATTCTTCGGGCGCTCCCTGGCCTCCGGTCTGCTGCGCGCGGCCAAGGGGGTGGCCATCCATGTCATCACCGAGCCGGGAAGTGCGCCGGTCGCGAGGCCGACCGGGACCGTCGCCCCTCCCCAACCGCATCACTGGCGGGGATATGCGGTCGGCGCGGGCTTCATCGCCGTGGCGACGGCCGTGGCGCTCGGGCTGGATCAGGGGTTCGAGCGCGTCGACCTCGGCGTCATCTATCTGTCCGCTGTGCTGGCGGCCGGCGTGTTGCACGGCCTGCGCCCGGCGCTGGCGGCCGCGACGGTCGCCTTCCTCGTCTACAACTTCCTGTTCCTTGAGCCCCGCTACACCTTCGAGATCGGTTCACCGACCGACATCCTGACCCTCATCGTCTTCTGGGCGGTGGCCTCGGTCACCGGCGGCCTGGCGGGGCGGGTGCGGGATCAGGCCCGGAACGCCCAGCGCCGCGCCTCTGCGGTCTCAGCCCTGCTCGCGGCCAGCCAGGCCTTGTCCGCCGCCGAGGGGAAACAGGCCACCGCCTCGGTGCTGGCGGAACAGACCGCCGCCGCCGCCGGGGCCAAGGCCGTGGTCCTGCTGCCCCACGAGGGCGACATCGCCCTGGCCGCCGGCGCGCCGACTCTCGAGCCGCTGGGGTCCGCGGCCATGGCCGCCGCGCGCTGGGCCTGGGAGCGGGGCGAGCCCGCCGGATACGGCACGGGCACGCTGCCGCAGACCAGCTGGACCTTCCGCCCGCTCCAGGGCGTCCGGTCCCGGTCTGGCGTGGCCGGGGTCGAGGCCGCCGCCCTCGCGCCCGGCTCCGACGAGGAGCGACTGACGCTGGCGCTGTTGCAGCAGGGCGCGGTCGCCCTGGAACGGGCCCAGCTGGCCGGCGACGCGGTCGAGACCGAAACCCTGCGCCGCACCGACCGCTTCCGCAGCGCCCTGATGAACTCGGTCAGCCACGATCTGCGCACCCCCCTCTCTACCGTGCTCGGCGCCGCCACCACCCTGATCGACTATGGGCCGACCCTGAAGCCAGAGGTGCGCAAGGACCTGCTGCTCAGCATCCGGGAGGAGGCCGAGCGCCTCAGCCGCTACGTCGGCGACCTGCTGGACATGACCCGGCTGGAAGGCCGGGCGCTCAACATCAAGGCCGACTGGACCGACGTGCGCGACGTCCTCAATGCGGCGGCCGAGCGGGTCTCGCGCAGGCTCGGATCGCGCCGTCTGACCCGCGACTTTCCGGCCCGGCTGAGCGTGGTCAGCCTCGATCAGGGCCTGTTGGAGCAGGCGCTGGTCAACATCCTCGAGAACGCCATCGCCTACAGCCCCGACGGCTCCACGATCGAACTGGCGGCGTATGAGGACCGGGGCTCGGTGGTCATCAGCATCGAGGACGAAGGCAAGGGCATCCCCACGGCCGAACTGGAACGGGTGTTCGACAAATTCCGTCGCATGGAGGAACAACCGGACCGCTCCAAGGGCGCGGGCCTCGGTCTCGCCATCGCCAAGGGGTTCGTCGAGGCGATGAACGGCCGGATCGCGGCTGCCAGTCCCATCCACAACGGTCTGGGAACCCGCGTCCTGATCAGCCTGCCCAAGTCCATCGCTACCCATCCGAACCTGCTATAAAGTCCCATGTCGGCCGTCAGACCCCGCATCCTCGTCATCGACGACGAACCGCAAATCCATCGCTTCCTGTCGCCGGCGCTGGACGCCGCCGGCTATGAGCCGAAGCGGGCCGACAGCGGCCAAGAGGGCCTGCGCGGCATCGCCCTGTGGAGCCCGGATGCGGTCGTGCTCGACCTCGGCCTGCCCGACATGGACGGCAAGGACGTGCTGAAGCGGGCGCGCGAGTTCTACACCGGCCCCATCATCATCCTGTCGGCCCGCGACCGGGAAGCCGAGA
>NZ_JBAZOS010000080.1:0-3380 GCF_041648615.1 Brevundimonas sp.
CTGTTCCGTCAGGCGCGGGACGTCCGCCCCGACGATCCTGCCCTGGCCCTCCGCCTGTTCCGATCGAATCGCGACGCGGGCTTCATTCTGCTTTTCGCCATCATCCTCGGCGCTCTATCGTGGCCGTTCTGAAGGAGACCCGCATGACCGTCACCGCCAAGGCCGCGTCGTCAGGCTTGACCCGGGGGCGCGCCCTGCTGCTGACCGCCGTCCTCGCCGCCGGCCTGTCCGCCTGCAATCGCGACCGCGAGCCCGCGCCGCCCGCCCCCGCCACGCCTGGCGAGACTGCGGCCGTCACCCCGGCCGACGCCGCCGCGCCGTTGGCCTTCGAGCGGAAGACGCCCTGGGCCGACGTCCGCCTGGCCCTGCCGGACGCGATCAAGCCCCAGACCGACCTGCACGCCGGGCTCTACGCAGAGGAGGTCCGGCTGCTGCGCCAGTTCGTTGAGGGCGCCCAGGGCGAACTGACCGAGGCGGGCGCCGACACCGACCGGCCCAAATACGAAAAGACCATCACCGTCACCGCCGCCGCCGAGACCGGCAAGCTGTTGAGCCTCAAGCGCGTGGACTTCGACTATTCCGGCGGCGCTCATCCCAACACCCTGACCAGCGGCATCCTGTGGGACAAGGCGCTGAAGCGCCGCCTCGGCCTGGCCGACCTGTTGCGCAAGGACGCCGACCTGACCGTGCTCGACGAGGCCCTCTGCTCCGCCATCAACACCGCCCGGCGAGCCCGCGTGCCCGACAGCGCCTCCATCTCGCTGGGCGGCCGGCCCGGCGCGACCTGCCCGCGCGCCGCCGACACCCCCTTCGTCCTCGCCCCCGGGACCGTGCCCGGCAAGGCCGGCGGCCTGATCTTCCTGATCAACCCCTACCAGGTCGGCCCCGGCGTCGAGGGCGGCTATGAGATCGCCCTGCCGGCCTCCGGCTTCCGGTCCCTGCTGGCCATCGCCTATGCCGACGACTTCTCCGGCCAGTTGCTGAAGGCGGGCGACGTCACCCCGATGATCGTCCCCCGCGCCCTGCCGGCGGCCGGCTGAGCGTGGTCACTCGCCCAGGAACTGATCGACCAGTTCGGCGAACTTCGCCGGCTGGTCGGCCATGATGAAATGCCGGCTGCCGTCGACCCGGATCAGCCGCACGCCCGGAAGCGGCGCATATTCCCGGCCCCAGACCGCGTCCGCGCCCGCCGCCGGCGCCCCGCCGTCCGCGTCGGAGGCGTAGATCGCCCAGACCGGCGTGGTCATCGCCGCCAGACCGGGCCGCAGGTCCGTCGTCATCACCTCGCGGATCGCCGCCGCCATCGCCTGCCGGTCCGAGCTCATCGACCATTCGACCATGGCCGCCCGCGTCGCCGGATCCCGCGCCAGACCGATCGCCGTCTGCCCCTGCTGGGCGCGATAGGCCGCCGGCTCGGTCGCCAGGATGCCCGCCGCCGCCTGGTCGGCGAAGGGCCGCGCCGTTTCCGCCGTCACCTGCGGCCCGAACAGGGCGCTGAAGAACGGCAGGCTGTCGACGCTCATCAGCCCTCCGACCAGCTCCGGATGCTGCTGGGCCAGCAGCAGACCCGTCATCCCGCCCATGGAATGGCCGATCACCGCCGGCCGCTCCAGCCCGGCCTCAGCGATATACCGGGCCAGCTCATCGATGACCGGCTGGACGAACGGCCCCTCGCCATGCGTCCACGGCTCCCCGGCGAATCCGGCCAGTTGCACCAGATGCACCCGGTGCGTCGCCTTCAGCCGCTCGGCCTCCGCCCGCCACACCTCGCGCGACGAGGCGAAGCCGGGGATCAGGACCACGTCGGGGCCCGACCCGACCACCTCGACCGACAGCCGGCTCGAGGCGAAGGGGGCCGTGGCGGCGGCGGCGGCCGGCTCAGCACGGGCGGCGAAAGCGACGGCGCCGGCCCCCACGGCGACGGCGGAAGCGATGGCGAAGGCGCGCAGCAGGCGGCCGCCGCCGTGGCGGGACATGAACATCATGGTCTTGATCCTGTAAGGTTTGGCTGACGTGGTCAGGCGTGGGGATTGTCGAAAATCTCTTCGACCGGCCGGGCGAACAGCACGGCGATGCGGTAGGCGAGGTCCAGCGAGGGATCGTGCTTTTCGGTCTCCAGGGCGTTCACCGCCTGGCGCGACACGCCCAGCGCCTGGCCAAGCTGTTCCTGGGTCCAGCCGCGTTCGACGCGCAGAAGCTTGAGACGATTCTTCATCAGTTCGACGACTTCACAAAGGGGGCGATGACGCCGAAACAGGCCCAGAACAGCGGATAGATCATCCAGGCCGGAATGTGCGGCGCCGCCGCGTAGCTCTCGCCGAACCCCCAGACGCTGGCCAGGGCCATGGCCAGGCCGGACGCGAGGATGAACTGTTTGGCGACCAGGGCCCTGACGAACTCATCCGACTCTCGCATCAGCGACAGGGTCGCCCAGATCTGGCCGATCACCGGCGCCGAGACCGTCAGGGCCAGAGCCCAGGCCGCCACCGGCGAGGCGATGTCGTCAAAGGCTCCGAAGATGGCCGCGACATTGACGGCCACATAGCCGCTCATGAAGGCAAGGGTGCGGAAGACATAGCGGCCATGGGCCGGCGAGGTGGATTTTCCGAGGGCGAGCATGGAAGGCGTTCCTGACTTGATGTAAGGCGTACCTTACAATGTCATTTTGTCATGTCAACCTGACTTTTTGTCGGGTTCTCATGACGATTCCGGCCCCCCATTGCGACCCCCGAAGCCGGCGTATCGCCGCTTCCGGTCCAGCGGGGTCCGGCCTATCCTGCCTCCATGTCAGCCGCGCCCCGCGCCCGTCCGCTCGACCTGTTCACGCCCGACGAGTGGACGCCCTTCCAGACGCGCTCGCCCTGGATCGGCCCCCTGCTGGTGCTGCACTGCTGGGCCGTCATCGCCCTGGCCATGGCCGCGGGCGTCCTCTGGCCGATCCTGATCCCGCTCTGCGTCGCCGTGATCGGCACGCGCCAGCTGGGCCTGGCCATCCTGATGCATGAGGCGGCGCACGGCGGCCTGTCGCCGGACCGACGGCTGAACGACTTTCTCGGCCACTGGCTGTGCGCCGTCCCCATCGGCGCCTCGCTCGCCGCCTACCGGCCTTATCATCTCGCCCATCATAAATACGCCCAGCAGGCCGAGGACCCCGACCTGGTCCTTTCCGCCCCCTTCCCGGTCACCCGCGCCTCCCTGGGCCGCAAGATCCTGCGCGACCTGACCGGCCAGACCTTCTTCAAACAGAGGGTGCTTTTCGCCTTCAGGTCCTTCGCCTCCCGCCGTGACGAGGACCTCGCCGAAGGCGCCGTGGTCACCGGCCGGTCGGTGGCGCCGTTTCTGCTGGTCAACCTCGCCCTGCTGCTGGTCCTCGTCCTGGC
>NZ_JBAZOS010000081.1:0-3310 GCF_041648615.1 Brevundimonas sp.
GGCTGGTGGATCGCCCTCGCGCACCTGATGATCGCCGTGGCCGAGTTCGTCTCGATCATCGGCATCCCGTTCGCGCTCAAGGATCTGGAGCTGGCCAAGCTGGCGCTCGCGCCGATCGGCCGGACGATCCGCGAGAAGCCCTGATCAGTCGTTACCCAGCAGCACGTCGAGCATCATCTCGCGTCGGGTCAGGAAGTTGCGCGTGACCTGATAGTGGTCGGTGTCTTCATACTCGATCCGGTCCAGGCCGTGTTCAGAGGCCTGATAGATCCAGGCGTTCGGATAGCCGAGCAGGATCGGCGAGTGGGTGGCGATGATCAGTTGCGACCGCGCCTGCACCAGCTCGTGCATCCGCGCCAGGAACGAAAGCTGCCGCGTCGGCGACAGGGCGGCCTCGGGCTCGTCGAGGATGTAGAGGCCGTCGCCGATGAACCGCTTGTCGAACAGGGCGAAGAAGCTTTCGCCATGCGACTGTTCGTGCAAACCCGTCTGGCCGGCGCGGAAAGTGCCGGAAGCCTCCAGATAGCTGGCGGTATTGAAATAGCTTTCCGCCCTCAGGAAATAGCCGTCCCTGGCCTTCAGGGGCGCCCGCACCGGTCTGACAAACCGGTGCAGCGGCGAATGGGATGCGCGGGTCGAGAACTGATGGTCCTGCGACCCGCCCTCGGCGTTGAATCCCCAGGCCACGGCCAGCGCCTCGATCAGGGTCGACTTGCCCGACCCGTTCTCGCCGACCAGGAAGGTCACGTTGGGATGGAAGGCCAGGGTGTGCAGCGTCCGAACCGCCGGAACACTGAAGGGATAGGCGGTGTCGTCCCAGCCCTCACGCCGCTCGAATCGCGCCTCGATCCAGTAGGGGCGGGTGAGAGCGGTCATCTCACAAGCCGGTGAACAGCCGGTCGATCGCCCGGCGGATGTCATCTTCGCGATCGGCGAGGGAGCCCACGCGCTGCCTCAGATTGCGCCCCGCCATGCTCGGCAGTTCGCTAACCACGAGAACAAGATGCTCTCTGGCGACTTCGACCTCGATTTCCAGCGCGCCGACCGTCGCGTGGCTATCGTTGACCAGCGGTGCGACCACCGCGTCGTCAAAGCCGAGAACCAGATGTGAGGACAGCACAACCAGACAGGGCGCGAACTGGCGTGCCTCAGGGGATGGATTGTCGAAGACGTCGAACTGTCTCACAGCCAGGAGGGGCGAATATAGTCCGACAACAGACCCCGCTCGCGAATGCGACGGTTGTGGTCCTTGATGGCCTCGGCGTTATCTTCCGCCCAGCACTTCGCCCGGGCCTCGGCGCCCGCAGGATCGACCTTCTGCAGGTGCAGCCGTAGCGTCCGCTCATCCATGCCGGCGATGGAAATGCCCAGCCGTTCGGCCTGTGCGATCAGCTCCGGATCGATGCCGATGTTCAGTTCGACCTTGCCCATGGGCGGAAGGTACTCCGAAAGCGCGTGGAGCCCAAACCGCTCCAGTCGCTAGGCCTCGATTCCGCGCCACTCCAGCGGTTCAGGAAGGGCCGCCGCTGCATAGTCTATTTGCAGCACCCGCCGCCGCCGGTCGCCGACGGATCGCGCGGACATGTGCAGAATCGGCGTCGCATAGGCCCAGACATCTCCCGGCTCCGCCCTGCAGACAAGGTGCGGGCATTCTGATGCGCGCGCCGCCGCGACATCCGCCGGCACATATCCGAAACGGTGCGAGCCCTTCGCCACGACCAGCGGCGCATTGTCCGCATCGACCGGGTCTAGGTGCAGCCGCAACGTGACCATGCCCTCCAGCACCGCGATCGGCGGCGCGACGTGCAGGACGCTGTCCTTGGTCGACCACGGACCAAAGCCCGGCGTCTCATGCCGCAGCCGCACCGGAATGGTCCGGTCCTGATGCCAGGCGACGATCCAGTTGGCGGCCGGGCTCTTGTCGAACAGCACCGCCCGCACCGGTCTGGCCCCGGGCCCGATCAGCCCGGCCGCGATCCGGCCCACGGCGCCGTCGGCGGCCAGCAAAGCGGCCACATCCGGTTCGGCCCGCAGCCGGGTTCCGGGACGGCCAGTGATCTGAGGCTCCAGCCGAGCGACCAGCGACGCTGCCTCCGCCGCGCTCAGAACGCCGCCGAAATGCAGCGCCCCGTCGCGGTGGAATTCCAGATCGGCGGTGGTCACGACGGCCTCACCCCGGTGAGATCATCTTCTCGGGACGCACCGCCTCGTCGAACTCGGCGTCGGTCAGGTAGCCGCCGCCGACGGCTTCCTGACGCAGGGTGGTGCCGTTCTTGTGCGCCGTCTTGGCGATCTTCGCGCAGGCGTCGTAGCCCAGCTTGCCGTTCAGGGCGGTGACCAGCATCAGCGAGTTGTTCAGGCCGCGTTCGATATTGTCCTCGCGGGCCTCGATGCCGACGACGCAGTTGTCGGTGAAGCTGACGGCCGCATCGGCCATCAGGCGGACCGACTGCAGGAAGTTGTAGGCCATCACCGGGTTGTAGACGTTCAGCTCGAAATGCCCCTGCGAGCCGGCGAAGGTGAGGGCGGCGTTGTTGCCGAACACCTGGACGCAGACCTGGGTCAGGGCTTCGCACTGCGTCGGATTGACCTTGCCCGGCATGATCGACGAGCCCGGCTCGTTCTCCGGCAGGGCCAGTTCGCCCAGACCCGAACGCGGGCCGGAGCCCAGGAAGCGAATGTCGTTGGCGATCTTGAACAGGGAGGCGGCCACCGTGTTGATGGCGCCGTGGCTGAAGACCATGGCGTCGTGGGCGGCGAGCGCTTCAAACTTGTTCGGGGCGGTGGTGAAGGGCAGGCCGGTGATGCCGGCGATCTGTTCGGCGACCTTCTCGGCGAAGCCGACAGGGGCGTTCAGGCCGGTGCCGACGGCGGTGCCGCCTTGCGCCAGTTCCATCAGGGCCGGCAGGGTCTGTTCGATGCGGGCGATGCCGTTGGCGATCTGCTGCGTATAGCCGCCGAACTCCTGGCCGAGCGTCAGGGGGGTGGCGTCCTGGGTATGCGTCCGGCCGATCTTGATGATGTGGGCCCAGGCGTCCGACTTGGCCTTCAGGGCCGCGTGCAGGTGCTTGAGGGCCGGCAGCAGGTCGTTGACCACCTGTTCGGCGCAGGCGACGTGCATGGCCGTGGGATAGGTGTCGTTCGACGACTGGCTCATGTTGACGTGGTCGTTGGGGTGGACCGGCTTTTTAGAGCCCATCTCGCCGCCCAGCATCTCGATGGCGCGGTTCGAGATCACCTCGTTGGCGTTCATGTTCGACTGGGTGCCCGAGCCCGTCTGCCAGACGACCAGGGGGAAGTGGTCGTTCAG
>NZ_JBAZOS010000082.1:0-3271 GCF_041648615.1 Brevundimonas sp.
GATTTGGGCGCGGGACCGGGATTGGACAGTTCGGCATGGGCCGCGCGCAGTTCGCCGACCCGGGCCGGCTCGTCGCGCCAGTGCTGGTTGAAGGCGGCGACGGCCAGCCGCAGGGCGTCGGTCTGCTCGCGATGGCTCAGGTCGCCGACCGCGGGAGGCGTCGTCGGCGGCGGCGTCGGCGTCGGCGACGTCGGTGCTGTCGGGCAACCAATGGTGACGACCGTGACGCTGGCCGCCGCTGACGCCGCCGCGCCGCCGCCTCCTCCGCCGCCGCCGCCGCCGTTCCCGCCCTGGCCGGCCTCGCCCGGGGTCGAATCGCCCCCGGGGCCGCCACCGGTTCGCGTCGGGGCCTGACCGCCGCCGGCGCCCGGCTGGACCGGTCCCTTGCCGGCGATGGCGTCATCCAGCTTCTTGATCCGGCCCGACAGGCCGCCGGCCAGTTTCAGGGTCTTGCCCAGCCGTTCGTCGACGACCTTGCGCAAGGCTTCTGCCTGCCCCTTCAGGGCGTTGTCGTCCGCGCCCATGGCGGATCGGGTCGCGTCGTGGATCGCCTCCCAGATGGCCTGGGCGGCGTCGGCGCTGTTTTCACGCGTGCGGACGCCCCAGAAATAGCCGGCCAGCAGGGCGGCGGCCAGTCCCAGCAGGATGGCCCCCCAGAACGCCGGCTCGGCGCCGATGAAGATCGTCGGGTCAAGCGGGGCGTTGGCCGGGTCGGCGTTGGCGAAGTCTGCGCCGTAGGACATGCTGCTCCCCCTTGAAGGCCGTGAACCGTTCGGAGCGCATCTTGCCCCCACCGCTCCGCTTGGCAACGGGAAAGGTTAACGGCGCGATCGATTCCCGCCATGGGCGAATGTGGATCGCGGCTCAGCGCGGCGGGGTGATCAGCGCCCGCGCCTCCGCGCCGGTGCGCGCCCCGACGTCGCGGACCTCGATCTCGACGGCCACGGCGCCCGCCGGTTCGAGGGCCCAGAGGTAGCGGCGCTCGATCTCGACCTCGCGGCCCGACGGGGCGATGCCGATGAAACTGTCGCCCCAGGGCGTGATCTTCGCCAGTTCGGGCCAGATCAGGCTGCAGGCCTGGTCCAGCTCCTCGATGGCCATGGCCGACAGCTCGTCGTCGCTCACAGCCACCGCCGGACCCTTGCGCGATAGGCCTCATAGGGTGCCCCGAATTTGGCGGCGAGGTAGCGCTCCTCGCGCCGGATCACGAACCGGTCCACCACCACCAGACAGGGCAGCAGCAGCAACAGGGCGATCCAGCTGTCCATGGCTATGGCCAGGCCGACATAGGTGATGGCGAAGCCGACGTAGATCGGGTTGCGGCTGAAACGATAGGGGCCTTCGTCGATCAGGACCGTCGACGGTTTCCACGGCTCGACCGCCGTGCCCCTGCGCCGGAACAGCCCCGCCGCCATCCCGTCCAGCAGCAGGCCGCCGATGATCAGGGTCAGGGCGACGCCGCGGCGGACGTCGACCGCGAGGTTAAAGCCGGCGGACAGCCAGCCCAGGCCGGCCTCGATCGCCTCGGGCCGGCCGGCGAGTTCGACCAGTCCCCAGCCCGCGAACAGGAAGCCGAGATAGATCAGCGGCGGCGGCGCGATGACGCCGGGAATGTCGGGCCTGGCCATCAGATCGTCTGTCCCTGCGGGGCGGTGAAGTCGGAGACGGCGGCGTCGCCGGTGTTGATCACCTCCGACGGTTCGAAGATCAGCACCTCGGCCTCATCGTCGGCGGCGGTGCGATGTTCGACGCCGCGCGGCACGACGATGAATTGCCCGGGATCGAGGGTCTCGACCCGGTCCCGGAACTCGACCCGGAACCGGCCCTTCCAGACCAGGAACATCTCGTCGGCGTCGGCGTGGCTGTGCCAGGGAAAGACGCCCTGCACCTTGACCAGCCGCACGTCCTGTCCGTTCAGCCGGGCGGCGACGCGGGGCCGCCAGTGATCGGAGAAGGCGGCGAATTTGTCGGCCAGATCGATGGTCGCGCCGAGGGTCACGGCCGCAGGTCCTCGTCGCCGTAGATGGCCACCCCCGCCGGGGCGCCGCTGGAGATCGAGCCGCGATACATGCCCGAGGTGGTCATGGCGAAGCTCGGCCGGCCCTCGACATCCATGACGATCACCCCGCCCGAGCCGCCCAGGGACAGGGCGTCGTCCACCTCCGCCTGGGCGGCGGCCTGGCTCGTCGATCCGCCGGCGATGCGGGCGCAGATGTCGCGGGCGACGCTGGCGCGGATGTAGTACTCGCCGTCGCCGGTGGCCGAGACGGCGCAGCCATCACGGTTCGAGGCATAGGTCCCCGCTCCGAGCACCGGCACGTCCCCGACCCGGCCCCAGCGTTTGGCGGTCATGCCGCCGGTCGAGGTCCCCGCCGCCAGCCGCCCCTGGCTGTCCAGCGCCACGGCGCCGACGGTGCCGAATTTCCGCTCGTTCAGCGGCGGGGCGGGCAGGGCGTTCTCCGCCTGCGGCCCCGGCGCCCCGGCGGGCCGCTCCGGGATCGGCAGGTTCTGCGCCCGCAAGGCCGTTTCCAGCCCGCGCCAGCGGCGCTCGGTGAAGAAGAAGGTCGGATCCACCTGCTCAAGCCCGACCGAGGCGGCGAACGTATCCGCCCCCTCGCCGATCAGCATGACGTGCGGCGACCGCTCCATCACCGCCCGGGCGGCGGCGATCGGATGGCGGGTGGTGGTCAGGCCGGCGACGGCTCCGGCGGTCAGGTCCGAACCGTTCATCACGGCGGCGTCCAGTTCGTTGCGGCCGGCGGCGGTGAAGACCGCCCCGCGCCCGGCGTTGAACAGCGGATCGTCCTCCATCAGCTCGATCGCCGCCTGGACCGCGTCCAGCGCCGAGCCGCCGTTGGCCAGCACCGCCGACCCCGCCTCCAGCGCGCGGTGCAGGGCGGCGCGATAGGCGGCGTCCTGTTCCGGCGTCAGGCTGTCGCGCTCGATCACCCCCGCCCCGCCGTGGATGGCGAAAGACCAACTGGGCGCGTCCTGGGCCGCGGCGGGCGTGGCGAACAGGGCGAGGGCGGCTGCGGCGAGAACGGTGGAGAGGCAGATGCGCATGGCGTCGGGTTTCCGGTTCAGGTGTCCGTAGTGACGTCGTCCCACGACGCGTCTTCGTTGTAGCGCACGAGCCAGTTCAAAGCCTTGTGCCGTTCCATCAGCACATCCGGATTGAGTTTGGCCGGCGGCGGCACGCCGTCGAGCCCGGCCTGACGCACAGCCCAATGGTAGCGATAGGTCAGGTCCAGCGCATCCAGCATTTCGGCCT
>NZ_JBAZOS010000083.1:0-3205 GCF_041648615.1 Brevundimonas sp.
AGAAGATGCTCGGCGAAGGCATCGTTGTTGAAGAAATGGACGTCTGATGTCGGTTCGTCGTCTCGCCAAGGTTCAGCCGGACTCCTTCGCCTTCTCCAAGGCGACGAAGGCCAAGTGCGACTGGTGGATCCAGAAATACCCCGCCGACCGCAAACAGTCTGCGGTGATCCCGATCCTTTGGCTGGTGCAGAAGCAGGAGGGCTGGGTCTCCGAGCCGGCCCTGCGCGCCATCGCCGACCTGTTGGGCATGGCCTATATCCGGGTGCTGGAGGTCGCGACCTTCTACACCATGTTCATGCTGGAGCCGGTCGGCTCGGCCGCCCTGATCCAGGTCTGCGGAACGACGCCCTGCATGCTGCGCGGCTCGGGCGAGCTGATGAAGGTCTGCAAGGACCGCATCGGGCCGAAACAGACCCTGTCGGCCGACGGCAAATTCTACTGGGAAGAGGTCGAGTGCCTGGGCGCCTGCGTCAACGCGCCCATGGCCATGATCAACGACTACTATTTCGAGGACCTGACGGCCTCGGACATGAACAGCATCATCGACGACTTCGCCGCCGGCAAAAAGCCCAAGGCCGGGACGCGCATCGATCGGGTCAACTCGGCCCCGGAGGGCGGGGCCCTGACCCTGACCGATCCGAAGCTGTATGATGGATCGGCCGCCAAGCCGATCAAGACGCTGCCGAACAGCGAACCTGTCGAGACGCCGGCATGACGCGTCCCGATCTGGACACGGATGAAGGCCGGGCGGCCTACCGCCGGGAGCTGAAGCGCGTCGGTTGGCCGCTGCGTCTGGGCGGGCTGGTGCTGATCGTGGCGGCGGCGGTCCTGATCGTGGCCGTCCGTCAGGGATGGATCGCCGACGCGGGGATCACTGATGCGGGGATCGCCACCAACGTCGGCTACGGCATGCTGGCGCTGGGCTGGGCCCTGTTCCTGGCCGCGACCTTCGTGCGGACCCGCTATAACCGTCGCCGTCTGGCGGAGGGTCTGTAATGGCGAACGCGAACGACAAGCCGATGGACGCCTTTACGGCCGGCCGCCTGTTCTTCTGGATGGGACTGGGCGATGTGGCCATCGGGGCCTGTCTGGCCGGAGCTGGCCTTCTGGGCGTGCTCGGCGAGGACGGCGAAATCTTCGCCATGGTGGGCGGGGTCATGGGCTTGATCGGCGCAGGGCTCGCACTGTGGGGACGTCACAAGATGAACCAGGGCGACAGCCTCGGCAGGAGACGCGACTGACCATGGTCGGCATTCTCGAAGACAAGGACCGTATCTTCACCAACCTGTACGGGCTCCATGACTGGGGTCTGGAAGGGGCGAAGAACCGCGGCTGCTGGAACGCCACCAGGGACATGCTGGACATGGGCCGGGACTGGCTCATCAACAATGTGAAGGCCTCGGGCCTGCGCGGTCGCGGCGGCGCCGGCTTCTCGACCGGGCTGAAGTGGTCCTTCATGCCCAAGGAGGTGAAGGATCGGCCGCACTATCTGGTCGTCAACGCCGACGAGTCCGAGCCCGGCACCTGCAAGGACCGGGAGATCATGCGTCATGATCCCCACCTGCTGATCGAAGGCTGTCTGATCGCCTCCTTCGCGATGCAGGCCAACGCCTGCTACATCTATCTGCGCGGCGAATATGTGCTCGAGCGCGAGCGGATGGAGGCGGCGGTCAAGCAGGCCTATGAGGCCAGACTGATCGGCAAGAACAACGTCCACGGCTGGGACTTCGACGTCTATATCCACCACGGCGCCGGCGCCTATATCTGCGGCGAAGAGACCGCCCTGCTGGAGAGCCTGGAAGGCAAGAAGGGCCAGCCGCGCCTGAAGCCGCCGTTCCCGGCCGGCGCCGGCCTCTATGGCTGCCCGACCACGGTGAACAACGTCGAATCGATCGCCGTCGTCGGCACCATCCTGCGTCGCGGCGCCGACTGGTTCGCGGGCTTTGGCCGGGCCAACAACACCGGCACCAAGCTGATGTCGATCTCGGGCCATGTAAACCGCCCGTGCAATGTCGAAGAGGCCATGTCGATCCCGCTGCGTCAGCTGCTGGAAGAGCATTGCGGCGGCGTGCGCGGCGGCTGGGGCAATCTGAAGGCCGTTATTCCCGGCGGCGTGTCGGTTCCGCTGATCACCCGTGAGATGTCGGAAACGGCGCTGATGGACTTCGACAGCCTGCGCGAGATGCGTTCGGGCCTCGGGACCGCCGCCGTCATCGTGATGGACAACGACACCGACCTGGTGAAGGCGATCGCCCGCATCAGCTATTTCTACAAGCATGAGAGCTGCGGCCAGTGCACGCCGTGCCGTGAAGGCACCGGCTGGATGTGGCGCGTGCTGGAGCGGATGGCCGTGGGCGAGGCCGATCCGTCGGAGATCGACCTGCTGCTCGACGTCGCGGGTCAGGTCGAGGGCCACACCATCTGCGCCCTCGGCGACGCCGCCGCCTGGCCTGTGCAGGGCCTGATCCGGCATTTCCGTCACGAGATCGAGGACCGTATCCAGTCCTACCGCTCGGCCCGCGCGAACTTCGCCGGCCACGCGATCGCGGCGGAGTAGGGGATGCGCCGGGCCCTCATCATGATGCTGGCCCTGCCGATCCTCGCCGCTTGCGGCGAGGCGGAGAAGGCTGCGCCCCAGGCGCCGGCCGCTCCCGAGGCCATGGCCCCGGCTCCGGTCCCGACGACGGCGACCGATCTCGAGGGCGCGTGCCGCGACGTGGTCAACCGCATGTTCGGTCAGACCGGCGACGTCGTGACCTTCAAGGCCGCCGGCGAGGGTCTGGCCGAGGTCTCCTGGCCGGCGCCGGTAGACGGCGGCGTGCTGAGTTTCGAATGCCGGGCAGACGGCGACCAAGTGGGCCTGTTCCGCGACGGTCGTGCGATGTCGGTTGATGTCCAGATGGCGGCTCCCGCCGCCAAACAAGAGGCCCGCTGATGCCCGTCGCCAAGGTCAACGGCGTTGAAACCGAGTTCGAGCCCGGCATGACCGTGCTCCAGGTCGCCGAGCGCGCTGGACAGGAAATTCCGCGCTTCTGCTATCACGAGCGGCTGTCGATCGCCGGCAACTGCCGCATGTGCCTGGTCGAGGTGAAGCCCGGACCGCCGAAGCCGCAGGCGTCGTGCGCCCTGCCGGCCGCCGAGGGACAGGAAATCTTCACCGACACGCCGATGGTCAAGAAGGCCCGCGAAGGGGTGATGGAGTTCC
>NZ_JBAZOS010000084.1:0-3165 GCF_041648615.1 Brevundimonas sp.
TGGCTCCGATCAGATAGCGCCGACGCCCATGCGCCCATGGCGACGACCGCCGCTCGAAGCCCGACCCAAGGGTCACGATCTCCGTCCGGCGCTCCACACCGCCCGTCGATCCGAAGGCCAGCCGGACGGGCAGCCTCACCTCGTGAAAGGCCATCGCCTCACTCTCCTGTCAGGGTCAATCCACGGCCGCGCTTTCGCTTGTCGAGCGATCGTTGTTACGCCATTCTTTCCTGCCGGGCGTCGGGCCCGAAACCGCGCGGGAGGGCGCCATGAGCATCGAAACTTCCAGCCAGATTCAGGGCTTCGACTGGCAGAAGCTGCTGTTTTCCTTCGAGGGCCGCACACGCCGCTCGCATTTCTGGATCGGCTGGCTGATCTGCCTCGGCGTCGGGGTCGTCGCGGGCTGGCTTCCCGTGATCGGCTTCTTCCTCTCGATCGCCCTGATCTGGCCCAACCTGGCCATTGCGGTGAAGCGGCTTCACGACATGGGCAAGCCCGGCTGGCTGGTCGTTCTCCCCTGGGCCGTCAACATCGTCGGCGGCGTCTTCGCCGCCACCCTGGTGGGCGTCTCCGCCCTCTCCAACGCCGCGGCGCTCGAGCGGGAGGATCCGGCCGCCATTCTGGCCCTGCTCGGACCGGCGATGGGCCTGGTCCTGCTGCTTCTCGTCTTCAACCTGGCCTTCCTGCTCTGGATCGGCCTGTCCGCCGGTCAGGCCGGCGCCAACCGCTTCGGCTCCGATCCGAAGGGCGGCTGACGCCCTGACGGCGAACATCGACCGGCGCCGGCCGCAACCGGCGCCGGTCGACGCTCGCAAATCCGTCACGCCGCGGTTGGCGCCCGTCCGCTCTTCGGCCAAGCTTGGTCGTCCGACCGGTCGGGCGGAAGCCAGCAGTGGGGCGCAGGGTGCGGGGTGAAGTGATCGATGTCAGCGGCGACGGCGACGCCCTGGTCAGCGGAGACGACGGCGTTCGCTACGCCTTCGTCACACGGGATGTTCGCGGTTTCATCGTCCAGCGCGGCGACCGCATCGATTTTGTCCCGGTCGACGGGATCGCGACCGAAGTGGTTCTGCTCTCGTCCGGTCCGGCCGTTTCGGCCGCCGGGACCGGCTATTCGGCCCGTCCCGACGCCGGCGAAACCTCGCCGTGGGGCTATTTCGTCCGCTGCATGAAGAAATACGTCGACGGCTACGGCCGCGCCCGGCGAAGCGAATACTGGTATTTCGTCCTTTTCCGCGTGCTCCTGGTCGGCGGCCCGGTCTTTCTCGGCGCGATCGTCTCCGGGCTGACGACCGACGGCGGAGAGGATGTCTCGCCCGTCGGCATGATCTTCATGGTCCTCGGCGGACTGACCTATGTCGGCACCATAATCCCGAACCTCTGCGCCATGATCCGGCGGTTCCACGACGTCGGCCTGTCGGGCTGGCTCGTGCTCCTCAACGCCATTCCCTACCTCGGCTCCCTGGTCACCTTCATCATTTGCGTCCTGCCGTCGGAAGCCCGGCCCAACACCCACGGCCCCGTCCCCGGTTCGAGCCGCCGGGCGACCGCGGAGGTCTTCAGCTAGGCCTTGTCCGCCCCGGCGCGGTCCGCCACGGTGAGGCCAGTGAAGGTGCGGGGGGATTCATGCGCGGCGAAGTCATCAGCCTGGACGGAATTTCGGGCGACGGCGTGATCCTGGGCGACGACGGCGTTCGTTACGCCTTCACCGCCTCGGCCAGCCGCTCCGGTCTGCGGGTCCGGGACAGGGTCGACTTCGTCGATGCTGACGGCGTCGCCCGGGACATCTTCCCTCTCGCCGGCGGCGGCGCTCCCGCCGGCTTCAGCCCTTCGCCCCGCCCGTCCGGCCGCGGCTTCAATTTCGGCACGGCGATGTTTTCCTTCCAGGGTCGGCTGAGCCGCACCCATTTCTGGATCGGCTGGGCGATCGTCTTCTTCGGCTACCATGTCTGGAGCTTCATTCCGTTCCTCAACATTGCGCTCGTTGTCGGCGCCCCGGTGCTGCTCTGGTCCAACCTGGCCATCGGCGCGAAACGGCTGCACGACATGGGCAGGTCCGCCTGGCTGATCGCCATCCCCTGGAGCGCGATGATCGGCGGCTTCGTCTACCTGATCGTTGTCATCTCCATGGCGGCCATCAACGATCCGACGGCCTTCGATGACGAGGGCGATCTGGCGCAGGTGCTGAATATTCTGGTGCCACCGCTCGGCGTCTGGGGCTTCACCGCCTTCATCGGCGTCGGCTTCTGGCTCTGGCTCGGCATAGCCGACGGTCAGCGGGGCGCGAACCGGTTCGGCCCCGATCCGGTCCACCCGGCCCGCGACACCGCCGACACTTTCAACTGATCGCGGCCGGGTTACAGCCGCCGCGCGCCCAGGGCTGCGGCCCGCGCCAGCATCTGGGCGATCTGCGCCTCCGAGCGCAGCAGCGCCGGCGCGCCGCCGTCGACCTGCACATGGACCGTGACGCCCCCGACGCCGGCCGGCTCGACGACGCCGGCGCCCATGGGCCGAAACACCTCCGGCCCGCGCTCGCCGACCAGATAGGCGCCGCCGCCCAGCACCGTCCCGCCCTCGGCCCGCGCTCCCGAGAAGGCCGACTGCACCGCCGCGGCGATCGCCTCGCCCAGGCCGCCGCCGCCCGAACCCGACGCCGCATTGACCGCAGCCAGCACCGCGCGCGCCAGCTCGGCCAGACTGATCTCGCCGTCCGCGGCCGCTCGTGCCAGCGAGCGCGCCAATCCCTCGCCCGCCTTGCCGAAGGCGTCCTCGATCGAGGACGCGACCCGCTCCGCCGGCTCCCGCAACGCCTCCAGCGCCGCCGCCGCCTCGGCCGCCTTGCGCGGCACGCCGTCCAGGCCGGCTGGTTCAAGGGTGTCAGTCATCCGGCCACGCCTCCGCCATCCGTTCGAATTCGTCCCGCCCCAGGGGCCCTGCCGCGCCCGGCCGGGCGGTCAGCATTCGCCACTCCCGCAGCGACAGCCGCCAGAACGCCTGTGGCCCAACCCCCAGCCCGGCCGCCGCCCGCAGCATCTCGTCCCATGGCGTCATCCCACGGCCGCCGCGAAAGCCTTCGCCACAGCCTCAGCCGCCTCGCGCGGCGCTATGTCCGCGCGCCCCAGGTCCTCCGCCAGCGCCGGCTCGCCCCCGCCCCGCAACAAGGCC
>NZ_JBAZOS010000085.1:0-3074 GCF_041648615.1 Brevundimonas sp.
CACTTCATACGACGGCCGCTACACCCCCTCCGGTCAGGACCAGGCGGAACGCCGCGCCGCTGTCGCCGCCGCGCGCGAAGCGGCCGTCCACGCCCGCGCGGCGGCGGGCGAAGCGCGGGCCCATGCGGGGGAATCCCGCGCCCGGGCGGCCGAAGCCCGGGCCATGGCCCTCGCCGACGCCTCCGCGGCGCGGGAACGGGCCGCCCGCGCCCGCGCCGAGGCCGACGAAACTCGGGTCGAGGTCGCCCGTCAGATGGCCGAGGCCCGGGTGCAGATGCGCCGGGGCGCCGAGCAGATGGTCGAGGGCGCCCGGACCATGCGCGAGGAGGCCCGCAAGCTTCGCGATCCCGCCTACCGCGCCGAACAGATCGCCCGCGCCCGCGAGCAAGGCCGGACGATCACCGACCGCGAGCTGCTGGACGCCATACCGAATATGGAAAGCGGCGCCGACGACATGGAGGCCGGCGCCGCCGACATGCGCCGGCAGGCGGCGAACCCGGCCTGACGGGACCCGGTCAGGGGCGACGTCTCCTCCCCCGTTCGCGCCGCGAACAGGGAGGAGACAGTCTCCCGGCATCCCCTTGAGCGCATGGCCCTCTCCGTGCATCCCCGCGAAGGCGGGGACCCAGGTTTGAGCGGCAGCGAGGCTGGCTGAGCTAACCCATGCTCGTTCAGACACCGGCGGTGAGGCCAAAGCCTGGGTCCCCGCCTTCGCGGGGATGCACGGTGTCGGGATGCTAGGGATTCGGTGTGAAACAGACGAGTTTTAATTGACAACCCGTTGATCTAGCGAGGGAACGCAGAAAGATCCGGCGATTTGCCCGCCATAGGAAGAGCCCGTGCGAGACTCTCCCCATCCCGTCGGTGGGGAGGGCGTCGGATCCACGCTTCTCGATGGCGGCGGGCTGTGGTCGAGCGATGAAGCCCGGGGGACGCAGACCTCGGGGGTCCTTGAGGACGTCGATGGATGGCGTCTTCCTGCTCGCCGCGCGCCTGATGCGTGGGACCTCTCGGGCTACAGGCCTGCACGTCCTCCCCCGTCCGGGACCGCGAGGAACCGTCCGGGAGTCGGCAAGGCCCGAACAGGGCCGGCGGCCGGCGGGCGCGTGGAAAACGACGACGCGGGGCGGCTGTCTCGTCGAAACGGTAACTACTCAAACGCACCGGGCGAGCCCGGTCGCCCCGCGCCCTCCCCGAACTTTTCAGCGAATACGCCGAAAGGACGATGACCCATGCCCGCGTTCGAGAAACGCCTCGCCCCTAAGGCGCCCGGCCTTCGACCAGGACGTTCTGCACCCGCCGTCCCATCGGATCACGCGAATGCCAGGTCTGGCCGACGGAGGCCTCGACCATGGTGGTGCAGAAGCGGGGCACCAGCATATAGGGCCGCATATGGGTCAGGCAGATGCGCTCGCCATTCACTGACCAGCGCGCCGCCAGACGCCGGCCATCGGAAAACTGGGCCGAATAGGTCCCGTCCGGATTGAACCAGTGCTTGACCCAGCCCCCGTCAGGGTATCGCGACACCACAGTGTTGCCGAAGGCGGAATTCATGTCGGCCCGAACAGAGCCGGCCATCAGACATGCGACCGCAAGAGTCGCGGCGCCGAACGTACGCAGCATACTGATCCCTCATTCAACCCTTCCCGGCGCGGACTATTAACAATCGTTTAGGGAATGCCAACCCCCGGCTTCCGGCGCGCACGAATAGTTGACTCTCTCGGGGGGACTTCTATATCCGGCGCACGTTCGGAACAGGACTGGCGAATCCGCGCCGCCCGCTCGCCCAGAGATTCAGGGCGGTTCCGCGACATCGCACGACGGCCCGATGCGCGGGGCGTCCTTCTTCCAGTCCCAAGGACCTATGACCGAATTCTCCATGCTGGGCCTCTCGCCCACGACCCTCAAGGCGGTCGCCGACACCGGCTACACCACCGCCACCCCGATCCAGGCCTCGGCCATTCCGGTCGCCCTCGCCGGTCGCGACGTTCTGGGCATCGCCCAGACCGGCACCGGCAAGACCGCCGCCTTCACCCTGCCGATGATCGACCGGCTGTCGTCGGGCCGGGCCAAGGCCCGCATGCCGCGCGCCCTCGTCCTGGCCCCGACCCGCGAACTGGCCGACCAGGTCGCCTCCTCGTTCGAGAAATACGCCAAGGGCACCAAGCTGAGCTGGGCCCTGCTGATCGGCGGCGTCTCCATGGGCGACCAGGTGACCCTGCTGAACAAGGGCGTCGACGTCCTGATCGCCACCCCGGGCCGCCTGCTGGACCTGTTCGAGCGCGGCAAGGTCATGCTGAACGGCGTCGAGATCATGGTCATCGACGAAGCCGACCGCATGCTCGACATGGGCTTCATTCCCGACATCGAGCGCATCTTCAAACTGACGCCGCCGCGCCGCCAGACCCTGTTCTTCTCGGCCACCATGCCGCCCGAGATCACCCGGTTGACGACCCAGTTCCTCAAGGACCCGACCCGGCTGGAGGCCTCGCGCCCGGCCATGACGGCCGAGACCATCACCCAGTATCTGGTCCGCATCCCGACCAGCGACCCCAAGGCCAAGCGCGCCGCCCTGCGCGCCCTGATCGGCCGCGCCGACGTGCGCAACGGCATCGTCTTCTGCAACCGCAAATCCGAAGTCGACGTGGTCGCCAAGTCGCTGAAGCAGCACGGTTTCGACGCCGCCCCGATCCACGGCGACCTCGACCAGTCGCTGCGGATGAAGACCCTCGCCGCCTTCCGTTCGGGCGAGCTGAAACTGCTGGTCGCCTCCGACGTCGCCGCCCGCGGCCTCGACATCCCCGACGTCAGCCACGTCTTCAACTATGACGTCTCGCACCACGCCGACGACTACGTTCACCGCATCGGCCGGACCGGCCGCGCGGGCAAGCTGGGCCAGACCTTCATGATCGTGACGCCGGGCGACGACCGCTCGCTCGACAAGGTCCTGAAGCTGATCAAGATGGACCCCGAGGAACTGGTTCTCGACGGCCTCGACTTCGCTCCCGGCAAGGCGCCCGCCGCCAGCCGCGACGGCGACCGCCCCGAGCGCGCCGACCGTCCCGCTCGCGGCC
>NZ_JBAZOS010000086.1:0-2993 GCF_041648615.1 Brevundimonas sp.
CCGGCGGCTTCAGCGCCGGCGACCGGAGCCGCGCCTTCGACCGGAGCGGCCGGGGCGGCGCCGGGCTGACGGGCGGGGTCCGGCGCGGGGATGGCCATGCCGCCCGAGCCCTGGCTGCGCAGCCAGGCGATCAGATTGACGCGGGTGTTGGTGTCGCGAATGCCGGCGAACGACATCTTGGTGCCGGGAATGTAACGGCCCGGCGCGGTCAGGAACTGGTCCAGTTCGTCCAGACCCCAGGTCGGAGCCTCGCCCTTGTGGGCCTGCATGGCGTCCGAATAGGCGAAGCCCGCGCGGTGCATGACCGGGCCGCCGACCACGCCGAACAGATTCGGGCCGATGCCGTCCGCCCCGCCCGAGGTGGCGTTGTGACAGGCCTGGCAGCGCGCGAAGGCGGCCTCGCCGGCGGCCAGATCGGCGGCCGGAAGGATCGTGCCCCAGTCGGGCGGCAGGACGACCTCGGCGGGTCCGCCGGCGGCCTCTTCAGGCGCGTCGACGAAATAGCCCATCTTTTCAGGGGCCGCGGTGTGATAAATCGCGCCGGTCACCTGCTGCACGCCGATGATGACGAAGGCGGTCGCCAGACCGGCGCCCAGAATCTTGTTCCACTTCAGATCGCCGCTCATGCGCGTCGTCTCACCTTCTTTTTGGCCGTTTCCGAGGCCCGACCGTATGACGGGCGGGCGAATTCTTGCGTGGGCGTCTCTTACACGCTAGCGCGGCCTTCGCAACCGGCGGAAGGTCGTCGGAGCGTCGCAGCCCACAGTCTGCCCTGGGACTTGAACGTGAACCCGCTGATCCTGATCCCCGCGCGCATGGCCGCGACCCGTCTGCCGAACAAGCCGCTGGCCGATATCGGCGGCGTGCCGATGATCGTCCGGGCGTACCGTCAGGCCGCCCTGTCGGGCCTTCCGGTCGCCGTCGCGGCCGGGGATCCGGAGATCGTGGCGGCCATCGAGGCCGACGGCGGCGTCGCCGTCCTGACCGATCCCGACCTGCCGTCCGGCTCGGACCGCATTCGCGCCGCCCTCGACGTCATCGATCCCGACGGCCTCCACGACGCGGTCATCAATCTGCAGGGCGACATGCCGTTCGCCGACCCGGGCCTGGCCACGGCCTGCGCCGCCTTGCTGCACGGCGAGCCCGCCTGCGACATCGCTACCCTGATCGCCCCGGAAGCGGCCCCCTCGGACCGGACCAATCCGGACGTGGTCAAGGCCGTGATCGCCCTGTCGGACGGCGAGCGCCACGGCCGCGCCCTCTATTTCACCCGCTCGACCCTGTTCGGCGACGCGCCGATCTGGCGTCACATCGGCCTGTACGGCTACCGCCGCGCCGCGCTGGAGCGGTTCTGCGCCGCCCCGCCGTCGCCGCTGGAACGCCGCGAGAAGCTGGAACAGCTCAGGGCCCTGGAAATGGGCCTGCAGATCTGGGCGGCCGTCATCGATGAAGCGCCCCTGTCGGTCGACAATCCGGCCGATCTCGCCGCGGCGCGGGCCCTGGCCCGCTAGCGAGCCGGCGAAGCCGGAATCAGAGAGTCCTGGCCCTGAGGCCGGAAGGTTCATCACAACGAACACAAAGGGCTCACGAAGGGCACAACGGGAGCGGAGCCAGTCACCGGCCCCGTCGTGTCCTTTGTGTATTCGTCGTGTCCTTCGTGATGAACCTGCCGGCCTTCACGCCACGCTGAAGCTTGAAGCCGGCTGCGCCGGGACGGCGTCAGACCTCGAAGCCGTCGACCCACGCCTGCAACAGCGTCCGGGCGATCGCGATCGGGGGCGGGGCCTTGATCGAGGGATGGCGACCGGCCAGGACGTCGGCCGCCTCCGCCCGCGTCAGCCAGGCCACCGCCTCCAGTTCGGTCTGGTCGGGCCGGGCGTCCATGCTGTCGACCTCGGCGATCAGGCCGATCATCAGCTGCGACGGGAAGGGCCACGGCTGGCTGGAGTGATAGCGCACCGCCGTCACCGTCAGCCCCGCCTCCTCGGCGATCTCGCGGGCGCAGGCCTCCTCTATGCTCTCGCCGGGTTCAAGGAAGCCCGCCAGCGCCGACATCCGACCCTCGGGCCAGGCCGCCTGACGGCCCAGCAGGCAGATCGGCTCGGCGCCGCCCCGGAACACCGGCAGCATGATGGTCACCGGATCGACGCGCGGAAAATGCTCGACCCCGCAGGCCGGGCAGATGCGCTTCCAGCCGCCGCACGCGTTCTCGCTCTCGACCCCGCAGGCGGCGCAGAAGCCGTGCCGCCGCCGCCATTCGAACAGCGACCGGGCCGCCCCCGCCATGGCCGCGTCCGGGCCCGGCAGCAGGGCCGCCGCCTCGCGCATCTCGTGAAAGGCCCCCAGCCCGGCCAGCGGCCCCGCCGCCGGATCGGCCGAGCCCTCGACCTCGACCGCGAAACAGGGCGCGCCCTTCCACAGGCCGAGGAACAGCTCGCGGTCCGGAACCACGGCGCGGGCGTGGCCCAGGGCCAGCCAGGCCAGCCGCGGCTCGCCCCCGTCCTTTCCGGAACCCGCCTCGATCAGGGGCCGGCCCTCCCACAGCACCATGGCCACGGCCTCGGGATTGGCGGCCTGTTCGGCCAGCCACTCCGGATCGTTGCGAAGATCGCCGGCCCGATCGAGCGGGTCGCCGGCGAAGGTGTTCAGGACGGGGAGGGCCATGACATCATCTAGCAAGCCCCCGCTTGCATCCGCGAGCCGGAATCGTCATATCCCCTCTCGGAGATCGCGGGCGAAGGTTTCGCCAATCTGGTCAGGGCCGGAAGGCAGCAGCCACAACGAATTCCCCTTCGGGTCGCGGTCTCCACCTCTTTTATTGTGCGCTATCGCTCGCCGCGCGGCGGCTCGCTGCCTGAGCGCGGGCGGAACCGTCGCCGTCGCCATCCGCTGTGCAGGCTCACCCCCTCAGGAGCGGACATGAGCATTCTCGGCAACATCCTCGGCAAGATCTTCAAGAAGCGCGACGCGCCGACCGCGCCCCCCGCCGCCGC
>NZ_JBAZOS010000087.1:0-2862 GCF_041648615.1 Brevundimonas sp.
CAGGAAGATCAGCACGCCGACCGCGGTGATCGCATAACCGATCGACGAGACCATGTTCCAGTAGGCGTAGCCGTCCGAGTAGTCGACATAGCGCCGCGGCATGCCCTGCAGCCCGAGGAAGTGCTGCGGGAAGAACACCAGGTTCACCCCGATGAACATGACCCAGAAGTGGGCGCAGCCGAGGAACTCGTTGTACTTCACCCCGAACATTTTCTCGTACCAGTAGTAGAAGCCGCCGAAGATCGCGAAGACGGCGCCCAGTGACAGCACGTAGTGGAAGTGGGCCACGACGTAATAGGTGTCGTGCAGGCTGTAATCGATGCCCGCGTTGGACAGGACCACGCCGGTCACGCCGCCGACCGTGAACAGGAAGATGAAGCCGATCGCCCACAGCATGGGCGTCTTGAAGCTGAGCGATCCGCCCCACATGGTCGCGATCCAGCTGAAGATCTTCACGCCCGTGGGCACGGCGATGATCATGGTCGCGGCGATGAAGTAGGCGCGCAGGTTCACGCTCATGCCGACCGTGTACATGTGGTGCGCCCACACGATGAAGCCGACGAAGCCGATGGCGACCATGGCGTAGGCCATGGCGAGATAGCCGAAGATGGGCTTCTTC
Organism: Brevundimonas sp.; assembly: GCF_041648615.1. Taxonomy (GTDB): domain Bacteria; phylum Pseudomonadota; class Alphaproteobacteria; order Caulobacterales; family Caulobacteraceae; genus Brevundimonas. The sequence continues at coordinate 620 of NZ_JBAZOS010000087.1, forward strand.
GAGAAGGTCGAGACGATGTGGCTGATGATGCCGAAGCCCGGCAGGATCAGGATGTAGACCTCGGGGTGGCCGAAGAACCAGAACAGGTGCTGGAACATGACGGGGTCGCCGCCGCCGGCCGGGTCGAAGAAGCTGGTGCCGAAGTTGCGGTCGGCCAGCAGCATGGTGATGGCGCCGGCCAGGACGGGCAGCGACAGCAGCAGCAGGAAGGCGGTAATCAGGACCGACCAGGCGAACAGCGGCATCCGGTGCAGGGTCATGCCCGGGGCGCGCATGTTGAAGATGGTGGTGATGAAGTTGACCGCGCCGAGGATCGACGAGGCGCCGGCGATGTGCAGCGAGAAGATCGCCAGATCCATGGCCGGGCCGGTGTGGCCCTTGGTCGAGAGCGGCGGATAGATGGTCCAGCCGCCGCCGAAGCCCTTGCCCGGTCCGCCGTCAACGAACAGCGACATGATCAACAGCACCCAGGCCGCGACCAGCAGCCAGAACGACACATTGTTCATGCGCGGGAAGGCCATGTCGGGCGCGCCGATCATGATGGGCACGAACCAGTTCCCGAAGCCGCCGATCATGGCGGGCATGACCATGAAGAAGATCATGATCAGGGCGTGGCCGGTGACGACGACGTTGTAGCCGTGTTTGGTCTGCTCGACGAGGCCGATCAGATTGACGCCCGAACCTTCACGGAAGATCTGGATGCCCGGCTCGGCCAGTTCCCAACGGATCAGGCCGGACAGGGCGCCGCCCACGATGCCCGCCATGATGGCGAACAGCAGGTACAGGGTGCCGATGTCCTTGTGGTTGGTGGACAGGAACCAGCGGGTGAAGAAGCCCGGCTTGTGGTCGTGCGCGGCGTCATGGTCGTGACCATGGTCGGCGGCGCGGGCGTCTGCGGTGGTGTCGGTAGCCATGATCTCTACGGGCTCGCGATTACTGGGCGGCCGGCGCCGCGGCGGGCGCGGCGGAGGCGGGCGCGGCGGGAGCCGCAGCGGCGGTAGCGGGAGCATCGGTGGCGGCGGCCGGAGCCTCGCCCTCGACGGCGACCGGAGCGGCCAGGGCCGCGGCGGCGGCTGCAGCGGCGGCGTCATCGGCGGCCTTGGTCATCGAACCGCCCTTGGAGGCGACCCAGGCCGCGAACTCGGCCTCGGTCACGACGCGGATCTCGATGGGCATGAAGGCGTGATCCACGCCGCACAGTTCCGAGCATTGGCCATAGAAGGTGCCGGTGCGTTCGGCCTTGAACCAGGTGTGGTTGGTGCGGCCCGGGACCGCGTCGGTCTTCAGGCCGAACGCCGGCAGGGCGAAGGCGTGGATAACGTCGGCTGCGGTGACCAGAACCTGGACCGTCTTGCCGACCGGGACGACGATCGGCTCATCGGCAGCCAGGCGATAGGGAACGCCGCGCGCCTTGGCTTCGTCTTCCGGGAGCATGTTGGAGACATATTCGGCGATGCCCTGGTCGGGGTATTCATAACCCCAATTCCACTGATTTCCGGTCGCCTTGATGGTCAGGTCCGGCGTCGGCATGTTGTTGTAGGCGAACAGCAGGCGGAACGAGAACAGAGAGATCACCAGCAGAATCACCACCGGCGCCACCGTCCAGATGATCTCGATGGCCGTGTTGTGGCTCCAGCGCGCCGGGATCGGGTTCGACTTCTTGTTGTAGCGGAAGACGATCCACGCGATCAGGCCCAGCACCAGCAGGCAGATCAGGGTGATGATCGGCATCAGGATGACGTTGTGGAACCAGGTCGCCTCGTGCTTCAGCGGCGAGGCGCTCTGCTGCAGGCCGACACCGCCCGGCGTCGGCTGACCCAGCAACTCCTGAGCCCACGTCGGGGTGGCGAACAGGATGGCGAAAGCGGCGCCGGTCATCAGACCGCCGGCGGCTTTCAGGGCTCGTCTGCCCAGTTCCATTCGGAATTCCTCTTTAAGCCATAGGCGTCAGGTCGTTGCGATCCAGTCGCAACACCCGCCGGTCCTGTAAAGCACGGTGTTTCGCCCGGTCCATATCGGGTGGATCGACGCTTGCCAAGCGACTGATCCGCCCATCCCGACGGATGGGCGAAAAGCCGCGCCGATTAAATCGCTGTCATGTTTCGACAGCTACCTTGCATCACCCAATACCTTGCCGTAGTCTCCCTTCATCAAAAGGAGGCCACATGGCGCCCGAAACCATAGAGATCCAACTGAAGAAGGGAGTGCTCGGACTGTGCGTCCTGGCCCTCCTCGAGAGAGGC
>NZ_JBAZOS010000088.1:0-2852 GCF_041648615.1 Brevundimonas sp.
TGACGTGACGCGTCAGGGCCATTTCGCCCGACTTGATGTCGATCTTGGCGCGAATGTCGTGGTGGGCGCCGTAACGCGACTTGGCGCCCTTCTGGATCGCCTCCTCGATCGCCTCGACGACGATCTCCTTGTCGATGTTCTTCTCGCGCGCGACCGCGTCGGCGATCTGCAGCAGTTCGAGTCGGTTCGCGGAAACGCCGGCTACAGCCATGGTCTAGTCCTCGGTCTCAACAGAGTTGTCGTTACGGGCGGCGCGCTTCTCGGCGCCCGCCTTCATCAGTTCGTCGGTCAGCACCAGCTTGGCGTCGACCAGCCAGTCGAAGGGGATGAGGGCGGTGTCCTCCTCTCCTTCCAGATCCATGGCGACATTGTCGCCGTCCGTGCCGGCGATCACGCCCTTGAACCGCTTGCGGCCCTCGATCATGCGATCGCTTTCCAGCCGCGCCTCGAAGCCCTCGAACAGGTCGAAGTCGGACAGCCGGGTCAGCGGACGGTCGACGCCCGGCGACGACACTTCCAGCAGATATTCGCCGGCGATCGGGTCGGCGGCGTCGAACACCTCCGACACGGCGCGGCTCAGGCGGGCGCATTCCTCGACGGCGATGTCGTGGTCGCTGGGCCGTTCGGCCATGATCTGCAGCCGTCGGCGCAGCGTGCCGCCCATCAGGCGCACGCGCACGATGTCGAGACCCAGGCTTTCCGCCACGGGTTCGATCAGCTCCAGCAGAGCGCGGTCTTCAACGGTCTTGGCCTTCAAAGGCTTTGGTCCAAACAAAAAGCGGCGGGCCATCCGGGGCCGCCGCTTCAAACGGCGCCGTTGGACGCCGGTCTAACGATGTGAGGGGGCATATAGGCCAAAGACGCCAAGGTGGGAAGTCCTTCCGGGCGGCGGCATTGCCATCCGGCCGGAGGCCAGCCAGAACGGGGCGGCATGAAAGTCCACTGGATCGGCCTCGACACCCCCGGGCGTCTCGGCATTTCGCGAAGACCCGACGGCGGCGAGGCGCTGGAGGGGCAGATGGCCAGACTGGCGCACGGCATGGTCGACCACGTCGTCAGCCTGCTTGAGCCCGCCGAGGCGGCCGACCTGGGCCTGGCTGACGAGGCGGCGGTCGCGGGGCGGCACGGCGTCGGCTTCTATCATTTTCCGATCGTCGACCACGGCGTCCCCGCCGACGTCGTCCACTACCGCCGCGTGGCGAGCGCCATCGACGGCCGGCTGCGCGCGGGACAGACCCTCGTGATCCACTGCCGCGCGGGACTGGGGCGCGCCCCGTCCCTGGCCATCGCGGCCCTGGTCGAAGGCGGGATGAATGTCGACGAGGCGATCCTGCGCGTCGGCAAGGCCCGCGGCCGGCCGGTGCCCGAGACGGACGAACAACTGGCCTTCATCCGCGCCCTCGCCGGTGCATCCGGCCGCCGCTGACCGGATTTCAGACGAGGTCGAGCTGGCCGAGATAGTCGCGCTTGCCCAGCGGCACGCCCAGATGCCGCAGGATGGCGTAGGCCATCGACAGGTGGAAATGGAAGTTCGGCAGGGCGAAGCTGGTCAGATAGCCCTGGCCCTCGAAATTCAGCTCCACGCCGGGGAAGCGCAGTTCGACCCGGCGGGTCTCGCCGCCGGCGAAGGCCGCGGCCTCGACGCCCTCGATGAAGGCGATGGACAGGGCGACCGTGGCCTTGAGGTCCGCCAGGCTGGCCTCCGCGTCGTCGGTCTTCGGCCAGGGCTGGTCGGTCAGGCGGGCGATGCAGCTGCGGGCCGAGAAGCTGGCCATGCGGATCTGGTCGGGGAAGGGCCGCATGTCCGGCGCCAGCCGCGCCTCCATCACGACCGCCTCGTCGAGACCGGCTTCGACGGCGCGATCTATCAGTCCCGACAGCACGTTCAGGCCGCGCAGGAACATGGAGGTCGACAGGGTGTCGAGGGGAAGGCTCATGGGGCGTTCCTTCAGGCTCAGCTTCGGATGAAGCCGAGGAAGATCGGGGCCGTGTCGCCCAGCTTCTTTTCTTCATAGCGGGTGACCACGTGGTCGGCCGGGGCGGTCCGCCAGTCGTCGGCAGCCTCGGCCTGCCAGACCAGTCCGGGCGTGCGTTCGAACTTCTCCAGCGCCCAGTCGGCGTAGTCCTTCCAGTCGGTGACGAAGCGCAGCCGGCCGCCGGGCTTCAGCAGACGCGCGATCTCCACCGCCGTCTCGTCCTGCACCAGCCGGCGCTTGTTGTGCCGCGCCTTGTGCCAGGGATCGGGGAACAGGATCATGATCCGGTCCAGCGAGGCGTCGGGCAGGGCCGTCATCACGTCGCGGGCGTCGTCGGCGTGCAGGCGGACGTTCTTCAGCCCGCGCTCGTCGATATGGCGCAGGGCCGAGGCCACGCCGTTCAGGAAGGGCTCGCAGCCGATCATCAGCGTGTCGGGATGGCGCGCCGCCTGTTCGGCCAGATGCTCGCCCCCGCCGAAGCCGATCTCCAGCCAGACCGCCTTCGCCCCGGGCATGAGGGCCGCGGGATCGATCGGCCCGCCCTTGGGATCGGGCAGGGCGATGCCGGGCAGCAGGGTGTCGAACAGGGCCGCCTGGCGCGGCTTGATGGCGCGCGACTTGATGCGGCCGAACGAGCGGAGCGGGCGGTGGGCGGGGTCGTCGGGAGAGGACATGGCGGGCGCTATAGCCCGATGGAGCCGCTGAGGCATCAGGCATCAGGCAACAGGCAACAGCGGACGGCATTCCGTTGCCTGTTGCCTGACCCCTGTTGCCTCAGACCAGCGCCTTCAGCTGGTCGACCAGATCGGTCTTCTCCCAGCTGAAACCGCCGTCGGCGTCCGGCGCACGGCCAAAATGGCCGTAGGCGGAGGTGCG
>NZ_JBAZOS010000089.1:0-2828 GCF_041648615.1 Brevundimonas sp.
AGATCAACGACCAGAGCCATCTGGTCGGAAACGCCCAGACCAACAGCTTCACCATCGACCTCACGGAGACCTCGCTGACGCCCTACACCTCGGGCGGCAAGGCCTGGAGCGCGCGGGGCGGCGGCACGACCTATTTCGCCTTCGAGAACATGGACGGCGACCTCCAGACCCACAGGATCAGCGGCTGCGTGACCGAACGCGTCGGCGCGGAAGCCTATACCGAGGCCGCGCCCACGGGCCCCTCTTCCTGGGTCGGTCGCCACTATCCGAACATCCACGGCACCTGCATCGCCGACGCCATCCGGCCGCTTTCGAGCGATGCGGCGACGATCAAGGCGCAGATCGACGATTTCGAGGCGTCCGGCTCCACGGCGGGGCAGATCGGCATCGCCTGGGGCTGGTATATGGTGTCGCCCAACTGGAACACCCTGTGGCCGTCCAACGGCGCCGCGGCCTACAATTCCGCCGAGACCCTGAAGGCCGTGGTGATCATGACCGACGGCGCGTTCAACACGCCCTACTGCAGCGGCGTCATCTCCCGACAGGCGGGATCGGGCTCGGGGGCCACCAGCGCCAAGATCGACTGCGACGCCACCAACGGCGACCCCTTCACCCAGAGCCGGGCCCTGTGCACGGCGATGAAGGCCCAGGGCGTGGTCGTCTATACGGTCGGCTTCAGCATCACGGCCGGCACCGAGGAAGCCCAGGTGCTGGCCGATTGCGCCTCGACTCCGGCCAATGTCTTCCTGCCCGCCGACGGCGGCGACCTGTCCGAAGCCTTCGCGGCCATTGGCCGGGATATCAAGCAGTTGCGCATATCCCGCTAGAGGCAGGCGGGCGCCGTCATCACCCGACATTAACCAACGTCGGCGATGCTCGCGCCTCAAAAGCCGGATTCTCCTGCCCGGCGACCGGGCTGGATCGACGACAATGGGACGCCGCGCCTCGCCATTCCTTCGCGCACTGAAGCCGTTTCTCCGCCGTCTGCTGTCCGATGCGCGCGGCAATGTCGCCATGCTGTTCGGCCTCAGCCTGCCTGTGCTGATCCTGATGACCGTCGGCGGCGTGGACATCCATCGCGCCTCGACGGTCCGGGTCAATCTGCAGGACGCACTCGACGCCGCCACGCTCGCGGCGGCCCGCTCGCCCTATTCCGAGGACGAGGACCTCCGGGAGGTCGGCCTTGCGGCGCTGCGCGCCAACCTCAAGGCCTATCCGGACATCATCCTGCGCGAGCAGGACACGACCTTTTCTCTCAATGACGACGCCGTGGTGGTCGCCAGTTCCAGGGTCGATGTGAAGACCCTCGTGGCCAACATCTTCCTGCCGCCCTACGGCAAGTTCATGGACGACTATGTGCCGGTCGGAGCCCACTCCGAGGTCAACCGCTCGTCCCGCAATCTCGAGGTCGCCCTGGTCCTGGACATCACCGGCTCCATGAGCGGCAGCCGGATCGCCGCGATGAAGACCGCCGCCCGCGACCTCGTGGACCTCGTCGTGCAGGACGTCCAGACGCCCTATTACACACGGATGTCGGTGGTGCCCTATTCCATCGGCGTGAACATGGGCGGCTACGCCAACGGCGCACGCGGAACTCCGATCGGCGCCCGATCCATCTCGCACCTCGCCTGGGCGGCGGCGGCGGCGAGGGATATCAGAGACATCACCCGCGCCAACGGAGGCGTCGTCACGACCTCGACCGGCCACGGCCTCCAGTCGAACGACTATGTCTGGATCCGCGACGTCGATGGCATGGATGAGGTGAACGACCGCGCCTATCGGGTCCAGAGAATCAATAACAAGAAATTCTCGCTGGAATCCTGGAACGGCTCGTACTGGGCGCCGGTGAACACCAGCGGCTATGACCGCTATGACGGCGACGGCGAGATGCGCCAATGTCTCGTCCCGGACTGTTCGGTCCAGGTGACGGCCCCCGGCCATGGCCTGAGCGACGGGGACGGCGTGTACATCGACGGGGTCAACGGCATGACCGGGATCAACAACCGGCCCTATATCGTCGCCAACGTCACGAACAATACCTATTCGATCGGCGTCAATGGCGCGGAGTGGGGAGCCCACACGTCAGGCGGCTCGAGCTGGTGCGGTCAGGACGGCTGCCAGTGGCGGGTGTTCCACAACATCTACAACACGCTCCGCGCCCAGCAGATCAGCACCTGCGTCACCGAGCGGACCGGCGCGCAGGCCTATACCAGCGCCGCTCCGTCAACCGCCTACGTCGGTCGAAACTATCCGGCGACCAATGCGCCCTGCCCCTCTTCCGTGATCATGCCGCTCTCTTCCGACAAGGCGGCGATGAAATCGCTCATCTCCAGATTCAACGTCACCGGCTCCACCGCCGGCCACATCGGCCTAGCCTGGGGCTGGTACACGGTGTCGTCCAGCTTCAACGCGCTCTGGTCCGACAATCCGGCGGGGGCCGCGAGTCCCAACGAACTGTTGAAAGCGGTCATCCTCATGACCGACGGCGAGTTCAACACCAACTACTGCACGGGCGTGCTGGCCCGGGATTCCGGCAACGGCGGCGAACGGATCAACTGCGCCGCGACCAATGGCGACCCCTTCGACCAGGCCGAAGAGCTCTGCGACGCCATGAAGGCTGAGGGAGTCGTCGTCTATACGGTCGGTCTCGAGCTCAGGGCCGGGGGCGAGGCGGAGGAATTCATGCAATCCTGCGCCACCAGCCCGGATCACGTCTATCTGCCGGCGAGCGGCGGCGACCTGTCCGAGGCCTTCGCCGCCATCGGCCGCGAACTGACCCAGCTGCGTATTTCCCGGTAGCCGCCGGGGACGAGCGAGGCCGCTCAAAT
>NZ_JBAZOS010000090.1:0-2781 GCF_041648615.1 Brevundimonas sp.
CAGGTTGAGGATTTTTCCACGCCCGTCGGGGGCGCCGTCGCTGGCCTCGATGACCCAGGCGGCCGAGCCCGAACGGATCGCGGCGGCGGTCTTTTCGAAGCCCGAGATAAGCACGCCTTCGCGCCGGGCAAGGCCCAGCTGGTCCAGGACACGCCGGACGAGCAGTCGCTCGACAAGGTCCGGGAGGTCCGGCGTCGGCTTCAATGGCGCGCGGGCGCTGCGGGCGAACAGGTTCTTCTTCACCGCCGCAGCGACAGAGGCGCGGTCGGCGGCGACCCACAGGCCGCGCCCGGGCAGTTTCCTGCCCAGGTCCGGGGCGACCGAGCCGTCCGGCCCCGCGACGAAACGGATCAGACGAGATTCGTCCATGACCTGGCCGGTGACCAGATCGCGGCGTTCCCTATCCGATGCGTGTGCGTCGCGAAGGCTCATGGACGGTCGGGGCTCCCATCACGCGTCTTCAGGCTGGTCGAGATCCTCGGCGGAGGCGTCAGCCTCGGCTTCGGGCTCGGCGTCAGCAGCGGCGGGCGCATCGCCGAACACGGCGTCGGCGTCATATTCGCCCTCGGCGTATTCGACCTCTTCCTCGTACTCCGGTTCGGGCTGGGGCAGTTCGGACGCATCGATCCAGCCGGCCGCGACCCGGGCCTGAAGGATCAGCATTTCGGCGTCCTCCTGGCTCAGGTTGAAGCTTTCCAGCACGCCGGCCAGCTTGACCCGCTCGCCGTTGACGATTTCGTGGCCGCCGCGGATTTCATCCGTGGCCAGGTCGGCCAGGTCCTCGACGGTCTTCACACCGCCTTCGCCCAGGGCGACGGCGATGGGCAGGGTCACGCCCGGGACATTCATGACGGCGTCCTCAACGCCCAGTTCGGTGCGTTTGGCGTCCAGCACGGCGGCCTGTTTGTCGAGGAATTCACGGGCGCGAGCCTGCAGTTCCTCGGCGGTGTCCTCGTCGAAGCCCTCGATCTCGGCGACTTCGTAGGAGTCGACGAAGGCCAGATCCTCGACCGTGGCGAACCCTTCGGTGACCAGCAGCTGGGCGATGACCTCGTCGACGTCCAGGGCTTCCTGGAACAGCAGGGTGCGCTCGCTGAATTCCTTCTGGCGACGTTCGGAATCCTGGGCCTCGGTGATGATGTCGATCTGCCAGCCGGTCAGCTGGGAGGCCAGGCGGACGTTCTGGCCGCGACGGCCGATGGCCAGCGACAGCTGTTCGTCGGGCACGACGACCTCGACGCGGCCGGCTTCTTCGTCGAGCACGACCTTGGAGACCTCGGCCGGAGCCAGGGCGTTGACGATGAAGGTCGGCTCGTCCGGGTTCCACTGAATGATGTCGATCTTCTCGCCCTGCAGCTCGGCGACGACCGCCTGAACGCGCGAGCCGCGCATGCCGACGCAGGCGCCGACGGGGTCGATGGAGCTGTCGTTCGACAGGACGGCCATCTTGGCGCGCGAGCCGGAATCGCGGGCGGCGGCGCGGATCTCGATGACGCCGTCGTAGACCTCGGGCACTTCCTGGGCGAACAGCTTGGCCATGAAGCCGGGGTGAGCCCGCGACAGCATGATCTGCGGACCCTTGGTCTCGGCGCGCACGTCGTAGATGTAGGTGCGGATCCGGTCGCCGATGTTGAAGATCTCGCGCGGGATCGACTGGTCGCGGCGCATGATGCCCTCGCCCCGGCCCAGATCGACGATGGTGTTGCCGTATTCGACGCGCTTGACGGTGCCGTTGACGATCTCGCCGACGCGGTCCTTGAACTCTTCGTACTGGTTGGCGCGCTCGGCCTCGCGGACCTTCCCGGTGATGACCTGGCGGGCCATCTGGGTCTGGACGCGGCCGAACTCGAACGGCGGCAGGTCCTCGACATATTCCTTGCCGACCACGGCTTCCGGATCACGCTTGGAGGCGTCGGTCAGGCGCACCATGGCCGAGTCGTTGAACTCTTCCAGCTCGTCCTCGGGCTGCCAGTCGTCCTCGACGATGGTCACGTGACGGGTCAGGGCCAGTTCGCCGGTCTTGGGGTCGATCTTGGCGCGGATGTCGTGATGGGCGCCGTAGCGCGACTTGGCGCCCTTCTGGATGGCTTCTTCCAGGGCCTCGATGACGATCTCGCGATCAATGTTCTTCTCCTGGGCGACCGCATTGGCGATCTGGAGCAGTTCGAGACGGTTGGCGGAAATACCGGTGACGGCCATCAGGCTTTGTCCTCAGATTGGGTCTTGGTGTTGGTATTATCTTCGGGCGCAGAGACCGGAAGCTCGTCGTCTTCAGGCTCGCCGCGGCGGGCGCGGATCTCGGCGCCGCGTTTCAGCAGGGCGTCGGTCATGACCAGCTTGGCGTCCACCAGCCAGTCGAAGGGGATCAGGGCGGTCTCGTCCTCGCCGTCCAGGTCCATGCAGACGTTTTCGCCTTCGGTCCCGGCGACGATGCCCTTGAAGCGTTTGCGGCCCTCGATCATCCGGTCCGTCTCGAGCCGGGCCTCCAGACCTTCGAACAGGTCGAAATCCTTGAGCCGGGTCAGGGGGCGGTCGACGCCGGGCGACGACACCTCCAGCAGGTATTCGCCGGCGATCGGGTCGGCGGCGTCGAACACCTCCGACACGGCGCGCGACAGGCGGGCGCATTCCTCGACAGAGATGTCGTTGTCCGACGGGCGCTCGGCCATGATCTGCAGCCGCTGGCGCAGCGAACCGCCCATCAGGCGCACGCGCACGATGTCGAGGCCGAGCGACTCCGCGATGGGGTCGATCAGCTCCAGCAACTCGCGATCAGGGGCG
>NZ_JBAZOS010000091.1:0-2728 GCF_041648615.1 Brevundimonas sp.
GCAGCGTGATTGTCGGCCATCAGGGTCTCTTGCAACGGTCGAAAGTGTCTTTGGATGGGCTATAGCCCATTTTCCGCCAAGGTCGAGCGGGGCGGGCTTGAAAAGAGGTCGAACCCTAGCTCCGGCCGGGGTCTTTCGTCCCGTCCGGCGCGCCGTCCTTCGAGGGATAGAAGGTGTAGCTGAGCGTGATCTCGGTCGCCCCCTTCGCCTCGGCGTCGGTCGCCAGTTCGGGGGCGACGAAATACTGGATCGGGAATTTCCGTGTCTGACCCGCCTCGATGACCTGCTCGTCGAAGCAGAAGCACTGCAGCTTCTGGAAATAGGGGCCGGTGAACTCGGGCACGACATTGTACCCGGCGCGCGCCTTGATCGGCTTGTCGGAGGTGTTGGTGACGTCAAACCAGGCCATCCCGGTCTCGCCGATGCGCACCCGTTGGCTGACCTGCTCGGCGCGGAACACCATGGGCAGGTCGCGCACATTGGTGTCGAACCGAATCAGGATGGTGGAATCCAGAATGGTGTCGGGCGCCTTGTCGGCCTTCATCACCGTGCCGTTGAAGCCGGTGACCTGGCAGAACAGCTGGTACAGAGGCACGGCGGCGAAGGCGGCCCCCGTCATGAAGACGACCGTGCCGGCGCAGGCCAGGGCGATGAGGTTCTGGCGTTTCATGGTCAGCCGCCGACCGAAGCAGGCGCCGGTTGGGGCGCCGGGTTCTCCAGCACGGGGCTTTGGGGCGCCGAGGCGGCGGCGGCGGCGCGCGCCTGACGCCCCGCCTCCTGATTGTGCAGCATGCGCAGGAAGGTGGTGGTGAACAGCAGCACCATGAAGGCCACCAGGGCCAGGGCGATGAAGACGTTGCGTCGCTTGCGCGCGGCCAGTTCGGTCGGGGTCAGGCGGATGTAGCGCGGGCCGTCGGTGGTCATGGTCGGTTCCATTCGGAAACCCCGGGAAAACGCGGGCAGGACGCCCGGAACTAGAAGCGGAAGGCCGCCATGCCGGTCAGATGCTCGACCAGCAGGGCCGCGAACAGGGCCATCAGATAGAGGATGGAAAAGGCGAAAAGATTGCGGGCCGGTTTGGCCTCGGCCTTCACATCATACAATGCGGCCTCTCGCCCCACGGCCTCGGCCTTGTCGGGCTCATCGCCGGCGCGGGAGCGGAACAGGCGCAGCGCCAGACCCAGAAAGGCCAGGCCGCCGAGACCCGACACCGCCAGATAGACCCAACCGCCCATGCCGGTCAGGGCCGGGGCGATCGCCACCGGCACGAAGATCAGGGAATAGATGAGGATTTGCAGGCGGGTGGACTTCGCACCCCGCGCCACCGGCATCATCGGAATGCCCGCCTTGGCGTAGTCGCCGGCCGAATAGAGGGCCAGGGCCCAGCTGTGCGGCGGGGTCCACAGGAAGATGATCAGGAACAGCAGCCAGGCCTGCCAGGGCGCCGATCCGGTCGCCGCCGCCCAGCCGATCACCGGGGGCAGGGCACCGGCCGCCCCGCCGATGACGATGTTCTGGGGCGTCCGCCGCTTGAGCATCATCGTATAGAAGCCGGCGTAATAGACGATGGTCAGAGCCAGAAGCCCGGCCGCCAGCCAGTTGGTGTTCATGCCCAGCAGCATGACCGAGAACAGGCTCAGAACGGCGCCGAAGGCCATCGCGTCGCCCTTGGGCACTCGTCCCGCCGCAACGGGACGGCCGCGCGTACGGCGCATCAGGGCGTCGGTCTCGCCCTCCAGCGCCATGTTCAGCGCGCCCGCCGCTCCGGCCCCCACGGCGATGCACAGGATGGCGATGGCGGCCACGAACGGATTGATCGACCCGGGCGCCACGACCAGTCCCGTCGCGCCGGTGAACACCACCAGCGACATGACGCGCGGCTTCAGCAGCTGGAAATAGTCTTCCGGCTGGGCAGTGCTGACGAGGGAGGCGGGCTTTGCGGTCATGGGTTCAAAATGGCGAGGGCCGCCCTTCCAATGGCGGAAGGACGGCCCCCTTTATCATGTGGTTGCGATCAGTGGTGATCGTCGTCCTTGACCACCGGCAGTTCGTTGAACTGGTGGTGCGGCGGCGGCGAGGACAGGGTCCACTCCAAAGTCGTGGCGCCTTCGCCCCACGGGTTGGCCACGCCGGGACGGCGACGGATGGCGGCTTCCAGCAGCATGATCAGGAAGACCCCGACGCCAACGATGGTGATGACATAGCCCACCGTTGAGACGTGGTTCCACAGCTCATAGGCGTCGGGATAGTCGATGTAGCGGCGCGGCATCCCTTGCAGACCCAAGAAGTGCTGCGGGAAGAACACGATGTTCACCCCGACGAACATGATCCAGAAATGCAGGCAGCCGAGGACCTCGTTGTACTTCACGCCGAACATCTTCTCGAACCAGTAGTAGAAGCCGGCGAAGATGGCGAACACGGCGCCCAGCGACAGGACGTAGTGGAAGTGGGCCACGACGTAATAGGTGTCGTGCAGGCTGTAGTCGATGCCGGCATTGGACAGGACCACGCCGGTCACGCCGCCGACGGTGAACAGGAAGATGAAGCCGATGGCCCACAGCATGGGCGTCTTGAAGCTGATCGAGCCGCCCCACATGGTCGCGATCCAGCTGAAGATCTTCACGCCCGTGGGCACGGCGATGATCATGGTCGCGGCCACGAAATAGGCGCGCAGGTTCACGTTCATGCCGACCGTGTACATGTGGTGCGCCCACACGACGAAGCCGAC
>NZ_JBAZOS010000092.1:0-2715 GCF_041648615.1 Brevundimonas sp.
GCGGTCGATCTCGTCCAGGGCCTCGGGCTTGGAATCGACGGCCATGCGCACGCGGCTGGCGGCCTCGTCGATCAGGTCGATGGCCTTGTCCGGCAGGAAGCGGTCGGTGATGTAGCGGTTCGACAGCGTCGCGGCGGCCACAATCGCGCTGTCGGAAATGCGGACCCCGTGGTGGACCTCGTACTTCTCCTTCAGGCCGCGCAGGATCGAGACCGTGTCCTCGACCGTCGGTTCGGCGACGAAGACCGGCTGGAAGCGACGGGCGAGGGCCGCGTCCTTCTCGACGTGCTTGCGATACTCATCCAGGGTGGTGGCGCCGACGCAGTGCAGTTCGCCGCGCGCGAGCGCCGGCTTCAGCAGGTTGGAGGCGTCCATGGCGCCGTCGCCCTTTCCGGCGCCGACCAGGGTGTGCATCTCGTCGATGAACAGGATGATGCCGCCTTCGGCCGCCGTGACCTCGGACAGGACGGCCTTCAGCCGCTCCTCGAACTCGCCGCGATATTTCGCGCCCGCGATCAGGCTGCCCATGTCGAGCGCCATGACGGTCTTGTCGCGCAAGGATTCCGGCACGTCGCCGTTGACGATGCGCAGGGCCAGACCCTCGACGATGGCGGTCTTGCCCACGCCGGGTTCGCCGATCAGGACGGGGTTGTTCTTGGTCCGGCGGGCCAAGACCTGAATGGTGCGGCGGATCTCTTCGTCGCGGCCGATGACCGGGTCGATCTTGCCATCGCGGGCGGCCAGGGTCAGGTCGCGGGCGTAGCGTTTCAGGGCGTCATAGCCGTCCTCGGCCCCGGCGCTGTCGGCGGTCTTGCCCTTGCGCACCTCGGCGATGGCGGCGTCCAGCTTGTCGGCGCTGGCGCCCGAGGCCTTCAGCACCTCGGCGGCGACCCCGCCCTCGCGCGCCAGGGCGGCCAGCAGGCGTTCGGTGGTGACGAAGGCGTCGCCGGCGGTCTTGGAGGCCTCCTCGGCGGCGGCGAAGACGCGGGCGGTGTCGCCGTCCAGATAGAGCTGGCCCGAGCCGCCGGAGACCTGGGCGCGCTTCTTCAGCGCCGTCTCCGTATCGGCCTCGGCGCGGCGGGCGTCGCCGCCGGCGGCCGTGATCAGGTTGCGGGCCAGGCCGTCGCGTTCCTCCAGCAGGATTTTCAGCAGATGCTCAGGCGCGAACTGCTGGTGACGGCGGGCGAGCGCCAGCGACTGGGCCGACTGGACGGCCTGTTTGGCGCGGTCGGAATAGAGTTCGAGATTCATGGTCTTCAGTCCCCTCGTGAGGCGGATAGGCTTCGGCTCGCCCTCTGTTGAGCAGCGCGCCGTTGAGATCGAGGTGGGTGTGACGATCGGGTCACACAAGGGGTCGGCGCGGCCCATGACAGGGCTGTCCGTTTCGCCGCTGCGCGCCTAGGCTTGGCTGAACAGGAGCGCGCCGTGATCGCCCATTCCGCCTGGCCCGTCGATCCGGCCGTGATCGGCCCCTTTCTGATCGCCGTGGCCCTGATCGAGCTGACGCCGGGGCCGAACATGAGCTGGCTGGCGCTGGTCGCCCTGGCGCGCGGGCGTCTGGCCGGTTTCGCCGCCGTGGCGGGCGTGACGGCAGGTCTGGCGGTGTGGATGCTGGCGGCCGCCTATGGGCTGACGGAGGTCTTCGCCCTCTGGCCGCCGCTGTATCAGGGCCTGCGCTGGGCGGGCGTGCTGTTCCTGCTGTGGCTGGCGTGGGAGGCCTGGCGCGAGCCGGTTGCAGACGCAGCGCCGACGCCGGATGTGCGCTCGCTGCGTGGGCTGTTCCTGCGGGGCATGACGGGCAATCTGCTGAACCCCAAGGCGGCCGTCTTCTATGTGGCCCTGTTGCCCACCTTCATGCGGCCGGACCACGGCGCGCCGCTGACCCAAGCCCTGACGCTGGGCGGGCTGCATCTGGCGGTGGCCGTCATGGTCCACAGCCTGATCGTGATGGGCGGCGCGCGTGCGGCCGGCGCCGTGCTGCCGCGTGTCAAAGGTCCGGGGATACGGGCCGTCACGGCCGCCGGTCTCGTGGTCGTCGCCGTTTGGCTGGCCTGGGAGACGCGGACCTGAGCCCGCGCCTCCGAAACCGGTCGTCCCCGTATCAGCCGCCGGTCGTCGGCCCCTGGAAGTCGAACTGTTCGGGACGACGCTGGCCGCCGCCGAAGTTCCAGGTCAGGCCGATATAGGCCGCACGCCCGCCGAAGCTCTGGTCCGAACGGTCGCGGAAGGTCGGGGTCGTCAGGGTGGTGGTCGAGCCGAAGTCGTCGAACACATCGCGCACCGTCATCTGCATCGACCACGCATCGTTCAGCTTGCGGCGGTAGCCCAGGTTGACCAGGGTCGACTGCTCGCGCACGCCCTGGGCCAGCAGCTGGTCGCCGCTCCAGATGCCGGAAACCTGGACGAAGTCCTTGGGCGTCGGCTGCCAGTTCACCGACAGGCGGCCAGAGACCGCGTCGCCCGAGCGATCCTGGGCGCCGACGATGCCGGCGGCGTCGATCTCCTGACGATAGACGTTCAGGCTGGCGTTGTAGCGCAGGGTGGGCAGCAGCGGGCCGTTGGCGACCAGTTCCAGCCCGGTCGAGGTGCTGGCGCCCAGGTTCTCGGGCCGGGTCAGGAAGACGCCGGCGCCCAGGTCGCGGGTCGTCTGGCTGAAGGCCTTGTTGGTGTCGCGGTAATAGAGGGTGGCCTGGTAGAAGGTCTGCTGCACCCGGC
>NZ_JBAZOS010000093.1:0-2664 GCF_041648615.1 Brevundimonas sp.
CGGCCCCAGCACAGTCTGGACGAACCGTTCGCCGACGTTCCGGCCTGGCCGGCGAGTTAGGCCTCAGGCAACTGGGCGCGGAGGTCGACGAGGGTCGACCGGATGTGCGCCCGGGACTCGCGGCGGACGGCCTCGGTTCGGCGCTCCAGCCAGGCCGCCAGCAGGGTCTCGTGTTCGTGGCTGGCGCGATCGAGCCGGCGGTGCTCGCCGAGGTGGACCCGGACATAGCGTTCGGAGAGGGCCAGCAGGCGGTCGACTGTCTCGATGGTGACCCCGCGCCCGGATGGCCGGATCAGGGCCAGGTGGAATTCGCGGTTGCGCCGGCCGATGTCGGCCAGGCCGTTGCGCAGGGCGGCGTCGAGCGCGGCGAAGGCGGTCCGGGCCGCCTCATGCGCGGCGGCGTCCGCCTGCTGGGCGCCCAGCACGCAGGCGTTCGGCTCGATGCGCAGGCGCAGGTCGAAGACGTCCTCGGCGTCGGCGCGGGACAGGGGGCGGACGATGAAACCGCGGTTGGGGTGGGAGACGACCAGACCTTCGCTTTCCAGCCGCGCCAGGGCTTCCCGCAGGGGGATCTTGCTGACGCCCAGCTCCAGCGCCAGGGCGTCCTGACGGATCGGCGCATCGGCCGGCAGGCGGCCGGACAGGATCCGTTCGCGGGCCTCGGCGAAGACCTGGTCGGGCAGGGGGCGCGGTGCGCGGGTCACGGTCAGAGGACCTGGAAGCCGTGGGCGAAGACGTCCTCGTCGTCGATCCAGATCTCGTTCAGGCCGGTGGCGATGGCCGAGCCCTCGACTGACGGAATGATGCCGGGGCGGCCGCCGATCTCCGTCTCGGCCTCGACGCGGCCGATGAAGCGGCTGCCGATATAGCTCTCGTGGACGAAGGACTGGCCGACCGGCAGGCGGCCGGTGGCGTGCAGATGCGCCAGCCGCGCCGAGGTGCCGGTGCCGCAGGGGCTGCGGTCGATGGCCTTGTCGCCATAGAAGACGGCGTTGCGGCCGTCGGCGCCTTCGCCCCTGGGCCTGTCGGCCCAGAGCAGGTGGGAGACGCCGCGGATGGTCGGGTCGAGCGGATGCACCGGGGTGAAGGCCTCGCGCAGCAGGCTGCGGATCACCGGTGAGAGCTGCAGGATGCGGGCGGCGCCGAGATCGTCCAGCCCGGCATAGGCGCCCTGGGGCTCGATGATGGCGTAGAAGTTTCCGCCATAGGCGACGTCGATCGTCAGCGGGCCGAAGTCGGGGACGTCGATCTCGATGCCCTGCCGCGCCAGATACGACGGCACATTGCGGATGCGGACCGAGCGGACGCGGCCGCCGTCCTGCACATAGTCGAGCTCGATGACGCCTGCGGGAACCTCTGCGACGACCTTGCCCGGTGTGCTGGGTTTGATCAGGCCGTGCTCCAGCGCAAAGGTGATGATGCCGATGGTGCCGTGGCCGCACATGGGCAGGCAGCCGCTGGTCTCGATGAACAGGATGCCGACATCGGCGTCCGGCGAGGTCGGCGGATAGAGGAAGCCGCCGCTCATCATGTCGTGGCCGCGCGGCTCGAAGCAGAGGCCGGTGCGGATCCAGTCGTAGCGGGCCATGAAGTCCTGCCGCCGGGCGCTCATACTGTCGCCGGCCAGTTCAGGCGCGCCTTCGATCACCAGCCGCACGGGATTGCCGGCGGTGTGGCCGTCGATGCAGCGGAAGACATGCCGCGCCATGGCTAGAGGACCGGGCGGGTAGCGGCGGCCTTCTCGACCATGGCGATCACCTCGGCCCGGCGGGCGCCGACCAGCGGATGCCGTGGCGGGCGGACCCGCTCGTGGCCGCGTCCCATGACCTGTTCGGCGATCTTGATCGACTGGACAAGGTCATGGTCGGCGTCGAGGTGAAGCAGGGGCATGAACCAGCGGTAGATGGCCAGGGCGGTCTGCATGTCGCCGCGCTTGAACGCGTCCCAGAGAGCCAGCGATTCCTTCGGGAAGGCGTTGGTCAGGCCGGAGACCCACCCCTGCGCGCCGAGCATCAGGCCTTCCAGCGCGACGTCGTCCAGCCCGGCGAACAGGACGTAACGGTCGCCGAACTCGTTGAGCAGGTCGGTGAAGCGGCGGGTGTCCGGCGCGCTCTCCTTCAGGGCGACGACATTGGGCAGGTCCGACAGGGCGTGCAGGGCCTCGAAGCCGATGCTGACCCGATAGGCCGGCGGGTTGTTGTAGAGCATGATCGGCAGGCCCGTGGCCTCGGCCACGGTGCGGAAATGGGCCGCCAGCTCGGCCTGGGTCGGCACATAGACCATGGCCGGGAGGACCATCAGGCCGTCGGCGCCGATGGCCTCGGCGTCGCGGGCGAAGGCGGCGGCGCGGCGGGTGTCCAGCTCGGCCACGCCGGCGATAACCGGAACGCGGCCGGCGACGGTCTTCACCGTGGCGGCCAGCATGGCCCGCTTCTCATCGGCGTCGAGCGAGTTGTTCTCGCCCACCGTGCCCATGACGATCAGACCGTGGACGCCGTCGCGGATCAGGCCGTCCTGCACCGTGGCGGTGGAGTCGTAGTCGATCGAGAAATCCGCCGCGAACTGCGTGGTGGCGGCGGGGATCACGCCCTCCCAGGAAATCGACATCGGGTCCTCGCTTCCAGTGACTTAAGCCATTATCGTATACGATCCTGAGGTCGAGGC
>NZ_JBAZOS010000094.1:0-2662 GCF_041648615.1 Brevundimonas sp.
TGGTCGAGCGGAGACAGGGTCATTCGGGGGCCTCGTCCTCGCCGCCGACGACATGCCATTCCCAGACCCGGGCCAGGTGGTCGTAGTTGCCGCCGAAATTGCCCATGAACTGGGGCGCGGCCCAGGACACATAGGGCCGGGACTCGTCGTCGAAGGCGGCGACGCCGTCGACCAGCCGGGCCAGTTCGCGCTCGGCCAGTTCGGCGGCGGTCAGCGGCTGGTTGCGGCCGGGCTTGCCGACATCGATCGCCTCGCCCGGCGTCCTGCGGCCGGTGACCTTGACGTAGAGCAGCTCTGACGCCGGGGTCGGGGGCGCGCCGGGGAAGCCGCCGGCGGCGAGGATGGCGGCGGTCAGGGTCAGCTGGGGCGCGAAGCCCTGGGCGACCTGCTTCGCGCTGGGCGTCGAGCCGGTCTTGAAGTCGATCACGGCCGCGCCATCGGCGTCCAGCTCGATGCGGTCGGCCTTGGCCGTCACGGTGAACAGGCCGAAGGGCGCCCCGAAGGTCATCTGGCCGGTCTGTTCGACCAGCAGGGTCGCGCCCCGGGCCCGGCGTTCCTGTTCCCAGCCGGCCAGCCAGACGGCGCAGTTGCGCGCCAGCGGGGTCTCGCGGGCCATGGCGTGATCCTCGAAGCCGGCCGCGTCCAGCTCCTCGCGCAGGAAGCCCTCGATCTGGTCGGCGCAGTCCTCGGGCAGGGCGTCGGGCCAGCTGACCACGACGCGTTCGATGGCCCGGTGGACGGCGTTGCCGCGCGCCATGGCCTCGGCCGAGGCGCCGGGCCGGTCGAGCTTCTGCAGGCCGAGAATGCGCTGGGCGTAGACGGCGTAGGGGTCGCGGACCCAGCGTTCGACGCCGGTGACCGGCAGCCGGCGCGGCCGGCGATGCACCGGCGGGGTCGGGGCCGGCCGGCGCTCGTACCGGGGCGGTCCCGGTGGCGGGACATCAAGCGCACGCGCGGTCTCGACGGTCGTGGAAGGGCGTTCGAGCCTGACGGGGGTCGCCGGGGCGTCGGCGCCGCGGGTCAGCATCTCCAGCCGCCACAGCCAGCGCGACCGGACCGCCGGCTGGCCGCCGCGGCGCTCGGAATGGACCAGGACCGCCTCGGCGGCGCAGGCGGCCTGGACGAAGTCCTGGGCGGTCTGGCCGAGGCGACGTTCCGGCGGCGGCAGGCCGAGGGTCTGGCGCATCGGCCGGGACAGGAAGGGGTCGGTCGGGGCGGCCCTGGGCCAGACGCCTTCCTCGAGCCCGGCCAGGATCATGCGGTCGGCCCGCACCAGCCGGGCCTCGATGGCGCCGAGGATGCGCAGCCGCGGCTGGGTGGCGCCGCCGGTGCGGACGGTCTCTTCCGCCAGCAGGCTGCGCACCAGGTCGGCGAACTCCGCGCGCGACACGGCCCCCAGCGACGCCCCGCCCTCGATCAGGCCGGACAGCAGGGCGGCGGCGGCCTCGCCGTCGGGGCCGGCCCAGGCGTCCTGGCCCGCCAGGGCTTCGATCAGTCCCGTCAGGGCGCGGGCGGCGGCGTCGAGCGGCGCCTCGGGCGTGAAGGGGGCGAGGGCGGCGGCGGACAGCGCCTCCAGCCGGTCGACCAGAACGCCGGCGGCGGTCAGGCGGGCGCGGGTTCCCCCGGACGGGGTCTTGCCGTCGTCGCGCGGTTCGCCGGCCTTGAGCAGGGCGCGGCGCAGGCGGGGCCAATCGCGGTGGCGGGGGCCGCGCAGGGCGTGATGCTCAAGGGCGCGCAGGGCGGCTGCAGGGTCGGTCTCGCCGAGGTCGAACCAAGTCAGGGGGTGTTTCAGCAGGCCCAGCAGGGCGTGGGGATCGAGCGGCTTGTCGACAAAGCGGACGGCGAGGTCGACCAGTCGGCCGGCGGCCATGCGCGACAGCGGCTGTCCGGACGAAACGTCGGCGACGACGCCCCAGCGCTCCAGCCGGGCGGCGACGCGGCGGCCCAGGGCGATGTCGGGCGTGACGAGGGCGCAGGTCTTGTCCGTACCGTCAGGATTGGGCGTCTCCAGCGTCTCGCGCATCATCAGGGCCAGGGTCGCGGCGGCGTCCTCTTCGGCCCGCACGGTGACGACCGACAGGCCTTCCAGCCCCTGGGCGATCGGATCGGCGGACTGGCCCCGGAAGGCGTCGGCGCGCAGGGCGCTGATGACCGTGCGCCAGTCATCGGTGGCGTCGGCCGGGCGCAGGGCCTCGTTGATCAGCCGCTGGCGGGCGCGGCCCCGGGCTTGCTCGACGGGGTCTTCGGCGGGTCTGAACCACGGCCGGACGGCCTCGCGTTCGGCCCGGCCGTGGAGGAGCCGCCAGAGGGCGTTCTGGGGATGCTGTTCATTGTCGCCCAGGGTCGCCCAGACCGCGGGATCCAGCTCACGGTCGAGGCCGGGCAGGACGACGCAGCCGCGCGGGGCCGCGGCGACGGCGGCCAGCACATCGGCGGCGGCCGGGGCGGTGCCGGTCGAGCCGGCGGCGATCACGGTCTGGGTCGGCGGCCGTTCGGTCCAGGCCGTGGCCAGCAGGCGCAGCAGGCGGGCGCGGCGCCAGGCCGGATCGACCAGACCCATGGCCTCCAGCCGCTTCGGCCAGGCCTCGACGGCGAGGGCGAGGAATTCGGCGGACTCGCGCCAGTGCTCCGCCAGGTCCCCCTCGACCAGGGTGGCGATGCG
>NZ_JBAZOS010000095.1:0-2617 GCF_041648615.1 Brevundimonas sp.
CAAGCTTTGACGTTCGGTTCGTCTCTTGGCGTCCCGGACCCGGCTTGTAAAGCGGGTTCAGGCCGGTTGGGGTTCCATTGCCCCCGGATTGCTCCAAATACGCCTGTCAGGCGAGACGATCAGTAAATTCTAGCGGCCCTGGGCCAGCCTCAGGAAGCGATCCTTGAGCGCGGCGTCGGACTTGAAGACGCCAGTGAAGCGGGTGGTGATGGTCGAAACGTGGCGGTGATGCACGCCGCGGGTCGTCATGCACTGGTGTTCGGCGTCGATGAGGATGGCGACGCCGGCCGGTTCGAGATGCGATTCGATGGCGGCGGCGATCTGGTTGGTCAGCACTTCCTGGGTCTGGAGGCGGCGCGAGAAGATCTCGACCACGCGGGCCAGCTTGGAGATGCCGACGACCTTTTCGTTGGGGATGTAGGCGACATAGGCCTTGCCGATGAAGGGGGCCATGTGGTGCTCGCAGTGGCTTTCCACCTCGATGTCGCGCAGCAGCACCATGTCGTCATAGCCCTGCACGTCCTCGAAGGTGCGGCTGAGCTCCTTTTCGACGTCGGCGTCATAGCCGTCGAACCATTCGCCGTAGGCGTCGACCACGCGGCGCGGCGTGTCGATCAGGCCGGGGCGGTCCGGATTGTCGCCGGCCCAGGCCAGCAGGGTGCGGACGGCCTCCAGCGCCTTCTCGCGCGAGGGGCGCGGGGCGGGGTCGTTGTCTCCGACCAGAACCGGCTTGACGGGGATGACGCTCATTATCGATCTCGACGCTGTTCGCTTGTGCAGCAGGACGGCTATATGGGACGGCGGGTCCGTCCTGCAAGAAAACTGAAAGCTTCCGCCTCACTATGCCGCTGACAATCCACGACACCCTGCACCGCGAAAAGCGCGTGTTCACGCCGCGAGATCCGGACCGGGTGACCCTCTATGTCTGCGGCCCGACGGTCTATGACTACGCCCATATCGGCAATGCCCGGCCGCCGGTGGTGTTCGACGTGCTGGTGCGGCTGCTGCGCCGGACGTATGGCGCGGAACACGTGATCTACGCCCGCAACGTCACCGACGTGGACGACAAGATCAATGCGAAGGCGGCCAGGGAAGGCACGCCCATCGGCGACGTCACGTCGCGTTACGAGGCCGCCTATCTGGAGGACATGAGCCGGCTGAACGTCTCGCCGCCGGATCTGGCGCCCCACGTCACCGACCATATGGACGCCATCGTGAAGCAGATCGGCGCGATCATGGATCAGGGCTGCGCCTATGCGGCCGAGGGCCATGTGCTGTTCGACGTCTCGTCCTACGAGACCTACGGCAAGCTGTCGGGGCGCAATCTGGACGACATGATCGCCGGGGCCCGGGTCGAGGTCGCCCCCTACAAGAAGAATCCGCACGACTTCGTGCTGTGGAAGCCCTCGAAGGAGGGCGAACCGTCGTGGCCGTCGCCGTGGGGTGAGGGGCGTCCGGGCTGGCATATCGAATGCTCGGCCATGATCGAGGAGACGCTGGGCCTGCCGATCGACATCCACGGCGGCGGCATCGATCTGGTGTTTCCGCACCACGAGAACGAGATCGCCCAGGGCGTCTGCGCCCACGGCCATGCGCATGAGCCCGAGGCCCATGCGGAATACAGCCGCTACTGGATGCACAACGGCTTCCTGACCGTCGATGCGGAGAAGATGTCCAAGTCGATCGGCAACGTCCTGCTGCTGCACGATCTGGTGCAGTCGATGCCGGGCGAGGTGGTGCGCTGGGCCCTGCTGAGCGCCCACTACCGCCAGCCGCTGGACTGGAACCAGTCGCTGCTGGACCAGAGCCGCAAGGCGCTGGACCGGCTGTACGGGGCGCTGCATCGCGCCGCCGGGGTCGAGGCCAACGGCGACGAACCGCCCGAGGACTTCCTCAAGGCCATTGAGGACGACATCAATACGCCGGGCGCCATGGCGACCCTGTTCGCCCTGTCCAGCGAGATCGAGCGCGCCATGACGGCGGGCGACGAGGGTGTCGTCGCCCGCGCCAAGGGCGAACTGATCGCGGCCGCGAACATCCTGGGCGTGCTTCAGGCCGATCCGGCGACCTGGTTCGACGCCGGCGTCGACGACGCCTTCAAGGCCGAGGTCGAAACCCTGCTGGAACAACGGGCCGCGGCCCGCGCCGGCAAGGACTGGCCCGAGGCCGACCGGATCCGCGACCGTCTGAACGCGCTGAACGTGGTCGTCATGGACGGGCCGACGGGCGCGACCTGGCGGGTCAAGGGGTAGGAACAGGGCGGGTCTCCGTTTTCTCCCTCCCCTTCATGGGGAGGGATGTCGGCGCGAAGCGACGACAGGGTGGGGGGAGTGTGAAGCCGGGCGCGATCCGTGCGGGACTGGCGTTCCCCACCCGGGCTCCGCTGCGCTTCGCCGTCCCTCCCCACTTCGGGGGAGGGAGACCGCGCAGGCTGAAGCGCTTGCCGGCGTCGCCGCCGGAAAGGTGGGGAGGTCGCGGAGCGCGGGCGGCTGGCCCGGAACCGGAATGTGGCCCCCTGCTTTCGCGTTACGGGGACCGTGATGTGTTTTCGGCGTCGCCGCCTGCGCTCCGCGTGATCGCGGCTTCCGAGCGCTTCGGGGCGGGCATCCCATGGCCA
>NZ_JBAZOS010000096.1:0-2579 GCF_041648615.1 Brevundimonas sp.
TCCGTCAGCAGATGCTGGAACGGTTCCTGACGCAGCGTCCCAATGCGCCGCGCGAGGACCTGGCCTATCTGATGGAGCGGCTGGACCACGACCCCATGCCTGCAAGAGCGCGGGTCAGCGCCGCGGCCTGACAGCAAAACGCCCGCCTGGGGCGGGCGTCAGAATCCTGCCGTCGGAGTGGCAGTTCTCAGCTCAGGTGGGCGGCGACGCGCGCTTCGAGCGTTTCCGCCAGCACCTTGCCGACCGGGTGGTCATCCGTCTGGATTTCGTCCCGGACCACAGCCTTGATGGCGTCGATATGGGCGTCCAGCAGCAGGGTCGGCGCCGCCATTCGCTTGGCAGGATCGTCCAGCATCTTGCAGAGCGAGCCGGCGAGGCGAGTCACCAGCGGATACTGGTAGGTCGTTCCCAGCCCCTTCAGGTCATGGGCGCGGAAATAGAGCGCCTCGGCCGTCTCGTCGCTGTAGCCGAGGGTGCGGATGTCGGACTGGGCCTTGTCCAGTTTGGTGATCTCATCCTGAAGCCATTGCCCGAACTGGGCGGACATCGCCTGCAGGGCCTGTTCGGCCTTGGCGATGGCGCCGGCGTCGATACCGCCGAATCCTCCGCCGACCTTCATGCGAAGAGTGTTGGGAGGACGAATGACCTGGGCCGGGTTGCTCACGGCTGACTCCTGAGGACGACTGAGGTCAACCCTCGCACCCACGTCCCTAAAAAACGGTGCACGCCCTTCAGGAGGCGAATTGCTCGGCCAGAACCCGTTCCTCGAACGACCGGCCGGCGTCGAACAGCATGGTGAGCGCGATATCCCGTCGCTCCCGGACTTCGACGCGGGCCACCCGCCGGATCTCGAGGTCGTCAGCCGTCGCGCTGACCGGCCGCTTGTCAGGCTCAAGCACCTCAAAACACACCTTCGATTGATGCGGCAGGAGGGCCCCGCGCCAGCGCCGGGGCCGGAAGGCGCTGATCGGCGTCAGCGCCAGGACGCGGGAGTCGAGCGGAATGATCGGGCCGTGCGCCGACAGATTATAGGCGGTCGACCCGGCCGCGGTGGCCAGCATGCATCCGTCGCAGGACAACTCCTCCAGCCGGACCCGACCGTCGACGATGATCCGCAGCTTCGCGCTCTGTCGGGTCTGCCGCAGTAACGAGACCTCATTGATGGCCAGACCGCTATGTTTCTGTCCGGCCTCGGTCCAGGCATCCATCTGCAGGGGATGGATGACGGCGCGGCCGGCGTCGGCGAGCCGCTCCAGCAGGCCCTCTTCCTCGAAATCGTTCATCAGGAAGCCCACCGAGCCGCGGTTCATGCCGAAGACCGGCGTCCGCCGCTCCATGACGGTGTGCAGCGTCTCCAACATGAAGCCGTCGCCGCCGAGCGCCACGATGACCTGGGCTTCGGCGGGGTCGACCGAGCCGTAGCGTGCCACCAGCCTCTCACGCGCGGCTTGCGCCTCGGGTCGATCCGAGGCGGTGAAGGCGATGCGGAGGGGGGGCGGCGCTGGTTCGGTCACGAATGCACGCAAGCCGAGCCGGACGGCGAAGTCAAACGGCGGCTTGAAGTTCCCTGTGGTCGTCGCCGATCAGGACCTTGAAAGCGCGCGCCGCCGATCCCTGCGAAAGGGCGCCGCGTAGCCAGACGGCCTCGCCCCGGTCGCCGGGCAAGGAAGCGTTGAGCTTGCGCAGTTCGACCAGAAGGGTCGGGAAGACGGCCCGGTCGATCCCGACTGCGGCGCAGGCGTAATACAGGGCTTCCGGCGTCGCGGCGTCCAGGGCGACGCGAATCTGGCCGATGGAGAATCCGCCCAGCGCCGCCAGTCCATGCGCGAACAGGCCCAGGCGTTTCTCCCTAATGGCCCGGATCAGCAGGCCGGGGCGCAGCTGTCCTGCGGACTGCAACTTGTCGACCAGCCGCCGCTCCATCTCGTCCCGAGCGCCCTGGTCCGGGGGGGGCTGTTCAGGGCTGGCCGGCCGAAGAACGCCTTCGACGGCGTCGTAGACCGCCTTTCCCAGGACCTGTTCATTGACCTTGAAGCGGGCGGCGATGGACTGGCGAAGGGCCGTTCCAACCCACTGGTAGAGCTGTTCGGCCAAGGCTTCGGTCAGGAGCGGGTGGCGGGTCAGGGGGCCGCGTAGCGCCGCGATGCGGCGCGAATGCTCAACCAGCCGGCGCACGCCGTCGGCGCTGATTTCAGCCGTTCGGTTGGTCGTCAGGGCCATCAGCACGGCGGGATCGCCCTGATCGATCACGGCGTCGGCCACGCGGCCGCTGATCCCGGGCCGGCGGGCGACGGCGATCTGGTGTTCAAGCGAGGCCTCGATCAGCACCCGCAACAGGTCCTCGTCTTGCAGGATCGGGCTGGAAGCCAGGATCGGGCGAGCGATCTCGATTTCGTCAAGGGCGAGGACGTTGACCAGGGCGGCAGGCGCCCATTCCGCGTGGGCCAGCTTCTCGGACAAGACCTTGCGGACCTCGCGCTCGGCCTGTCGGGCGAGGGTCAGGAATATTTCGCCCAGCACCGGGGAAATCTCTCCCGTCGGCGGACAGGCGTCGCACAGGGCGACCACGCCCAGCAGGA
>NZ_JBAZOS010000097.1:0-2573 GCF_041648615.1 Brevundimonas sp.
GTTGGCCTCGCGGATGTCGAACGCCTGTTTGGCGCGCGCCTTGCCCAGCACGACCGGGTTGACGATCTCGAGGTGCGAGGGGTTGGCGGTCAGCGACAGGTGGACCTTGTTGCCATCGAACTCGCGGTCCGACGAGGCGCCCATGTGATATTTGACGTCGCCCGAACCCTCGATGTCGCTGGGCACGGCCGAGCCGCCCTGGAACTCGTGGAAGATGACCTTGTAGGGCTTGCCCATCACAGCCGCGAGCGTGTTCAGGCGACCGCGGTGGGCCATGCCCAGCACGATCTCGTCGACGCCCAGCTGGCCGCCGCGCTTGATGACCTGCTCCAGCGCCGGAACCATGGCCTCGCCGCCATCCAGGCCGAACCGCTTGGTGCCGGGGAAACTCTTGTGCAGGAACCGCTCGAAGCCCTCGGCCTCGATCAGCTTGTTCAGGATGGCGATCTTGCCTTCCTTGGTGAAGGCGTTGGCCTCGAACTTGTCGGGCCCCTCGAACCTCTGCTGGAGCCAGGACTTCTCGTCCGGCTCGGCGATATGCATATACTGGATGCCGATGTTGCCGCAGTAGGTGCGCTTCAGCAGGGCCAGGACCTCGCGGATCGTACCCGTCTGCAGCCCCATGACGCCGTCGAGGAAGATCGGACGATCCAGGTCTCCCTCGGCGAAACCATAGAATTCCGGCGTCAGCTCGGGATTGTCCGTCGGCTGTTCGATGCCCAGCGGATCGAGCGTCGCCTGCAGGTGGCCGCGCACGCGATAGGCGCGGATC
This sequence comes from Brevundimonas sp., assembly GCF_041648615.1. Taxonomy (GTDB): domain Bacteria; phylum Pseudomonadota; class Alphaproteobacteria; order Caulobacterales; family Caulobacteraceae; genus Brevundimonas. The sequence continues at coordinate 773 of NZ_JBAZOS010000097.1, forward strand.
AGCATCAGGGCGCGGATGGAATCATGGGCGGCGACGCGCACGGCCTCGGCGGTGACGTCGATCGGACCGGCCGGAGCGGCGGCTGCGGCAGGCGCCGGCTTCGCAACGGCCTTCGGGTCAGGCTTCGGAGCCGGCCAGCGGCCGTCGAAGACGCCGGTCTCCTCCGTCGGTTCGGCCGCGCCCTTGCGGCCCCAGCCGCCGGCCTGGGCCGAGGCGGTGACGGCGGCGGCATTGTCCTTCAGCTGGTCGAAGAAGGCGCGCCATTCGGCGGAGACGGAACCGGGGTCTGCGGCCCACTTCTCGTGCAGCCCTTCGATAAAGGCGGCGTTCGAGCCGTAAAGGAAGCTGGTCTCGGCAAAGACCTGGTTCAGCCGACCGGCATCGTCCGCCATCGTTCTCTTCGTCCCTTGAGCCTTCACGGTCACATCTGCGTGAAGGCGGCGCTGATCATATAGGCGCTGTTTCCTGATCGGTCATGACCGAATGGGGGCGAAAGGGCAGGAAATTGCCAGAAGTCGCAAAGAAAAACGCCCCCGGCCGAAACCGGAGGCGCTTTCGATGTCATTGCGGCATGCAGCGATGCCGTGACGCGTTCTGAAGGGCTCAGCCTTTCAGCACTTCCACCAGCGTCTTGCCGAGGCGAGCCGGCGATTCCGACATGCGGATGCCGGCGGCTTCCATGGCGGCGATCTTGGATTCCGCATCGCCCTTGCCGCCCGAGACGACGGCGCCGGCGTGGCCCATGGTGCGGCCCTTGGGCGCCGTCCGTCCCGCGATGAAGCCGGCCATCGGCTTCTTGCGGCCCTTCTTCGCTTCGTCGATCAGGAACTGGGCGGCGTCTTCCTCGGCGCCGCCGCCGATCTCGCCGATCATGATGATCGAGGTCGTCTCATCGTCGGCCAGGAACATCTCCAGCATGTCGATGAATTCGGTGCCCTTGACCGGGTCGCCGCCGATGCCGACGGCCGTGGTCTGGCCCAGGCCTTCGTTGGTCGTCTGGAACACGGCCTCATAGGTCAGGGTGCCCGAACGCGAGACGATGCCGACCGAGCCCTTCTTGAAGATGGAGCCCGGCATGATGCCGATCTTGCATTCGTCCGGGGTCAGGACGCCGGGGCAGTTCGGGCCGAGCAGGCGCGAGCTGGAGCCTTCGAGGTGACGCTTGACCTTGACCATGTCCATCACCGGGATGCCTTCGGTGATGCAGGTGATGAAGGGGATCTCGGCGTCGATGGCCTCGATGATCGCTGCGGCGGCGCCCGACGGCGGGACATAGATCACCGAGGCGTTGGCGCCCGTGGCGTCCTTGGCTTCGGCCACCGAGGCGTAGATCGGCAGGGTCTCGCCGTGCGAGCCCGTCCAGTTCGTGCCGCCCTTGGTCGGGTGGACGCCGGCGACCATCTGGGTGCCGTGATAGGCCAGGGCCTGTTCGGTGTGGAAGCCGCCGGTCTTGCCGGTCAGGCCCTGGACGATGATCTTGGTGTTCTTGTCGACGAGGATGGACATGGGGTCTGCTCTGATTATTCGGTCAGCGGGACGGTCGGTTGGCGAGGCATGAGCCTCAGCCGACCGCCGCGACGATCTTCTGGGCGGCGTCGTCGAGGTCGTCGGCGGCCTGGATGGTCAGGCCCGACTCGTTGAGGATTTTCTTGCCCAGTTCGGCGTTGGTGCCCTCGAGGCGGACGACCAGCGGCACCTTCAGGCCCACTTCCTTCACGGCCGCGACCACGCCCTCGGCGATGACGTCGCACTTCATGATGCCGCCGAAGATGTTGACCAGGATGCCCTGGACGTTCGGGTC
>NZ_JBAZOS010000098.1:0-2566 GCF_041648615.1 Brevundimonas sp.
GCGCGCCGCAATGTGGCCCACCACTATGACCTGTCGCTGGATCTGTATCGCCGCTTCCTCGACGAGGACCTGCAGTATTCCTGCGCCTTCTTCGAGCATCCCGGCGTGACCCTTGAGGCCGCCCAGGCCGCCAAGAAGCGGCGTCTCGCCGCCAAGCTTCTGCTCCAGCCCGGCCAGCGGGTCCTCGACATCGGCTGCGGCTGGGGCGGGCTCGCCCTGACCCTGGCCGAGGCGGCCGGGGCCCATGTCACCGGGATCACCCTGTCGGAGGAACAGCTCGCCGCGGCCCGGTCGCGGGCGGCGAGCCGGGGCCTGGCCGACCGGACCGCCTTCCGGCTCCAGGACTATCGCGACGTCGCGGGTCCGTTCGACCGCATCGTCTCGGTGGGGATGTTCGAACATGTGGGCCCGCCCAACTACCAGGCCTATTTCGACGCCGTCGCCCGCCTGCTGACCGACGACGGCGTGGCCGTGATCCACTCCATCGGGCAGAACCATCCCACCGGCCAGAACCAGCCATGGGTCGGCAAATACATCTTTCCGGGCGGCTACATCCCGGCCCTGTCGGAGGTTCTGCCGGCGATCGAGCGCGCCGGCCTGTGGGTCACGGATATCGAGATCCTCCGCCTCCACTATGCGGAAACCCTCAAGGCCTGGCGGGCCCGGTTCGCCGCCCGCCGCGACGAGATCGCGGCCCTCTACGACGAGCGCTTCTGCCGGATGTGGGAATTCTACCTCGGCGTCAGCGAGATCGCCTTCCGTCACCGCGGCTGCATGGTCTTTCAGCTGCAGCTGGCCAGACGGGTCGAGGCCGCGCCGCTGGTCCGGGATTACATGGGCCGGACGCCGCTGACGGCGGCGGCCTGAGGGCCGGCCGGCGGCGGGCGCCCGCACCCCGGTTCCGCGAAGAACGAACAAGCGTCATGATCGAACCCGAATCGGGCCGGCGCGCCGCCCTCCCGCAACCGGAGCCTTCGCGCGTGACCGACGCCCCTTCGACCCTGCCCCAAGGCCAGCCCGTCGGGCGCGTCATCGCCATGCCCGCCGACACCAATCCCGAGGGCGACATCTTCGGCGGCTGGCTGCTGGCCCATATGGATCTGGCCGGGGCGACGCCCGCCTTCGAACTGGCCCGGGGCCGCTGCGCCACCATCGCCCTGGACGGCATGGTCTTCCACCAGCCCGTCTCGGTCGGCGACGAGGTCTCGATCTACGCCCGGGTCGTCCGGACCGGCCGGACCTCGATCCGCGTCCATGTCGAGGCCTGGAAACGCGCCCGGGATCACGCCCAGGCCGCTTCGGTGCGCGTCACCGAGGGCGTCTTCACCTATGTGGCCATCGACCAGGACCGCAAGCCGAGGCCGTTGCCGGGACTGGACAGGGACGACGGTTGACCCGCAGGGTCCGCTGACCCCGGGGGAGTGAAACCGATGTTCGTCGTAATCGGCGCCTGTCTGGCCGGCATCTACCTGGTCCTTCGCGACCTGCTGCCGTTTCTCGGGGCCCATCGGTCCGGCGTCGTCCGGACGCGGGGCTACAAGCGCGAGGCAGTCCGTCGATCTGAGGACCCGGCGCGTTTCCGTGCCCTGTTGCGAAACCATGTCGACGGCATGGTGATTGGCTTGATGGCCATCGTTTTCGGCATCCTGTGGGCCTTCTTCGGTCTGCTCGCCCTGATCGCCATCTTCCCCATCGGAGCCATGATGACCTCCATGGCCCGTCGGTCGAAGAAGACATCCGCGCGCGTCGCCGAGACCTTCGACTGAACAGCCTGTCCGCCGCCAAATCTTGACCTTTGGGGTCGGCCACCCTACCTCGCGGACATGGCCGTCCGTCGCATCCTCACCATCGACAACGCCGCCGACCTGGCGGTGCTGAAGCAGATCTCCGCCCCTGTCGAAGGGCCGGTGACCGATGAGCTGCGCCGTCTGATGGACGACATGCTCGACACCATGTACGCCGCGCCCGGCATCGGCCTGGCCGCCGTCCAGATCGGCGACGTCCGCCGGGTCATCGTCATGGACCTGAACGACCGCGACGGCGTCGAGGACGATCAGGATCCCGCCGAGCTGTCGGACGAGGACCGGGCGAAGTGGGAGCTGGCGCGCCGCAACCCCCGCTACTACGTCAACCCCGAGATCGTCTGGGCCTCCGACGAGCTGTTCACCTATGAGGAGGGCTGCCTGTCGGTCCCCGAATATTTCGACAGCGTCGAACGCCCCGCCCGCGTCCGCCTGCGCTACATCAACTACGCCGGCGAGACGGTGGAGGAAGAGGCCGAGGGTCTCTACGCCGTCTGCATCCAGCACGAGATGGACCACCTCGAGGGCATCCTGTTTATCGACCACCTGTCCCGGCTGAAGCGCGAGCGCGCCGTGGCCAAGGTGAAGAAGAACGCCAGGCTGGCCGCCTGATGGCCCGCCTGAAGCGCCATCGCGACCGGATCATCGACCCCCGGGGCCGTCGTCGCCTGACCCGCAATGAAAAGGTCGGCATCGGCAGCATCGCCGTCCTGCTCGGCGTCGCGGCCGTCGGCGTGATCGCCGGCGTCCTGATCGACCGGCTG
>NZ_JBAZOS010000099.1:0-2531 GCF_041648615.1 Brevundimonas sp.
CATGAAGGGGAGGGAGACGCCGTGATCCAGGTCACTTCCCTCACCGTCTCCCGCGGCGAACGGGTGCTGTTCCGCGATCTGTCGTTCCAGATCGCCGCCGGCGAGGCCGTGGCCCTGACCGGAGCCAATGGCGCCGGCAAGACCTCCCTGCTGCGCGTTCTCGCCGGCTTCATCCGCCCGGACGCCGGGACCATGGCCTTCGCCGGCGCTGATCCGGCCGCCGCGCGGGCGAGCCACATCCACTGGCTGGGCCATCTGGACGGGCTCAAGACCGGCCGCCGGGCCCGCGAGGAGCTGGAATTCCAGGCCCGCTGGGCCGGAGCCGATGCGGACGGGATCGCCGCCGCCGTCGACGTGCTGGCGCTGGAGCCCCTGCTGGACCTCGAGGTGCGCAAACTGTCGGCCGGCCAGCGCCGCCGCCTGGCCTTCGCCCGGCTGGTCGCCGCCCCGCGGCCGCTGTGGTTGCTCGACGAGCCCTTCGCCCCGCTCGACGCCCGCTGGCGCGCGGCCCTGGGCCTGCTGATGCAGGCGCATCTCGACAAGGGCGGCGCCATTCTCGCCGCCGTCCACGATCCCCTGCCGGTTCCGGCCCGCGCCCTCGACATCGGGGTCGGGCGATGAAGGGGCTGATGATCCTGTTCCGGCGCGAGCTGGCCCTGGCCTGGTCGGGCGGCGGCGGGCCGCTGCTGGCCTGCGGCTTCTTCCTGTGCCTGACGGCGCTGGTCCCGCTGGCGGCGGGCGGCGACCCGGCCGGGCTGAGGCCCATCGCCGGCGGCATCGCCTGGCTGGCCCTGGCCCTGTCGTCGATCCTGTCGCTGGAGCGGCTGTTCGAACGCGACCTGGAAGACGGGGCGCTGGACCTGATCGCCTTGGGCCCCATCCCGCTCGAGCTGGTCGTCCTCGCCAAGGCCAAGGCGCAGTGGCTGGCGGTCGGCGTCCCCCTGGCCCTGACCGCGCCGGTCGCGGCGATCACCATGGGCCTGCCGCCGTCGCTGGCCCCGCTGGTCGCGATGTCGGCCCTGATCGGTTCGCTCGGCTTCGCCCTGACCGGCGCGCTGGGGGCAGCCCTGGCCCTGGGATCGAAACGCGGCGGCTTGCTGATCGCCGTCGTGGTCCTGCCGCTGTTCATCCCGCCGGTGGTGTTCGGCGCCGGCGCCCTGGAGCGGGCCGTCAACGGCCTCGACCCGACCCCGGCCCTGGCTTTCCTCGCCGCCTATGTGCTGTTCGCAGCGGTGGTCACGCCGTTCGCCGGGGCGGCCGCGATCCGCAACGCGCAAGGCTGAGCGCTTATCCCTTGCCGGCGTAGCCGGCCGTCGACCCGGGTTGGTTCATCACAAAGCTCACAAAGACAGCACGAAGAACACGAAGGCCTTGGCGCCGGGCTCGGCCCCCTTTGTGCCCTTCGTGAATCCTTGGTGGTCTTTGTGACGAACCGGCGAGGCCAGGGCCTGGGCCCGGCGTCGCCGGGGCTCAGGCCTTTTTGACGAACTCCGTCCGCAGCACGAGGCCGCGGACCTTGTCGACATTGGCCTCGATCTCGTCCGTATCGCCGGTCAGGCGGATGTTCTTCACCAGGGTCCCGCGCTTCAGGGTCACGCCGCCCGAACCCTTGACCTTGAGGTCCTTGATCAGGGTCACGCTGTCGCCGTCGGCCAGGATGTTGCCGTTGCTGTCTTTTGTCGGATCGTCGGTCATGGAACCCGCCTAACGCCTGGCCGCCGCCGCGTCGAGTCCCGCAAGCCAGGCCTCGAGCCCCGCCGTGTCGCCCAGGGCGCCGGTCCATTCATGGGCGGGGACATAGGTCTCGTTGTCGCCGCGGGGCCGGCCACGGTAGACCTTCATGGGCAGGCGGGCGACGACGCGGCCGCCGGGCAGCGCCTCTTCCCGGATTTCCATATAGGCCGTGTCCCCCGAGGTCTCCTGGCCGACGTGGGTCGCGCCCAGGGCCTTGAGCAGATCGACAGCGTCGAGACAGGCCGAGGCGCAGCCGGAATCCGTCAGCACCCAGGTCCGCGCCTTCATCGGCGAGGGCCCGACGGGCGAGGCGGCCGCGGCCTCGTCCTCCTCCGGCTCGCGCCACAACGGCCGGCCCTCGGCCCGCGCGGCGCGCATCCCCTCGGCGGCCGTGGTCAGCCAGGCCACGAGCTCGGGGTTGGACGCCATCAGAACCTTGTATTCCTCAAGCTGGGCGATGTTCTTCTCCGAGGGCCGCCAGTCCACGGCCAGGGCGTCGGGCGCGCGGGCCCTGACCTCGGCCTCGCCCCACAGGGTCGTGGCCAGGGCGTTGATCCAGGCCGAGGATCCGCCGTTGTTGCCACGCAGGTCGAAGACCACCGCCGGCGCCTCGCGAATCTCGCCGGCCCGCGCCTCGACTGCGGTCTGAAGGGCGGTCAGGGCGATCCCGTCGGCGCTGGACGGATCGCCGTTGAAGCCGCCCAGGCCGATCCACTGACCGCCGCTCCACGTCCGCAACCCGATCGGGGCGGTGAACCGGGGGCTGCGCGCCGCCGCGAAACCCTCGTCCCGGACGG